>NZ_KI911557.1:4191252-4801986 GCF_000515215.1 Methylomonas sp. 11b
AAAAGAAGGATCTAGATTTGTAAATTCCATAAATATCTGTTTTAGAAAAAGACCACGCGGATTTATCTGTAACTGGAAAAATCAACAGACAGTGATTGGCGTGCCTCCTTAGGGCTTGGGAAAACTGGAAAAACTTTTGTTTATATTCGTTTGAAAATTCATCCGTGTTATCTACTACAATAATTGGCAGCATTTTTCTATTGTTAACTGCGTCGGAAAGGATGCGTTTAAGGTAGCCCTCACGATCACTTTCAACTCTTTCACTAAGAAACTCTCCAAATTTTACCTTAAATTGATCTTTGTCCTTTTCATAAAGCACCGCATCTACACCCGTACTTCGTCTTTTATACTCCCGGTGATAAAGACCTAATAAATCATTCCAACTTGGAAAACCTTCTTCATAAACCCCTTTCTCCAAAGCTGAAATTAGGCTTTCAGTTAGCCATTCTAATGCAGTATCTTCTCTCCCAGTCGCATCCAAGCAATTTACACCCACAACTATACATCTTCGCCTTACTGCATCAGGCAAGGTCTTGCGAAAGAAGCGATCAAGAAATGTAGTCTTACCCGCTCCTGTAGGACCTACAATAAAAACAGTCTGCCCGGTTTCATAATGTGGGTCTTCTACCTCAATATTTGATGTAATTAAATTTATCAGTTCAGAATCTACGTTTTTATCTAATGGTGTAATATTGCCTAGAACGCTAGTTGTCATCTTCTCAAGAGAAAAATCAGCTATCCTACTTTCACGTGTTTCAACAAAACACT
The DNA here is from genome assembly GCF_000515215.1 of Methylomonas sp. 11b. NCBI lineage: Bacteria > Pseudomonadati > Pseudomonadota > Gammaproteobacteria > Methylococcales > Methylococcaceae > Methylomonas > Methylomonas sp. 11b. The sequence goes on from NZ_KI911557.1 coordinate 4,192,021, forward strand.
CGATCAATAAGTCTTCATCATCATCACCTGTAAGTCTAGAAAAGAAATTCGTAAAAACCCTATCCAAATCAAAAGCAATATCGGATTTTTGAATAATTTTAATTTCAGATTCCTCCAAAGGTGCCATGAGTACTTGCTTCAGTAATAATCTATTATTGTGAATCTGATCAAAAATAGAGTTATATACTCTTTTTTTGAATTGCTGCTTTGATAGCAAATCAAAGAAATGTGAAAAATCGGAAATAACTGCTTCCAAACTAGGGAATACAATAGCCTCTTTGGTCTTAAAATTTTCTCCAGGAATAAAAGTTTTAAATATTATCCATGTAATACCATCTGTTAAAACTGTAATTGGAATACCGTTAGCCAGAGAATAGCTTGCCGCTTGATCAATACCACTCATTGCCTCTTTCAAGCTTGATCCTGAAATTTTAAGATGACGAACTTGGTTTTTTTCCGCTGTTCTAATTTCAAAAATACCTAGGCGCTTTGCTTCAATGAGTAAAACCGGTTTTTGATTATCTATAAGTATGTAATCAGAGAAACCACTCTCATGGTGGTTTTCTGCTCTAAAATCAGTATATGGCCAATCTAAACATTCGTTCAATATCCTATTGATTATTTGAATCTTTGCATCTTCTTCACTTTTGATTTTATCAAAATTCTTTATTACATCATTTTGTATCTCAATAGCTTTTCTTTCAGCATCATCTAACGTTATCATTGCAATGATCCATGTTCCATGTTCCATTAATAGGTTATTCATCATAGCTCAATATGATGCTATACAAAATCGTCAGAGTCCGGTTTGGGTCGAAATTTGCTTATGAAGGGCTGAAGTTGATGTCCCAGATAATCAATTATTCCTTGCAGGCTGCGAGTCGTTGGCGTAGTTCAAGATTATTGGTCGTCGTTGTTCACAATTGCTTGCCCCGTCGGTTTAGTTTGGAAAAACGGCTTGCAGCAGTGCGGGCAATAGATCACCCGCCTTACCGCGTAGATTAAAGTGAGCTTTGGCATCCAGATTGGTTTTATCCGGATTGAGTTGAATCACCTGGGCACCGGCATTGAGGGCAACGAGTGGCAAACTGGCCGCCGGATAAACCAACGCCGATGTGCCGATGCTCATCAATACGTCGCAATGCTGAGCCGCATCTTCGGCAGCGTGCCAACTGTCTAAGGGCAACGATTCACCGAACCACACTACGCCGGGACGAATGTAATCAGCGCAAGCCGGACAGCGAGGCGGTTCAACCCGCTTTGATTCAGATAGGCTTGTTGGTGTAGCGTTCAATGCAAACGGCGTGGCACAGACAATGCAATGCGCCGTATGTAAACTGCCGTGCAGATGGATGACGGACTGACTACCGGCGCGCTCATGCAAGTCATCGACATTTTGGGTAATCAGCGTTAGCTTCGGGACCAGTTGCTGACACTGTGCAATTGCCCGATGTGCCGGATTCGGTAACGATTGCATGACCTTGGCGCGACGCCATTCATACCAACCCCAGACTAACGCAGGATCAGCACGAAAACCGTTCTCACTGGCTAATTGGTGGGGATCGTATCGCGCCCACAGTCCGGTCATGGCATCGCGAAACGTCGGAATACCCGATTCAGCGGACACCCCGGCGCCGGTCAAAATAACCAGATGCTTGGCATCGTGTAGGGTTTGGATTAAGCGGTCGTTGAACATTAGAGATTTCCTTAGCGTGTTAGGGTTATAAAATTCGGCTGTTGAGCCGTTTGCAAAGACGTAGTAGTTGTGGTCGGCTGACCGCATCGAAAGCACTGTATGGCGGTGCTAATCGATTCGGTCACTATCAGATCAGGATTGCAGTTCTAATCTTCATATGATCCGCCCTAGCGGGGTTTACCGGAGCTCCTTTTCAGGATCGTCAGACTAATGCCTTCTTCCGAGGCGCAAACCCGTTCGACGGCGTTAATCAACTCCTGAATTTCCGCACCCGAATAGTGGGTGGTAATGTCGCCTGACTTATGGTGCAACAATACTTTCCGGGTTTCCAGACTCACCCCGGCCGAGCGCAAGCGCCGGCCAAAGGTATGCTTCAGGTTATGCGGCCCTTTGTTGTACGAGCCATCCACCGGCAATCCGGCTTTCTGCCAAGCCTTTTTCCATGAAGTGGTATGAATATTACCGATTCGGCGGCCCTCATAAGGAAACACATAAACCGGGTGCAAGCCCCGCTGCGCTGCGATGACCGAGCGCGCGACTTGATTCAGCACCACGATCTGATCCTCCTTGTTCTTTTCGCCTCGCCAAATCCCATCCTCATACTCAATCCGTTTACCGGGCGTAATAAAGATCGAGGTATTCAGTTCCGGCACGTTGACTTCCCAGTCCCAGCGTAACCAGCAGACGCCTTGTTCCCGTAAGCCCGTGTTAACTTTGAACAGCGCCATGCAGCGCAGATGCTCAGGCAGCAGCGCAAAGAAGCGTTCTTGCTCCTGCCAGTTCAGCGGATAGGGTTCCGCACCGTCTTCCCAGTCGGGTAACTCTAATAACGGTGCCGTATCGATCCAGGGTTTATTGTGCTCGTCACGCCAGGCGCGGGCCGCCAAGGATAAAATCCGCCGTAGCACCGCCAATTCACGGGAAATGGTTTTGCTTTTAACCCCGTCCGCCTTACGCGCCTCGATAAACGCTTGCAACGTCCCCATGTGCACATGGGTAATGTCCATATCGCCGATATGCGGCTCCAGTTTTTTCAGGCAATACGCATCCCGCGCCAGACTGCGCTTATCGGTTTCGTTTAAATACTTAGTGGCCGCGTCGCGAAAGGTGCGTACGGGTCTTGCGCCGTAAACCGACACCTGCCGCAGGTCATCTATGATTTTGGCGAGGTACCGTTGGGCTTCTTCGAGGTCGCCTGTACCAGTGCTTTCGCAAATGCGTTTGCCTTTGATGACTTTGTCGATGTGCCAACAGTCGCCCCGTTTGACGAGGCCAGGGATTTTCTTTGCCATGTTTCTTTCTCCAGTTTTTGGTTACCCGGCGTACCGACACGACGCACGTAATCGTCGGCCCAGGCATCTAATTCAATGCGATCAAAGGCAATACCTTGCGTACCGATTTTGATTTCGGTGAGCGCCGGTCTGACCTCTGCGTTAAAGCGGTTTTTGTCCATACCGAGATAAAACGGCGCATCGCGAATGCGGATAAATCTCGGCACAAATGGCAGTTGTGAATGGGTATTTGCGGACATGATTGGCACCACGGTTTGTTGAGGTGCAACTCATTTACAGTTTTGAAAATCGCGGTTTTTCCCGCGTTTTTGCGGTGTTTTTTGCAGTGTGTTTTTTTCGCAAAAAAATGCGCGCATTTTTCACTGCGTAGTAATCGTTAGTTTTTGGTGTCCTTTTTGGTTAAAAAAAATCTGAAAAAACGGCATCGGTATTGCCGAGTTTGTTATCTTTGCAAGATGGTTTTCTGTATGAACCTTGTCGGAAAAAACGCGAAGGCATGACTTGCAACGTGACTAAAAATCCTTGGCCCATTTCTCCCAAAATCCCGGCTCGTCGTGATGAGCATTCCGCATAGCGATGTCTAACGGCAGATAGAAAAATCGTTGGTTAGGATCGCGCATCGAACCATCGGGATATTCCAAGTGATCACGTAAATGGCGATACAGTGGATCGTCATCGTCCATCGGCAAATCGACATAGATCTGGCCGAGATAGGCACCGAAACCACAGCCTGAGGCTATCGGCGCGCTAGGCTGCCAGGCGATGCCGTGTTGTTGCAGCCAGTCTAAAAATGCTTGGCGTTTGTTATCGGCTTCATAGTCGTAAACAGACGAGTCTGCGAAGTCCGATTGCGGATGAAATTCCAGATACAACACCGCCCGTTGTTTTTGGCGAGCAATGGCATCGATGTGTTCAATTAGTACAGGCATAAATAATCCTCCAGATAACAGAGATAATTCGGTGAGGTGATTTAAACGCACAGCATCCTGCTCATCGGGCGCGGCATACCGGCATCGTTGATTGAGTGACAGTTTTTAATAACGCGGTTGGGCTGTGCCAACCAGCAGCGTGCTGTTAGCTTGTTACAAGCGAAAATTCGCCATGGCTTGTCGTTGCGTTTTCACTGTGCGGCGGTCATACAAGGCCGTGGTTTGCAAATGCTCATGGCCGGCCAATTGCCGGGTGGTGTTAAAGTCCACCCCTTGTTCCAACAGCTTGCTGATAAACGTGCGACGTAAGTCGTGCGGTGTACAAGGCTTGAGCTTCGCCTGCCGGCAACGCCGCTTGAGCAGCGCATACACTTGATGGGCGTTGATTGGTTCGGTCGGTAAACAACCCAGACTCCCTCGCTGTTGCTGGACATGATCTTGATCAGAACAGCGCTGGGTTTTCGCCAATTGGCAAAACAACGGCCCCGGCACGCCTCCGCGTTGATGCAACCAGCGCTTTAAAGCCTGCCTGGCCTGGGCCGGCAGCTGCAATTCTCGCGGCTTCTGCCCTTTACCTTCACGAATCAGCAGCAAGCCGTTGCGGGGCACATAATCGTTGACACAGAGACTAACGACCTCACTGCGCCGCAGGCCGGCAAACACCAACAAGGTCAGGATCGCCGCATCGCGTTGGCCGACCAGAGCGGCTTTGTCTTGTTCGCAAATAGCTAATAGCCGGTGGATTTCCCGTGTCGCCAGCTGACGACCGGCTGGCAGCACTTTACCGCGCACACTGTTTAGCGCCTGAATCCGTTGCCAGTCCTCCGCCGGATAGTCACCCAGCAAAAAGCCGGCTTTCAACACCCCGCGTATCGCCGCCAGGCAGGTATTCACGGTATTGATCGACAAATCCGCCTGACGTAACGCCGACCGTAACTGCATCAGCTGCTGATAACGTAACGACAGCCAGGGCATGTCCTCCACTGTCCCTGACCAAGCCAACAACCGACCCGCGCGTTGTAACAAGGACCGCATCGAACGGCGACCGCTGGGTGCCAGATTATCGAGATACACCATCAGCGCGACACGACTGCGGACTGCATGATCATGTGTCAGGGGTAATGACGAGTCGTTGGTCATACCGCAGCCTCCTCGTGATCTACCGCGCCTCGATGAATCGCATTGATGTCATTAACGACATCAATCACATCAACATCATTGAGGACATCAGGGGCAAAAAAGGCCGCAACGGTAGCAAGTACATCGACGTCACAAAAGACGTTGATAAGGACATCAAGGACACCGATGCTAGTGAAGTCGATCCGGTCCGCGACAGCCATGTCGCTCACGTCGCTAATGTCCGCATTCATTGCTATATCCGTGATCATAAATGCCCGCATAGGCATGTTAATGTGCATTAACATGCCTAAATGATGTGCAGTTCTCCAGACCTTTGACGGCAAGAGACGCCGTAAGCCCCATCGCATGTTCACAGGCGAGGTTTGTCGCCAATTGGCGACTGGTTCAAGGTTGACGGCTCGGCTGATACCAACGCGGGTGTTCACGCCGATCCATGGCAAGCGGATAAACGTCAAACGGGTTAACGCCGCACTGCTGCACGTTCTTCCGGGCAATTGTGTATTCCCGCTCATAACAAGCCTCTTTCGGCAAAGGAAAACTGCTCAATGCCGGCAATAATGAAATGATCCAATACTCTTACTTCGACCAGATTGAGGGCGTCGATTAATTTACGTGTAATCGCACGGTCGGCTTCGCTGGGTTCCGCCAAACCCGAAGGATGGTTATGCGCCAAAATCACCGCGCGGGCATTCAATTGCAAGGTGCGTTTCACCAGTTCACGGGGATAGACATTGGCACAATCTATCGTGCCCTGGAAACAGGCCTCAGCCTCAATAATGCGGTGTTGGTTATCCAGGAAAATGCAATAGAACACCTCATGCTCTAAATGTGCTAATTCCAACATCAGAAACTCGCGCGCATCGTCAGGGGAGGTTAACGTCTGACCACGGATGAACTGCTGCGCGATTAAATGCTTGGCCATCGCCACTATTTCCGCTTCGGTAACGGGCCGTAGTATCAGAAAATGGCCAGGCAGTTCGTGTACTTGAAAAGGGTTATTCATGATCTGTTCTCCGATCAATAGACGTGACTTAGCCTGAGCGGTGAAGCCCATCAGGAAAAGTCACGTCAGGATTAAAATAAAAAGTGCGTCAGTTCAGAACTAGTAAAACTGACAAGCGCTTATCACGGTGAATAGCGGTTATTCGGACTGCTGGTAGAGAGTGTCGATGTCATGCAGAATTGCCGAGACATTGGACAAAGCCCGTTTCAAGGTCTTAGGCGTATGCCGATTAGGGGCAAGTTGCTTGACCGTATCGCGTAACTCCGTCACCAGTTCCACGATTTCCGGCGAGAGCTCGCCTTTGGTGTCAGCGGTTTTGCCGGTGCTTTTGCCTACTGGTGCACGGGTGCGCCCAATGTTGGTTTCTGCATCTGCATCTGCAGCAACAGTTGCAAGGGCACTAACACTAGCACCGTCAACTCCAGCCTGATCAGTATCCCCATCAACATCACCGTCAAGGACACCCGTATCGGTACCGCTCTCAGTATCACCGTCACCATTAGCATCAGCATCCGTGCCAGTATCACCGCCAACGCCATTATCATGACCAATGCCGTCATCGCCAGCCAAAGCTGACGCCTTGACTTGCTCAGCCGACGGTTGATTTTTCGCAGGTTTGACCGACACGGTTTTACCAGCAGTGGTTGTTACGCCTTTCGCAGTGGCCGTACCGGTACTTGCACTATCGGTTGGGCCAGTTTCTACAGCGGCTTTAGCTGGGGTATTAGAATCTAATGCGGGTTGGGTAGTTTTTTGCGTCATGAGAATTTCTCCAAAGTAGTAATGAAATCAATCAGTATTTAAAAATAGGAAGTGAAAACGAACAGCCAGATGTTGTTCAATACTCCTCGGGTAACAGAATGGTGGTCACGCTACGATCTGCCGCGGTTATCAACCAGAGCTTGACTGACCCCGTTGCAGGGCTATCCACTGCTGGGGTAGGTAATTCATACGCTGACAGGAGTCGTGAGCCACTGCGTAAGGCGTCTTCATTAGCCTTGGCGTCCTCGGCACAGACATCGCCCCAATCGCCGCGGATATGGCGTTGCAGTAAATCGAAGGGGCTGATGCCTAAGCGTTCCAGTACGTCCAAGGCACCCGGCGTCGCCACCAACTCTCCTGACTCGAAACGCGGCTGCGGCAAACACGGTTGAACGCCAGTGCCTTCGTGCTCGGCATCACTGGACATAGTTGTGTCCTCCCTCGGCGAAGCGAAAAAACAGACTAGCCCTTAAAGTAAGCCGCCTTAAAGCCAAGAGAATAACGAGACCTAGGCTATTGCGCTTATTCCTGTTCGTCATCGTCTTCACCGCTGAGGTCAGTCAGACTCAGATTGTCCAACTCGTCTAAATCGGGATCGTGCTCACCCAGTGCCGCGCATAACACCAGCGTGACACAGCGGGCTAAATAGCGCACGGTATGACCCAGTTCCAGGGTTAGAGCATAAGACGGGGGCTGTTGCACCGTCTGCGCGTAATCGCGGCAAGCGGTTTTTAAACCGTCGGCTAACACCTGTAGCGACGGACTGGCGTTATCAAGCGTGGTAAATGACATCAGATGTCTCCTGTTATGAAGTAAACAACAATAAACAAGCAAATCCCGCCGGACCTACGACTATCCCAAACAAAACGACAGGCGCACGAACACGCAGCGGATGATCAAACCCGATGAAAAATAGGCGTCATGTTATGGAAGCGTCGAGGGGTGGAGGATGCGAACAGCGACCGAAACAAACTGATCGCTGTTGATATAGTATAACATATTCAATGACTTATCCCAACCCAAGCTTTCTGCGGCTACAACCGATATTCGCGCTGAAATCGGCTGGCAGTTTTACAGGTTTGAACAGTGAGGACAAAAGTTGGGCGTAATGGACAATTGTCAATTGCGGGAGTCTGAAGCATTGAAGGGCTTGCGGGTGAACAGCAAAGTTTGATTAAACGTTCATCGCTTTGCCATCCGAGAATTTGCTTGGCTGTGCATTCAATACTAGCAATGCGAGTTGCTTAGGGTCGCTCGGTTTCGGCCATTAGCAGCCACTCCAATAAGTCGGAAAAATATTTTTCTACGACCGCTGTTGAGCGCATTCCGGTCATATGCATATGAATAGCATTATAAGGACAGCGATTCGCTGAACTTTGACTTAGGTGCTTGAATCAGGTGTAAAGTTAGAGAATTTTTACCGCGCCTGGCTGCTAACTCTTATAGGCGCAGAGGATTTTTTAGAAGTCAATTCCAACAATCCCACTGATTACATTAGGTCTTATTGGTCGATGCAATTCGCAGAAATACCTAAATTCGTCCTCTGAATTTATCTCTACGTCAAAATTTTCTGTCGCGGTTGTGACGTACATCAAAGTTATGGTATGTTCCGACCATATTTTTGGTTTTTGTAGGTCGCTATTCTTGAATTGTTAGATTTTTTTCAACTCTCACTGGCCTCTAGGAGTTTATAGGGGCGCAGGGACATGTTCTTGAGGGATTTTTATGAACGTTCTTGTTTTGCCGGTTAGCGTATTTCTTTTCGCAGTTTCCAGCCTGATATTTACCCCACTCGCCCAGGCGCTTTCCCTCAATTTCGACGATCTCAATGCCAGTACCGGCGACATCGATTTAACCGGAACCAATTATCAGGGCTATAGCTGGTCCAATTTTTCAGCCTATGACACTTCCAATAGTTTCTTTGGGTTTTCCAGCGGGGTAGTTTCCGGTACAAACGCCGCTTATACTGGCGGTGAATTGATTAATGGCTCTACGATCTCGCCGGTGATTGGCTCCTTGAGTTCCTCCGGTCTTTTCGATGTTGGCGATGCCTATCTAGCTGCCGGCTACTACGATGGGCTCGACGTCACGGTAGAAGGCTTATTGAACGGTTCAGTGCTATTTAGCAAGACCGTGACCGTTTCCTCGACCACTGCGCAATTATTCGCTTTCAATTTTACCGGTATCAACCAATTGGATTTTTTTGCCCTCGTGACAGGGAATACTTCCGACCCCTACAGTTGCGGCAGTTTTAACTGCACCCAATTTACCGTCGACGATTTGTCAGTTCAAGCGAATAACGGAAACACAGGCGGCGGCACCGTTCCAGAGCCGTCGTCTTTATTGCTTTTGGCCGCCGGACTATTCGGCTTCCGCATATCACAACGCGTCAAATTCGGGAACACCCTGAAACGTTGGCGCCAATTACTTTTCCTGTTGGTCATTAGTTTGACGGTCCCTGCTATTCACGCAGAGGTGAATCCAGCGGCAGATGGGGTTCATGAGCAGCTGGCAAAACTCAGTGCCACCCAATTTGCCGAACCGCTGTACCCTACCATCGCTACGACAGCAGATGAAGATAGTGATCTTCTTTCGGCTATTCAAAAATATCAAACACGTGGTAGCGAAGACGATTACAGCGCCTTAACCGACTACCTAGCCGCGCATCCGGCTTCAGGATGGCAAACAGCACTACTTACGAATTTAGGCTTGTCTTATTATCAAGCGGGTCGTTTCAGTCTGGCCATTGACACCTGGGAAAAAGCGTGGCTTTTTGGCAAGAACGTTACCGAACCGCAAATTAAAGTTCTGGTCGATCGTGCTTTAGGCGAATTAATGCGCATGCATGCCCGTGTTGGTCATGCTGATCGTTTGGAGGCCCTTTTTGCGGAAATGGGTGATCGACAAGTCTCTGGACCAGCAACTGAGAATGTCGCCGGTGCGCGGGAAGGCTTATGGCAAATGCGCAATAATTACGGTATCGCTTATTTATGCGGACCGATGGCGTTGAAAAATCTGCTTCTATCGCAAGGCATGACGCCTAAACAAGTCGAATTCTTAGACAACTACCGTTCCGGAACTCACGGCGTAAGCCTGACCAAAGTCGGTAAATTGGCTAAACAAGCCAAAATCCCTTACTCATTGATCAAACGGCTTCCGGGCGAGCCGATTCCCGTACCTTCCGTGGTGCATTGGAACGTGAGCCATTACGCCGCTATCTTGGAAGAGCGGCAAGGCCGCTACCATATTCAAGACCCCATTTTCGGCCAAGACTTATGGGTGACACGCGACGCGATCGATCAAGAAGCCAGTGGTCATTACTTGGTGCCAACTAACAAGCTCGAAGCCGGCTGGCATAAAATTCAGCTCGCCGAGGCGGATAAATTGTACGGTATGGGTTACACCGGCAATAACGATCCGAATCAAGTCGGATCGCAAGGCGACCCCACCAAACCCGGTAAATGTAATGGCGGGATGTGTGATTACAACTTCTCTGAGATGGCGGTTAGCCTTAATTTCAGTGACATACCAGTTGGCTATCGTCCGCCTAAAGGGCCAGAAGTTTTTACCACCCTGACTTATAACCAACGGGATGCAGACCAACCCGCCAACTTCAGCTTTTTCAACGTCAGCCAAAAATGGTCGCTGAACTGGTTGACTTACATTCAAGATAACCCTACTTCGCCTGGAGCCAGTGTTTCCCGTTACGCGGCTGGCGGCGGTAGTTATGATTACAGCGGTTATAACAGCACTACCCATCAGTTTACCCCGGAGACTAAAAACCAAGCCGTTTTAGTCCTTGTTTCCAGCAGTCCGATACGATACGAACGCCGTTTACCCAATGGTAGTGTCGAGGTTTATGGGCAATCCAACGGTTCTACCACGTCAACGCGTTTGGTGTTTCTGACCCAGATCGTCGACCCAAGCGGCAATGCGTTAACCTTAAATTATGATAACCAACTGCGTCTGTCATCCGTTACCGATGCTACCGGGCGCGATACGACGTTTAGCTACGACTTGAGTAACCGGCCTTTATTGGTTACGAAGATCACCGACCCCTTCGGACGTAGCGCATCGATGACTTATGATAGCAGTGGACGCTTGACCAGTATTAAAGATGTTTTTGGGCTGACCTCCGGTTTTCATTATGACAGTGCGTCACTGATTGACAGTATGACCACGCCTTACGGAACGACGACCTTCGCCTATGGGGGCAGTGGCTCCTCGCGTTATCTGCAGGCTACCGATCCATTGGGAAACACCGAACGTCTGGAATTCCAGCAAGGCATATCGTCTATTCCCTTTAACGATCCCACGTCCACAGTACCGCAAGGCATCATCGCACCGTTTAATTCCTACATAAACGGCAGAAATACCTATTACTGGGACAAACACGCTTATAAAATTGCAGCGGGAGATTACACCAAGGCCCGCATCAAACATTGGACCCATTGCGCGCAAAATACCGGGGTTACCTGTCAGCCGGTGGAAAGCATCAAATACCCGCTGGAAAACCGCATTTGGTTCAATTATCCGGGGCAACCGAATGGCGGCTTGGGCACTGCTGTATCCGGTACCTATGACCAGCCGACGCGGCAAGGCCGGGTTCTGGACGACGGCACGACGCAATTGTTGCAAACCAGTTACAACGGTCTGGGGCAAGTGACCGAACGAATCGATGCGCTGGGCCGAGATACCAAAATTACCTACGCTGCCAACCAAATTGATCCGATTCAGATCGACCAAAAAACGGCGGCGAACACCTTTACCACAATCGCTAAATTCACCTATAACAGTCAGCATTTGCCGTTAACCTCGACCGATGCAGCAGGACAGACGACCAGCTATAGCTATAACAGTGCCGGCCAACTGATCGAAGTGAAAGATCCGTTAGGCCAAATAACTAGCTACAGCTACGATAATCTCGGTTATCCGGCTCAAGTGACCAATGCAAACGGCAAAACCCAATTAAGTTTGACCTACGACACCTACGGTCGGGTCGAAACCCGCACCGATTCGGAAGGCTATACCCTGGCGTACAGCTATGACGACTTCGACCGCCTGTCCAAAATCACTTATCCGGACGGCACTTCGCAAACCACGACCTGGGATAAGCTGGACAAAGCGTCAGTCACCGACAGAGAAGGGCGCACAACGCATTACAGCTACGACGCGGTGCGCAACCTAATCGCCGAAACCGATCCCTTGGGGCATAAAACCCAATACACTTACTATCCTAACCAGTACTTAAAAAGTTTGACCGACGGCAACGACAAGGTTACCTCCTGGAACCGCGACATTCAAAGCCGGGTCACGGCTAAAACTTATGCCGACGGCAAACAAACAACTTATGCCTATGAAGCGACTACCAGCCGGCTCAAATCGGTAACCGACTCGCTGGGCCAGAAAAAAACCTTCATCTATGCCAAGGATGATAAACCAACCGCGCTAACTTACAGCAATGCGGTCAATACCACGCCGAACGTCAGTTTTAGCTACGATCCTTGGTTCCCCAGAGTGGCTTCGATGACCGACGGTACCGGTGCCACGCAGTACCAATATCAGGCTATTGGCCAATTAGGCGCGTTAAAACTGAGCCAGATCGATGGCCCCTACAACAACGATACGGTCAGCTTTCAATATGATGAATTGCGTAGAGTCGTCAAACGTAACATTGATTCAGTCACTGAAACCTTCAATTATGACGCGCTTGGGCGTTTGATTGCCCACAACAGCCCGTTGGGTAACTTCGTCCAAACTTATTTGGGCGAAACAAGTCAACTGACTGGTCTACAAGACAGCGCCGGCAAGGTCGGAACGACCTGGGAATATGACGGCAGCCAGAACGACCGGCGTTTATTGGGCATCCAAAACATCGGAGCCACGCGAAGCTATGGCTATGTTACCACGCCGGAAAATCGAATTAGCCAAATCAGCGAAACCACGACCTTGAGCGGAAACTGGGCTGCCAAGGATTACACCTTCGGTTATGACGGTGCAGACCGGTTGACGTCGGTCGATGTGTCTACCGGAGACCAATATAGTTACGACTATGACTCCGGCACCAATCTGACCGGGATCACTACGCCGAAAGGCAGTATCCCAATCTCGGTCAACGGCCTGAATCAAATCACTACCGTCAATGCCCAAAGCTATACCTACGACGCCAACGGCAACGTCACCAACGACGGTGTGCGCAGTTATGTGTGGGATGCCGAAAACCGGCTGATCAAGGTTACCTTGAATGCGCAATCGAACGTTGATTACCAATTCGGCTACGACGGCCTAGGTCGGCGCATCTCTATCAGATCTAGTAATGGCGTGGCGGCGCCTACGGTCACGCGTTATCTTTGGTGTGGCGATAGCCTGTGTCAGGCTCGCACTTCCGCTGATGCGGTTACACGGCGTTATTATCCAGAAGGGGAGATTCGAACCGCGGGCAACGTGCGTCTTTATTATGCCCGTGACCACCTAGGCTCGGTGCGTGATGCACAACTGATGAATACCGGCGCCACGACATCTTCGTTCGATTATGATGCCTACGGCAAACCGGTCCAGAGTTTGGCCAGGATTACGCCGGATTATCTATTCGGAGGGATGTTTAATCTACAGGGTGTTGGACTTTATCTGACTAACTACCGAGCATATGATCCAAATACGGGTCGATGGCTGTCAAGAGATCCAATCGGCGAGAATGGAGGTACAAACCTATATGCCTATACAGAGGGAAATCCAATTAATTTTGTTGATCCCATGGGAGCTGACCATAAAACTGGAAAAACCATAGATTGTGGTGGGGGCTGTACCATAAGAATCGACAGAAATTCTGTAGGTGACGGTAGGCATTTGCATTGGGAATGTAGGAATGGAGGAAGTGGATCGATGGGAGAATTCGGTGGCACATCCCATGGCGGAACTTCTTCTGATGCCCCACAAAAAATTAAAGATTGTGCTCGTAAAAATGGTTTTGAACCAGATGTGCTTCCTCAAAGTAGCCCAAATAATTCCCAAATGTGCGGATCAACATGCCAAGGTGTAATTCTGGGAGTCGGCATTGGTATCGGTTGTGTTGGTGTTGTAGCTATCTGTGTGGCACAACCTGAGGCATGTCCTTTTGTAGTTGGTGCCGGTAGTAAATTGGCTTATTAATTTATCTCTAAGATCGTGATGAAAATAACAAACATAGAAAGTATAGACTGGCATGATGGAATCCTCGAGACTATGTCTGTAGAAAAAGACTTTGTTATTTCGGTCTTAATCTATTCAACGGAGGATGCTAAAAGTCGGAGTTTCCTTAAGCTGCAGTTTAAAGGTGTAAAGAGTATATTATTTACTTGCGACAAGAGTGAGTTAGAAATTAATCTAAATGCAGGCAATATTAGCAATGGGTACGTAAAGAAAAATAACTCAGGAGCTATGATTTTTAGACTTTATTTGGTTGATGGCTATATTGAAGTAACTTATGAGACTGTAATAATAACAGAAAATGAATAAATTGTTGCTCACATCAGCTTTGAGCCACTTAGATGGACTTTGATAATCCGTGTAAGAGGTTTTACCTAACTCCAATGCTCTAGCAGGTTGGTGAAAAACTCTTTTTTACAATCAATCGAGCCTACATTTAGTGTCACCAGGTTGGTTTTTATACTAAATAAAGGCCTTTTCCGGCTGAATTAGTGGCCGGAATATGGTTTTTCACCAACCTGCTACCCATTGCCGGACGGGGTATTCACCCCGTTTAAAGTATTTCAGTTCATTCTGAAATCATAGTTGTTATTCAACAAAACGTTAAAATAACCTGATCGACTGCAACGTCAGAGTTGGCGAATCTAACTGCGCACCATCATCACCTATTGGACCAACTGGAGCTATTTGCGGCACGGTGATTCCCTTTAACCAGCAGAATATCAACAAACAGCTCAGTATTTACTTATACACCAAGAAAGTTTTTCAAAGTTTAGTCTGCCTTCTGACTATTAGCGGATTTCCGAGGTATTTTATTCCTTCGGGATTTATCCCTTTATCAAGCGATCAAGATCCTTTTACAACCGTTCGGAGTATGAATGCTTGGAATGGCTGCTAATTGATGCACTTCAGACATGGTCGGCAAATTGTGCGAACGGCAGCTAGGGGTCGGTATTGCTAGTTCGCCAATCCCAAAAGCAGTCATTAATTTTTGGCGTAATCGTATCCGAATCGATGGCCACTTTTGTATTGGAACATGTGATAGTTTGGCATGGAATTCACTTTTGCGACTTTCGAGAAAATCGACCGTGGGTTCCAATCGTAAATCGCAACCGCTAAGATGCAACCCATATCATCAACGCCGTACAAGCCTAACCAGATTATGAACATCTGGTCATTAGTGCTCTGTTCATCCGTTAGGACAATGTTCGGCCCTGCTAACCTGTCTCAGTTGTTTCACTTTGCCGTTCCAGTATTCAATGTATGACAGATAGGCCCTCTCACTAGTCAAGAAACGCAGATGCTGGACAGCTGTAAATTTGTGGGCGCGTAGGGTAAACACACCACTCCGTCGCGCCTTCTCCACGCGGTGGTGTCCATCGATCAGGTTGAAATTCCCCGGAGAAATCTCGGCGAGCAGCACGGGCTTAGACATATCAGCCAACTCGACCTGCGATTCATTGAGGGACGAAAAGCCATGAAAGAAGTCATCCACGGTGATCTCCACGAGGGCGACATCGGTTGGGTTGCGCTGGATATGTTCAAGAATGCCGGTGATATTGAACTCGAAAATGCCATTCGGATAGAGTTCGTCGCCTTCATTCACCGGGCAAGGGGTGAATCCAGCATCAACTTTAAATCGCTTGATCATGACGCTCTCAATAACAGAACGCACAGCTCAGGCGAGGCTTGGAAGGAATGCGCGAACATCTCGACCTATACCATTGACCATCTAACGGAGACGTGTCCATGCTCCGGGGTATATGTATTGTAATGGTCAACAGAAACCGGACAGCTGTTTAGGCAGCGTTTCTATAAAATTCCCGCTCGAATTCGATCGGGGACTGATAGCCCAATGTTGAGTGTGACCGGCGGCCATTATAAAAAGCCAAATAATCGATCACGCTCAGTTTTGCCGCGATTTGGGTTTTGAATTTCTCGTAGTTGAGCTGTTCATGCTTCAAACTACGGAAAAAGCGTTCTGTCGGCGAATTATCCCAGCAATTGCCTTTGCGGCTCATACTCTGTTCCATCTTCATCACCGCTAAATGTTGGCGATATTCCCGGCTGGCGTACTGGCTGCCACGATCTGAATGATGTAGCAGGCCAGCTGGCGGCTTACGGCGCCAAAATGCCATTTGCAAGGCCCGCACGCAGAGCGAGGTGCGCATGTGATCGTCAATTGCCCAGCCCACCACTTGGCGGGAAAACAGATCAATCACCACCGCAACATACAGCCAGCCTTGCAGGGTCCACACGTAGGTAATATCAGTCGTCCATACCTGATTGGGCTTGGCGACTTGGAATTGCCGATCTAATCGGTTGGGCGATATAGCGTCGTTATGGTTACTATCAGTCGTGATTTTAAATCGCTTGGGATAGCGAACCTGCAATTTTAAATCTCGCATGATGCGCCGCGTTTTAAAGCGCCCAACGGCAAAGCCTTGTTTTTGCAACCGATCCGCTAAACGACGCGAGCCAAAGCACTGTTTATTGTCGACGAAAATCTGCCTGGCTTTTTCGGCAACGCTTTGATCTTGTTTATCTTTGTCACAGTCCCGCGGGGCTTTTAACCACTCATAATAAGCACTGGTACTCACCTGCATCACTCGACAGAGCACGGTCACTGGATACGTCTGCTGTTGCACCTGAATAAACCCGTATTTTATTCGGCTTCTTTCGCAAAGAAGACGGCGGTGAGTTCAACCGGTGGTCGCAACACCAACTAATCTACAATGAGATATAGGGGGTGTAATCATGGCGCAATTAGGACGACCGGGTTTGTCTTCTGCAGAAAAGGCAGAACTTTGGCGGCGATGGAAAGCAGGGCAATCACTCAGTGATATAGGCCGAGCTCTGGGTAAGCACGCGGGCTCCGTCCATACAGTGCTATCTGCCCACGGTGGGATTATTCCAGCCACACGTTCGCGATCGCCGAGGGTACTAAGTTTAATGGAGCGAGAAGAAATTTCTCGTGGTCTTGCGGCGGGTCAGTCGCATCGCCAGATTGCCATCAAGCTCAAGCGTTCCCCTTCAACGATAAGCCGCGAAATTGCCCGAAATCAGAGCATAAATCATTATCGAGCTGTTGAGGCCGACGCAAATGCCTGGGATCGAGCGCAGCGCCCCAAATCCTGTCGCCTGCAAACACATCCGGAATTACAAGCGGTTGTCGCAAGCAAACTTCATTTCGATTGGTCGCCTGAGCAAATTTCAGGCTGGCTTAAACAGACTTATCCAGTCGATCAACAGATGCATTTATCTCATGAAACGATTTATAAGAGCCTATTTATTCAAGCACGAGGCGTTTTGAAGAAGGAGCTTATGAAACATCTTCGCTCTAGACGCATGATGCGCCGAGGCAAGTCTTCCTCCACTGAGGGTCAGCCACGAGGGCAAATCGTTGATGCCATTTCCATCCGGTTGCGACCAGCAGAAATTGAAGATCGAGCCATACCTGGACATTGGGAAGGTGATCTTATTTCGGGCTCCAAAAATAGCCACATTGCGACGCTCGTTGAACGTCAATCACGATTTGTCATGCTGGTTCAAGTAGATGGTAAAGATACGGTTAATGCGGTGAATGCATTGATACGGCAAGTAAAACAACTTCCCCAGGGTGTAATGGCTTCATTGACTTGGGATCGCGGTACAGAACTGGCCCAACATAAACGATTTAGTGTAGCGACCGATGTAGCAATGTATTTCTGCGATCCTAAAAGTCCTTGGCAACGGGGGACCAATGAAAACACCAACCGGTTACTGCGACAATATTTTCCAAAGGGGACAGATCTAAGTGGTTATACGCAGCCATATCTCGATGAGATTGCTTTAAAACTCAATACCAGACCTAGAAAGACGCTTGGTTTTATAACGCCCCGTGATAAATTTAATCAGTGTGTTGCGACCACCGGTTGAACTCACCGCGGCCTTTTTTAATATCTCGCGCTCCATTCGCAACTGTTCATTTTCCCTCCGCAAGCGAATCAATTCATCCTGATCCCCTAGGCTCAAGTTTGGCTTTTTCGTCGCCGAGCCATGGGTAATTGGCTTGCTCTCCGCTCGAACCCAGCGTCCCAGGGCGCTTAATGAGATGCCCAGATGGTCGGCAGCTTGTTGCTGGCTGTAGCCCTTTTCAAGAACCAGATTGGCGGCATCTTGCTTAAATTCCAGACTGTATTTGGGCTGCTTGTGTTTTTTCTCGTTTGTCATCGTCACCTCTGCTGACAGTATAAAGTCTGCCTTTAGAAGTGTCCGGGATCATTAAACCATTACAGTATCCAGGAACCGCGCCGCAAGATCACGAAGTTGGATGGCGGCGCCTGGATAAACCCATAATTACTAAACCCATAACAAGTCAATCAATGATCTCCATTTATCATCTATGTTCCCTGCCTGCTGAGCAATAAATTTGTCGCACAAATATCAACGAAGTATTGGTACACCCAGACAATCCTTGGGTAGGTGCGATTTGATCGAGGTTTGAATGCGACGATGCTTTCGAAGCGAGAAGCGCGTCGTAGAGCCTTGCCTTGTTAGTTCAACATTTCTGTGCCAAGGATTTTTAGGTAGCCAAATCGTGACGAACTTAAGCGGGGAGGCTTGGATTACTGCTCATTTGCGGTGTTAGTCTTTTCACGTCTTGGAAGGAGTGTTCTTAATGGACCGTTATCTGCGACAGCTACCGCAGTTATTTGTAGTTTCGACCGCTCAATGGCATGACGATCTACAGCAATTGCATATCGATTTGCAGCCGGTTCTCCAACGGCATGACCGGTTGGTTCTGACGGGCAGGAATCGCGGGGTGGAGTGGTGGATTGTTCGCGATGGGCAAATTCTTTTCCGACCGCCATTGTTAACCGATGACTGGCTGATTGGCGATGGTTTCGATCATCCCATCCTTCAGCCTTGGGTGGCCACATTGCCGTCATCGGTCGTGGCGCTGTTGATGCGCTATCGTGGCCAGCGGTTGACGCTGTTAGCGCTGATTAGCCGTTATCCCGCATTATGTGATCTGTTTGAGCATCAGCCGACCTTGCTATGGCTGTTATTGAATGTCGTCCAAGAGCAGCAATGGTCACCGGCAAAGGTATTGGCATGCTGTCACCCCTCTATACCGGATCATGAAAATCGGTCTTCATACGCATTAACGTTACTGACCGCTTGCGGATTACCCTCGACACAAGCAGCCTTGGCCGTATTAGGCAAAATACAGAGTCTAGTGTTTTGTCAGCACGAGTTTCGACAAATACGTGCCTTAATGGCTTTGGATCGGCTTGAAGTACTCAATCAGCGTCACACCTTGCCGATTGCGTGGATTGATCTGCTGATTAAGATCAATGACCACCAAGATTTAGATGGCTATTTGCCGGTCGTTATCCAGTGGCAGGATGATAATGACGAGGAATTGCTAGTGCGGTATTTCAAGCATTTGGAATCGTTTGTGACGCCAAGCTATTAGTACGGCTTGACCCCGTCGAGCCAGTATAAATTCCTGTGTAACTCGATGATGGCGTTTTGCTTGGGCGTGTTTCTTATAATGAAATGGTATTTGCCACAATGCACATGGTGAAAATATGTTATTTTTCACCCAATTGCCCTCGGAAAATAAAGCTGTTCTACCGGTTAACTCCATCCGCTAAAGAGTTAGATTTTAAATGTTTAAAAGTCTATATAAAAATAAATATATAGAAAGTTAAACATTATAATTCTAGTTCTGGTAGAAACTAGATTGCTTGCATTCAATTGCGAGCTTAAAGCTATTACGTTTCTTACTGTTTATCCACCGGAACATACTTGATGTATACTTGAACTTAAATTGCTGTATTCGATTTAAAACGCCTGTCACTTCGCATCTCGATTAGCCTAGCGTAGGGTAAATTAAAAGCGCCAT
Organism: Methylomonas sp. 11b; assembly: GCF_000515215.1. Taxonomy (NCBI): domain Bacteria; kingdom Pseudomonadati; phylum Pseudomonadota; class Gammaproteobacteria; order Methylococcales; family Methylococcaceae; genus Methylomonas; species Methylomonas sp. 11b. Next base: position 4,211,921 of record NZ_KI911557.1, read on the forward strand.
TAACCATTATCACCAAACATACAGACATGATTGATCTCGATACCAAAAGCCCAGAAGAATTAACCGCCATTATTTCCCAAGCACAAGCCCAATTAGCGGCAAAACAAAATAGCAAGCGTAAAGACACCATCGCCCAGATAAAAGAACTGGCTGCATCCATAGGTGTGACCGTGGAAATTCACGAAGTCGATAAAAAGGCCTCTAAGCGTTCAGTGTCATCAGTATCGGCGAAGTACCGCAATCCCAATGGTCCAGAAACGTGGACAGGACGCGGTCTGGCACCTAAATGGATGAAAGCCTTATTAAGTGAAGGACGTAGCAAAGACGAATTCTTGATTCAAGGCTAAACCCAACTGCCATTCGGTACGGAACTAGTGTTTTTCCGACCTACCGGCGTGATCCGTGCTGTTTGGCACTCCGCGTTGTCGATTGCCACGACAGGGTTAATGACTTATCGACGGAAACAGGAAGTACCTGGAGTTGGAAACCATCTTGCCGCATTGGTTGGTTGCCGCAGAATCCATTTAGCCTTATAGGGATTAACCATGACTGAACCCAGTCCGAATGAAATGATGGCTGCCTATGCGGCAAATGCCGTTAATTTCGCACACAGTAACTTTGGCATCACACTGGATTTTACAGTTGAGAGCGTGGAACAAGTTGAAACGTTAGCAAACCGACTGTTTCACACTCGCCCCAAAGGATTTATATCGAAACTGTTTCGCAAAGAGCCATCAGAAAGCGACGTCCAAAATGTTTGTAAAATGCTGGGGAGCTATATAGGCGAGGTCTACCGTCAGAACAAAGGTGGTGAATGGCAGATTAACCATGAGCACCAAGCGATCGGCTTGTTGGAGGGTGAAACTTGGATTTTCCCCCTTGCCAAAGTACTCAAGCGCATCACCAATGGGAAAAAGGATGACTTGAATTTGTACTTTGCGGAAATCTTTACATAGCTGCAAGTTCCTTCCTGTTGAAGATTTGCTTGAGCAAACTTGAGCCAATACCATCAACATCGGCATAGCGGACTGTGAGAAACCGGAAAACTGAATAGGGGTGACGGACATGAGCCGACCCAAAAGAGCCCCTGGCAAAAAAAACCTTGAAAGACGACAAGGGGCTTACAAGCGGACAATCAAAAAAATTGTCTCCGAATCTTTGAACAGTGATTTGAGAAATTAAAGTGACAACCCTGCCATTGGTTTGGCTGGTTTGTAACCGTTAGCATTAGATCGGTATTCGCTTAGTGTGGCGGTTGCAATTTCAAGCTGTGATCAAGTTGGCTGCTTTTGTACTAATCAAAAAATTCAAGATTCGAAAAGCGCCTGATTCGATGATGAGTGAGTATTAGTCCAGACCAGAATTCAAATAAGCTAGTGTTCGCAATCGATCGACTGCAAAATCCACAAATGCACGCACTTTCGCCGCTGCTTTACGACCCTCCTGATAGACCACATGGACAGGTAGGGGAGGATTTTCATAGTCGGCTAGAACAATCCTGAGCTTTCCGGACATAAGCTCCGGCACGATCATGTAAGACAATACCATAGTTAATCCGCGACCAGCCACGGCGGCGGCTATGGCTACATCGGCGGTATTCACGGTAAACCGAGTCGAGAAAGGCACTATGATTTCGCCTTCTACGCCTTTGAAGCGCCATTCAGCTTTTGAAGCTAAGCTCGAAAACTGGACGATGTCATGTCCTTGAATATCCTGCGGCGTTTGCGGCACACCTCGCGCCTCAAGATAGTCCGGCGCGGCACAGACTACCCGACGCACTGAGCCCACCCTAATAGCGGTAAGTGACGAATCCGGCAACTCGCCGATACGCACCGCAACATCGAGACCTTCATCAATCAGGTTCACTACCCGATCTACAAACAAAGTTTGCACCGACACCTCGGGGTAGCGTTCCAGAAAATCAATCAATAGTGGTGCGATATGCAGGTGTCCGAACCTGGATGATGCAGTCACAGACAATTTACCCCGTGGCACGCGATGGGCTCCGACCACTGATTCCTCGGCTTCAGCGAGGTCAGCTAGGATACGTCGGCAGTCCTCCAAATAGCGTAGTCCCGCATCGGTCAGTTTTACTTGCCGCGTGGTTCGATGAAACAGCATCACCCCAAGATGATCTTCTAAGGCCGAGATCGTGCGCGTCACAGCCGGTGGAGACATATATAGTTTCCTGGCAGCCGACGCAAAACCTTCCGTATCGGCAACCGTAACGAATACCTGCATCGAATGAAATCTGTCCATAATTTATTCCAAATAATGAAATAGTGTCTTGTAATTTTAGGTTATTCATTACATTAGGTAAATTCCGTAGCCTATGCACGAGCCAATGGCGCTGCTTATTTCACTCCAGAACTGATACATCTATTTCTTGGAGAGCACTCATGCCGTGCATATCACTAGCATCGGCCGGCTACAACCCTTTATTTTTCGGGAAAACCGCTTATGAAAGCCTACAAAACACATCATGGTCTGAACGGGCAACGTATCGTTGTCACCGGTATGGGTATTGTTTCACCGCTGGGTTGTGGGGTAGAAACCACTTGGAATAGGCTGATCTCTGGGCACTCTGGAGTACGCAAACTGTGTGAAGACTTTACCGAAAGCCTGCCGGTCACCGTTGCAGGTATCGTTCCCACAAAAGATGAAGACAATGAGGCGGGATTTTATCCAGACAGCGTTGCACCACCAAACGAAAGGCGCAAGATGGACCGATTCATATTATTTGCCCTGGCAGCCGCGTCAGAAGCTATTCTGCAAGCTGGTTGGATGCCCGATGATGAGTATTCACGCGAACGGACCGCCACTATTGTCGGTTCTGGAATCGGTGGTTTCCCCGCGATTGCTAATGCCGTGCGCACCACAGACCGGCGTGGCGTACAGCGGCTGTCGCCTTTTAGCATCCCCTCATTTATCGCGAACATGGCAGCTAGCCATGTGTCCATCCGTTATGGTTATAAAGGTCCACTCGGAGCGCCGGTTACCGCATGCGCAGCGGGCGTCCAAGCCATCGGCGATGCTGTGCGGCTCATTCGCTGCGGCGAAGCCGATGTGGCGATTTGCGGTGGAGCAGAAGCCTGCATAGACTTAGTGAGCTTGGGTAGTTTCTCTGCGGCGCGGGCCTTGTCTACGGCTTTTAATCATTCGCTGACAACAGCCTCAAGACCATTTGATAGTGCTCGCGATGGTTTTGTGATGGCGGAGGGTGCTGGTATGTTAGTGATTGAAACACTGGACCATGCCCTGGCTCGTGGGGCCAAACTCATTGCGGAAATTATCGGTTACGGTACACAGGCAGATGCCTATCACATGACCTCCGTTCCAAAGGATGGCGAGGGCGCTAAGCGAGCGATGTTCACAGCACTGCAACAGGCTGGGCTTGATGCTAACGATATTCAGCACATAAACGCCCACGCCACCTCTACGCCGGTAGGTGATCTGGGAGAACTGGCCGCCATTAAAACCCTGTTCGGGAATCAAGAAAGTGTTGCCGTTACCTCCACCAAATCGGCGACAGGGCATTTGCTGGGAGCCGCCGGCGGAATTGAGGCCATTTTTACGGTGTTAGCATTACGTGATCAGATCGTTCCGGCAACACTCAATCTGGACAATCCGGATGTTGCTGCTGAAGGCGTGGATATTGTCAGAGGAGTTGCTAGAAAAATGGTTATCGAACATGCGATGTCTAACGGTTTTGGGTTTGGCGGTGTCAACGCGAGTGTAATATTTCGACACTGGTCAGCGTAATATTGCAAATAGCACCGCGTTTTTTCAAGACATTCAGATCTCGATGAACGCAGGCATAAATAAATTCCCTCGACATTGGTCAACGACACTAACGATGAACGTACTCGCTATCTGCGGCAGTCTGCGGACTGCTTCAATTAATCGGATGCTGTTGCATGCTGCCATTCAGCTAGCTCCACCCGGCATGAGCATCAGAATCTATCCAACCATCGGCGAGTTACCGCTTTACAATCCTGATCTTGAATGCAACGTACCTAAGCAAGTAAAGACGTTTCGCAATCAGGTAGCCGACTCTCAGGCTCTGCTGATTGCAAGTCCTGAGTATGCGCATGGCGTGACCGGAGCAATCAAAAATGCCCTGGATTGGTTAGTTAGCTTTGAATCCTTCGCGAACAAACCCGTCGCGGTCCTAAATGCCTCACCACGAGCTAGCCACGCCGACGCAGCACTGCGCGAAACCCTCAGAACCATGTCGGCTGTGATTGTAGAAGAGGCCTCTATTTGTGTTCCCCTGTTAGGAACGAACCTCACAGCGGACGACGTCGTTTATCACCCGACGATGGCTGACGCCATTCGAGATGCTTTATTAGATCTACAAACTTCGACTATCCATCATATTTTACGTCTAGCGCAAGAAAGCTAGCCAAGGCGGCTTGGCGATCCTCCATTATGGTTTGAATATGGGGACGCAAATCCATTAGCGCCATATACGCAGCCACATCCGGCAGAAATTCCTCAAGCATGTTACGGCCATAGATTTTTACGGTCGTATGCTCAATCATGACAAAGTGAACATAGGCAACGCAATCAGCGGCGGTGAACACAGAGCCAAATATATAGGGGGAAAACTGCGCCAGTTGGGCCACCGCTTGGAGACCGATCATCAGTCTTTCTTTGGCTTCGCGCTTGGTTTCTTCTGAAACATTGCCCCCAAAAAATGACTCCTTATAGAGACGACGGGCCACCCACTCGGCATTGAGTTCCAGGTTCTGAATCAACTCTCGACATTTTGCCCGTTCAAATAGAGCTGTGGGGTAAAGGGGCAGTTCTGGATAACGTTCTTCCAGAAAGTCCAGAATAACCTGGGATTCCGACAAACTACCGTATTCAGTTTCTATATAAGGAATTTTGCCTAACGGAGAGTGTTGTCTGAATGATTCACGCTGCCAGGGATAGACCAGTTTCTCTTGAAAGGGAATACCCTTCTCAAGCATGACTAGTTTGAGTTTATTGTAGTAATTGCTGACGCCAAAACCGCAGAGTGTAATCATTATCTTAACCCTTGTTATCAGTGGAAATATTCGAGCAGCACGGTATCGATAGTTACTTTAAAGCCCCAGAGCACTGAGTCCGGGATGATCGTCAGGACGGCGTCCCAGTGGCCAATGAAATTTACGGTCAGCTTCTTTGATCGGCAAATCATTAATGCTGGCGTACCGACGCTGCATCAAGCCATTTTGGTCAAATTCCCAGTTCTCATTGCCGTAAGAACGAAACCATTCGCCATCGTCATTGTGCCATTCGTAGGCAAAGCGGACAGCGATTCGATTACCTGCAAAAGCCCAGAGTTCTTTGATTAAACGATACTCATGCTCTTTAGCCCATTTTTGGCTAAGGAATGCCAGGATTTGTTCCCTGCCGACTGGAAACTCGGCACGATTTCGCCATTGACTGTCGACTGTATACGCCAAAGCGACGCGCTCCGGATTGCGGCCATTCCAGCCATCTTCAGCCATGCGGACTTTTTGGCTTGCTGTTTCATGGGTGAACGGCGGAAATGGCGGACGTGCTTCATTGCTAGTATTCATTGAAAACTCCAGATAAATAATGAAAATTTTGATGCGCTTGCCTTATGGAGCGCTGGGGGAAGCTCACTTTTGAGATTGCCACATACCGGGCATGCCGATATAACCGGGCAACGCCTGTACGCGACTAAGCCAATCTGTAATGGCCGGATAGGCATCAAGGTCAATCATGCCTTCCGGTGCCAGCGCGATATACGGATAGATGGCAATATCGGCAACGGTTATATGATCGGCAACCAGATAGGCATGGTTGGTTAGCCGATTCTGTAGCACCTGTAACAGGTTTGCAGCGACTTGCCGGGACTCGTCCAGGTTAATGGTGCGGCCAAATTTAAAATGCAAGCGCAAGCGATTCGGTCCAGCGGCGAGTTCATTCGCTGAGGTAGAAAGCCAGGCAATGCATTGTGCCAGTAAGGCAGGGTCATTCGGCAACCATGGCTCGTCGCCATATTGCCGGGCCAGATATACCAAAATCGCCTGACTGTCCCGAATCACCACCTCTCCGTCCGTTAATACCGGCACTTGGCCAAAGGGATTCATGGCGATGAATGACTCGGATTTTTGTTGCTGTTCACCGCCGTTGACAGCAATGCTCTGGTACTGAAGACCCAGTAGCGACAACATCAGGCGGACTTTGTGGCAATTGCCGGATAGGGCAAATTCGTAAAGGGTAATCATGGGTATTTCCTCAATAATCAGTTAAGGTTTTGACGAATCATTCGATGCAGCAAGCTGCGCTTTTAGCGTTGCAATTTCATCAAGCAAGGGCTCGATTAAAGGACTAAGCTCGGCTTTTGAATAGCGCGGCGTAATATGCTGAGGGCAATTCCATTCAATCGCTTTGACATCAATCACGATGCCTCGCTCGACGCGAGCGCGATAAGACGGTGCTCCTAGTTTCGAGACCAAGTCGCGATCTTCGCTTTCATGGACGATACGCACCCGGCCCCACAATTTCAGACGCCTTCTGTTGGGGTAGTCCATCAAAATCATCGATATTCGATCATTGAAATTAAGATTACCAATGCTCAGGTATTGACGGTTACCGCGAAAATCCGCAAAGCCTAGCGTATGGGCATCCAGCACTTTCAAAAAACCTTTAGGGCCGCCGCGATGCTGCACATAAGGCCAGCCGGACTCCGATACCGTGGCTTGGTAAAAACTGTCGCGTTCGCCGATAAATTCAATTTCCGGTTCGGTCAAACCGATACCGGGATCGTCGGCCAGTTCAAACCGGCTGTTGGCTTCCCTGCTGCCATACAAGGACTGGGCCGCTTTGACACTGGGCGTAAAAGTGATGTCCGCAAATGCAGTAGCCATAACATTTCTCCAAAAGGACCGGCGGCATGGATTGCCGCCGGACTAATTCCAACGTTGCAAGTTATGCCTCGATTTTTAGATCCACTTTAGGGAAATCTATTTCAGTCTCGGCCACCTCGTTGATGTAGTTAGTTAAGGTATTCAGCGCCACATGCAGCACAATTTCCACAATCTCGGCATTACTGTAACCAGCGGCTTTGACAGCGGATAGCTCGGCATCCGAAACATGTCCGCGCTGTTGCGCCACGCGGGCGGCGAATTTCACGGCAGCCGCCGCTTTAGGATCGGACGAAAGTCCGCTACGGTTGGCGGCAATTTCAGCATCGTCCAGCTTGGCAACATTTTTGCCGAGATAAGTATGAGCCGACAGGCAGTAACTGCAGCCGTTGATTTCAGCGATAGCCAGGGCGATGCGTTCTCTGGTTTTGGGTTCCAGCACACCTTTGCCTAAAGCACCATTAAGACTCAAATAGCCTTCCAAGGCAGCGGGGCTATTGCCAACTAGCTTCATTAAATTGGGTACGACACCCAGTTGCTTTTTAACCGCATCCAGTAAGGGTAAAGAGGCGGCAGGTGTTTGTTCTGCGGTAGGGATTGCGATTCTGTTCATGCTAATTCTCCAAATAAAAGGTTGTGGTTTTAAGCGTCATCGCCCAGCGTTGTGGGGATGGCTATACTTTGTCACATGCCGTTTGGAGAGAGAATACGCATAAATTTGAAGAGACTATTCCAATAAATGGAACAAAAAACACACCCAACTGCGAATAGCGACTTTAGGTTAGTGATCGCAGAAGCGGAATTTGAACCCCAGCCAGTGTTCGCGCGCGCCTCACGACTATTTTAAGGTTCGGTGAGGATTTCGTGATTCTTTGCCCGGCACAATAGTATCGCCACTATCGGCTTTCATCTAAAACGGAGATACATGATGCGTTTGTCTAAGAGTAAAGTAGCTTTACCAGTATTGTTGCTCGCCGGTATGTTGGCGCCCGTTGCCGGCGCACAGGCCTCGAATGTCACACTTAGTTTTGCCAATATCTCGGGTGCTAACGGACCCGCGCTGAGTCCGTTTTTTGTCGCTCTCCACGACGGGTCTTTCGATGCTTTCGACATAGGCGCGTCGGCCTCGTCCGCCATCGAAGCGATAGCCGAGCTTGGGAGCGGCACTGGCTTGTCTTCTAGTTTTGCGGCGGCATTTCCCGCCGGCATCAGTACAACTGTTACCGCATCCGTCAATGGGTTTGGTCCTGGAATTTTTTTACCGGGAGGAAGCGGCAGTGTCACCCTGGATTTGGACCCGGTGAAAAATCGCTATCTGAGTTTCTTCGCCATGGTCGTGCCGTCTAACGACCGTTTCGTCGGTAACGACTCACCAACCGAAATCGAGCTGTTCGACGCAATGGGGCATTTTACCGGTGGTACCTTTGTCGATAATGGCAATAAAATCTGGGATGCCGGCACCGAACTCGACGGCACCACCGGCGCGGCTTTCCTGGTCGGTTCAAATGCCGCCGATAGCCCCGCGCAAAACGGCTTTATTCAGGCCAATAGCGACTTTTCGGTATACAGCGGACTGGCAACCGCAGCCGGCTATAACTTTACTGATTTACCTGACGCGAATACGCCTTTGTTAAAAATCAGCGCAGTGGCGGCGGTACCGGTACCGGCGGCATTCTGGCTATTCGCCAGCGCCTTGCCGCTTTTGGGTTTACAAAGGGGGCGCCGCCCATCAGTGCTTGCCTAAACGCTGGGATCGCTGACCGCTTGCGCGATCATCCAACTCTTCTCACCCGGCGCAAGCCGGGTTTTTCTTGTTAGGTCATTCCCTGATTCGGCTTAAACAACGCCGATTGCGTAACCGGAAGCCGTTAAAAACCGTCCGCATATCCTTCCGCTTGTAAGGTTCCCGGCGGCTTGCCGGTCCGGCGACTCATTTTCAAATCGATAACATGGTGCAACGATTGTTCCAGCGGCACGCGTAAGGTTTGCGGCGGCAATTCTACGGCAGCATCCGGATGCCAGAGTGACAATTGATAATCGCCGCTGGGAAGATCCAATGTCCAGCGTCCGGCATCGTCGCTTATAGCGAAGTACGGACTCTCGGTAACGAATACAAAGCCTAACATCCAGTCATGGATATTGCAGCCCAATGCCACCACGCCCGGCTGGTTGAAGATAACCGGCGCTGACGGCGTGCCTTTATAAAGCTTAATTTCGAAGCGTTTGGCCTGAGAAAATGAGTACACATGGTGCTGAATGTCATCACTATTCGGAAAATAAACCGGCGTGCCCACTTTGATCGCCAACACATGCGGAACAAATTCCTTGCCTTTCTGATCCATTTTCATCGTGACCGGATTGACGTTAGCCGAGCTTGGCTTGCCATTGACTGTCGGCTCTGCGGTTATGACGACACTGGCAAGTGGCTTACCGGCATTTTCAACGGTGCCGGATATACTGTCGGCGTTAGCTTGCAATGCCACGGCGGCAACACTGCAGCTTAGAAAAACAGGCGATAGGCGACTTGCCATAAAGTTTCCTCTTGGTTCGATGACTGTCCCAGGCTAGCGCGTGCCGGGCGGTTACTGTTGATATGACTGACCTCGAAATTTAATTGGTGGCGTTGCGCCAATGTCAGGTTGTAATTGGCAGTCCACGCGTAACCGTTTTCGGAGTTGCGGTCTTGGGGGAGATAATCGTTTTCGTCAGTACCGAAACGATCATGGCGAAAACTGAGGCGATGGTTGCCAAACGACTTGCTGAATAACAAAGAAGCCGACCAGAAGCCAACGTCCACGGCCCGTTTACCGTCTTTAATGTCACCCATGCTGGTTCGACCGCTGATGCCTTGGCTAATTAGCGTCAATTCCCAGGGCAATTCGGCCTTGAGTCCCAAGCTAAAGAAACGCGTATGCCAAGCGTACTGGCCGTTGTTGATGGCGGAGGGGTCTGCTGAGTTATCGTAATATAAGGCCCTGAAGGTATAGCGATTGGCTTGTTCGGCATTCAAACCGACATAGTATCCGGGCCGCCCGTCCACTTCTACGAAAGGCTGCGTGAAAGCCGCTTGCCGTGGAAATAGACTACGGATGCCGATGTTATCGGGTAGACGCAAACGGTCTTGAAGTGTAGATTCGTAATCCTGTAAGCTCCAGCCTCGCCAGGCCAGCAGCACGCCGGTAGCATCGTTATTGGCAAGGCCGGCGGCGAATAGTCCGAGGCGGTCGCCGCTGTCCAGCTGATAACTGAGCTGGGCCTCACCGCCGAAGCTTCTTAGTTCTTCACCGACCCAACTATTGATAGCCGATGAATTTAATGTATAGGGACTACTCCAGGCAGTGCCTGTGTTCTCTAGCGAAATCGGCGGAAAGAACATACCCACCCTGCCGCCGATCCGCCACCCTGAAGTGCTGACCGGTCGATAGCTGAGGAACGCCTCAGTCAGATCGAGTGGATTGTGTTGTTTATCGGCATATTTCAGCGTGAAGGTTCCCGACCAGTCCCAACTCAAACGCGTTTGCAGCACGACTGCGGCCTCGTTGACACGCAAACGATCTCCCTCAGCCCCGCTGCGGAATTTTCCGAGACCGTGCTGCAATTCGCCGGATTGCGCATCCATGATTTGATAACGAAGGTCCAACACCCCGTGCAGCGTAAAATTCGGAAATTCCGAAGTGTTTTCTGCTGCTGTCACAGCGCCTGAGAGCATGCCGAGCAAAACGGTGTTAGTCAGCAACCGTGCCATTAGTAATAATATGCAGTGGACAATCGGGGGCTAGCGGATGAGAAGCTCATGGCGATGCAACCGGCAGGTCGAAACTAAATGAGCTGCCATGTCCCAACCTGCTTTGGACTTGAATCTTGCCGCCATGCAAACTCACGATTTTGGCGACAATCACCAAACCGAAGCCTCCTCCCTCGACTCTTGCCTGTCTTGACAATGGCGACTCCCAGTCGAACAAACCCGGCAAATATTCCGCCGAAATACCGATACCGGTATCGGTCACACTCATCATGATGCGCTGCTCGGCAGGCCATGCGTCCACACGGACTTGGCCACCTGAAGGGGTATGGCGTAGCGCGTTGTCGATAAGGTTAGTCAACAGCCGTTCGATCAAGCCGATATCCGCCGAGACGGCCGGCAAATCGGGCCTTAATCCCGCTATCAACTCGATGCCCCTTTGCCGCGCCGGTAACTGAAATTTTTGGCAGACATCCTGGGCCAATTCCGCCAGGTTTATGGATTCAAAGTTAAGACTGGTCTCGTCGCATTCCAATTTGGCTAGTTCAAACAATTCCTGCGCCAATCGGCTGACCTTTTCACTCTGGCGCAAGGCGATTTCCAGGAAATGTTGTTGCTCCGATGCCTGCATGCCATCTTTTTTTAGCTTAAGGGTTTCCAGAAATCCACGTAGTGAAGTCAGTGGGGTACGCAGATCGTGCGAGACCGTCGCTACCATTTCCCGGCGTCTTTGGTCCTTATGTTTAAGTTCGCCAATTTGACTAGCAAGACAAGCTGCTCGGTTAAAGGTTTTCGCCAATCGGCTCAATTCATCGTCACCGGATACCGGCAATGTTGAATCGAACTGACCATCGATGATACGTTCAGTATCTCCGGCCAGGCGACGTAATGGTTGTGAGATTTTTTTGGCAATTACGATACTGCCGAGCAAGGTCGCGATCAGACCGATAACCGAAAGTACCACTGCAGCGTAAAACATGACCCAATACGGCGCTAATGCCTGTTTGAAATCGATCTGTAATATTGCCCAAATCGGTACGGTGCGCGACGCGGCGGGTAAGCGTTGTATGCGACTAATAAACACCCGATTGCCGAGTTCGAACATTACGGAGTCTTTTTTTTCCTGGTTGAACGTCCCGATAGATAAATTGCCGAGTAAAGTCTGTATCTCCAGAGGTAGAGAGCTGGTTAAAATCCGGGGCCGATTATGCGACGTTTCGATCAACGAGACATCGAGGAGGAGGCTGGATAAATGCTTAAACTGATCGACCCGGCCATGATCCACCGCTATTGCCACCGCTACCCAGCCGATTGGGATCGGCGCCAGTACCGGCACGATAGCCCATTCGTAGAGTTTTTCGTCTAGCAGGCCGAAGACCACCGCACTGCCTTGGTTTTCGGCCTGAGCCAAGGCATCCGGGAAAATAAACGGCTTGCCCTGCAAAAGCTCTGCGGTGTCTGCAACAGTGTTACCTTGCAGATCTATGTAAAAGGCGCGTTGCCCCCGAATCCGTAAAGTCAGATTTTCCAATGCCGAGGCAATGGTTTTCGAATCGCCATCGCTAACCGTGGTGCGGAACCCGAAATCGGCGACCAATATCCGCGTCTCGCTAGCGATACGTTTGCCGCGTTCCATCATTAATCGTTCGAAGGTTTGCTCTGCAAACAGTAGGTTTTGATCGAGTTGTCGGGTGACATTGTCGAGAGAAACCCGATACGCGCACGCTAGCGTCAAGGCTTGTATGCCGACAAATAAGGCTGAAAAAAACAGCACGATGCGGGATTGAAAACTCACGGTCACTGACAAGCCGTTATCGGATTGGGTGTCATTTCGGTTGCGCAGCCGTTTTGGCTGGCACATCGACGTCTAAGCATCGGCGGGATCGGCGGCGCAAAACTTGTAACCCACTCCCCACACCGTCAAAATTTGGCTGGGATGGGCCGGATCGGATTCGATTTTTGCACGAAGCCGGTTGATGTGTGAATTGACCGTATGCTCGTAGCCGTCGTGAGAATAACCCCATACCTGATTAAGTAGCTCCAAGCGGCTGTATATATGACCGGGATGTTTTGCAAAGAAATACAGTAGATCGAATTCGCGTACTGTCAGCGTTATCGGTCGCCCATCCAGCCATACCTCCCGTGTTTGCGGATCGATACGCAGGTGTGCGGTGACGATAGTCGTATTGTTGGATAAGGGCGGCACCTGCTTAAGCGCCTCGACCCGACGCAATAAAGCGCGAACTCGCGCGGTGAGTTCCAACACGGAAAACGGTTTAGTCAGGTAATCGTCGGCACCCATTTCCAAACCAACGATGCGCTGCGATTCCCCTGATTTGGAGCTGACGATGATAATTGGCGTATAGCTTGGCTGATTGCGCACGCGTCGGCACACCTCTAAGCCGTCTATGCCAGGCAACATCAAATCGAGGATTAGCAAGTCGTAAGCTTGCGCCGCCAGTCTCGCCAGCCCTGTTTCACCGTCGGTAGCCAATTCCACCGCAAAGCCTTCGTCGCGTAAATTCAGGTTCAGGAGATCGGCGATATCGGGGTCGTCCTCAATCACCAGAATGCGTTTGTTCGTCCTAGCCATATGACTTAGAAAATAGCCCGAAATGCTGCATTATCATCGAATCACCTAATCTGTCCTAGTCACATAAATTTGACGAATTCGTGAAGGTTTCGTGATACTTGGGTGGTAATTTTTATGAAATGGCGTCATGCATTGACAATGCGGTCGCACATACTAAAGGCACATTGGGGGTAATTGATGATTCGAAATCGATTCGCAATCTGCTTGAAATATTGACCGCTTACCATGAGTTAGCATTCTAGATCCCCCGGATATTGTCAGATGTGTCGGATGACTTTACCGACACACTGATCTACTGGAGCTTCGGCATTGAATTTGGTGTTGCCCTCTCGTCCGGCAAACCGGGGATTGCGGGTTTGTTGATATATAAGGCCATAAATTAATTTAAGTTCACTTCACTTCAAAACCATGAACACACTTTCCGTTCGCCAAGCCGTGCTGTCTGACCTGGGCGCACTGGCCCTCTTGTTCGACAACTATCGCCAGTTTTACGGCGAAGCCAGCGATTTCGGCGCTGCTCGATCATTTTTACTGGATCGCTTCAATCACGGCGAATCGGTACTGTTTATTGCTGAGAACAATGCCACTGCCATAGGCTTCGTACAACTATATCCTTGCTTTTCATCGGTTTCTTTGGCACGAACTTTTGTACTCAATGATATTTTTGTAGATTCAAAATACCGTAGACAAGGGGTGGCTAGAAGGCTCATCGAAACGGCCGCGAAATATGCAAAAGCCTTGGAAGCCATACGGCTGACGTTATCGACCGCCATAACCAATACCGAAGCACAAGCGCTTTACCAATCTGCCGGTTGGACCCGCGATAAACAGTTTTATGTTTACCATCTAACTTTTTGAAGATGTGCAGGACTTCACCGTTTTACGACCGGGGCGGTCCCAGCAAAGCAATCAACGCTGATCGCCTTCGGTAGCTTAGCTGTCGTGAACATCATCGAACAGGCTTTGTCGAAAAGTGGGTGTTGCCTTGTGCTAAGGCCAAAAAAAAATGACATTTATACGAAGCCTTCGGAAATTTTTCTCCCCCATCGGAGAAAAAACACATCGTTCTGGAAAAAAATTGAGTCCTCAGTGGGGCTACGTCACAGTAGCCAAATATAATTTTATTAGCCACAAATTGTCCGGTCACACATTGAGACAAATACGAGTCTAAATCCAGCGAAGAGCCGAGATTTCCTTGGCTCATTGTGAAGATAGGAAAATTTTATGAAAAACTTCGATGTTCAGGCCGTTTCGCTCAATGTTCCTCAGCAACAAGCGTTCATTTATATCGCTGATGGACAGCGTCTACCTGAATGGGCACAAGCGTTTGCCTCCGTTACAAATGGCATGGCACTTATGCGCACACCGAATGGCGAGGTTGAAATTGGACTCGATGTGCGCGCTTCAGAACAAACGGGAACGGTAGATTGGCATATGACTTTCCCGGATGGTAGCATCGCCGTCGCCTATTCGCGGGTTGTAGAGCTGAATTGCGATAGTTGCATATTTACTTTCATCTTAACGCCACCGCCGGTTCCCCTTGAACTGCTGGAGGGAGCTTTGGAGATGCAATCCAAAACCCTGACGAAAGAGCTTGCCAAACTGAAAGGAATTCTTGAACGTGCTTAGCGAAGATCTGCATGAGATAGATTTCCTAATATTGCGCGCCAAGGAAGGCAAGCGCGAAGCCTTGGAGTCCCTGGTGCGCCTTGTGCAAAGAGATGTGCATAGCATAGCTATGCGCTTTCTCTGGCATCCGCAGGATGCCGAGGATGCCACTCAAGAAATTCTAATTCGTGTAATAACGGGCCTAGCCGGGTTTAAAGGTGAAAGCAGTTTTCGTACCTGGGTATTTCGCATCGCCAGTAATACCCTGCTGACGTTGGGTAAAAAACGCATGGAGCAGTCGGCGTTGACGTTTGAAGAGTTTGGCGACGCTTTAGCTACCGGGCTTAGTGTTGCGCCTCCTTTAGAAACCCATGATATTTCTGAGGAGTTACTGATAGAGGAAGTAAAAATAGGCTGCACTCACGCTCTATTGATGTGCCTGGATCGCGAACACCGATTTGCTTACATTCTGGGTGAAATTATGGATTTGGATCATCGGGAAGGCGCCGAAATCTTGGCAATTACGCCTGTGGCATTTCGCAAACGGTTGTCACGTGCAAAATCGCGGATCGTGTCCTTCATGACATCTCACTGCGGCTTGATCGAAGCGAGCAATGCTTGCCAATGCCGCCTCAGAGTAGGAGCGGCGATTGATCATGGCTGCATACAGCCCAAGGAGTTACTTTTTGCGCAATCACTCGCACAGACCAAGCGCTTCCCGGAAGTATTGCAAGCTATTCGACAACTGGAAGAGACACGCCGGGTTGCCGCTCTCTACCGCTCTCATCCACAAGCGGAACCCTCTGATACTTTTATGTTATGGCTGACTCAACTTCTTGATGAGATGCCTGATTTGAATAGTTCAACCGGGCAGTTTTCAACCTTCACATCATGATTAAGAGATACCGTTCAGAGTTTGTAGAGTTTGTTTTAGAGCAAATGGCATTTGTTCAAGGATTGCGGATACGTACGATGTTCGGTGGATTTGGTCTTTATCAAGATGATCATATATTTGCGATCATCGTTAAGGATACGCTTTACCTAAAATCAGACGCCATCATCCAACGCGACTTTGAGGAAAAGTACTTGCAGCCATTTTCCTACGTGGCGCAAGGAAAGTCAGTAACCTTGCGGTATTTCGAAGCTCCTCCGGAAGTATTTGAAGCCCCGGATTCTATGCGTAATTGGGTTGAAAAAGCATTGGGTGCTTCGATAAGACAGAGCTCACCTTCGCCTGACAAGACGTTCCGAGAGAGACGAGGCAAAAGCTATTCCCCTGAGTTCTTTAGTTAATCTAAGTAAAAGGCAATATCTATCGACTCGCCTTATCGATACCCAATTTTTGCATCCTGTAACGCAAAGTGCTGGGTTTTAGGTTGAGCAGTTGCGCGGCGCCGTTTGGGCCTTCGATGACCCAGCGGGTTTGTTGGAGGACGCCGAGGATATGCTCTTTGGCGACGCTATCCAGGCTGGCGTCGCTGGTTTGAGCGAGTTTTACGCCATTGTTGGCACAAGTGGGTAATTGCTCGGGCTCGACTTCCAAAATCGGCGCATCGGCCAGTATGACGGCACGTTCGATAACATTTTCCAGTTCACGGATATTGCCGGGCCAGCGATAGCTCTGCAAACGCTGCATTGATTTGGCACTGATCCCGGTTATTTTTTTACCAATTTTCGGCGCGAACTTAGCGATTAAAAAATTCACCAGCAACGGAATATCTTCCAGCCGTTCGCGCAGCGGCGGCGTGGTCAGTGGAAACACATTCAGACGATAAAACAGGTCTTCGCGAAAATTCTTTTCGGCCACTTCCTGTAATAGGTTGCGGTTGGTGGCGGTTATGACCCGAACGTCCATTTTGATCGGTATTTGCCCGCCAACTCGTTCGAATTCGCGTTCCTGAATCACGCGCAACAATTTGACCTGCACGTCCAGCGGAATCTCGCCTACTTCATCGAGAAACAGTGTGCCGCCCTCGGCTAATTCAAAACGGCCGATGCGTTTGCTGATGGCACCGGTAAACGCGCCTTTTTCGTGACCGAATAATTCGCTTTCAATCAAGCTGGAAGGCAAGGCCGCGCAATTGACTTTAATCAATGGCCGGTTTTTCCGAGGACTGGCGGCATGAATGGCGCGAGCGATCAGCTCTTTACCGGTCCCCGATTCGCCTTGGATCAATACCGACGCGTCGGTCTGCGCCACACGCTGGACTTGGTTTAATAAGGATTGCAATGCAGGACTGCGGCCAATGATGTCGTCGAAATTATGCGTCGATTTAATTTCTTCCTGCAAATACAGGTTCTGCGCTTGCTCCTTTTCCATCAACACACGCTCGGTAATGTCGATGAACATCGTGCGCAAGTATTGACGACTAGGATCGAGTTTGGACCACCACTGTATCCAAATCGGTTGGCCGTTATCCTTGCGACGTAATTCCAGAACGACGCCATCGCTATTCGTACCGTCTTCGATGGATTTTAGCGCTAGCTGCAATCGCTGTTGTGCTTCCACCGTGTCGGGTATAAACGAGCTGCCAATCAGACCCGGCACTTGTTCCGGCGTGATGCCCAGGATGCGCATAGCGGCCTGATTGGCGGCCAGAAAGCGGGTATCGGTATCCTCGTGCACATAAGCAATCGGCGCTTCATCGAATAAATCCTTATAGCGATGTTCGCTCTGTCGCCGCAGCTCTTCGACCCGAATCCGGTTGAGCTCCGCCGCCGCCCTGGCGGCGAAGATCTTGAACGTATAGAGCAATCTCGGTTCTTCGGGCATCGCCCGTTCATCAAATATCGCCAGATGTCCCAGGATATGACCGTCGGCATCTTGTAAAGGTACGCCGAGATAACTTTCTACGCCTTCTTCCTTGGGAAATATTTTCCAAAGGTCCGACGGGTAATGGCACAGCTTGCCAGCCAACACGTCTACACAGGGCGTTCCCGCCAGTTCCCACTCCTGATTGTCGATAAATTCGCCGTTCGTCCAGAAGGCCAAGGACCTTATCCGGGTTTTGTCGCTGGTGAATTCGGCAATGAAGCCGTTCGCAACGTCGATGGCCATACACAGATTCCGCACCAGAGACCGTAAGAAGTCTTCGCCGGTGGTTTGCACGGTGCCTTCCACCAACGCCCGCAGTATGGCGAGTTCCGACGAATCGACTGTTTGCATGAGTTTTTGGTCCAGTTGCTAAGGCTACCGGCCATTCTAACCAGTCGATTCCACAACACCAAGCCACAACTATTCGCGGCAACCGCAAATAGTTGTGGCCACAAGAAACGCATGACCTTGGTCAAAATTCGTTATGCCTTCTGTAAGCAATTGTTTTAATAGAAAAAGATATTGTTATTCGATGTTGGCACGCCGCTTGCCATTAGTTAAATGTCCGCTGAAAGCTTAGTGGACATAACTAAACCACTTAACTATTTGGAAAAGACTCATGAAAAACGTAAACACTGTTGTATCGACCGCCATGGCTTCACTGATCGCTTTAGGCTCTTTGGGTTTGCAATCCGACGCCTTTGCCGCCGACAAAAAAGACGTCGAGAAATGTTATGGCGTCGCCAAAGCCGGCAAGAACGACTGCAAAACACTGTCCAATGCCTGTGCAGGGCACTCTACAGCCGACAATCAAAAAGATGCGTTTATAGCCTTGCCTGCCGGTACTTGCGAGCGCATCGTCGGCGGCAGTATGGAAGCGCCTGCGGACATGAAATAAAAATCATAAGACATGCATCTCACTCAGCAACAAGCTAAACATGCATTAGTGAGCTCGGCGATTCCGGCGTGTGCCGGAATCGGACTCCGCTCGCAGCATCATCGGGATGCTTTACTTAGCCCCGTCAAAACTGGATGGTTGGAAGTGCATAGCGAAAATTATTTTGGCACGGGTGGTATCCCGTTACGCGACCTGGAAGCGATCAGAGACGATTATCCGATCAGCCTGCATGGCGTCGGTATGTCGCTGGGTTCGGTCGACGAATTGGATCGGCAGCAGTTAGCCCAATTGCGGGATTTAATTCAACGCATCGAACCGGGATTGGTATCCGAGCATTTAAGCTGGAGTTCCTTTGGTGGCAGGTATCTGAACGATCTGCTGCCGATGCCTTATACCGATGAAACGCTGACTCATTTAACCGCACGCATCTCGCAGGTTCAGGATTACTTGGGCAGACAGCTATTGATCGAAAACCCGTCTAGCTATCTCGAATACGGCTTTTCCAGTTATTCGGAAAGCGGTTTTCTCAACGAACTCGCGCAGCGTTCCGGCTGCGGCATTTTGCTGGACGTGAATAATGTCTATGTGTCCTGCGTCAACAACGGCTGGAATGCGCTGGACTACATATACGAAATAGCCGCTGACAAAGTCGGCGAGATTCATTTGGCGGGGCATACCGTCAAAAAAATAGGCGAGCAGAGCATACTGATCGATACCCACAATGCGCCGGTCAGTGACGCAGTCTGGCAATTGTACCAAGCGGCAATTCAACACTTGGGCAGCCGTCCGACGTTGATCGAATGGGATGCGGACTTACCCGAATGGCAGGTATTAGTGGCGGAAGCCGCAACAGCCGATCGATATTTGGAGCAGGCTTATGTACAGACTGCATGATCTGCAGCGGGATTTTTCCCGCTTTGTTTGCCAAGACACCCAACAGCTGCCGCTGGACATCAAAGCGAATGGCTTGAGTGTCGAGCAACGTTTAAACATCTATCGGAATAATACCCGGTTGAGCTTAACCGCAGCATTACGCGACACGTATCCGGTGGTGAACTGCTTGGTCGGCGACGCGTTTTTTGATTGGCTCGCGGCTGACTATATCAAATGCTATCCGTTGCAAGCCGCCAGCTTGCTGACATACGGCGGGCATTTTGCCGAACTCATAGCCCGGTTTGAGGCAGCGCAAGGCTTACCTTATTTAGCCGATATCGCCAGGCTGGAATGGCACTGGCACGAGGCCTATCACGCTGCCGATGCACAGCCTTTGCTGCTGTCCGCCCTTGCTCAGATCGATCCGGCTCAATACGCGCGATTGGCATTCAGGCTCCATCCCAGCGCGCGCTTCATCGCTTCGGATTATCCGATAGAACGTATCTGGGCAAGCAACCAGCCTGATTATCGCGGGCAGGAATGCATCGACTTAAATGCCGGTGGCTGTTCTTTGCTGCTTTACCGGCCGCAGTGGCAGGTGGAAATCCATTATTTGGCGGCAGCCGAATATCAGTTTTTAACGCTATTGGGGGCCGGGCAGACACTCAACCAAGCGGTCGAAACCGTGATGTCGGCTCACCCCGATATAAATATCCCACTCCTTTTGCAACATTGGTTGCGCAAAGGCCTATTGACCGATTTTTATCTGGTTTGATGTCACTGATATGAACACAAAAAACATTTGCAAACTGATAGCGCCTTTTTATCAAGCGAACGGCCGGGTTTATCGATTCGCAATCCTGCTGGATAAGCTGGCACCCTTAGGCAATTCAATTCTGCGTTGCTGGGTAGCCTATGCGTTCTGGGTGTCGGGCTTACTCAAATTACAAAGCTGGGACAGCACCTTGTACCTGTTCGAAAACGAATATGCCGTCCCTCTATTATCAGCGGAATTTGCCGCTATGCTGGGGACGGCGGTTGAACTGGCCGGTCCGTTATTGCTGGCAATCGGTTTGTTTGGGCGCGGTGCAGCTGTGCTAATGTTTCTATTCAATCTCGTCGCGGTTATTTCCTACCCTGATTTGGGCGCTGCCGGTATTGAACAACATAAAGTCTGGGGCATCATGCTACTGGTCTGTATGTTACAGGGACCGGGTAAATTATCGCTCGATGCGTGGATAAAACTCTGCCTTTTTCCGCCGCAAAACGAGCGCGTAGCGAGAGCCGACAATCGGGAGAGCAAATGAGCACGGCAAATGCCGCGCAGCCGCTGCAAGGCCGAACCGCCTTGGTCGTTCAAGCCAATGCCGGCGTCGGTGCCGCAGTCGCGGAAGCATTCGCCGCAGCCGGTGCCAAGGTAATGATTAATTATCTGCATGAAAATGCGGGAGCCGATCAGGTTGCGCAACGTATTCGCGTAAAACAAGGACTAGCCATGATATTTCAAGCCGATATTAGCCAGGAAAGTCAGGTGAGAAGCATGTTTGATGTCCTGGTCGCTTATTGGGGCGGCCTTGATATATTGGTCACTAATGCCGATCTGGAAATTGATACCTCAGCGCTGGATATAAAACAGACGCCATCGCAGACAGTGCTTACTCAAAATCTGGCCAAGCAATTTCTTTGCGTTAGACAGGCTTTGCGAGCATTTTCCAGACAAGGGGGCCATTCTGCGTTGCCGGATTCCGCAGGTAATATCATTTGCGTATCCTCGTTGCGGAATGCTTTAAGTCCGGACGGGCGGATCGCTTATTCGGTCAGCAAACCCAGCATGAGCAGTTTGTCGAAAGCTTTCGCTACAACGCTTGATCAAGAAAATACCAACATTGATCTCACTTCGGCGGACTTTCCCTCCCTTGCTGAATGTCGGTATGCCAATCAAGAGGATGTAGCAAAGATAGCAGTTGATTTGGCTACAGCCGTTTATGGCGATCCAGTGCGAAATAACCTTAAGAACGGAGGATCAACAAGATGAAAACCTATAAACCACCAGCTATCCCTTCCTCGGAAATCACGCCGCAAGCCTTGTTCCATGCAAGACGAAAATTTATGCAAATGGCTGGAGGCGCATCGCTGGCAGCTATTTGGCCGCAGGCACTATGGGCGGCTGATAAATTAACCGACGTTAAAAAATCGGCCTACAACGTGGCGGAAGAGCTGACGCCATTGAAGGATGTTACCCGTTACAACAACTTTTATGAGTTCGGTACCAGTAAGGATGAACCCGCGATCAACGCCGGCAGCTTAAGAACCCGGCCCTGGACCGTCACAGTCGAAGGCGAAGTTAAAAAACCCAAGGTGTTTGATATTGATGAGTTATTAAAAATGGCGCCCTTGGAAGAGCGGGTTTATCGCTTACGCTGTGTGGAAGCTTGGTCGATGGTGGTGCCTTGGTTAGGCTATTCGCTCGCTGAACTGATCAAGCGAGTGGAGCCCACCAGCAATGCCAAGTTTGTCGAATTTGTCAGCCTGCACGATCCGGAACAGATGCCGGGACAAAAAACCGCGGTGCTCGACTGGCCCTACCGCGAAGGCTTACGAATCGATGAAGCCATGCATCCCTTGACGCTGTTGACATTGGGTCTGTATGGGGAAGTGTTACCCAATCAGAACGGCGCGCCGGTCAGAATTGTGACGCCATGGAAGTACGGTTTTAAAAGTGCGAAATCCATCGTCAAAATCCGCTTTGTCGACAAACAACCCGTGACCAGTTGGATGAAAGCCGGGCCCGGTGAATATGGCTTTTATGCCAACGTCAATCCAGAGGTCGACCATCCGCGCTGGAGCCAGGCCAAAGAGCGTCGCATCGGCGAGTTTTTGAAGCGCAAGACGCTGATGTTCAACGGCTACGCCGACGAGGTGGCTGGACTTTATGCCGGCATGGACCTTAAACAAAATTTTTAAGCCATGACCATTAAAAATCTCGACAACCGCGCCCTGGGCTGTGTAAAAACCCTGGTTTTTCTAACCTCCTTGCTACCGCTCGCCAAATTGGGTTTAGCGGCTTATGTGGATGATTTGGGGGCCAATCCCATTGAAAAAATTACCCACGTTACCGGCTACTGGGCGCTGACCTTTTTGCTGATTACCTTGGCGGTCACTCCGCTGCGGCGGCTGTCGGGCTGGTTATGGCTGATGCGTTTACGGCGCATGCTGGGCTTGTTTGCGTTTTTTTATGCCGCTTTGCACTTTTCGACTTATTTAGTCCTGGATCAGTTTTTCGATTGGGACGCGATTGGGAAAGACATCCTCAAGCGGCCTTATATCACCATCGGTTTTAGCGCGTTTGTGTTGCTGATTCCTCTGGCATTGACTTCAAACGACGCCATGATCCGCCGCCTGGGCGGGAAACGCTGGAAGACATTACATAGTGTAATTTATCTATGTGCAATCGCTGGTGTTGTGCATTTCTGCTGGTTAGTGAAAAAAGATCTCACCAACCCAATCATCTTCGCTGTATTGCTGAGTTTGTTACTGGGCATGCGATTCTTTTTTCGGTTTTTGAATGCCGATAAGCGGAAAGGCACTCGGCATGTTGTTATCTAAATATTTGCTGCAAGTGCGAATTTTTGGCAAGACTTCTCTATCCTCTGGGAGATCAAGTCGTAGTCCAAACACTACTACTTATATTTCTTGAACTTGGACGGGCATCGCGTGACTGCTTTAGCATGGAAACCTGCCTTTCAACGTCCTACAACGACCGGTAGGTTTTGGCCGGTCGGCACCGCTGGCAGGTTTCGATTGGAATGCCTGGGTGTTTTGAAATTGGAATACGCATAGGGTACGGATGTGTCAAAACAGGCTAGCGCATGACATCATCTGCAATATTTATGCGTGAATTTTGCGTGTTTTGGTCGTGACTTGTTATGCGCTGTCGTGCAAAGTCACGCAATCGTGCATGCATATGCTATTGATTTATATAGAATAATTCGCTGTTGGGTGCACTTTTAATGCGATGGTCGTGCGTTCGAATCGCACACGACCCACCATCGAATGACTAGGAAAATCAAGCAGTTATCGTTAATTCGATACCTGCTTTTTTTATGCCTGAAATTTGAGTACGCGAGATTTACGCGACTTGGCGTTATGCTTCGTCCAGCTTCGTTGTGACGTATTGTCACCCCTTCAATTCTGATAGAGCAAGCTCGGCCATCAAGAGACCGTCGGAGGAAAGTTTTTTATCCGAAGTGAATTCGTCGCTATGGAAAGACGGTTTTTGGTAAGCGGGTGTCCGTAAGGACCTATCCGTAACATGAGACTTTTCACAGATTCTTGCTGGACGATTCATTAGTCTATTGTCCAAAGCAACGTGTCGGAGGAATGGTCATGAGCTCTGTTGTCCTTGATAGAAATGCCTTATACGGTCTTTTTGAAAATCAAAAAAAGCTGGATGATTTGTTTGATTCCATTTTTGACGATAACAATTTTTATATCAGCAGCGCTCCAGCGCCAGTTCAATCGGTGCCTTCCAGACCTGATTTCAAAGTAGAGAGTCCATTCGGATATGACGGCAGCAAATTGCTTGAGTTGTTTAATGTGATGAAGCATCATCCGTACTTTTTCGTGCTGCCCATTGCGCTGGAATTGACGGTCATTTGTTGGGTGGTGACATATCTGCTTTAGAGGATGGGCTCTGGAACCAGAGTTGCTTTCTTTAATGGGCTAACGCAACGTTTACTTGCGAAACAGCAAAGTGTATTACCATGATTACGGCCACCAATTTTAACTAGCGGATGAAATCATGCACAACCTAGAACCCACTATTATTCAATGTCCGTATTGCGGGGAAGCAATCGAGGTTTTGGTTGATTGTTCGGTTCAGAGTCAGGAGTATATTGAAGACTGTAGCGTCTGCTGTAGACCTATCACGATCGCCGTTGAATCTTCGCAGGGTGACGTGGAAAGCATCGAAGCCCGCACTGAAAATGAGTAACGCAAATTTTGGGCCGATGATTTTCAAATAAATGGCCACAGTGAATGCCGCGAGAATTATGGATGGCACGGTCGTTCGCTTAAGATAAAGATTCCCCTATTTTGTTTAGAAACCAACGACTGGAGTGAGCAACTTGCTGCCATATGCTTGTCCGTTCTCTGGTTTTTGTCAGCACCTTTTTCTTTACTGGGCATACACGGCTTGCAGCAGTGCGGGCAATAGATCCCCCGCCTTACCATGTAGATTAAAGTGGGCTTTGGCATCCAGGTTGGTTTTATCCGGATTGAGTTGTATCACCTTGGCTCCGGCGGTGAGGGCAGCCAGCGGCAGAGTGGCGGCGGGATACACCAACGCCGATGTGCCGATGCTCATCAATACGTCGCAATGCTGCGCTGCGGCTTCTGCAGCGTGCCAGCTGTCTAAGGGCAACGATTCACCGAACCACACTACGCCGGGACGAATGTAATCACCGCAAGCCGGACAGCGAGGCGGTTCAACCCGCTTTGATTCAGAAATGACCGTTGGGGCAGCGCTCAATGCAAACGGCGTGGCACAGGCAATACACTGCGCTTCATGTAAACTGCCGTGCAGATGGATGACGGACTGACTGCCGGCGCGTTCATGCAAGTCATCGACATTTTGC
Organism: Methylomonas sp. 11b; assembly: GCF_000515215.1. Classification (NCBI taxonomy): domain Bacteria; kingdom Pseudomonadati; phylum Pseudomonadota; class Gammaproteobacteria; order Methylococcales; family Methylococcaceae; genus Methylomonas; species Methylomonas sp. 11b. The sequence goes on from NZ_KI911557.1 coordinate 4,236,970, forward strand.
GTAATCAGCGTTAGCTTCGGGACCAATGGCTGACACTGTGCAATTGCCCGATGCGCCGGATTGGGTGACGATTGCATGACCTTGGCGCGACGCCATTCATACCAACCCCAGACTAAGGCCGGATCAGCACGAAAACCGTTCTCACTGGCCAATTGCTGGGGATCGTATCGCGCCCAGAGTCCGGTCATGGCATCGCGAAATGTCGGAATGCCCGATTCAGCCGACACCCCGGCGCCGGTCAAAATAACCAGATGCCGGGCATCGCGTAGGGATTGTATTAAGCGGTCATTGAACATTAGGGTATTCCTCTCTATGGTTTTGATTTTGGGTTAATCGATGTTTTGGCTTCGAGCCTACAGCTTTGACTATGAAGCGAATGCGGCGGGTAGGATGCCCATGAATGCACACAATCCTTCATGGGCGCAGCGGTCTAAAGGCTACATAATCGTTCAACGGCAGCCTGCAGCTCTTCCAGTTCCGCCTTGCAATAATGATCTGTTATTCGGTTGGACTTATGACCCAACAAATCTTGCCTATTTTCAAAGCTGACGCCAGCCGCACGTAGCCGTCGACCAAACGTATGGCGCAGATCGTGTACTCGGCATTGCTCCAGGCCTGCTCGTTTCCTTGCTTTGCGCCAGGCGTGACCGTTGATGCGTTGCACGGGTTCGCCTTTAAAGGTAAAGACATATTCATCATGCTTACCGCGTTGTGCATTGATGATTGCCAGCGCCTTGCTATTTAACGGCACAATTCGATCCTCATTATTTTTAGTCCTGTCGCCGGGCAATACAAACACCCCAAGCTTGCGATTTTCTTCAGACCATTGCAGTTGAGTCAGTTCTTGTTCGCGTAGCCCGGTATGTAATGCGAATGTCACCATCGGTTGCAGATGTTCCGGTAATTCAGCCAATAAGCGCTGCTCTTCTTCGCTGTCGATAGGATAGGGTTTGCGTAAATCGGATTTTAACGGCTGAAGAAGCGGCGGTTCACTGAGCCACGAATTACCGAACTCATCCCGCCACAGTCGTGCCGCCAAGGTTAAGATTCGGCGGATAATCGCCAGATCACGATTGATGGTGGCATTTTTCAGGCCGGACTTTTTCCTGGCGGCGATAAATTTATCCAGCGTGCCCATATGAAGTTTTTCCAATGGCGTATCACCGATAAAAGGTATCGCCGCCTTCAACGTGACAGCATCTCGATCCAGACTTTTCTTCTCGACTTCTTTCAGGTATTTCGTTGCCGCCTCGATAAAGGTATAGGACTTTCTTTCGCCATAGATCAGTTGTCCCCGATATTCAGTGATGCGTTGCGCTAAGTAGCGCTCCGCTTCTTCGAGGTCACTTGTGCCAGTGCTTTCATAAAGTCTTTTTCCTTTGATAACTTTATTGATGTGCCAGACACCGTTCCTTTTGGTAAGCCCTGTTGATTTTTTTGCCATGTTTCTTTCTCCAGTTTTTGGTTACCCGGCGTACCGACACGACGCACGTAATCGTCGGCCCACGCATCAAGTTCGTTGCGATCAAAGGCAATACCTTGCGTACCGATTTTGATTTCGGTGAGTGCCGGTCTGACCTCTGCGTTAAAGCGGTTTTTGTCCATGCCGAGATAAAACGGCGCATCGCGAATGCGGATAAATCTCGGTACAAATGGCAGTTGTGAATGATTTTTTTCGAACATGATTGGCACCACGGTTTGTTGAGGTGCAACTCATTTACAGTTTTGAAAATCGCGGTTTTTCCCGCGTTTTTGCGGTGTTTTTTGCAGTGCGTTTTTTTCGCAAAAAAATTCGCGCATTTTTTCACTGCGTAGTAATCGTTAGTTTTGGGTGTCCTTTTTGGTTAAAAAATAATTTGAAAAAACGGCATCGGTATTGCCGACTTTGTTATCTTTGCAAGATGGTTTTTTGTATGAACCTTCCCGAAAAAATCGCTAAGGCATTCTCTGCAACGTGACTAAAAATCCTTGGCCCATGTGTCCCAAAATCCCGGCTCGTCGTGATGAGCATTCCGCATAGCGATGTCTAACGGCAGATAGAAAAATCGTTGGTTAGGATCGCGCATCGAACCATCGGGATATTCCAAGTGATCACGTAAATGGCGATACAGTGGATCGTCATCGTCCATCGGCAAATCGACATAGATCTGGCCGAGATAGGCACCGAAACCACAGCCTGAGGCTATCGGCGCGCTAGGCTGCCAGGCGATGCCGTGTTGTTGCAGCCAGTCTAAAAATGCTTGGCGTTTGTTATCGGCTTCATAGTCGTAAACAGACGAGTCTGCGAAGTCCGATTGCGGATGAAATTCCAGATACAACACCGCCCGTTGTTTTTGGCGAGCAATGGCATCGATGTGTTCAATTAGTACAGGCATAAATAATCCTCCAGATAACAGAGATAATTCGGTGAGGTGATTTAAACGCACAGCATCCTGCTCATCGGGCGCGGCATACCGGCATCGTTGATTGAGTGACAGTTTTTAATAACGCGGTTGGGCTGTACCAACCAGCAGCGTGCTGTTAGCTTGTTACAAGCGAAAATTCGCCATGGCTTGTCGTTGCGTTTTCACTGTGCGGCGGTCATACAAGGCCGTGGTTTGCAAATGCTCATGGCCGGCCAATTGCCGGGTGGTGTTAAAGTCCACCCCTTGTTCCAACAGCTTGCTGATAAACGTGCGACGTAAGTCGTGCGGTGTACAAGGCTTGAGCTTCGCCTGCCGGCAACGCCGCTTGAGCAGCGCATACACTTGATGGGCGTTGATTGGTTCGGTCGGTAAACAACCCAGACTCCCTCGCTGTTGCTGGACATGATCTTGATCAGAACAGCGCTGGGTTTTCGCCAATTGGCAAAACAACGGCCCCGGCACGCCTCCGCGTTGATGCAACCAGCGCTTTAAAGCCTGCCTGGCCTGGGCCGGCAGCTGCAATTCTCGCGGCTTCTGCCCTTTACCTTCACGAATCAGCAGCAAGCCGTTGCGGGGCACATAATCGTTGACACAGAGACTAACGACCTCACTGCGCCGCAGGCCGGCAAACACCAACAAGGTCAGGATCGCCGCATCGCGTTGGCCGACCAGAGCGGCTTTGTCTTGTTCGCAAATAGCTAATAGCCGGTGGATTTCCCGTGTCGCCAGCTGACGACCGGCTGGCAGCACTTTACCGCGCACACTGTTTAGCGCCTGAATCCGTTGCCAGTCCTCCGCCGGATAGTCACCCAGCAAAAAGCCGGCTTTCAACACCCCGCGTATCGCCGCCAGGCAGGTATTCACGGTATTGATCGACAAATCCGCCTGACGTAACGCCGACCGTAACTGCATCAGCTGCTGATAACGTAACGACAGCCAGGGCATGTCCTCCACTGTCCCTGACCAAGCCAACAACCGACCCGCGCGTTGTAACAAGGACCGCATCGAACGGCGACCGCTGGGTGCCAGATTATCGAGATACACCATCAGCGCGACACGACTGCGGACTGCATGATCATGTGTCAGGGGTAATGACGAGTCGTTGGTCATACCGCAGCCTCCTCGTGATCTACCGCGCCTCGATGAATCGCATTGATGTCATTAACGACATCAATCACATCAACATCATTGAGGACATCAGGGGCAAAAAAGGCCGCAACGGTAGCAAGTACATCGACGTCACAAAAGACGTTGATAAGGACATCAAGGACACCGATGCTAGTGAAGTCGATCCGGTCCGCGACAGCCATGTCGCTCACGTCGCTAATTTCCGCATTCATTGCTATATCCGTGATCATAAATGCCCGCATAGGCATGTTAATGTGCATTAACATGCCTAAATGATGTGCAGTTCTCCAGACCTTTGACGGCAAGAGACGCCGTAAGCCCCATCGCATGTTCACAGGCGAGGTTTGTCGCCAATTGGCGACTGGTTCAAGGTTGACGGCTCGGCTGATACCAACGCGGGTGTTCACGCCGATCCATGGCAAGCGGATAAACGTCAAACGGGTTAACGCCGCACTGCTGCACGTTCTTCCGGGCAATTGTGTATTCCCGCTCATAACAAGCCTCTTTCGGCAAAGGAAAACTGCTCAATGCCGGCAATAATGAAATGATCCAATACTCTTACTTCGACCAGATTGAGGGCGTCGATTAATTTACGTGTAATCGCACGGTCGGCTTCGCTGGGTTCCGCCAAACCCGAAGGATGGTTATGCGCCAAAATCACCGCGCGGGCATTCAATTGCAAGGTGCGTTTCACCAGTTCACGGGGATAGACATTGGCACAATCTATCGTGCCCTGGAAACAGGCCTCAGCCTCAATAATGCGGTGTTGGTTATCCAGGAAAATGCAATAGAACACCTCATGCTCTAAATGTGCTAATTCCAACATCAGAAACTCGCGCGCATCGTCAGGGGAGGTTAACGTCTGACCACGGATGAACTGCTGCGCGATTAAATGCTTGGCCATCGCCACTATTTCCGCTTCGGTAACGGGCCGTAGTATCAGAAAATGGCCAGGCAGTTCGTGTACTTGAAAAGGGTTATTCATGATCTGTTCTCCGATCAATAGACGTGACTTAGCCTGAGCGGTGAAGCCCATCAGGAAAAGTCACGTCAGGATTAAAATAAAAAGTGCGTCAGTTCAGAACTAGTAAAACTGACAAGCGCTTATCACGGTGAATAGCGGTTATTCGGACTGCTGGTAGAGAGTGTCGATGTCATGCAGAATTGCCGAGACATTGGACAAAGCCCGTTTCAAGGTCTTAGGCGTATGCCGATTAGGGGCAAGTTGCTTGACCGTATCGCGTAACTCCGTCACCAGTTCCACGATTTCCGGCGAGAGCTCGCCTTTGGTGTCAGCGGTTTTGCCGGTGCTTTTGCCTACTGGTGCACGGGTGCGCCCAATGTTGGTTTCTGCATCTGCATCTGCAGCAACAGTTGCAAGGGCACTAACACTAGCACCGTCAACTCCAGCCTGATCAGTATCCCCATCAACATCACCGTCAAGGACACCCGTATCGGTACCGCTCTCAGTATCACCGTCACCATTAGCATCAGCATCCGTGCCAGTATCACCGCCAACGCCATTATCATGACCAATGCCGTCATCGCCAGCCAAAGCTGACGCCTTGACTTGCTCAGCCGACGGTTGATTTTTCGCAGGTTTGACCGACACGGTTTTACCAGCAGTGGTTGTTACGCCTTTCGCAGTGGCCGTACCGGTACTTGCACTATCGGTTGGGCCAGTTTCTACAGCGGCTTTAGCTGGGGTATTAGAATCTAATGCGGGTTGGGTAGTTTTTTGCGTCATGAGAATTTCTCCAAAGTAGTAATGAAATCAATCAGTATTTAAAAATAGGAAGTGAAAACGAACAGCCAGATGTTGTTCAATACTCCTCGGGTAACAGAATGGTGGTCACGCTACGATCTGCCGCGGTTATCAACCAGAGCTTGACTGACCCCGTTGCAGGGCTATCCACTGCTGGGGTAGGTAATTCATACGCTGACAGGAGTCGTGAGCCACTGCGTAAGGCGTCTTCATTAGCCTTGGCGTCCTCGGCACAGACATCGCCCCAATCGCCGCGGATATGGCGTTGCAGTAAATCGAAGGGGCTGATGCCTAAGCGTTCCAGTACGTCCAAGGCACCCGGCGTCGCCACCAACTCTCCTGACTCGAAACGCGGCTGCGGCAAACACGGTTGAACGCCAGTGCCTTCGTGCTCGGCATCACTGGACATAGTTGTGTCCTCCCTCGGCGAAGCGAAAAAACAGACTAGCCCTTAAAGTAAGCCGCCTTAAAGCCAAGAGAATAACGAGACCTAGGCTATTGCGCTTATTCCTGTTCGTCATCGTCTTCACCGCTGAGGTCAGTCAGACTCAGATTGTCCAACTCGTCTAAATCGGGATCGTGCTCACCCAGTGCCGCGCATAACACCAGCGTGACACAGCGGGCTAAATAGCGCACGGTATGACCCAGTTCCAGGGTTAGAGCATAAGACGGGGGCTGTTGCACCGTCTGCGCGTAATCGCGGCAAGCGGTTTTTAAACCGTCGGCTAACACCTGTAGCGACGGACTGGCGTTATCAAGCGTGGTAAATGACATCAGATGTCTCCTGTTATGAAGTAAACAACAATAAACAAGCAAATCCCGCCGGACCTACGACTATCCCAAACAAAACGACAGGCGCACGAACACGCAGCGGATGATCAAACCCGATGAAAAATAGGCGTCATGTTATGGAAGCGTCGAGGGGCGGAGGGCGTGAACAGCGATCAAACGAAAGATGATTGCTGTTGATATAGTATAACATATTCAATGACTTATCCCAACCTAAGCTTTCTGCGGCTGCATTCGCAAACCGTGCTGTAATCGGCTGGCGGTTTTACAGGTTTGAACAGTGAGGATAAAAAGGTAGGCGTAATTGACAATTGTCAATTACGGGAATCAGAAGAATTGAAGGGCTTGCGGCTGGACAGCAAAGTCCGAGTAAAAGCTCATCGCTTTGCCATCCAAGAATTTGCTTGGGTTTACGTTCTTTACCAGAAATGGGAGTTACTAGTTTATTGGCGGTATCGGCCATCAGCTGTCATTCAACTGATCCTAGATTCAAATCATAAATGACCAGTGTTTGACTGAAACCGGACAATTATTCAAAGACAAAAGAATTAAATTGAATGCCTTGCTAAATACTGGGAATAATTATTCAGCATCAATAAATTTTTCAAGACTTTCGTCTTTGCTTTTATCGATTAATAAACTATCAATACATCGTTGGCAAAGGGACTTTCTACAATCGCCACAATGATAACAAAAGCTTGTACTGCAGTTTTTACATGTCAGCAAATTTTCATCGTTATAGCTTTCACCGCAAATTCCACAGTTATCTCGATAGCTCATAAATCAATTTTTTATAGCTTAATAATTAAAGTGAAGGGTAGTTATCGCCAATATGTTTTTTTGAATAGGCATAAGGATCAATTAGTATTATTGCGGAAATAAAAACTACCAAAATAACCGCTACAGTAGCGATAATTATCTTAATTAACTTTCTTCTTTTCGTTACCATATTATTTAATATAACTAACCTTAAAAGACTCGAAAAACCGCTTTGCAGCTTCTTGATCAAATTGTCCTAGCGCTGAGGAAACTATCAGGATATACACATACTTATCCTTTCCTAATACCCTGACTACTTTTTCATTGGCGCTATTTTGAAATTTTATCTCTTTTCCTGGAAGATTAATGCCAGGAAGTCCAGGATCGAAAGGTAGCTGTTTTTCATAAATCACTTTTGCATCATCCGAGGAGGTTAATGCACCAGCAACGCCATCAACCTTGGTTGTTATCTGATGGTTTGTCAATTTGAACAGTTACAGAAAATACTAATTTATTTGCCCCAAAGTAGCTGCCGTCTGAAAATTTCTGAAGTGATAAAATAGCTTCACCTGGTTTATCTTTAGTTATTTCGGATGGGCTATCTGGCAAGTAAACCGAGTAGCCATAGGTTTGTGATGAGTATGGCTTCCAGTCTATATTTCTGATCGAATAGTACTGGTACCCTGCATATATTGTAACTAATGAGGCAATGACGATTACGGTATCAATTATTATTTTGTTGTATTTATTATTCATTATGGACACCATTTAGTGTTAGACTAAGTCAACTACCGAGATAACCAATCATTCTTTTGACTCAGATTTATTTCTTCGGTTTTATTTTTCGCCTCTCGCATCATTTCATCCCATGAATGAATTGCTGTTTCTATTTCCTTATCCTTTTCTATTGAGTAACCTTTAGCAAGGATATTGTTAACTTCTTCCTCGGCAATATCATTGGATCTGTTATGATTTTTATCATTGCTTGGGCTAGCCTCTAATAATGCCCCGGAACTAGAGCTGACAACCATACCTGTATTTTCCAACGCAAGTATTTCGTCAGAGGATAAGTTAATTTTTTCAACAAGAGGAGGCTGATATTTTTCTGCATCTGGTATTTCCATTTTTACTTTAGGTTGATCCTTGTTAGCCTCATTTATGACATGCTCCATTAATTCGCGTTGAGAAGGATGAATTATTTGAACCACCTGCTCAACTGCCTCAAATAACTTAAACACCGGTTCTATTTTTTTTAGGGCTCTTAAAAGACCACCGGAATGTGCATCTTCCGCAAAAGAAGGATTATTACTTTCCAACACTGTATTAGCATTATTTTTAACCCTAGTTTCAGAAAGTTCTTCCTTGCTATCTCCGTATAAAATTGGAGTTTCACTGACTAGCTTAATATTAAGCTCTGCAATTTTATTATCTAAATCTGACAATTTGCTTTCTGAATTACCAATAAGTGCATTTATGTTTTCCAAGGTGTCCTTGTTAGCTTGTATTACCGAATCTAGAATACTAGATGTGTTTTGTTGGGCCGAAACCTCGGAGCTACTTAACGAACCAGCCTTTAATCTCAGCTCGTCCAATGTAGCATTCACAAGAACGCGATCTTGTTCTAGTTTCTCTATATGAAACTCTGTAATCTGATTATTTAAATCAGACAATTTTCTTTCTGAATTACCAATAAGCGCATTTATATTTTTCAATGCGTCCTCGTTAGCTTGTATTGCCGAATCTAAAATACTAGCGGTATTTTGTTTAGCTGAAGTAATGGAGTTACTTAATGAGTCAGCCTTTAATTTCAGTTCGTCCAATGTAGTATTCACAAGATCGCGATCTTGTTCTAATTTATTTATTTCTGCATCGATTTCTTGAAGTGTCATTAAAAACTCCATATTGATAAACAAAACTTGGGTAGATCAACACTTGCCATTGCTACTAATTATGAATCCCCATACCGGCTAGAAAATGGCCCATCTACCGCTCCAGCAAAAACTTTGCTCAACAAAGTAGCTTTCCAGTTAGTTGCAAATACAAAAACGGTATTCTTGTGGTCAGGCCCCACGATTTTTTGAGGTTCATGAAGAGGTCTGCGTCCACTACCGTTTATATCGTTTATGTAACCGAATTCATCAGAAATTTGTTTGGCAGTTTCAAAATCAGGATTCATATATGAGCGTACTGCGCAGGTTTGAATCACGGCATCACTGGCATATGCTTTAGTAATTTGCTGTGCATATTGAGCAAGTAACCAAGGACGTAAACCGTATTGACGACCCAAGGCAATTGATTCTTCTATGGGCTTCATGTATCCCAATGTTGGAAATTCGTCTAACAAAAGTAAAACCTGCCGCTTAACCTTGTCTTTGCCATGGTCTTGAAGGAATTGATCATCCATTAGCATGTTTATATGCTGACCAATGACTAAGCGAAAGAAATTGCGCTGGGTTGCAAGTTGTTGGGGAGATGCGGTGATATAAACTGTGAGCGGTTTATCGCCATGCAGATCGTGGGGAGACCAATCCGAAGCAGATATGGCATGTTCAAGGTTGGGGTCACTCCAGCTGTTTATTGCTACATATGCTGTTGTTCTTGATGAAGTAAACAGCCGAGGTTCATTTACACGCAGATCTTCAAAATTAGCTACGGTTCTGGCTGCAGCCCGTAAACCAGAAGCGTTCGACATGTCAGTTAATTGCTCAATCAACCATGCCCATCCCTTACCACTGACGATGTCTAAAACCTTGTCAAAGCTTCGGTCTTGTGGCTGTAAATTGACACAGATGGCGGCTATAGCCGCGCCGATAATCTCACGGGCCGAGTCATTCCAGAACTTCTGGTTGCCTTCATCCTCCGCTGACGGTATTAACATTTCAGCAAGGAATTTACCTTGAGACCAAGCTTCTGCTGGCTGGCTGCTAATGAACGCTAATGGATTATAACGAGCGGTCTGTTTTTTAAAGGGGCTAAAGCGAATAACTGGGCCGACATTTTGTTCACGCCATTTGTGCGTTTTGTCGTAAAGCTCGCCCTTAATATCCAGCACCAACACTGATCCTGACCAATTCAATAAGTTAGTCATTGCGTGGCATTGCGTTTTACCACTGCCTGGCCTACCTATTGTTATTAATGCGCCAGGCCCGCTGAAAGCAATATTTTTATCGCCATCCTTGCCAAGAAAAAATTCGTCATCGCGTGAGCTTAAATTAGTCAGCCGCAGGCTCATAAGCGGCCTCCTCATAAACATTATTTACTGGATCACCAATTCCAATCTTTTCACATAGCTCTAGGTAGAACTTTGATGTCGTGGGTGTTTTGGCAAAAGACAAAAAATGGCCTAAAGCAGTATCAACCACGCTAGTTGTACCTACAAATCCCAAACTTGAAAGGTATTGTTTTAGAATTTCTGCAGGTGGTTCGTTAATAGTGCCTTCTGGGAACTGATTCCATGCCGTTCCATTGATTGAATAAGTCAGCTGCCCTGCTTGCTCGCCTGCCACTATAGCAAGAGCTATTCTAAGATAGTCTACATTAGTATAAAAATCTTCATTGAGCAGGTGAAACGCTACTCTGAGTGCATTAAGCTCTTTATGATTGAAGACAGCTAAATTGCGCTGGGCACTTATCTTAACTAAATTACCTTTGACATTTAAATAGCTATGACTGGTATTGATAAATTCATGCTTAGCATCGAAAAACTTCTCAATATTATTTCTTCGTTCTTCTTTAGTTTGACCAAAGTGGGCGAGAATTTCTTCTTTACCTGGATTCATTGCAATTCGACTTGATTTAATCCAAATAAAAAATAAAAGCCCAATAGGAAAAAACATTGACAACAAAGTAGGTGCAGTTTCGCCAGTTGGCGACTGGCCATCATATTTATGATTCATCCAATTTATGAAGATATAAAGTATCCAAAACACGGCAAGGCCTGAAAAAGAATATCGAGCTTTGGTTTTGGGGTTGATGGTGACTTCACGCCATTTTTTCTTGTGGGAAAACCATAAACCTAGACCAATTAGGCCATAAATAATTAAAACAAACCCAATGGAGGTTATGCCAAACGTGTTGACTGCATTCATATTTTTCTCCAAAATTGTTGAACTCGATAAGTATTTATCAATAATCCGTATATATTTATCTGCACTAGTCTAGCTTTCAATGATATTCCTTTTCGCTTCTAATTCTGATGAAATCTTCCATATGACATTAGAAATTTTGTACTTATGGGGCTATCGAATATCAATAACTTCATCAATATATATTTCGTCCTCTGCGGAAAGCTTAAATTTAGCTACCCGCTGTATTTCACACAGGGCCTTAATTTTTGAAAAAAAATGCCGCCTAGTTTACATCATGGGTGTTATTGCTCATGTTCAGCCATACAATCTTGAACGCACTGATGGGCGTTTTGGTTACATGCTGCTTCGTTTGTTGAATCGATGCTTTCAGAGCCAGTTCCTACATAAACTTTACACGTCCCCACGCCACAGTTATTGATGCAAAAGGCATTCAGAGCCCAATGGTCCGCTGGGGCATTTTGTCTGGGCGAAGAAGCAAGACTTTCTTGCCAATCTTCAGTAAAAATATTTTGGCTTCGATTTAGTGTGAAGGTTAATATTGCGTTTGATAGAGCTACTTTCATAATATCGTTGGTTTTGGAAAGCAGCTTGTTGTCTGCGATGACCGTTTTGACATGTGCACCATAAGCCTGAGTGGCATTAGCATCAGAAAGCGGGCCGGCCAGGTTAAATCGATACAACGTGCCGTTTTTATCAAACAGAAAATTACCGCTGGTGTAAAACGGTACTCCGGGTAACGCACCCCCACTAAACCTAATTACTCGGGTTAACCCAAATCGATCCATAGGTGCATTCTCAGTAATAGTGCCGCCACTTGTTGCAATGATCTGCAACACATCGTTCATCGAAGATCGGTTTAAGGTCAAACCAAGGAATGACTCTACGGCAGCCAAATTTTGGCTAAATAGCATCGCTGAGGACAGTAGGTATACTTTGAATAGACTTTTCATGTGATTTACCGAACGGACCTAAAGTAATATTCTCTGGATAGTCTAACGCCGCAAACTGATTCCAACAAGATTGGTCAATACTTTACAACAGGCCATATTAAGCCTTGTATTCTCAATTCAATGTCTGGTTGATGCTCGGTAGCAGACATAATTTGCTGACGTGCCCGAGCGTCGGCTAGGGGTCGGTATTGCCAGTTCGCCACTTCCAAAAGCCGTCATTAACTTCCGGTGCAATCGTATCCGAATCGATGGCCATGTTTGTATTGGAACATGTGATAGTTTGGCATGGAATTTACTTTTGCGACTTTCGAGAAAATCGACCGCAGGTTCCATTCATAAATCGCAACCGCTAAGCTACAACCCATATCATCAACGCCGTACAAGCCTAACCAGATTATGAACATCTGGTCATTAGTGCTCTGTTCACCCGTTAGGGCAATGTTCGGCCCTGCTAACCTGTCTCAGTTGTTTCACTTTGCCGTTCCAGTATTCAATGTATGACAGATAGGCTCGTTCGCTAGTCAAGAAACGCAGATGTTGGACAGCTGTCAATTTGTGGGCACGTAGAGTGCACACGCCGCTCCGTCGTGCCTTTTCCAGGCGGTGGTGTCCATCGATCAGGTTGGATTTCCCCGGAGAAATCTCGGCGAGAACCACGGGCTTAGACATATCAGCCAACTCGACTTGCGATTCATTGAGGGACGAAAAGCCGTGATAGAAGTCATTCACGGTAATCTCCACGAGGGCGACATCGGTTGGGTTGCGTTGGATATGTTCAAGGATGCAGGAGATATTGAACTCGAAAATGCCATTCGGATAGAGCTCGTCGCCCTCATTCACCGGGCAAGGGATGAATCCTGCATCTACTTTAAATCGCTTGATCATGACAATCTCAGAAGCAGGACATACGGCTCAGCCGAGGCGTGGAACGTAAAAAAAATACCCGGTAGTTGACCGAATCGGTTGCAATGAACAAGCGGTCGGCATTGGCGCCAACAGGTGGGCTTTCCAGACAATGACGATGTCCGGTAAGCGTTGAGTTTTCGGCGATTTGATCAAATTTAGATTTGGGGGCTTAAACAGCACATACTGATAATCTAAGCCAGCATCGGATATTCCAGCACGCAAAAAAAATATAGAAACATTATAAATTTGTGGCTTCATTTTCTTCTCATCGAGAAGCTTGGAGCCAGAAACGTGAAAAAAAACTTCTCGGTGCTCAGGCTTTTTAGTTCTTGGCTTTAAGAAATTTGATTCTCTCTGGTAATGTCTATATTGCTACATTGTTTGCATGGGTTGCATGGGTTGCATGGGTTGTATAGGTATAAATTAAATTTTAAAAAGCTAGAAGCTAGAAGCTAGAAGCGAACCTTTGCCCTAACCACTCAGCAAATGTTTTTTTTTACGTTTTCTGATTGAAAAGTCCCCAGAAAACCCATGCAACCCATGCAACCCATGCAACTGAGCATGGGTTGCATCGTTCTAGCCGTTCTAGTTAATCCTCAGGCCAACCCCAATCTTGCTTTGTACGTTGGTCAAATGAATCACGGCATTCCTTTAACGAAGGGAAAATGTAACATGCTTGGCCCTTGATTCGTTTTTTTTCGATGGTCGGTACCAACCTCTTTATCTCTATTCCAAAACCTTCAGGCCCTGAAAACCACTTGCGAGGGTCAGATTTGATATAGTCCAAAAAGGCAGTGTATATAATACTCGTTGAAACTTCACCCTGGCCCCATGGCGTTTGACTTTTTTCGAGATCAAAATCACCATTTGATCTAAATAAGATACCCTCCTTGAGTAAATGGTAGTAGAACTTTTCAACTAATCCCATGCTGAGCACCTTTTGACTAGCAAGTGCTTCCGTGCGAGGAAATGCAGATAAATTAATCCCATCCAACTCAAATTGTTGCAGGTAAAGCAATAGAGCTGCATGACCTCCACGATCCATCTGTTGTTGCAACCGTCCAAAGTAATCCTGGTTTCCAATATATTTTTCGGAAGCCTTCACCACAAAGAAACGACGTTCCTCAAGACCTGCCGGGACAATCCAATCATTATTCGATGCCATAAAGATACGGGTGTGATTTTTTATCTGGATAGCATCTACCCCCTTTGCCTCAACCATCATACGGTCTTCGGTAATCAATGCTTTCAAGACACCTTCAGCGGCCTTATCGCCAGCCCAAAATGCCTCATCGACAAACACAATCATTCCTTCAGCAAGATGCCGATTAAACTTCCCGATAAGGTGGCTATTTTGGGAGATGTGTAAATAATGTGCACCAAATAGCCGGCCAAAATTATTGACAAAAACCCCCTTTCCAACACCTTGCTGCCCAATAATAGCCAAAGCCACACCCGGTCTCGGCCTTAATTGAACTGCATCGGCCATTAACGCAATAATGTGGTCGTAGACCGCAGTGTCTCCATCGGCAATAACTTCGTGAATGTGTTGTAAATAGAGATCAATTTTCCCCTCTTTGGGTTTTAGAGAAAAGCCACGCCAATAGTTAAAATATTGGCTCCCATGATCGACTCCAGGGTCAAATACGATACCTTCATAATTGCGACGATCCGGGCTTTCTAACCAAACACTGACGGCATTCTTCACAATAGGCTTATTGTCCGCTTTGTAGCCGACAGTGATTTTATCGTGGGCAAATTTACTAGTCAGCGAACTTGGATGAATAATTTCCACAGAGGAACATTGTAATGAAGGATCCATCCGGTCCGGTTCGAGGATTACATATTTGCCTCTAACCATCGCTGTAGCATATTTACGATTTAACTCTTCAATTTTTGCCTTAATGGCCAACTCAATCTCACTGAGTTCAGTGACGGGCTTGGGTTCCCACAATGGGGTGGCCTCGACCAACTCTTTCAACTGCTCTTTTGTTGAGGGTGTAAGAATTTTTGTGTAAACGGCCCTGAGGTAGGAAACTACCGATCCTGACAAGGAGGAAACCATGACCGTAACGCGATATTCACGCTGTAAGAAATCAGATAGTCCTGGGCGGCGTATAACTTCAGCGTATAGACCTTCTATTGGTAAAAATAATAAACCGAAATCAGTTGTATGAGGCGGCTCCAAGTATTTATCGCGAATGGTTTTTGCTTCTGCCTTTATACGAATCTCAAGAGCTTTGGACGCTTCTTCCATGGCTACTAGATCTGCTAATTCATGAGCCTCAACAAGCCTTTGGTAATCTTCCAGTGGAAACTTTGCATCGATTGGTAACCATACAACATCATCGGTCATATCTCGACCAGGTAATTTAATGGCGAATTCGACCCGCTCTGAACTGTTTGGACGTGTACTAACATTTTTAGCATATTGGTCAGCACTGAGAATCTGATCCAATAAGGTATCTAATTGGACCTCGCCCCATGTGCCACGCACTTTAACATTGGTTAGCACTTTTTTAAGATCACCAACGCCTGAAGCCAAGGTACGCATTTCTCCTAATCCATTATGTACTTGTTCTAGCCTATCGCTGACTTGCTTAAATGATTCTCCTAATCTTTGTTCGAGCGTATTATGTAATTTTTCATCAACAGTCTGGCGCATTTGCTCAAGTTTTTGATTGTTATCAACTTGAATGCTTGAAAGCTTTGTTTCTACTGTCTCCCGCAAGGTTTCTAAACTTTGGGTGTTGCGTTGAGTTAATTGGTGTAACTGACCTGTTAATAATTCGCCAAAGTTTTTCAAACTTTCGGCTTGCTCTGTCCTACCTTGACGAGCATCCTGTTGAGCAGAAATTAAACGTTCATCTAAGATCTTCCCAATTTTAGTCAGACCTTGTTCATTATTTTGAGTGAATGCCGATAATTGCAAGCCCAACTGACTTGTAAATGTTTCAATCTGATTTTTAAGTAAATTACCAAGTCCCTCGACTTGTTCCTTCTGATTTACGCCAAATAGATTAAGACTATTTGCCATTTCCTCACGACCTTGCCTTGCATCCTGTTGAACTAAAGTTAGTTTTTCATCAACTAATTGGCGCAGGCGTTCAGATTGCTTGATATATTCATTCTGAAAAGCACTCAATTTATCTTCTAAGGTTTTTCTTGATTGCTCTGTTTGGGTCTGTAAGACATTATTTTGTCTATCAATAGAAGCATTTAATTCATCGCGATTTTGTTTTAATGCGTCACTTATTTCGCGGCGATTCCCAGATAATTCCTCGCGTAAAATGCGCTCTAAACGTCCATCATCATTTTTAAGATTTTCAAGTACTGTTTGTAAGCTGGACTTCTAATCACTGTCCAGTTGATGAAACTCTTGCATATCCAATTTTAGCCATGATTCTTACTCACTTATATGTCTCATAAGTCTTTAAACTTACTACGACCATAAAATAAGACATAAACCAAGACGCGTCAAGGGAGCATTCTATGGCGACATAATAGTGGTCTTATAATGTTTACAAAATAAGACTACTGTGACGCAACGATAATGTTAGCTAGCCTTGATCACTAGCGAATCCGAGCAACAGAATCGCTTTGTTGTCGCTTATCAATGACTTCTATGTTACAGAATGCAATTGTGTTACTTAGGCGTGACAATTTAGCTTTGCTCAGTGGGCATCAGAACAGAGCGACTTGATAGAATTTCGCATAATATTGCGCTGAAACGATTTTAGAGTTTGTTATGCACATTCAAGCTGATTTAGATGCAAAACACGCAGATCGTTTGCTTGAGTTGCAACAACGCTTGAATAAGACTCTTTCAGAGACAATCGCTAATCTTATAGATGCTAATACGTATCAACTTTGCAAAAACTGTGTTTTAACCGCCCAAAGTAGAAAATAATTTTAAATTTCAACTGCCTGCTAAATAAAGCCTTCTTTCAGCTACATTAGTGGCCAAGATATGGTATTTCACCAACCTGCTAGTTCTCTGTTTGGACTGAGGTTATCAAAATTGCGAAAGATAAATCCATGGATACTGTGTGGTTTATTGCAACAATCAATTTATATGCTATAAATCCTTTGAATTTTTTTCAATAAAATCTATTCTCACGAATAATTAAGGCTAATCGTTAGTTTATTAGAGGTTAATAATATGCAATATAAATTTTTGGGCATAATTTGCTTTATCCTCTCAATACACCCTAATAACTCTTTCGCAGATGTTGATTTAGGTATTGCGGATGATGAGACTTACAAAAGACCAAATGCGTGGTCTCAAAATGAAGAACCCGCTGATGATGGAACCAGGATATTACTAAGTGATGCAATCCGGGTCGGTAGTCGGCCAGGTGTATCAATAGCTTGGCGAAATGCGAATCAGGTTGAAGAGGTAGAAGTAAGAGTAATTAATAGCGGTGATGAACCTGGAGAAGGGAAGGTCTATGTTGATGTGTTAGATGCAACAGGAAAGCAGCTTCTGCATTTAGAGCCTCCTGAGGAGTTAAAAGTTATTAGAGTGCCAGCTCGCGATAGAGGTGGAAAAGAAGGTAAAATTTTACGAATGAGAGCGGAATGGGTTCTCAATGCACTAATTGATAGATTTGATATTAGTCGAATTCGTTACCATATACGCGCGACAGTAGAGACAGTTGGAAAAATTGACAGCAACCCTTTAGATAATGTCAAAGTTAAATCATGGAATATTCCTTTTCGTGTAAACCCGGGGGAACTGAATAGTTATAACTACGAATTTAAAAACCATAGTGACACTACTAAGCATGTTAAGTGGATGTTCGAACATACGCCTTACCCTAAGGATTGGAAAATTGAAGGTATCCCTGAAAACGAACAAACTATTACTCTTGAGCCTGGCCAATCTTTGAAGGGAGCGTTGACAATGCGCGCGCCAATGGAACTAAAAGAAGGCGACTTTCTTGAAGCTAGGTTAAGCTTAGTCGATGTAGATAGTAACCAGATTTTTATGCAGAATGAATGGTTCCAAATACATGATACCAAACCACCTGTTGTAACCGATTATAGGCTTATTTCTTTAGAGGATGGTACTCTTGCTATTCAAGCACTGGTTTCCGACGAGGGTTCGGGCATACTTGAAGCAACTGGAGTTTCAACAGAGTTTTCAGTTGATGGCGGGAAAACTTGGGCAAGAAAGGCTCATAATTATAAAGTTGGAAACTTTGTGCGCCCGACGTTATTTGAAACTGTGATAGGCCCATTTCGAAGGGATACAAAAGTTCAGCTTCGATTTACAGCTCTTGATACAGCCGGAAATGCTGCGACAATTATTCCTTCTGATGCAACTTCTTTCATCGCACCTCCTGGAGCAAATAAATTGCTGGAAAATGCCTATATTTTCCCTCGGACACAGAAAAATCCGATTTTTGAGATTGACCAACTTAAAGAAATTCAAACAAAATTAAAAGTCCTAAAGAAAAAAGGTATCCAGCTTGAAAACTTGGATTTTACTAAAGAGAATGAGGCTGGTGTAGATCCAAATCGTCTTAGAGCATTAAATATTGGACCGGAAAGATTTGCTGAGGTTGTTTCAGATTTAAGGCGAATAGAAAATATCAAATTAGATTTCTCGAAGGTAACTCCTAATACAATAAAACGACTAGATTCAGATGTAGATAAAATGCTCAATTTAACCACAATTGAAATAAATACGAGATAACATTGTATGAATATAACTAGGTTTATTTTTCGGCTTTTTCAATGTTGTGTACTTATATGTGCTATTGAGTCTATCGATAGAGCTATTGCGAATGAAATAACTTTAGATATTCCAAAAGGGTTAATTGAGCCTGATATACCTGATACAAATACCTTAACCCAGGAAAAGCTAGATTTAGGTAAAAAATTATTCTTTGATACTAGGTTGTCATCCACTTCAAGAATGAGCTGTGCAACGTGTCACAACCCAGAGCATGGCTTTTCTGAAAAAAGGTCAATAAGTTTCAATGCCAATGGTTTAAGGCTAGAAAGGAATGCGCCATCAGTATTAAATGCTGGATATCTTGCAACAGTAACTTGGGATGGACGTTTTCGAACGTTGGAAGATCAAATACAAACTCCATTTTCTAAATCTGGTGACATGGATATTGAAATTGATGAAGCGATAACTATTATCCAGTCACAATCAGATTATAATGGATTATTTGAGGCTACTTTTGGACGAGCCGTTGATAAAATAGGTATTGCCCAAGCACTCGCTTGCTATCAAAGATCGTTAATTTCGGCTAACTCTCCTTTTGATGAATTTTTATTTAAAGGAGACATATCAGCACTTAGCCAATCAGCAATGAGAGGCTACGAACTTTTTATCGGCAAGGCAAGCTGTATTACTTGTCATGATATTTTTCACCCAACGGTAAATTCTTTGGGCGGGGCTTTAGCGCTCTTTACTGATCATAGGTTTCACAACTTGGGTGTTGGTTATAAAAACGGAAAAATGTCTGACACTGGCAGATATTGGACTACAAGAGCAAAAGAAGATTGGGGTGCATTCAAAACTCCCATATTGAGAAATGTAGCATTAACTTCGCCATATATGCATGACGGAAGTCTGCCTACTCTAAGAAAGGTTG
Source organism: Methylomonas sp. 11b (assembly GCF_000515215.1). NCBI lineage: Bacteria > Pseudomonadati > Pseudomonadota > Gammaproteobacteria > Methylococcales > Methylococcaceae > Methylomonas > Methylomonas sp. 11b. The sequence goes on from NZ_KI911557.1 coordinate 4,256,374, forward strand.
TCGAATTCTACAACGACGGCGGAATACCGAATCCAAATATTGCGCCAGGTATAAGGCCCTTATTTCTTACAGATCAGGAAATTACAGATATAGTGTCCTTCTTGGAATCGCTTACGGATAACAATCTATTAAAACAAAGCAGATGAATACTATTACCTATGAAACATCATCTGATATTTTAAAAGAATTTGTCAAGCAAGAAAAGATTGTTTTAGAGTCGGCTAGAATAGGTCTTCCCTCTGTGGTTGGTTTTATTGTTGGATTTGATTACAAAGGAAGTTGGTGGTCGTTACCTAAATCATCAATAATCTATAATTCTTTGCAGACGCTTAGAGAGTGGGACAGGATTCTAGTATGTACCTTGTTAAAAGGAAAAATAACGTTTGTTTATGATGATGTTTGGCCATACCTAATAAGACTATCTAACGAACTGCCTCCAGATGCATTATCCAAAATTGAAGAAATACATTCAGTTAATGGTTCACATAAAAAAACAACATGCGAAATTAATTGTTGGGCATCAAAAGAATTGCTTGATGCATCAAACTCGATAAGCCGAACTGAAGCCATAGATAAGCTTTATCTCTATATTCCGAATGCAGAGCGTATTTTGCACGAAATCCATGTTTTGTGATAATTAATTTGTAGAACTTTAAACTAGATCTGACAACTACTGGATTTTTAGAACAGCTATGATAGGGTTGTGGACAGAATATAGGCAGGGTAAGGCGAGTAATCGGCATAATTTCGTTGCCAGATCTACGGATAGGCATAGTTGACACATAATATCTCAGGCGTTAATAATGGGCTTCCGGCTTTAGCAAAATTACGAAGTAAATAGATTAATTCTTTCAATTTTCAGCTAATCAAATGAAAAACAGTAACAGGTTACGCAAGTTCTGTTTGCTTGAAAGATCTGACTCTAGTTTTACGGGCAATAAAGATAGTGCCGACAATTCTCAACGGAAAAACAGGATAACAATATATGAAAACACAAATTAAAAAAGCGTCAAAAACCTTATTTACGTTATCTACAATTTCCCTTCTACTTCAATCATGCACTGTTTTAGAATCAAAGCTCTCAAGGTTAGAATCGGGGACGATTCAATTATCAGACACAAATGAAAATTCAAGAGATTATTTTCTTCCTACAGGAAGACTGCGTGTTACAGTTGAGTTATTCTCTAGTGGCACAATGAATATAACTACTCAGACCAGCATTGAGGCAGACCCGAATTTAACCTATCTTTTATCTTATAAAGATAACTGGTTTTTTAATGACAACATAAAGGTCTCTTTAAGCGATAAGGGGCTCTTGAACTCAGTATCGTTTACAGTTGAAGATAAAAGCCCAGAGATAATTTCTAATTTAGCAGAAACAGCAAAAAACGCTATTAAGTTAGCGGCCATGGCTGGCGGAGCCGGTGCCGAAGAATTAGTTTTTAAGATCGATGAAACTATTAATCCAATAAAAAAAGATGAATTAGATAATATCAATAAGTCGTTAGAGGATGTTGGTTTAGTTATTAAGTTCGAAAAAGCCGGATGGTCAATAGGAGAAAGAACTGATCCCAGCAAGGACTTAACAGAAAACCCTTTGAAATATGACGGAATATTTTATCGCCAAAAACTGCCGTACAAACTAACGATTATTTCTAATCCAGATTTGCGTAATCAACAAAAATTCCTAAACCCCACAAAAGAATCAATAACTTCTTCAATTGTCTATTTACCAAATGAATCTCCCATTTTCGCATTAGATCTATCGCGATCAGCGTTTACAAAAAAACAATATACAGTAGCTTTTAACGAAGGCTCATTGAAAGAAGATGGCTGGGAGAAAGGAAGTCAACTTTTAGGTTTTTCAACCATACCATTGACCCTTTCGCAAAAAGCGTTAGCCGTGCCGGCAGAATTGCTAACCATAAGAACCCAAAATCTTAACAGTGCATTAAATGAAGAGAAGCGCCCGCTAGAAGATCAAACGGCCATACTAAACGCACAGAAAACATTAATCGAAGCTCAAACTAGTCTTCTTTCAAAAAATGCTGAAATGTTAAAGGCAAAACAGGAAATTTGCAGCCAAACTCCGAAACCGGCAGCATGCGAGTGAAGCGTTAGGAAATATATATGAGTACTCAGGCCCACGCTATGTCAAACTCACTCGAACAAGTCCCAATCATTAAGCTTTTGGCGATTAATAGCATAGAACAGACGCAAAGCCAATGGTGCTGGGCAGCCTGTGGTGCAATGGTAGCTGAATATCTACTGAAAAAGAAAGTTGATCAGTGTACTGTAGCAAATATATATATAAAAAAGTTCCTCGCCCCTTCTTTCAGTGGTGACGCATGCTTGAATCCTAGCAATTGCAATCTACCCTGCCAAATAGATTTTCTATCTGGTGTGTATAAGTTAGTAAATATATCGAGTAGACTTATTCCACGCCCATTATCTCCAAACGAGATATATCGAGAGTTGTATGACTACAATCGCCCCATTATTGCGATGATTCAGTATAATAATGGGGCGGGGCACATGTTGCTGTTAAGTGGGGTTCACATTCAAAATACTCAGGATGATATAGGTATTTATGTAATAGATAGCAGGCCAAATTACTCTGATGGGTGGATACCTTATTCAGCACTAAAGTCTGCGTGGGGATACGGATCTTGGATTTACTCATGGGCGGAATTAGAAGGGGCTTAGATTTATGCTTAAATTCGATGATTTGCCAGATAATTCAGTTAAAACAATTTCTAATTTATTAAATAAATCCCTAATAACACTGCCATTTAACGACGCTTTACCACAAAACGCGATAAGCCTTTGTGAATCTTTAAAAATAATAGAGCTTCCTTATAATATACAGTCGAGAAAAATCGAAAATCCAATATTTAACGGCTTCTGGATTCATTTATTAAAAGATTCAGAGGGCTACATTGGACACGCAATTTCAACTCCAACTGGAGGAGACGAAACTTCATGGAAGCTACAAGGGATTTTCAAAGGAAAAACAGCCACCAGCATCTCAAAATCACTTAATTGCCAAGAAACAAATGTAGATGGAGTCGTTAGGTTTTTGCTGTTACCAGAACATCACGGCTATGCATTAGTTATTTATTATGATGAATCAAAATACGTTACAGGTTTAACGTTACCGCATTGTAATAATATTGATCAAAAAACAATTTATCAATGGGATGATTTTATTGACATAATAACAGACCATCCAGTTATATGCGACATAGGTTCAATAGAAATCCCTGTCGCAGCCCTAAACACATATAATGAAGACTATAAAATTTATCTCTATTTCGTGGCTTTTATAGTACTAGCATTTTTCATTTTATTTCATTAGTAAAACAACAAAATACGATTCACTTGAAAAACATGACCTAGAACTAATCGAGTAAATGGTCAAGGCTAGCTTGCAATGAAGCACTTAAGCGCTTAGCAACAAATCGATAGGTGTCTTTTGCTCCTAATTGTCGATAGCAGGAAGGCTAGGCGGAAAGCAATGCATCCAAAGTTTTTGCTAGGCGCTTATAACTACTGTCAGGCAGCTATTCATTCAAGTCCGGTCACTGACGAGAGAAAACCAGCAGTCCGCAATTGGCCGAACTTGCTCTGTCAGAATTCAAGGAGCAAAACCGACTCATTGCGGTTTATCGATCAGTTCGTTCCAATGGCGGTATTACGTCCATTACTCACCACTATTACATGTTGAAGCAGATGAGTGTTGGCGTTACGCAAGTCATTGTTATGCTATCGTTGAAGTCAGCAACCTCTAAAAAGATCATTTTTCACAAACCTATGCTATCGAAGTCTGAATGGCCTTGGACCTCTTGAGTGCTTAAAGCGCTAAGAACTGTGATGCTGCAATTCAAAAGCATTGTGCGTATAAACACATAAACGCATATAATCAGCTTGTTGCTCTAAACTAAACATGAGGTGCTTACAATGAACAGAGTCCGATGGTCAGTTGTCGTTCCTGAATCTACTGATATTGCGCTAAGAACCTATCTTGCTGGAACAGGGATGAAAAAAGGGGATATTTCCAACTTTGTTGATGAAGCTGTCCAGTTGCATTTAGCAGACCTAGTGACGGAAAAGGTGAAAAGTCGCAACAAACAATTTGATCAGAACGAGATTCTCTCTTCTATCGACGAAGCTCTTGCTGCTCACTGATCTGAATGCGAGTCGTATTAGACACTGGCATCTTGATTGCTGCGCTTATCACTACCGAAACCCCGCCGGATAAAATCTACAGAGCTTGGAAAAAGAAGCGGTTTGAACTAGTGACATCCGAATGGCAACTTGAAGAGTTTCGTCGTGTCAGTCGCTATCCAAAACTCAAAAAATTTATCAACCCTGCTGAAGCGGGGCAGATGATAAACGGAATCAAGCTTAATGCTTTCGTTTACCAATCGCTCCCAGCAGTCGATCTATGCAAAGACCCTGACGACAATCCGATATTAGCTATTGCTTTGGAATGCAAAGCTGACTTTCTTGTTACTGGAGATAAGCGGGATTTGCTTTCAATGCAGCGAGTTGGTGTTACCCCCATTATCAATGCAGCGAGTTTTCTCGCGGTACTTGATAGAAATTAACGAAAAGCAATATGAGCGACATCACCGACACTAAACCAGAGCCAATTTCAGCAAAACCGAATTGGCATTACGACTCGTATTTTCTAGCGCAACTTGAACGTCTCAATCTTCGTAAGTTTGAAGCTCCTTCCAAAAAGCAACCTAAGGTCACTATCAAACAGGACAAACAAGATGGCGAAACGTTGATCGAGAAAAGTTTCGAAAGTGACGAAGACAACGAAAGCTAGCCTAACTTATTCCCATGATCTTTACGCACCCAGCCTTGTTCAAATAATATCGAATCAAGGCTATCTTTAAAACGTTTTCTCCTAGACTGTGTCGTCTGGGCTACTGTTTCCGGAATAATTTTACTAATCGTTAGAACGACACTCTCTTGATTGTTATCCCAGTTGAGCGACGGATGTTCGAGACCATTTAAGATAGCATTAGCAATCTCCGTTGCTTTTGCTTTGACATCCATTCTAGGTGCCATTTTTGTAAGCTGTCGACGTCCGACCTTCACGATTTGAGCAGTGCCTTCATCTATATCGATTTCCCAGTGGTGAACATCGGCTCTGCTAGAACCATTGGCTGTAGCTCCATGTCGCTCGAGTTCAAAATGCAATATCGGCGGAGTCCAGCGTAAATTTTCTGCGCGATAAATTTTATCCGAATGCGTATTATGCTCATTACTGCCACTTAGGTGTCGATGTTCATATTCAGCATCAAGGCATCGAGCTGGCTGCGCAATTGCAAGCGATCCACCACAATCATGATCTTGTCGTAGACATACACATCGCGCTCGATGAAGTTGTAATACAGGATTTCCTTCTCGATGAACGGCTTGCCGTAATGGGCGGTAAACAGCTCCTTGAATTTGTCCTTTTTGTCGACATCGGGATTAACCAAGGGATAAGGCTTGAACACCTTCATCACCCGTTTTTCGGCCTCTTCGCGGTCAAACTTGCCCTGGCGGCAGGTTTCCAGAATGTCGTCGAAAAAGTCCGAGATATTGCGAATCACGTAGGTGTCTTTAATATCGGTGGTGCTGATGTGAATGGCTTTTTCAAACACTTTCAGAAAATCGCGGCGGACGGCTTCCTTGTCCTTCTCGCTGAGCATGGCGTTGGCGTCCACATACGTGTAATAGGCTTTCACCGCCTCGAAATAATCCTTGATGACCTTGCCACGGCCATTCTTGCTGGCGTTCTGGTTGGTGTAGTTGGATTTCAGCTCGCTGTAGCCCAGATAAATACCGTTAACGAAGAAGGCCAAATCCGGCCGGAAGGAATAGAACAGTTGGTCCTGACAGCGGTATTTGTAGGGCAATTCCTGCACCACCGAAAAAATGTTCTGCTCGAACAAGGCATTGTCATGAATCACGCTGTCGCCGGTGTAGAACAAGTGCAGTTTGATGCCCTGCAAAGCCACGGATTTGTTGGCGTTCAGGAACAAGGCCTTGTTGCGGCTGCTGCCGCAGCGTTCCTGGATCAGCTCGATCAAATCGGCCAGCAACTGTTTTGGTTGCCGCCGTATTTTCTCAGCAAGGCCTCGTAGGGCTTTTGGTTCAGTTCAGAGGTGGCCCCAAACCTTTAAACAGCAATTCCCAAAATTAAAGTGAAATCCCTGCTGTTGGTTAGGCTGCCATTTTGACCGGTGGCAGCAAATCGGTATAGGCCTGATGAGGCTTTTTTCGGTTCAAGCTGGAATGGGGTCGCTTGTGGTTATACCACTCGAAATAATCCAGAATCGAGGCTCTGGCTTGGCCGACGGAATCGTACGCATGTAGGTAAAACGCTACCTCGACTGATCCCCAACAGGTGCGCTTGCTGGCCAATCGACAGTTTGGATTCACGGTCTATCATCGTTTTGCGCTCAGCAATCCCGCCTTGGTGAGCGCGTTCCCTAAAAAATCGTTTTCCAAGGTCAGTTGGCCGATTTTCGCATGCAGGGCTAGCAGGTCGACTGGCGGTGATTCGGGCTCCGCGGGTTTCCCAAACACCTCGGCAGCCCGTTCGGTCAGCTGTTTCTTCCAGTCGACAATCTGGTTTTGATGAATCTCAAACTCCTGGGTCAACTGCGCCAGGGTTTTATCACCCGTCAAAGCGGCCAAGGCGACTTTGGCCTTGAAGGCCGGCGAATGTTTTCTTCTCGGTTTTTTGGACATCTTCTGCTCCATTGTTTTGTCCTTACGGACGTTCAAAAGTAGCAGGGATTTTCACTTAACCGGCTGTTCAATTTTTCGGGGCCAGCTCTATCCATAGCGAATCGTTGCCCTTAGACAGCTGGCACGCTGCCGAAGCAGCCGCCCAGCATTGCGATGTATTGATGAGCATTGGCACATCATTGGCGCACATACGCATGGACTTGCATTTGGTAGTTTAGATATTGACCTCAGCAACAATCGCAGCAACAGTAATACCAACGCAGAGACGACTATAGGAACGACTAAACTAGGCTCAGGTTCCAGGGCTATCAGGGTTTGTTTGCTAGTTCATTTGTGCTAGACACAAATACCCATTGCACCTAAAGCAGACACCGAGAATCTTAGCTAGACTTAGGTTAAATCGAGCAGTAGACCGCCTTACATTCCAAATTCGAGGCCAAAATGCATCATTTAAAGGTGGGCTTCCAGTGGGCCGATCAAATTGCACAGATCCGAAACGCGCATTCCGATGAAACGGGACTTATCCGATTCGATAACACCTTCTATCGTATTTGCAAGAAGTCGTCGCAATTATTCAGAATTTTACTTTCTGCAGGGGAAAACACGGGGACGCCGCCACTCCAACTTGAGGTAAACGAGAAGGATTTTTATATCAACGAAGTAGCCACCGCTAACATGGAACGTTATGCTTCGACCTTCAGGGCCGCCAAAGTTAGTGCTGGATCACTGAATAGTGCTATTCAAGACTTGGCCAAATGTCAGGCTCGTGGCGATAACGTCTTTTTCCTAAGGTCATTGATTGTATTTTGCGTTGCAGAGTCGATTCGAAATGATCAATTTGCTACGATACTTGGCCAATGTTTCCGTGCAGGTCAAATGTATATTGGTGGAGTTGAAAACGCCTTATCCATTGCACCTTGGTGGGATTTAAGTCACCAATGGGGGAAAACAAGTGATGCGATACATCAACTAAACACTTTAAAACATCAGCATGTAGACATTCGAAGAATTCCGCCCCAGTTGCATGAGTGTGCAAAAACGATACGAGTATTAAAGGCGAAAAACTAACAACCCGCAGATGATGGAGACGGTAAGCGCTTGATTTTTTCAATGAGTAAATCGAGGATTAAATAACCCAAAGCAATGGGTTATTTAATCCTAAACATTTTGGCCTGTCAGAGCAAGTTCGGCCATCAGGAGACACTCGCTCAAAATCTCTTAATGGCACTTACTCAACTCTAAGCTGACGGTCATATTGCTTGTAGATCATCTTTGATCAACTGATCTCTCTCTGAAAAAATAACATGCAAGCACTATAAATTTAGAAATTCATCGAGCCAACTAGTAATTGCTGTCTGAAAATTAATTTCAATCCAGTACTTTTGTACTAGTACATTTGAAAGGTTGACACAAAGTATCGATGGCCTGTATTTTCATTTACTAGCCGATGTTTTAAGCATATCAAACTTAAAACTCGACTGACTCTGCAATCCAAAATTCATTCTCTAATTGTTGTGAATCTTTTTTAGGAAAAGTAATGCCGATTACTAACTCACTTGATTTTCCTGCAGACATTAAGCTTACAGATCTTTTTTACTCCGGGAGGAAATTGTAGTGAAGTAAGTCACGTGGTTTGTTATTCAAAGGGTACTAAAATCAACTTCTGGAGCATATCCCTATGATAGAGGACACAATTAAACAAATCGAGGCGTTGAGAAAGTCTGAATTAGAGAACCCCCCCTTAAAAACCACTTCAGAGAGCTTGCTTCAAAAAATTCAACAATTTGAAGAGGCGCAACTGATTGAAAACTCTGTCGCGGTTTTCACCGAGCAAACACGCAACACGAGTGAAGATGCCGAAACCAAATTAAAGCATGCTGATGAATCTTACAAAAACGCAGAACAAGCCAGAATCGCCAGCGTCGCTTTGGTTAAGAAAGTCACCGAAAGTGAAAACACTCTGAAAATAGCATTGGAAAATCTGGATAAGGTCAATAAGGAGTTGGTCCGCCTTCAGAAGTACCGGGACGAAATAAAGACAAAACTTGATGCCAACCCCGCCGACGCCCAACTCAACAAGGACTTTGAAAATGCCAACACTGAAGTCAATAAGCAATACGAACTGGTGAACTCAGCCACCACTAATTTGGACGATGCAAAAGCTGCCAAGGAAACAGCCGACAAGGAATTGAAAACCGCCATTGACAATGAATTTGACGCTTTGACAGAAGCGAAAAAAGCTAGGGAGGAATTTGAGGCTGCGGCGAACAGGTTTAGCCAATTAAAGGCCGGTATGGAGGCTTTGAATTCGCGTATCAAATTCGGTTCATTTTCAACGCTTTTTGACAAGATAACCTCACCAGGGGCAATTTCTGGCTTTTATGTCTTGTTATGTGCGGTTGCCTTATTGGGTCTTTATTTTTTGCTCAAGGGCGACTTTTTGGACAAAATCCAAAATATTGATGTTGCCCGTGGACTGATCACCACGACCATATCCATAGTCAGCGTTGCAATGGCGATGGTTTTGGTTCTCTATCCAATCACAGGCTCTGACAAGGAGAACCTTTCCTTAAAAGATCGCTTTATGTTGTCAAAGGAAGTACTGACGATGTTTGTCGGCATTCTTGGCACCATCGTCGGGTTTCATTACGGTTCGGATCATGGCTCCACCGGATCTGTTTCCGAAACTTTCATCGTCAGCCCAAATGAAGTGCAGGCTGGTAGCCCCGTCACGCTCGTCAGTGTACTAACTCACGGCACCCCACCGTATACTTATGAGGTAAGTTCAGAACCCAATGGCATTGAGAAGAAAGGGGAGATTCTTGACAACGTCATCAATCTACAGGTGAATGCACCAGCGGACATAAAAGCTGACACCGCCTATAAAATCACCCTAACTGCCAAGGACAGCAACGATACCGAAATTGCTAAGTTGAAACGCCTTGTCATGGTCAAAAAACCGCCAACGGCTCCGGATGGCGGCGGCAATTCACAGCCCAATGGCCCATCTGAAATCAACCCGGAATTAAAACTGAAAGTCGAGAGCATAAAACAAGGGGAAAATCTTGAATTGGAGGGAAAGATCGCTCCGGGTGGAACATATCGTATTAAAACCGACCCTTCCTTGAAGATTGGCACGAATGGGTCTGGTATTACCGCCAACAAAACATCCGCAGACGGGAATATAAACGAATCATTTACCTTACCGGAAGACATTACCAGCACAAAATACACCATAACTCTTGAACTGCTCGGGACAGACGGAAAAACGGCAATTAAATCAGTGTCCAAGTTGCTTACGGTGACTAATAAATAACTAAACTTTGAATCTCAGGGTTCAGATTGATGGGCAATGGAGTTCAGGGAACGATATCCCAAAAGTTACTTTCACTTAAGAGGCAGAGGATCATGAAAAAATTACATTTTTGCGGCAAAATCGTTTTGTTTTTAGCTGTTATCTTGCCATTTGCCACCAACCGAAGCTACGCAGAGGAAGAATGCGCTCCAGATAAAGCTTGGTTGCATCCCACCTCACCGCCCGACCTTACACTGACACCGAAGTCGCACCCAGAAGGTGACGATTGCCCCTTTTATCAAGCTGCTTGGAACACATTCCTCTACGCGACGAATCCAGATGGTGGACTTCCTGCGTTTGTGTCGAAATTTGATACGATCGAAAGCGCCTTGGGTACGGCCGCGAAGGGTAAGTTTCCATCACAGAAACTTGGCAAGCTTGCGCTGCTTCCTCGGGGGGATAAGCAACCGGGGCACGCCCAAATTAACGCCGGGGTGGCGCAGGCTGGAGATCTGGCGGGCATTTTGATTGATCGCGATGGCTATCCAGTTTATTACGCGATTCACATGGATCCCTTTGTGTTCACGAAATTTCTACGCGACAACAATTTAATTAATTCAGACCCTAAAGTAGTAAAGTCAGCAGTACAGTCATTCGATAAAAATAAAGGGTTTCCTGCAGGCGCAATAGAACTCAAATCGGCCTGGAAGGTCGTTCCCGCTGGCTCCAAGCTCGATGAGAAGTATTTCACCGTTGATGCGCAAGTGCCACGCCTGAAAAAGGCTAGCGGTGCTGACCCTGATGTGGTTATCGATACGGGTTCACCTCCACTCGACGTAAGAGTAGCATTGGTAGCAATTCACGTCGTGTTTGTGCTTGGCAATCATAGCGAATTTATATGGTCAACCTTCGAACATACCGATGAAGACGGAAATCCCGATAGTGCACCAAATGGGCCGATTCCAAACAGTAATCCACCGCCGTTGCAGACCTCTGAAATAAATGCGGATGACCACTTTCTCTTCTTCCATCAGCACACAACAGTCGGTGGAGGAAATAAGGCTTCATCCCCCGCAGAGCGAATCGCCTCGTTCGACGAAGCAACCCAAAGATTCATAGGAAAGACGGACAAGATACCCTCATCGATTTACAGGCTTTATCCTTTCTCGAAGGTCAATGGCAAAGATGATGCGACTAAAAAGGTGATACCAGCAAACAAACTTGATGGTCAAATCGTCGCAGTAAATAAGGGGATGGGAGATCTTTTCAAGACGGAAGTTGCAAACGGTACTGCCGACAAGCGTCGCTATTACCGTTTGGTAGGAGCCGTCTGGCTTGACAAACCGAGCGAAACATTTAAGCCTAGTAAACCATTTAAGAATGGTCTAACCGAGACGTCGGATGACGGGATAGTCGCTGGCGAAGACGCCCTCTCTAGTACGGCCATGGAATCCTTTACCCAGAAGAGCGATAAGAACTGCTTTGCCTGTCATGACACTCAGGACATCCCAATTGATAAAGACTTCACAATTGGGGGAAAGCTGATCAATGTCAGCCACATTATCTCCAAATACTTAATAGACGCTCCTAAACCGTAGCCAACTTTCAGAGATTAACAATATGCCTATCACCTACAGCAGAGTAATCGCTTATCTCGATGCAATCGCCGATAAAGGAATCAACAAAACCGAAGACGCACCGCATGACCGCTTCTGGAAGGATCTGTCTCGAGAACAATTCGTTAACGGCACTGTTCCAAACGTGCATTGCCATGGAGCAGACATCCCGATAATTGATCACGAAAATCCAGCTAATTCCTCATTCTTCTTAGTGCTGAAAGCCAACGCGGCCTTTTGCAACAAGGCACAGATGCCGAGAGGTGGACCGTGGATTACTGATGAGGGCTACGCAATTACTCTGTTGGATGGGTCGCAAGTTTCTGGACAGCAGATTCAGGACGATATTATTGACTGGTTGCTAAACGGATTCCCTGAGTGAACAGGAATGCTGATGGCTGCAACCTAGTGTTAACAATCGAAAGAGGTTTTGATCAATGATCGAATCAATTAAGATTTTCCCGCCAATCGGTATAGCCCGGTTAGGTAAGAGTCCAGATAGCTATTTCATCGGTCCAGAGCAGCCGATACCACCGACTATCCCAAACGGAGGCTACCGAGATGCCTTCGGACTCATCAAGCGTCAGGCTGCTCGATTTCGCCTTTTCGCATTTGACGAAAATAACAAACTTGTTGAAGAAGTCACGCTCGATAATGCACAGAGCATTGAATGGACTGTCAAACTCGCAAATACCAAAGCTGCTGCGAATCGATTCTTCGGTAAATTCGATAAAGACGATACAGCTCACGGGCTACGCAATGCCGATTTTCAAAATCGCGACCAACTCAAGCTGACACCTTCACCAGTTTCTGTCAGTGGTAGGAATGAGAACTTCAGCGATCTTGCGGCTTCCAGGCTTGCAGGTTTGGCGAAGGAATTTACAGTTGATCAGCAATTCATCGGCCACCACATCCAACTCAGCCTTGGCACTGCGACAACTGACGATATCGGACGATTGCTTATACTCGGCGGTTATGGCGAATCAAAATCACCGACGGGATCCTCGCTTCACGAGCCTGGATCCAATTTTGCCAACCATGATGGCTGGTATGATGACGTCTCTGATGGGTTGGTAACCGCCAGAGTAACTCTTCCGGACGGATCTCAGCCGGTTGTTGTAAGCGCTTGGGTAGTCGTCGCACCACCGAAATACGCACCAGGCATTCAGCCGATAGTGACACTTTACGATACTTTGCTTCAGGCGGCCGTGGATCGTAACTTGATGCCAAGTCCGTTTGCTAATCCAGAATTCAAACCCTCGATTGAGAGAGACATCATACCAATCCTTACGCGTGCGGCCCAAGTGCGTTGGGTTTATTCAGCAGGCCATCAACAATTTCGCCCCCTAGGATTTCACCACACTTTCAATAATATCCCACCTGCTGCAGCGGAAAATGTGTTCAATAGGCTATCCACGCCTTCAGCCAACCCGGGCGAACCAGGTTCTGGCAACGGCGACATGCCCAAAATGTGGTCGGATGACTATCCAGACGGTTCGAACGGCACACTTACTCGAATTCAATATACTATGATGAAGATGTGGACGGAAGGAGAGACTGAGGCGGGGTCTCCGCCATCTCCCGACGACCCCATTACTCCAGCAGGCCTCACGCGCGCCGCCCTTGAACCCTGTGTCGGAGCCGCATTCTTCCCTGGGATCGAGGTAAGTTGGAAAACCCGCGACTTATTCGCATTTATAGAGCCATTTCGTCTCGACCCTACCCAAGTGCATCCGGGTGATTTAACCAGTCAGATGTCCCTCCCATGGCAGTCTGACTTCCTCGACTGCGCTGTTGAATCTGGTAATGGGCCAGACGATCTTGTTTGGTGGCCAGCACAGCGCCCGGTTGACGTTTTGAAGCCAGGTTCAAATACATATATACCGTGGGCTCGGGTGAGCGATGTTAACTCGGTAGCGATGTCGGTCGAAGAAATGATTGATGGTTGGAACCATCTAGCCTTTGTAGTTGAAGGGGGTGACGGTCGCTTCGAAGAACTGCCACGTCCGTGAATCGATCGCTGATTCGATATGATGCAGCTATCATCGGGGGAGGTCCCGCAGGATGTTTTGCCGCATTACTTCTAGCCCGTGCAGGATGCTCGGTTGCGGTGTTCGATCATACACGCCCTAACCAAATGCTGATCGGTGAAACCTTACCTCCGGCAGCAACACGTATTTTCGCAGAAGCAGATCTGCTAGAGTGGTTTCAGAAACAAAGTCACCGTCCTTCACCAGGGATAGTATCAGTTTGGGGCAGTGAAGAACCTTTGGCCACAGATTACCTTTTTTCACCGCACGGAGATGGTTGGCATATTGATAGATCGCGTTTTAATACGCAATTTCGCGATGTAGCCTCTGAAGCAGGGGCACAGTTCTTTCATGCTACAACGCTAAATAGCTGGAAACGATCCAAAAATGCAACTGGCTGGGTACTTAGTACGAACACGGGCGGCGAGTTAGTGTGTACTGTGCTGGTCGATGCTTCCGGACGTCATCCTTCAAAACGATTACCATATCCTTTCCGGATCACGCATGATAGGTTGATAGCAATCGCAGGATTTCTGGAGGTAGGTCCCAATAGTCAAGCCTCATCGGACTATACAATGATCGAGGCAGTGCGGGACGGATGGTTTTACTCTGCTCGTCTCCCTGCTTCAAAACTCGTGATAGCGTTCATGACTGATCCTGATATATATGCGCAGGGAATACAGTGTTCTGCAACCTACTTAGAAGAACTGATAGTAGAGACAAACTTAACAAAAAATCGTGTAAGTTTGTTTCCTGCACGAAGAAGAGCGTTCTCTGCCCTGTCAATGCAAAGAATGGTATCGGCGCAGCCAAACTGGATCGCCATTGGCGACGCAGTCCAAAGCTATGACCCGCTTACCGGACTCGGATTGGTGAATGCTATGAATTCGGCGAAAAACGCCGCCCCAGTTATTTTAGAAATGCTAGCAGGTCATCAGAGTGCTGGAGAGCTATATCAAAACTTACAGCGCCAGACTTTCTCAAAGTATCTCGAAAATCGGACACACTATTACTCTCTCGAACGTCGCTGGCCACAATCTAAGTTTTGGCAGCGTCGCAGCCAGTCCTTGTGATGTCTACTTATAAAAATTGCTGTGCTAATACATCTCTTCGCGCCCCATATTTTACCAATATGGCTGCCATTGTGGAGCCAGAGTTCATGCATCAAGTCTTCTTCAAGTAGCTATTAGTCTGTAATTATCAACAAAAATCGGACACCTATTCAAGCAGCGTTTCTATAAGAATCTCATTCAAATTCGATGGAGGATTGATAGCTCATTGTGGAAGGCATTTTCATCAATATTTTTCTTACTTACGTACTGGTACAAAAGTACTGGATATCAAACACAAATTATAATGATACGATTGTCGCTCAAGAGTTAGCCATTTTAGTTACTGAGATAACGATGTGTTTTTGGGTCGCTAGCGAATCCGATCCGTTAACAATAAACTGGTATATGGGTTAATTACCATATGATTTTTGACGATTTATTTTTCCTGGTATTGGCTGTTATCTTAAAGTCGATAAGGTATGGTTTAGTTCTGTGTTTTTCAGAAAATATCTTTTATGAGGTTATCATCATTTAATTCACAGCTCGTTTCTCTGAAGCTGACGGGTGGTCAAGAGGCCGGGATTCCGGCTATCTTGACGGTCGAACGGCAATGCCGCGCACACTGGTGTTGGGCTGCAGTGGCATTAAGCGTGGGAAAACATTTCGGTGTGACCGATTATCAAACGCAGGAAGATCTGGTTTTCAATTACTTTAATTTTACTGTGGAAGAGAAGCTCTCCAACAGTGCGGCATGTGATTCTAATGACAACCAGCATGGTGACCATACGAGTTTAATAATTCCACTCAGTAGTGTCGGATTTCCGAATGCGGCTAGCAAAGAAGCCCCACTCCAGGAGGAAGAATTGGTCCATGAGTTGTCCAATGGCCGTCCAGTTTGTGCTTTTATTGAATGGTCAAATGGCACAGGCTATCATGCGATAGCTATTGTTGGCATTGAGGCGATGAGAGACCAGGATGGCAATAGGAGATATATCATTGGTGATCCACTGCATAACACTCAGCGGTCAAGTTACAATCAGTTATGTGACAGTTATTATAATAATGGACAATGGAAAGTCACTTTCACATTATCCTGAGCATAAAATCTGTCGATAAATATGTTCTCATATTCTAGCCATCCGCCAAATTTGGTAACGGATTTGATTCTGAAAATCAGTCATGCTCTGAGTTGTATTGCATATAGTAAAGAACATGCCGGAATATTTCCTAGCGATATGAATGAGTCGAAGGCTGACTGTGAAATAATTGGCCCATTCCCTTTGCTTCATGTCATTTATGAAAAAATACTCAACAATGCCAGCCCTAAGCTGGCTACAGTGCAATTCGGATGGAGAATGCTGGTTATGCTGGATGACCAACCCGTCGCGTTAATAGATTGTGATATAAAAAAGGGAGCTACACGTCCCCCCTTCATTCACTCAGGCGATGCCGCACTATCCTTACATGATGCGCTTGCCTACCTCCAGGTGTTGGGAAAAAAACGCAAATGGATAGCTGGCTTGCATCAAATCAAAATTATTGATTTGCCTGATTGTGCAAAATCGTGTTTATGGATATCGCACACCGCAAAAGGATTTTTATCATTCTCAAATGCCACAGCGAATGAAAATGTCATGGCCTTGCAAACTTGGAGCGAGTTTGTCGCTTCAGCTTACCCGGTGCATCCTTAATAATCAGTTGGCGAATTTTACCTGTCATAATGGAGTTGTCATGTTTTTTTATAACGCTTTGATTAGATGGTTTTTTCTAGCTCTTGTGGCATCAATAATGTTGGCTTGTACAACTGATCTAAAGGTAAGCCCAATGGAGTATTCAAAAACACCTTTGGAAGGTATTGATTATGCTTTACCTTTTGCGCAGTTTGATATTGCTATCAGCACTCGACTTAAAAAATGTGCAACGGAATCAGGCTGGCCCGATTTACAGACCACTGTCACGGCATCGGCAAGATATGAAAATGACCCATCTAAGCACTTTCTGATTGACTATAGCAGCCTTTCAAGCTGGATGAAAACTTCTGACTTCCAGATTAAGAAATATGACAATAGTCAGATGCTGAAATCCATTGGAGTTATCTCAGAAGACAAAACAGGAAAAGTCATCGTGAATACCGTGGGCGGTTTGATAAACCTCGCCCATGCCGCAGTAATTGCTGGCGCTGGCGCTGGGGGTGAGAAAATAGATAATCTATGTAGCGCAGATGCAAGGAAATATTTATTAGATTACGACACCCAAAAAGCAAGTTTAGAAAAAACGACGGACAGGCTTGATACCGAGACAAAGCACCTTAAAGCAATAATTGATGTCATCCCATCGCTCGGTAAAGAAGTAATCCCAGAAATACAAAAGAAAATATTCTTTCATTCCGAGCAGTTGGCTTTGTTGCAAGTGCAACTCGGCAACCAATCAAAAGAGCTAACCGCAACAATAGAAAAGATCACCAGCCCTGTGGTAAAGCTCAGTTGGCCTGATTCTGGCGATGAATTAGAAAAAAAAGACATTATTTCTACACCAGAAAAGGAAAAAATAAACGATTGGCTTCTTGATAAGATCTTTGATAAAACCAAAACTGCTAACAAGATAGATCCAAATGTCAAAAAAACTCACTCTGTTTTCATACCGATTGTCGACACCAAATTGGTTTCGGTCAGTGAAAACACGCAAGCACCAAGTAATAAATTAAAATCAACAAATGGAATTGTTTATCGGATTCCAGTTAAAGGGAAGTTAATGGTTTCCGTTTGCAAAAATTTTGAACATGCACCTGGCACATTGGCCCCTAAATGTAAGGCCATGGATGATCAAGAAATTACTAGTGCATCAATTCCTCAACTAGGGCAGACATTCGTATTGCCCTTTCATAATGGTATTTTCCAGAACAACCTTTTGAATGCCGAATTTGCCATCGATGGCACTTTAAGCTCATTCCAATATACGGAAAAGTCCAGCCGGGCGGAAGTAGCCAGTGACACATTCAACCAAGTTGCCTCAACTATCCTGCAAGGCACTAAGGATATAGCCCCGCTGGTGAGCAAACCTAAGCTTTCTAAAGCTGAAGAAATCAAAGCGTCCACTGCCGAGCTTCAAGCCCAAGCGGATTATGAGAAAGCAAAATTAGCGCTACAACCATCCTCCGACCAAGACAAGCAACTGGCTATTCTGGCTTCCGAGACGGCACTATTAGATGCGCAGCGTAAACGAATTGAAGCAGAACAAGCATTGTCAAAAGCCAAAGAGCAAACACCATAGCCGTAATATAGCTGGGGATTTAGATGACTATTGAAGGAAGCACTGAACCATTCCTGGTTGGCTGTTTAAGTTCAAAATTGGAAAGAATTTCTGATGTCTTCTTGCTGTTGATAAGCTGCCATTATGATTTATCGGCCGAGTGGCTCCTCAGGGTCGGTTTTGCTCCTTCAATTCCAATAGCGTCAGTCGGCTAAACTGCCGTTTTACCTAGAGCTAAGCCGACCACTGGAGCCCAGCGGAAGCGGGTCCGGTTTGAGCGATTTGTTAGGCAAATTCGTTAATCCCCATTAGGCGAAACTGCAATACGCTCACCCTTACGAGTTACCAATCCTTAAATTTAAACTGCTTCAACCGTTGTTTAAACTTTTCCTTGTCGCTAAAGTAAAAAATCGCCAGAAAAATCCCAGGCCATAATAGAAACAAAAATATTTGACTCAAAGCGGCAAAACTCATTTGTGCGATCCTCTAAGACTAGGAATGGGATAATGGCATTGATTGGTTCTCACCCCAAATAGTTTCAAAAATGGCGGCTGGATGCGCTGATCAACGAAAGCAATAACTCGATTGTGTTGAAAAAAGCTCTTTTGTGAAAACAGTACTTTTTATAAAAATTATTACCTTTTAAAAACAATGGGTTGAAAATACGAGTGTAGGCAAAATTGGCCTAAATTCACCGAAAACCGACTTTTTCCACAGAATAACTCATTTGCTGCCGTTCAAATCGAGTATGTGACTGGCTCCCTAGGGTCGGTACTGCTAGTTCGCCAATCCCAAAAGCCGTCATTAACTTCTGGTGTAATCGTATCTCTGTAAGATTCCGCTTGATTGAGCCCTTTGCTGACTTTTTGTTGGGCCGTATTTTTATCTTCATTAGAGTGAACATAACTCGCTATTTCTGCTTGGGTTGCTCCACTAGCTTTTCCATCCAGATAACGCAGATAATTTCTTAGAGGCTGTGTTTGTACCCGGCCTTTGTGGTGTAGTTCGTTACCTTGCTCTTCATAATCTTGTTGTTGCTTAAGTAAATATTTCCTGGCTTTTTCAATTTGATCCTTTATTGGCAACGCAGCAGAAAACACCATAAAAACTTCATCCTTGCCATCTATTGAAAATGCGATTTCATCTTCATCTTCCGAGGCTCTAAAGCACATAGGATAGTCGTAGTCTTTTTGGAAGACGGGTGGTGTGTTATTGGCAGGGTCTAGTTTTGTGGAAAACTCGACTACCGGAAAAACATCTAGGATTTTCTGGCGCTTGGGCGTGATTTTAGGAATGACGCTCTCTAATTCACACCGAGCGATGTATTTACTATAACTCTCTGGTCAACATTTCTTTATGTAAAAATGATTCTCAAAGGAGACGATAATGAAAGATCAAACTCCAGAAGTTGTTACTGGACCGGCATTGCTTGTACGTTTTCCATGGCTAAAGTACCCGGAAATAGATGTCTCGCAATCAGAGAACAAAATTTCTAGTACTTCAAAACATCGACTCAAATCTAGGTTGAAGCCAAAGAAAACTATGGCATTTAATTCGGACTGCTTTGAAAAACAATACAAAGAGCTTTGTAATTTAAAGAACAAACGCAGAATTGCCATTGAATTGTGCAGTTTAGAACAATTCAGGGTGATGAGCGATAGAGAAAAACAGGGATACCTAGCATCTAGGTGTGTACATAAACTGACGCGTATGGATGAGGGAGAGGCTAATGTCCATCAACTTGGTTGGCAGGGTTTTCTTCAGGGAAATCTTCGAAATAATCGGACCAGTCACCCATGTTCAGCGCCTCGGAAAAGATGGTATCAATTAAATTTATAATAAAAACCAGAATAGGTAAATTTTGCTTTTAAGATATGTGATTGGGGTTACAGTGCTGGCCAATTCTTAGTCAGTTTAAGTTCTCTTCTTACCTAACGGCGGTTTAGGGCGGTTTGTCACCAAATGGTCACAACCTTATCCACAGATTCTGGGGATAACAGTGTTAGGAAGCATCCCGATCCGACTGAGAACATCATCACCTTCCATTTTTTTGTGGTGGGTAATCTGATGTTTTATAGCTTGACTTTGACCGATATAGGTTATCCCTTCAGGAATCAAATCTGTTACCAATTTTTGGCGTTGCATTTCGTAAATTGATTCAGCCAACGTCAAATCAATAGGCTCTTCATGTAACGATAGCCAACAATGCACGCTGTATTTCTCTTTTGGTTTGCCATTAAGCCATTCATTTAGCTGATGGTCTTCAAAATGAAATAGCTTTGTGCCCTTAATTTCAACATAACCAACAAAAAGCTGAACTTCTTGGCCAAAAATGCGCCTTGCGTCTTGTAACAATCCCAAGCTGATGTTGCCGCATTTACCCGCAAAACTTTCACCAAAACCTTCTGTGTTCCTCGCCCGGTCTTTCGCCTTCTTGTAAAGGCAGTCTAATTTATCATTCATATAGTTACCAAAAAAAATGTTTTAGTAATTATAGTCGTTTTTCATACCATATCATGGTGTTTTCACACCCATGAATAAACGATTTTTTGTTTATTCGCCTAATGTTTACGTTTTTGCATTTTAAGTATGATGCTATAAAATAGTAATTTTAGTAAATCTGGTATCCTGCCCCGAAGGCCAAAAATCCCGACCAGGTTTACACACGCGGTAAGGAGTGAAGATGAGCGAATCCACCGAAATTTCCTTCGAGCAAACCCGAAAGGATTTCCTTAGCTTTTTGAAATACACCAAAGGCCACTCCGACACCACTTGCTACAACTACAACTCGGATTTGGGCATATGGCAGCGCTGGTTACTCGAGGCCAAACTGGATTGGCAAAACTGCAGCCCAACCGATGTTGAGCATTTCGTTTCGCATTTGTCGCGCGAAGGGGTAGGGGCCCATGCGGTGGCTAGAAAGATTTCCTGCCTGGCTACCTTTTATAAATGGGCCAAGCGTAATAGCAAAGTCCAGGAAGACCCTATCTACCAGATCGAGAAACCCAAACGTCCGCGCCGAATTCCGGTTTGGCTGGAAACCGAAGAGCAAAACGCCTTTATCAAGGCCACCCGCAATTACGACGATATTCCAGACAACATCTTTGGCCGCAGCCGTGATAGCCTGCTCGAAGTACGCCGGCGCTACGAACTGCTGTTCGAGCTGATCCAGAAGTCCGGTTTGCGCATCAGCGAAGCCTTGGGCATGAAAAACCGCGATGTACGCGTGGTCGATGGCGTGGCCAAAAGCCTTCGCGTGATAGGGAAGGGCAACAAGGAGCGGCAAGTCCCGTTGCCGGAGGCCTTCGGCCGGGTGCTGGCCTTATCGATTGGAGGGAAGGACGGCGATGAATACCTATTCGCCAAGAAACCTGGCGGCAAGCCGCCAACAGCCCACGCCGTGCGAGCTTATTTAAAGAAGCTGATCGAGAAAGCCGGGATCGATAAGAAAGTCACGCCGCACAAGCTGCGCCACACCTACGCTACCCGCTTACTGGAAAAAGATGTGCAACTCGTCGACATTCAGGCCTTGCTCGGTCACGAAAGTATCGCCACCACGCAGATATACACCCATGCAGGACAGGAACGGTTGAGTAAATTGGTAGCTGATATTTGAGGCAAAAACATGACCCACATCCATCTGGAACGCCACGACCCCGAAAAAAACCTGCACCGGTTTTATCAGATGTTTGTGACGCCAGGCGTTTTCGGGGATTGGTCGTTGGTTAGGGAGTGGGGCAGGGTAGGCTCACCAGGTACGGTGAGGAAAGATTGGTTTGCCAACGAAAGGGAAGCTTTAGCCGCGGAAGACACACTGGCAGCCAATAAATGTAAAAAAGGCTACCGGCCAAAGCCATCAAAATAAATTCGGCATCATCCTACTGCCCTGTCCCGTGTCAACCCGTAAAAAATAGGCATAGTATTCTTTGATGTTAGAGCAGGTTTTCAATATCCCGCGCTTTGTTCATCACGCGGATAATGTCAATGCCGTCATGTAGCGGAAAATAAAAAATCAGGTAATTTCCAACGGAATGACTGCGCACCCCGTTTTTGATTTCGTCTCGGCAGGATCCCATTTTCGGATAGTCGGCCAACGCCAATAGTGTTTCCTGAATCCGATCAAGAAACTTGTCGGCCTGGTTCGGGCTATCTTGGGCGATATACCACCAGATTTCATCAAGATCGCTTTCGGCCTCTGGCCTAATGAGCAGACGCGGCATTTATCTTTATCCTTATTGTTTCCGCTCGGCCAGCCTTTGGCGACCTCTGGCTTTAATGACGTCCATGTCCAAAGGGGCGGGATCGCCGCTGTCTATCCCTTTTTGAATTTCTCGCCGCAATTCATCCATTCGCAACGCTCGTAACTGATCGCGTTCTTCCAAAAGGCGTAAAGCCTCGCGCACGACCTCGCTAACGGAATTATAAAGACCGCTATCAACCTTGGCCTTCACCAGTTCTTCAAAATGGGGGTTAAGGGAAATGTTCATGGTTAGTGTTCTTCGCTGTGGCTACGAATAACAAATTATAGCAAATTTGGTTATTCGTTCCTGTCGTATAGCTGCTGAAAAACCATTCTGGAGTTGGTCATTTGTTGCGCACGGGTGCCGCGTGATAGCTTAGCGCCTAAGTGCTTCCGGTAACTTTTCAACGCCGTTTGATATGTCAAATCAGTGATCGATGATTTAGCCAGCGTCCGATTAGTGAATCATAATCGGACAAATTGGAAGCTTACTAAATACGCAATTAGCCAAGCGTTAAACCATGCTATATGATTACAAACGAACCACCATTAACCGGAGCAACCACCATGGCCACAGAAGCCTTTACCGTTAGAGCGGAAACAGACATCGTGCATCAACTCGATAGCATGGCAGGAGCTTTGGACCGTTCCCGCAATTACTTGGTCAACCAAGCCTTGCGCGAATATCTGAAAACCCATGCCCGGCAAATTGAAAAAATCAGCCAAGGCATAACCGCCGCTGACCGTGGCGAAGTGATCGAGCATGACGAGGTGATCAAGGAAATGGCAGCCATCGCCCAGCCCGCATCCGGCGACGATTTCTTTAACTGTGCCGGCATTTGGGAAGATCGAGAAATCGACCAAACGTCCATTCGTGCCAAAGCCTGGCCGGATCGGCGCGGATGATTCTCTGTGATACCAATATCCTGATTGAATTTTACAAAGGCAATCCGGAGATCATCCAAACCCTCAGAACCATTGGACCAACTAATATAGCGGTCAGCGTCATCACCAAAGCCGAACTGTTTTACGGCGCTAGAGACAAACAAGAACTGGCCAAAATTGAACGCCATCTTGGACAGTGCCATTGCTACGGCCTGAATCCGGCTATTTCATCCTTGTTTATCGACTTGATGCGGCGCTATTCGCTTAGCCATAAAGCCTCGGTCCCCGATATGTTGATTGCAGCGACCGCGCTTAGCCATGATGTGACGCTGTACACCCTGAATACCAAGGACTTCAAATTCATTCCGGACTTGAATTTGTACCTTTAACGGACTCTACGAAAGGAACCTACCGTGCCAATTCTGCACTGGCTCAACAAAAACCAAGCCGTCAAAACCGTTAGCCAATGCGCTTACCGTTTGTTGGAAGAAGTGCCGGCCTTGTCGTATGGCGATGCCGGCAACCACAACA
The DNA here is from genome assembly GCF_000515215.1 of Methylomonas sp. 11b. Taxonomy (NCBI): domain Bacteria; kingdom Pseudomonadati; phylum Pseudomonadota; class Gammaproteobacteria; order Methylococcales; family Methylococcaceae; genus Methylomonas; species Methylomonas sp. 11b. The sequence continues at coordinate 4,280,028 of NZ_KI911557.1, forward strand.
TGCTGATTCAAGGCGATAACCTGGAAGCCTTGAAAGCACTGATTCCGTTCTACGCCGGCCAGGTCAAATGTATCTACATTGACCCGCCATACAATACCCGCTCGGCCTTCAGCCATTACGACGATAATTTGGAACACTCGATTTGGTTGAGCATGATGTACCCGCGTCTGGAACTGCTGCGGGAATTATTGAGCGAAGACGGTAGCATCTGGGTATCCATCGACGACAACGAAGCCCATTATTTGAAGGTGATGATGGATGAGGTGTTTGGGCGGGGGAATTTTGTTGCGAATGTTCTCTGGCAGAAGCGAACATCGCCTGATGCTCGGATTCAGCTTGGCGGAGCCCACGACCACATAATGGTGTATGCGAAGTCAGCTGAAAAAGTCGTGTTTAGGAAGTTAACCATCTCACCTGAACAAGCTAAAAACTTTAAAAACCCTGATGATGATCCACGGGGACCTTGGGCTTCTGCCGACTTTACTGCGCAGGGATGGCGACCAAATCAAATGTATAAATTGCGTTCACCTAGTGGACATGAATTTGAACCGCCTCCAGGACGCTGCTGGGGAAATGTTGAAAGTGAATATAAACGCCTACTTCATGAAGGTCGGATGTGGTTTGGCAAGGATGGTACAGCTAGGCCTCGTGTGAAAAATTATCTTTCTGAAAGTGAAGGAATCAGCTCTTGGACGTGGTGGACCAATTCCGAAGTTGGCCATAACCAGGAAGCAAAAAAAGAAATCAACGTTTTGTTTGGCGCTGATGATGCTTTTGATACACCGAAGCCAGAAAGGCTGTTAAGTCGCGTTTTCGAGATTGCTACTGACAATGGCGACCTCATCCTCGACAGTTGATGCCTGTTTTTGTCTCCGATACTGCAACTTTAATGACTCTTGAACTTTGTCAGTTACTGGAGACAATGCTTACTGGTGGGATTACTATAGTTATTCCTGACCTGGCGTATAAACGCGATTTCGAGGGTGGCTATTTTTGCCCATCCCCTCGAAAAGGTAAAAATTAGCAATATCTAATAGGCTAGCATGCAATTTCCACCATATTATCTGGCACATAATCCACCCCGCTATTATCCATTTCAACACGAGCCCTTACGTTTGGCTCGTAGTCAGTCTATTGACAAACGTAGCCTATAGGCTACACTTAAAGCATGGTCGATATAAAGAAAACCGATGTTTATGCCCGATGGCTGGACAATCTTCGTGACATTCGTGCTCGTGCACGAGTTTTGGCCAGGGTCGAACGTCTAGCTGCCGGCAATCCGGGTGACGTGAAGTCGGTAGGCGAAGGTGTATCAGAAATGCGCATCGACTATGGCCCCGGTTATCGGGTGTATTTCACTCGACGCGGCAACGAAATCATCATTTTATTGGCCGGTGGCGATAAAAGCACTCAGGATGCCGATGTTAAAACCGCCCAAGGTCTTGCCCGTAACCTGTAGGATAACGCAATGACAAAAACTATCATCAGTCGCTACGATGTAGCGGAGCACTTGAGAACCACCGAAGAAATGGCGGCCTATCTGGATGCCTGCATCGAGGAAGCCGACGGCGATGCGGCCTTCATAGCCAAAGCGCTTGGCGATATTGCCCGTGCGCGTGGCATGTCGCAGATTGCCAAAGAGACCGGACTTTCCCGCGAAAGCCTGTATCGATCCCTGGACGGCGAGCATATCCCTAGTTTCGATACGATTCTCAAGGTAACAAAGGCACTAGGCATTCATCTGCATGCCGACCCGGCCTGATAAATTCAGCGGTACGAAAACGTACGTTAGCGGCTACTTTAATTCGCTTGCAGGCTTTCTTAAGCAAACTGACGGACAACACCCGGCCAACAGGAGTCACTGATGCCGGATTTACAACTGACGGCATACGGTTGAAAGCAGTCATTAAGCCAAAGCCATTAATCAATAACTGCACGCTATATATCTGTAGCCTAAGGCTTTTAGTCAAATTGAACAATCGACTCAACCTCCGGCAGCTCAGCCAGTTTTACCAGAAAATCCTTATGGTGCTTATGGGCGTTGCAATAACTTAAAGTCAGGCTCACTTTTTTCTCCTCACTTGTTTCGACCTGGCCCATGCTATGGAGCAGTTGATAATTATCAAGGATATGGTCGATTTTGACAGCGGTTTTACCGCCTCTAGGATCGTAAATCATTTTAATTTGGCGATGAACGCAGGGGCCAATATAACGGCTTTCCACTCTTGTAACGACTGTCTGAATTATAAGCAATAACAAACTTAACGCTAACCCTGCACCACCCAATCCGGCTCCAATAACCATGCCGATGGCGGCAGTCGTCCAGATAAGGGCGGCGGATGTCAAGCCACGCACACCGCTGCTACCCTGGAGGATGGCACCTGCGCCTAAAAAGCCAACGCCGGTGACGATTTGGGCAGCCACACGGCCACTTTCACCAGAGCTGCTTTCTAACACGGGCGATATCAGTGTGAACACCGTAGACCCTAGACAAATCAAGATCATGGTGCGAAGTCCCGCTGGTTTAAGTTTACGCTCGCGTTCGGTACCGATCAGTGAACCGCACAGCACTGAAACTGCTATTAAGGCGATTTCCAACCAGGGATGGGGCAAAAATTGCTGCCAATCATTTGTTAGCCAGTACATGTGTTGCAACCTCGATTATAAAAAATATCCCAAGCACCTATTTTCAGACTTACAAAAAATCTGGATGCCAAAGAGCAAATACACTTTTGGTCTATTCAAAGTTTGAAATTAAACTATTTTTAAACATTTTTTCGACCCTGTTGTCGCGGTGCCAAAAGGGGTGCGGCTGACAGTAAGGCGTAAGCGTTTAGCAAAAGGGCGAATCTGATTTTTTGTCAGACATCGCCCTGTTTTCAATTAGCTGTATTCAGCTTTTAACCGGGCTTGGACAGGCGTGGAAAGAACTCCTGCCGCCACGATGACAATCGCCAAGCCTAAATGTAGCCAGCGGTCAGGCCCGTTAATATGGATAAAACCCAGCAACATGTCGCCTGGCCAAACAAAGCCTAATAAGGCCACCAAGCCATAAAAATACCCTGAATAAAGCACAAAGCGTTTTTCTTGGCCTGGATAATTATGACACCCAACAAAAAAACCACTCCGGTGATTAAATGCACTTGGTTATGCGCCCAGTTTGCTTGAAAAAAACCGGATTCGGAAGCAATGGGATTTTCCACAAAGCCCATCAAACCGACGACAACGAACGTTAAGCCAAAAATAATGGCCACTAATTTTGCATTGAACAGGGTTCTTCTCCGTTATAGGGTTTTTAAATCGACCACAGGAAAATCGATAGCGGTCAAAGCGGTTTCGTTGAAATAATTGGTAAACGTATTCAAAGCGACGTGGGACAGAATTTCGATAATTTCTTCCTCAGTAAAGCCCTCCGCGCGGACAGCTATTAAATCGTCATCACTGACTTTGCCCCGTTGTTCCAGCAAAGCGCGGGCAAAGCTGATCGCCGCTTGGGTTTTGCCATCGCTGGAATGGCCTTTGCTATTGGCAACCAATTCGGTTCTATCAACACCGGCTTTACCCCCCAAGAAAACATGGGCGGAAGCACAATAATTACAGCCGTTAAAACCAGCCACGGTGACCGCCAATTGTTCCCTCAGTTTTTTGTCCAGTACGCCGCTGCTTAACGCGGTGTTGAAGTTAAGATAAGCTTCCAATGCTGCCGGGGCATTGGCAAACGTGGTGAAAATATTTGGCGTCGAGCCCATCGCTTTTTTAACGCCATCTAACAATTCTTTGGCTTTGCCTTCGGCGTGGGTAACTGCTTTGATTCTTTGCATGGTAAATTCCTAATTAAAGTTAAGCGTGATAAGTAAACCGATAAGTTTACTTGCTGCAAAGTGTAAACCGATCTGTTTATCTTGTCAACTAAATTGTAAACTTATCTGTTTACTTTTTATGGGCATTTGTTAAGCTACGTTCACCCACACTAATAATGCGAACTATGACTAACGAAATTGAAGCGGTACCTAAAAAATCCATTAAACGTTTACAAATTATCCAGGCAGCCTTCAAGCTGTTTACCGAAAATGGCTTTTATGCCACCGGCGTAGATTTGATCATGCGCCAGGCTAATGTCTCCAAACGCACGATGTACATTTATTTTCCGACCAAAAACGATTTGATCGTCGCCGTGCTGGAATTTTACCGTGCCAATTACGATCAGGGTTTAACTGATTTGTTAGCCAGAAATGACTTAAGCAGCCGCGAAAAAATAATAGCCATTTTTGAAGATGCGGGTAACTGGTTTGAGAACAGGCAGTTTCACGGTTGTTTGGCGGTCAATGCGATGGGCGAGTTTTCCGGCAAAGATCCTAAGATAGAAAATGCCTGCCTTGTATTTAAAACGTGGGAGCTGGATGTTTTCCGTGAGTTAACCAAGGGGCTTCCTGTCATGTATCCAAATGATTTGGCTTTTAAACTGCTGGTGTTGCTGGAAGGCATGGGGGCAATTGCCCAAGTGATGAAAAAGCCTTGTCCAATTGATATAAAACAAATGGTCAATGACCTAATGGATGGTCACTGCGTTGCTTAAGGAAGCGAGTTATGGCGGGGTTTGAATCATTACTTTATGAAGTGCGCTCTTGCATACTCTGTTCAGAACATTTACCGCTAGGTCCGCGTCCTGTCCTCCAATTGCATCCTGATGCAAAGATTTTGGTGGCAGGCCAAGCACCCGGGCGAAAAGTCCATGAATCCGGAGTGCCGTTTTCAGACGCCAGCGGTGATCGGCTTAGGGATTGGTTGGGCTTAAACAGTGAAACTTTCTATGACCCACAACAAGTCGCCATTCTGCCGATGGGTTTTTGCTTTCCCGGCACGGGCAAATCGGGTGATCTTCCACCAAGACCGGAATGCGCCACCCAATGGCGTGGGGATTTGTTGGGGCTGCTGCCAAACCTAAGTCTGACCCTGGTCATTGGTCAGTATGCACAAGGGTATCATTTGCCGAATGCCAGTAAATCAGTAACAGCAACTGTTCAAAATTGGCGCGAGCATTGGCCTGGCGTAGTGCCGTTGCCGCACCCCAGCCCACGCAATAATCTGTGGTTACGCAGAAATCCGTGGTTTACAATTGAGCTGCTTCCGGCTCTGCGAATTCTTATTAGAGAAGTACTCGAAAGGCCCAGCTTCCGCTGATGGATCGGCAGATCGATCCAGTTGGCTGTCTTAAATTGACTGGCAGCTATCCGAGGGGAACCTGACGGTCAATTATTGAGATCCGATGGCCGGTTTGGGTCGGGTATTGCCGGCCAGACGAGCCATATAAAATCATTAGCACCTTATTTTAGGTGCTAACTCGGTTTTTCGTTCGATTGCGCCCCAATTCAAATGTAATTTTACGTTTTACCAGAACCATTCCGTTTCTCTGCCACGTAGGAGAAGAATTTTCGCCTCCCTACGCCGGTAATCTCACAAACCTCGGCGGCAGTTTTGTCTGAGTTTTCATAGAGGATTCTGGCATTCTCCAATTTTTCTGGGTCAGTTTTAGGTCTTCCACCCGTTTTGCCCCGCGCTTTAGCGGACGAACGGCCGGCAGCCGCCCGCTCTGCGCGAAGTTCCCGTTCCATTTGGTGAATAGCGCCCATCATCGACAAGAAACAACGGCCAGTTGCGGATGTAGTATCGATATTTTCGCGCAATGACACTAAGTTAATTTGCCGCTGTTCCAACACCTTTGCCGTTGTCAGTAAATCCATCAACGAGCGCGTCATGCGGCTTAGTTCACTGACGACCAAGGTATCGCCTGGGCGAGCATATTCTAAAAGCTGATCCCAGCCGGGTCGATCCATGTGCGAGCCGGTCATCTTGTCGGAAAATATTTTGCCGCACCCGGCTTTTTGCAACGCATCAATCTGAGAATCCAGATTTTGGCCGGTACTGCTGACTCGGGCATAGCCGATTCGATGAAATGGCGTAGTCGTATTGGTTTGCATGGTGCAAAAAGTTATCACATAGTAGGGTTAAATGCATTATGATTTTGGCAAAGGTTTTTGCACTAAAAATTGAAGGAATTGAAATTGAAAAGGATCGGTGAACATAGAGTGCAAAAAGTGTACTTTCTGCACTCGCCGAAAAGCGGCGCCGAATGAATGTCAATTCGCGCCGCCTGTCTATCCTGACGAAAAGTGAAATCGATGATCTATACGGGTTGCCTCGTTTCAGCGATGACGACCGCAGTGTCTTCTTCGATTTAAGCGCGGTTGAACAGAAAGCCGTCGACGCCGTTTATGCCCGCTCATCGGCAGTCCATTTAATCCTTCAAATCGGGTATTTCAAGGCCAAGCAACAGTTTTTTGTTTACGTGCGGGAGGCCGTGCTCGACGACCTACACTATATTCTCCAGCGGTATTTCCCCGACCAGGCATTAGATAAGATCAAATCCCTTTCCAAGCCGACCCGGCTCGAACAGCAACAAATCATCCTCCAGTTATTCGACTATCGCCTATGCGACGGCGAGGCCAAGGCGGCACTGGAACAGAAAGCGCAGCGGGTCGCCATGCTGTCGACACAGCCGATTTACATCCTACGCGAAACCTTACAATACCTGACAAACCAACGCCTAATTGCTCCTGGCTACACTTATCTACAGGACATGGTGAGCCGAGTAGTGACTGGCGAACGTCGGCGAATTACGGACTTACTGAAAAAAGCCATGACGCCGGATGTCGACAAGCAGCTCGAAGCCTTGCTTGAGTCCGAGGAAGGCATGTATCGCATCAGCCTACTCAAACACGAGCCTAAGGATTTCAGTTACCGCGAGTTACGCCAGGAGGTTGACCGCCGCAAATTTTTTCAGCCGCTGTATGAATTCGGGCAAAGCTTTCTGGGTACTGCCGGCCTGTCCAATGAGAGTATAAAATACTATGCATCATTGGTTCCGTTCTACTCCGTCTACAAGCTGCGGCGCATGGCGGAACCCACAACACGCCTGTATTTGCTGTGTTTCGCCTTTCATCGCTTTCGGCAAATCAACGATAATTTGATCGAAGCCCTGATTTGTCTCATTGGCCAATACGAGAAACAAGCCAAACTTGCCGCCGACGAGGCCATGCAGCAAGCCATCAACGAGGCCGGCGCGAATCTACAGGCGGCAGGCCAAGTTCTGGAACTGTTCATCGACAATTCAATCCCTGACGAAACACCGTTTGCGGCCATCAAGGAAAAGGCTTTCGAGCTACTCAACGTCGAGAGCTTTCCAGTCGTATCCGGTTTTATGCGTAACATCGAATTCGATAAAACCGCTTTTGAATGGTCGTATTACGGCACGCTACGCCACAAATTCAAGCTCAATTTACGACATTTGTTCTGTAACCTCGATTTCGTCTGCCTGGTGTCGGATGAACCACTGTTGGAAGCCATTTTGTTTCTACAGGAGCTGCTGCGCCAGGGCAAGACACCACGACAAATGAACCCGGCCAACTTCCCGACCGGAATCATCGCAAAGAATTTGCAGCGGTATTTATATACCAGGGCGGAAGAACAAAAAAAGAAAACCCTAGAGGTTGACCGCTATGAGTTCCTGGTATACCGCGAGCTACGGAAGGCGCTGGAAGCCTGTGACGTATTTGTTCGGGATAGTAACGAATTTCGCAGCTTTGATGACGACCTGATCAACGCCGAGCGCTGGAATAAGGATAAAGACGCGATATTGCAAGAAATCGGCGCACCGATTTTGTTGACGCCAATTCAGGATACGTTAGCCGCGCTGAAGCAGGAACTGGAAGCCAAGTACAAATCAGTGAACCAGCGCATTGCTAGCGGTGACAATAAACATATCAAAATCACCGGCAGCGGGGACAAGCTTCGCTGGACATTGGTTTATCCCTCCGAGGAAGAGTCAACCAACAGTCCTTTCTATGCTCAATTGCCAAGTATCGGCGTGGCCGACCTGCTTTGGTTTGTCGCTGAAAAAACAGGATTCCTGAAGTCATTTGCCCACGTTTTGGAGCGCTACGTCAAACAAGATACCGAGCCGAAACTGATCCTGGCTTGTATTGTTGCCATGGGTACCAATATGGGCTTATGGAAAATGGCGGAAGTCTCGGGGCTTAGTTATTCTGCGTTGCTGACGACGGCGCGCAATTTCCTACGAGCGGAAACACTGCATGCGGCGAATGACGCCATTTCCAACGCTACGGCGGCGTTACCTGTTTTCCAAGCGTACGACATCCACCATCAGAAACATTCTAGCAGTGATGGCCAGCATATAGTCACGCAGATCGACACGATCAATGCCCGGCACTCCAGCAAATTTTTCGCGCTAAAGAAAGGCGTAAACGCCATTACCTTGGCCATGAATCATGTCCCGATTAATGCCAAGATTATCGGTGCGCACGAACACGAATCACATTTCGTGTTCGACATCCTGTACAACAATACCACGGAGATCAAGCCGGAAAGGCATTCGACGGACACGCATGGCACCAATCAAGTGAACTTCTTTACCTTGCGCGTCTTCGGCTACCAATTTTCGCCGCGTTATCGTGACCTGCATAAAAAGATCGATAGCCTGGTTGGATTCCAGCACCCGAGCCGTTATGGCGATATCCTGATTAAGCCCTCGCGTAAGGTCTTTGATACCTTAATCTGCAAGGAGTGGCCGAATATCCAGCGCATTCTGGCTTCGCTTGCTCAAAAAGACGTGACTCAAGCAACCATCGTGCGTAAGCTCGCCAGTTATAAGCGGCAGAACCAGACCAAGAAGGCACTATGGGAATTGGACAATATCTGTCGGTCGCTTCATATCCTTGATTTCATCGACGACCCGATACTCAGGCAGCGCATTCAAAAGGCACTTAATCGCGGCGAGGCGTATCACCGTATGCGACGAGCGATTTCCTATGTCAATGCCGGTAAATTCCGGGTAAAAACCGAAGCGGAGCAGCAAATCTGGAACGATTGTTCCCGGCTTATTGCCAACGCCATCATTCATTACAACACGCTGATCTTGTCGCGGGTGTATGAGCAAAAACTGGCAGCCGACGACCAGGATGCTATCGAGATCATTAAAGGCACTTCGCCCGTCGCCTGGCAAAATGTGAATCTGATCGGTAAGTTTGAATTTACGGAAGAAAACGCCAAGGTTGACATCGATGCGTTGGCGGCACGATATAACGATCCTGATTTCTGGCGTAAGTCTGTGGAAGAAGGTAGCGACCCTTAATATTAGCCATTGCTAATTTTTACCTTTTCGAGGGGATGGGCAAAAATAGCCAGGGTGAAAATGGCCCCTATTTACGTAATCTAGGGCTTGGTATAGCGGATCTATCACCCGAAGAATTAGCATATGCGCAAAATATAAATAGCCAAAAGCTAGGCTACTCATTAACAGAGTGCTTTTCTCTAACAATTGCCAACAACCGAAACTACCCATTAATATCTGAGAATGCTTTGCTATGCACTGAGATAGAAAAGCGTGGCGGCATGGGACACGGATTGCTATGGATTATCAGTCTCATGCTTAGCTTAATGCCAACACACAAAAAATCTGTTTTATACGGCTTGGAAATTATCCGTACACACCCAAATTATCTATCAATAAGCGCTAAAGCTGGAGATTTGCTCTCTAAGTTAAAAGCCGTGAACTAGCCGAATATCGCGAACTATCGGCGGGTCTAGTGGACAATGCAGGCGTCTTCTTGACATGAGTTGACTACCTAATCACTAAATATGAAATGGTATGATATGACTCAATATCATGCGCTATTCTCTCGTTAATTAGCCTAATTATAAAATTACCCTTGATCGGCGACAGCTTTCAGGTCATTTTTCGCATTTTGCAGCCAACGGTTTTCAACAATCCAGTTTTTATAGTCATTCCGCCATCTACCGTAGTAACGTTTGGCAATAGCTTTGACGATCGCATTCACTTCCGGATTATAGGCGATGACTTTGATCGCCAATCCACCAAAAGGTAATTCTCTCAGAGAAACCCAAATACCATTGATGGTTACAACTTCCTCGACGTAGCGGGGTTTCTGCTCGACAACAATGTCTTCGCTAACCAGCCATTTCTTCAGATCGACGCCATTAACAATAGCTTCTTTCGCTTCGTCAGGATCAAAGTTTTCTGGATGAAATTCTCTCAAATCGATTTCCAATGCCCAAAGACCTAGCTGATCTAACTTAGCCTGTTTTTCGCTGTCCACGAAAGAGCTATAGGCCACTTCTATCAAAACCTGGGTGTTGCCAGAATAACCCATCAAATCTGGAACGATGTCACCTAGTTGTTTTTCAACCTCGATTCTTTCCAACATAAGCCAGGTTTGGTTAACGCTGCTAAGCTTGAGTTGCTGAGACAATCGCGTATGTAACACTGATGGCACATTAAGACCGCCCGCTTCCTGGATAACCCGCTTGGCAAACTGATGCAAAAGGGTTTCATGATTTACCACACAGGCAATCTTGTTAGATTCATGAGCGAAGTGATGCTCACGCTCTCCACCTTTTTTAGCTACCATTCTTTCACCGCAGACTATGCAGTTACAGTTACAGCTTAATCCGCGTTCAGTTTCTGAAATGTGAGTGATGCGATTTGATATGTCTATTGCGAACTGAGTACTCATAGTTATTTACCTCTTGAGTGAAATTAAGGAGAACTCAGTTTGATGAATTTTTTCCGGCCAAAAAAGGCTCAAACCACCGTAAACCAGATTTTGGATAGTTTATGAAAGAGGTAATTCAATGTCTTATCAAATGGTTAGACAATGTACCTAGTGATGATAAAGCACATCAAATACTTCGTATCTTAGCGATAGGATCGCTTAGTCAAGATACAAATCAGAAAGAGGTTAAACGATTTACAAACAGGGATATTTTTGATGCCGCTAAGCCAGAAACACAGGACACACCGAATAAATGGGTGAATTGGAAAAATACTGTATTACCCTATTGGGATATCAAAAAACGGCACGTTATAGAACTTGCACGTAACCAAGGATTGGATTCATATCCTGATATTGAATTTTATATATCTGATGGTGGAAGGAGTAGGCCATCCAGTTATTGGATAGTAAAAAAGCCTTTACCCGAAGTTGTTAATGACAATGAATCATCGAATATCGAAGCGTCGAGTGAACATAATATTATCCATTATGATTTAGCCGATAAAGGAGAAGTTAAACCAGCCTGGATAGCTAAGTGGTTGCTTCGTAACGGTGATGTGCGATTGTCCACGCGGGCAATTATTATCTGGTTGATAACCATAGGCGGAATCGCTGCACTCATATCTCTCGCAAACTGGATCGTACTTACAACCCCTCGCACTGTTACAACAAGGGAATTAAGCATGTTTTTGAGTATGTTCATCATCCCTTACGGAACATGGCTTTTCGTCATCAAACCTTGGTTTCGTTTGTTCGATGAACGTATTGTGGTTGCACCCGAATTATTGGTATCGATTGAAGAAAAATCAGCGCAAATTGAGATATTTCGAGATGGAGATTTAAGACTACTACGTCTTGTTCGGTATTCAGCCCCCTGCCCTATCTGTGGTGCGACAATTCATCTTGGGAACGGGGAGCCTGATTTCCCTCTGCGCTTGGTCGGTCGCTGTTATGACAGCCCAAGAGAGCATGTTTTCAGCTTTGATCGTGTTACGCAGAAAGGCATAGTTTTAAGAGGTGCAGAACTCATAACACCAAGGGAATGAAATGCTTCACTGTTTGGCCCAAACTCAAGGATTGGCCAAAGCACTTTTTGCAAAAAATCCTCGACCAGTTCCGGATCGCTGTAAATATCGTCTTCGTCTTCCGTCATGCAATCACCTCAACTTCTTCTTAACCTCGGCCAAGCTCCGCTTCCGCTCCAATGCCTGATCAAACGACTCCCCTGGCTTAGCTATCTCCGACAACGACGTCCCCGTCAACCGTGCAATCACAGCCGCCCTTGTTTCCCCTGGCCTTGCCTGTTTGTTGATTTCATCTTCGGTAAGCTGTTTACGTTCTAACGACTTAGATTTACTGCTGTCTTTCAAACCAAACTGAAACTGAAAATGCGTGATGGTTCGACCGGATTTACGCTGGCCATATTTGACCCACAAATTGGAATGCTGATTAATTTCCTCGACAGCCGGATCGATAACCCGCTTTTTCAGGTCAACCACCCTATCGTATTTCTCGGCCACCTGGAACTGGCGTTTTAGCCACTCGACTTCAATTTCTCGCTCACCTGCCGAACTCCATTGCACTAACAATTCGTATAGGCGGATTGAGTACACACTTTCGAACCTGGCAACGTGCTTGAGCTTGTATTTGGTGAATTCTCGGGACAATTGCGACAAATAAGGGATGATACCAACAGAGAAACTAAGAACCAGCTTGCCCTCGCCTGGCACATAGTCGATGCTACTTATCCAGCGTGTTTTTCGCTGTTTGATTTGGGGATTATCCGGATCGGGATCATCAATAATGACGCTGCGCTCATAAAGTTTTTCAGTGGCTTTTTTGAGATCACGATAGGCGTTGGTAAGATTTTCCAAACCCGCCAAATCAGCCACGCCGGAAGCCGTTATTTCAAAACGATAGTTCTCCGTCAAAATAGCCTTGGAATCAATCTGCGCAATACAGGCCAGCAAAACCCTCTGCTCGGCCAGCGTCAGCATATAGCTAGCTTCGACAACCTTGTTGGATTTGACAACGGTGAGTTGAGCCGATTGTTCCAAGATAATATGACGACATGAAGTAAACGATGTCTAACTATACGCCCCTTCCATAATAACGACAAATAAAAATAACTGTCGTTGTTTTAACGATCAATCTGTCGTCATATGGTCATGGATAACAACAGAAATAAAGGTTCTGGAAGCGATGGAAATTAAGCATATACGGTCAACGATCAATCTGTCGTCATATCACGATCAATCTGTCGTTGTTTTTAGGCTGAAACCATTGGCCACCAGTGTCATGGTGTTGCCGCTTTGGGTGATATTGAAATACTTCAAGGTATTCATGCCGATCAGCACTTCTTCCAGATGCTCGTTGATGGCCGCATCAAGATTTTGGATTTCCGCATTGCCGATTTTCAGATGGTTTATTTTAGTAAGCCGGTCTACAACTTGGCCTCCGGCTGTATGTGCGTTTATTTGGGCACCAACGGGCAGATGAGCAGCATAGGCTAAGCTGGCAGGAATTGAGGTTATGGTTGCGCCGGTATCAATCAAGAAAGGCATTGGAACGTCATTGATATATGCCCTCCCTCGAAAATGTCCTTGCCGGTCGGCCGTTATTTCAAGACCGCCTGAAATGGGAATAGCAACAGGATTAGGACCACCAGGAATGGAAATTGTTGGCGATGTTGGGCGATGATCTGCTCTTTGTTTCAGCAACCTATCTGCACCCTGCCAAAGCCCGAACAGCATCAGTGCCGGCATCAAAAGATATTTAAAACCGCCAGAGTTCTTTTTGGAGGATTTCTTGGTGTATTTATTGCGCTTGATAAATTGGTAAAAGTCACTGACATTCGATTTTGACGCTGATTTATGTTTTTCCCAGTAGTAATCTCTATCCTGAATGCCCATGCTGCGCTCTCACGGTCGTATTCTTGAACAAGCCGAGCTGATTGGAACGTATCAGAAACAGTGAAGGCACAGGTTGGAAGCAGTTTTGCCTTGCTTGGAGCGGATGGCAACATATTGAACGGCTGGTTAAGACGACATCCACCAATAGCTGTAAAAGCTCGATAACATGGGCGGCATGTACATTATTATTTCAAATAAATGTACATCAGGAGTCTGGCTATGAAACAAGCGACCTTTACCGAAGTCCGTAACCACGCCAAACAGTACTTCGATATTGTTGAGTCAGGTGAGTCCGTTAGGGTTATTCGCAATGGCAAACCTATCGCTGATATCGTTCCGGTGATGGCGGATGTGCCTTCATGGAAACGACGGAAGGCTCAACCTTTAGTGCTGGATGGGGTTGCAGTCAGCCAATTGATCCTGCAAGAGCGCGAGTCAAACGCATAACCGGGTAAGTTCATGCGTGTTTTTTTTGATACGTCGGCTTTTGTGAAACGCTATATCCAAGAAGCCAGTAGAGGCCTTGCGTAATTGTTTTCAAAGCATTCAGCGTACAAGCTTAGATGGGTCAAAATGAAACGAGTTGTTAAATTTTTTGATCGTACCTTTGTATCCATTTACCGTGGCTTTGGTCTTGCTGAAGATGAAGTAATCGTCGATTTCAATAATATAGCGTGGACCCACAATCACATCGGCATTGGCTTGTGAGACAGCATCGTAGGCTGCGGCAGATTTGACGGCGAAAAATGGATCGAATCGGAACACCTGACTGATTGGGTCGGTGCCATTAGCGGTGAAATTGACCCCATCTGCGAACTTATTGGGCCCCAAGGTAATAAACCAAAGAATTTGCGTTGAATGCGCCTCACCTTGAATTTTGCTTCCGACATCAAGGTCAGCTGTCACGCTGGCATCAGCGCGATAATCAATCGGTGCGCTCGGCTGGAGCATGTGGGTGGAACTACAGCCAATCAAGGTCAACGCCAGCAGGGTATGTAAAGCGTGTACAAAGTTCATTGGTTTCTCTCTGATGGGCTATGAAGTAATGAAAGCGATATAGCCGTTGTTATCGGCTGATCGATTAAAAGACTGAATGCTTTTTTTGCAGTTACTCGCAATTTGATGCGTTTTTGGTGATTCTAGGTGACTCGACCACTATCAGGCTTAAGAAAGCCCCTGATTTTCAGCCCTTGAGCCTAATGACCGTATTGGGCGTGCGCCGTGCAAAGGCGGCGCTTTACCAGTGGGTGAGAGACCCACCCGGCTAAATCGCTCCGGCCGGAAGCAATCGGAGCAGTCATGGAGGTAACGAAGTGGCTGGAGCCTCCGATGTAAAGAGATCGCTTTAGGCGATTCAGCGAGTGTGCAGGCCGTAATGTGAGTGAACACCGAGCAAGCCTCGAAAAGGTCGATGCGCAGGCCGACCCGACAACCCTTTCGGGGAAGGCTGATACGGCTGGGAAATCGAGCGAAGAGTATTTCCAGTCGCTGCGCCGGGGCAGTGGTGACAGCATGTACACAAGGTAAGCGCACGCAACACGGGAAGCCCTGTGGCGTGGCCAGCGATGACCAACCGGATGCCCGTGAGGGACAGGCCGGGCGCTGCAGGGTGGCGGAGAGGCTTGTAGTACCGAGGAAGCCGGGTAATGCTGGTGGAGGGAAGGTGCCTTAGTTCAAAATCAACGCAATAAGTGGAAAAGGACAGGAGATTGGGCAACCTATCAACTCCGTTAAGCGTTCAGAAACTACAGATGGCGTTACACGCAAAAGCGAAGGCTGAAACTGACTATCGCTTCTATGCGCTGTACGACAAGCTATACCGAGAAGACATCTTGGCGCATGCCTATGCCTGCTGCCGCGCCAACAAGGGTGCACCGGGTGTGGATGGTCAGAGCTTTGCGGATATAGAAGCGTATGGCGTGGAGCGGTGGCTTGGTGAACTGGCGCTTGCGCTCAGAGAGGAAACTTATCGACCAGATCCCATCAGACGAGTCTACATCCCCAAGCCGAATGGCAAACTGAGGCCGCTAGGTCTATCGACGCTACGAGACCGGGTCTGTATGACGGCAGCCATGCTGGTAATAGAACCGATCTTCGAAGCCGATCTGCCGGACGAGCAGTATGCTTACCGTTCGGGCCGCAATGCTCAACAGGCGGTGATCGAGGTGAAGGATCATCTCTATCACGGTCACCCGGATGTCGTCGATGCCGACCTTGCAGATTACTTTGGGACAATACCCCATGCCGAGCTACTCAAGTCGGTAGCACGCCGGATTGTGGATCGGCGTGTGCTGCATCTGATCACGATGTGGCTGGAATGTCCGGTAGAGGAAACCGATAAGCGAGGACGGACGAAGCGCACAACCGAGGCCAAAGATCATCGGTGTGGTATTCCACAGGGATCGCCTATCTCACCGCTGCTGTCGAATTTGTACATGCGACGGTTTGTGCTGGCGTGGAAGAAACTGGGCCTGGAACAGCGGCTCGGCAGTCGGATTGTCACCTATGCCGATGACCTAGTGATCTTGTGCCGACGAGGTAAAGCCGAAGAAGCATTGCAATGGATGCGCAAGGTCATGG
Organism: Methylomonas sp. 11b; assembly: GCF_000515215.1. Lineage (NCBI taxonomy): Bacteria > Pseudomonadati > Pseudomonadota > Gammaproteobacteria > Methylococcales > Methylococcaceae > Methylomonas > Methylomonas sp. 11b. The sequence goes on from NZ_KI911557.1 coordinate 4,296,169, forward strand.
GGCAAATCAAGCTGACGGTAAACGAGGATAAAACGCGAGTCTGTAATGTGTTGGAAGATGAGTTCGACTTTCTGGGTTACACATTTGGCCTGCAGTATCGGCCGCAAAACGGTAAGGTCTATTTGGGCTTCCGGCCATCGAAGAAAAGCATCAGGCGCATGGTCGAAAAGATCCATGCCTTGACTGCCTATTCAATGGCGTGGCATGACACCACGTTGCTGATATATAAATTGAATCGCATGCTACGCGGTTGGGCAAACTATTTTAAGGTAGGAACCTTCAATCGCGCCTATCGTGCGCTGGATAATTACACGGCAGCGCGGTTGCGTCGGTGGTTACGCAACAAGTATAAGGTGAGAAAGCGAGCAGGCGGAGGCTATCCACTTCCGTACCTCTACCAGACGCTAGGTTTGGTGCGCTTAAGCCGCTTGGGGTGTGACGAACCGTGGGCGAACGCGTGATATTTTGTCCGAGAGCCGGATGCGGGAAATCTGCCAGTCCGGTTCGATGAGCGGGGTGTGGAAACGGGGTTAAGGCAAGGCTATTAGGACACCGTCAAACGAAAGGGACGGAAACAGCAAGCCAAATCTAATGCTACCGCGCCACATCTCGACTCTACCGGTGATAGTGGATTAGGAATCTTTGGTTAGTGTCAGTTTGGACTCTGACGCCTCAGATTTAGCAAAAACGAACCTAAGCTTTATAATCGTTCCAGGTGATACTCAGGAGAATTACATGCAGCTCGCTATCGATTTACCAGACGAACTTGGTAAGCAAGTGCTAAAACACCCCAACGTTCAAGAATTTGTGAAAACCGCTATTGAACGGTTGCTTCTTGAAGAAAAGGCTCTGACGCAGAGCATTCCACCCAAGACAAAATCATTGATAGGCCTAATGAGCGGTTCGGCTATCGATGAAGCTGACTACAAGCAGCATCTTGAGAATAAGTACCTTTGAGCATGAAAATCTTGTTTGATACGAACATCATTCTCGACGTATTGCTAGATCGAAAGCCGCATTCATCAGCCGCAATTGAACTGTTAAGCGCGGTTGAGAACAAAATAATCGACGGTACTTTGTGTGCAACCACCATCACAACAATCGATTATCTGATCACCAAGTCCAAAGGCAGAGCTGCGTCAAAAGATGCGATCAGCTGTTTGTTAGATTTATTCGAAATTGCGGAAGTAAACACTGCAACGCTCAGGTCTGCCCTTGATTCGGACTTTACTGACTTTGAAGATGCTGTGCTTTATTTTTCTGGCGTTGCAATAGGTCTGGATGGCGTTGTCACAAGAAACTCGAATGATTTTAAGCTGGCAACGCTGCCAATTTATTCACCTTCTGATCTGATCAGCAAAATCAGCTCATAAAACTTGCTACATCTATTGAGTGAGTCAAAGCTATGAGAACAAGCGCGATGGCTGCAGAAAAAACAACTTGTCGTAGTTGATTCATCAACTCGAAACTGGGGAAGCCATCCATCTGAGTCGCTATGGAAAACCTTTTGTGGTCTTAATTTCTGAGGATCCGTATAAATGTTCTATCGGAACACATAAGAGCCTCAATTCAGCCATTTTGAATTGGCGCAGTCGGTTTAATCAGACCGACAACATCGGATTTAACGACAAGGAACTCCAATCCTTACGTAAAGAATCAAACACAGATCGTGAGTTTACATGGGAAGACTATTGTGTCGGTTAGACAATAGAAAATTGGTTTGAACATTCATAATTTTTATTGCATTCAACTCGCTAGATCAAAATCGGTGAGGCCAACTCCCTAAATAGATTCATTCACCGCGAATAGAGTTTTAGGATAGGCTTTTCTGATCAGTTTTCGTTGGACTGATAATGATCAAGCAACAAGCCAGTGATTTGAGAGAAGTGCTTAATGTTGCCGGTGCATAACAATTCATTGTGCGCCATAGCCGTTGCGGCAATTAAAGCATCGCCCATCTCCATGCAATGGCTTAGTGCAAATTGTCGAACCAATTGCCGAGCATGGTAAGAAATTCCATGATCAATTTCATGGATGGTGAACTGTAGAGCCTGAAGCATTTTTTCAAACGTTGCCAATTCCTTTTTGTTACGGCAAAAAGGTACGTATTCCATGTACGTTACAGCAGAAATTGATCGATGCTGTGTGCTCATGATCAGCTCTTTGGCCGAAACCACGCCTCGGTCTGCATAAATCAAAATGTTGGTATCAAAGATCACTCAAAAGGCTCCGCCGACCTTTGCGAATAACGCGTAATTCATCCTCCACATCGGCAATACCTAAATCTTGGTGCATACCAAAAAACTCATTCATTGCCGCTTCTTGCTCTTGTGAATTGACAGTAGGAGTAGCGGGATGAACGATACCCAGGGTTTGGCCGTGGTAAGTAATCTCAACGGTTTCTCCACGTTTAAGCGCATCAATGAGCACTTTATGCTTCGACTGAAGTTGTGAGGCTGTTAGTTGCATGTCGACAAAATATATATTTTAAAATTGATATTATACGGCTATTTTCACGATGAGAACGAGCACTACAGGTTGGGCCGCTGTAATTTTGGTAGAGAAATATGCAAAAATCTTACGCGAGATTTACGCGACTTGGTTCTGATTCGTTGTGATCTGTACGGATATTACGCGATATTTGATGATTGAAATTACAATAAAATCAATTGGTTATGATTCCATAATTGCACTTTTAATGCGATGGTCGTGCGTTCGAATCGCACACGACCCACCACTGAATAGCTTTACAAATTAACCAGTTAGCTTTAGCGGGCAGCTGGTTTTTTTGTGCCTGTCATTTTTCATTTCCGATTTTTTGACGATTTGACTTACCGGATCAGCGTAAGCTCTGTTCCGTGCATATCGCCGCAAAGCAATTCAACACACTCTATCAGCCGAGCGATTTCTGCTTTGCAGTAGTGCGTGGTGATATGCCCTGCATGATGCCCTAACAAATCCTGACGATCTTCAAAGCTCACACCCGCTGCACGTAAACGCATACCGAACGTGTGCCTTAAATCATGCACCCGAACATCAGCCAGATTAGCTGCTTCGCGCGCTTTTCGCCAGGCCCTGTTGTTCATCCTCTCTAACCGGTTGCCTTTCAGATGAAAAACAAACTCGGATTGATCCCGATAACGATTCACAATTGATCTTGCCACGGAGTTAAGTGGCACTATTCTTTCATGATCGTTTTTCGCGCGCTCTTCCGTGATAATAAAGACAATTTCCGATGTTCCAGAAAGGCGGCGCTCGTGTTGCCACTGTAAGCCACATATCTCCTGATCTCTCAAGCCGGTATGCAGAGCGAACAATGCCATGTCAGCCAAATATTGCGGCATACCATTTATCAGCCTGTCTTGCTCTGCAACCGATATGGGGCGCGGTTTACGTTTCACGCCCTGAACGGTTGGTAGTAATGGCGCATTATCGAGCCAAGGCCTACCTTGTTCATCACGCCACATCGCCACGCAGAGTTTCAACACTCTACGAATGACAGCCATGTCCCGGTTCAGTGTTCCTGCAGAAATTTTAGCGGCCTTTCTATCTCGAATATACTGATCCAGAGAAGCCGAATGGATTTTCTTTAAAGCAAGATCACCGATATAAGGCATCACAGCCTTTAACGTGTCAATATCACGGTCCAAAGACCGTTTGTGTCCATACTCTTCGATGAAGCGAGCGGCGGCTTCATCGAAGATTCGCTCCCGACGTTCACCATAGACCACTTCACTTCGGATCTCTTGTATACGCTTTGCTAGGTAGCGTTCTGCTTCTTCGAGCTCCGATTCTCCAGTGCTTTCGCGAAGTTTGATGCCCGCGACGGTTTTGTCGATGTGCCAGATGTTGCCTTTCTTTCTAAGGCCGGGGGTTGATTTTGCCATGATAATTCCTCCAATGGCTTGCCCGGCTTTCCGTTCGCGGCTTGGCGGTATGGTCGGCGCCGTGGGTGGCGCGATGAGCAGTCTGGCTGCATCGAGTTCCGGGGCGGCGGTGGGCGCAGAGCTGGGTGCGACGGTGGGCATTATGGGCGGACCGGTGGGCGTGGCGGCGGGCACAGCCGGCGGTGCGTTGATCGGCGCCTTGATCTGGGCCGCTACCGGCGGGGTCACCGGCGCCAAGCTGGGTCAGGTCATTGACCAAAAGGTGTTACACAACTACGTCTGCCAAAGCTGCGGCTTGCAGTTTGGCGATGTGGATACCGATGAACCGTTGGTGTGAAGTGATAATGACACCACTTGCATCATCCGGATGAATGCCGGTACCGCAGGCCGCCGCCAATTCACTGCCGGGGTTGTGTAGCCCAAACGCATTCCGAATCGCTACACCAAGGCAAAAGTGGAACTCGACCAGTTCGTCTTCCTCAGCGCTGGCAACTGCCCGGCGCTCGGTGTCGTTCATGATGAGCAAAAGCCGGTCAACAGCCTCGTCAACTGTGCGCGGTGTTCGCAATATCTCGCTACTGAGTGCTGACCAAATTTCAGTCAATTTGACCTTCCTTGTTGCCTGGCGGCTACTTAGGTTATGTTGTCACGGCTTTGTCACAGGGTTTTCCACAGGAGTTGGGGATAACCGGTGGCGTCTAGTCGAACTACTACGCCGCATCCTTGCGGCTTCTATAATCTAATAGGCTAGGCGCTATGATGAGTTTCAATCTTGTAGACCAAAGGTGTCAACAATTTCATGCTGCAAATTTTTGATTTCTTCGAGCATCTCTGCTGGCAGCTCGTTGGCTTTCTCTGTTGCTAAACAGTCTTTATGGGAGAGGATCAAATCACTCAGTTCTTGTTTTGAACATTCGCTATCGGAAGCAACCTCATACGCTTGTCGCAATTTGAAAATAACATCAAAACCAACATCACGAGTCTCACCAGTATTATCAAGGTGATTGGCTAGATCATTTATTCTTTGAATAATCGTTTTCATGACTGCTCTCTATTGTTATACCGGAATCTGCCGGTTCAGCCGAGGATTGGATCTCCCCAGATTCGCACGGAATCCAATATGCTGATCCTAGACAACATCATCATTCTTTTTGTTCCTGATAAATTCTGCTTGACACCACCACAACACCCAGCCTAAGCTTTAACCGTGCCGACACATTCGGCGCCGGGCGTGAGAACCTGTTTATCAAGGCGTAAAAAACGCCACTGACCTTAGTGGTTTTTTTATGCGCGTCATTTTTGCATGGCTTTGCCGTGCCTCTTTTATGGCGGGATTGTTTGGGCAGCCGAAAGGCTGGCCGCTCCTTGATGCGGTATTCTCACCCCACTCAATCCCGTCGCCTATGCCGTGAGAAGCTCGGCGGCGGTTATTCGACTTTTCAAGGAATACCGCTATGACCACTCAAACCGCCCAGGGCGAAACCAGCCCAAAAACCGCCGCCTTCGACACCGCTTTCAATGCTTTTTGCGATATTCAGCGCGCACAGGCTGTCCTTGCGCTGATCTTAGACAGTTACGTTGACAGCATTACCGACGAGAACGTCCTTAACTCGCTGTTTGTTGTCCAGAATGAGGTAAATAGCGGGCTTGGCACCTTAGAGCGGTTTATCTATCCCAAAGACGACGCTATCACCGATAAGCCGCAAGAATTTGTTAAAGGCGGTGCAGCATGAACGCAATCACAGCAACCCCACCAAGGCTAGATACTCTTTTTGAGTCCGCACAACGCGCACACGCCGTGATTTTATTGTTAACCGACGCCTGTTCCGACCCTGTGTATGGCGACGCTATTACTTATTCGTTGTGGGCGGTCGAGCGCGAGATTCGGGAAATCAAAGCGGCGATAGACGCCGTATCATGTGACGAGCCCCAAGAAGGTCTAGCGCAACGCGAAACGGGAGGTGCAGCATGACCGCCCCTAACTTCAACAACCTAGACAACGCCTTTGGCGCCGCGCAACGTGCCAATGGAATACTGTCACTGATTTTTGAAGGGTTTATCGATAGTATCGTCAGGGATGATGTTCAACTGGCTTTGTACTCCGTTCAACAAGAAATTCATGAAGTGTTGCGTATCGTTGAGGCTTTGAATTGGGGTGATAATCTGGAAGTCGCCGCCGTTCCGGATGGCAGTGCGGAGAAGCAGGCCGCGCGAGAGGAACCTCACACTGGCCAATCTGAGTTGTTAGATAAGTTGTTTCGTTTTGCCGAGTCAGTCGCCGAAGAAGCCGCCGTCATCGATGTTGAGTTGAAACGGTACCGGGCCGCAGCGGCAGTCAATGATTCTGCCACTGCTGGGGCGAGCCAGCTCGGCAACGGCGGTGCGAGATGAAATGGTATATCCGGTTTAAGCTTTGCATGGCGGTGTTCTGGGTTCGCGCGGCCATCAAGAGGCGATATAGCCATACACAACCTAAAATCATCAGGCGGCTATGCTTGGCAGCGTTCGAGGTGGTGACTGCTTTTTACATTTTCATGCGGTGGACTTGGGCAACTCATTAAGGCTGCGATCCCCGTAACAAGAGCCGGCCTAGTGTCGGCTTTTTTGTGACCAGCGTTCTATTTCCGCGCATAACTTCCAGGCTGTTTTCTATCTGCGCCTAGACTTGGCTCGTCAGGCAAAGAGCAGTTGATACACACTAAACGGCCGATAGTCCGATCTTGGGTTATCGGCTTTTTTTGTGGCTAACTGGTGGTATCGATTTGCTTAGTTGGGCTATTAAGGAGGTTTATGATGGAGAAATCGATGAAATTCAAGTTGAGGTTTCCTGAGTTTGAACTAGAGAAATGGGCAGAAAGAAACACAGGTGATCTTTCAGCTTTAGAGCGTATTGGAAAATCTGCTAGGGAAAGGGGACATCTTTCAAGGCAAGAGTTTCTTAGCATATGTGCAGAGAAGTCACCTAGATCAAAGCCGCGTTGCGCCAGCAATTCTACTGAACTGATCGAAGAGGTTACAAGAATTGCGATGAGCTCGAAGCTCGAGGAATTGCATATAAGATCTCTAATGATGCTCACGGGCGTCAGTTGGCCGACGGCGTCATATATTCTTCATTTTTGCCACAGTAGTAAGTACCCGATTCTTGATTTTCGTGCGCTCTGGTCACTTTCGATACCCAAAGCTCCTGTGTATACATATGAGTTTTGGGGGAAATATGTCGAAATCTGCAGGGATTTGGCGAAACGCAATAAATTGTCTATGAGGCAAGTAGACGCTGCGCTCTGGCAATACTCGAAAGAAAGACAAAAGTAGGGTTGCGTCGGCGCCGAACCATTCAAATCCTGACTGGGGTATTATTGGGTCAGATCGTTTACAAATTCACCCATCAGAATTAAACCTAAAACCGGTGGCTTGATCACGGCAGGAACATTGCCGCAGCAACACCCAATCCAAGGCATAAACTATCAGCTTTAAAACTCGAAATATCACAATGATGACCATGCCAAAGCCACGCATACCCCCGCCACCTCGACCAGGCTGGAATTACGATACCTACTTCCTGGCGCAGTTGGCTAAGGCCAAGGAAAAAAGAGGTCGCGGTGATGGGGTGCGCTTAGTTGCTCTTAAGGAGTCAGCTAATCAGCCAAGATCAGGTAATGGCAGCCGTGGAATAAGTCTACGGGGCCGCAGTCAGTTACTGGTAAGGCTAAAGCCTCTCAGAACGCATTTAAGGGGGGTGGCGGCAAAGACTTCTGGAAATGTCAGCGCTGTTGCGGGAGCAGGATGATTGCCTAAAACAACTAAAATAACGTAGCAATTGAATTGCCTGTGAGTGTTAACGTACAGATTACTGATGGCTGCTGTGATACGTTTTATCGGCCTTGGTAATCTACATTTACTTTAAAGCGATGACTTTGCTTTTTGCGAAGGGGGTTATGTTTCGACAATACGCGAGCAAGCGTTGCAAGCCATGGTTGCATTGGTAGCTACGGATAGTGATGGGCAGCAAGTGATGAAAGAGGCGAAATCAGATTTTCGTAAGAAGAAGAATGACCTTCAGTGAATAGCAAACAGTGATAGAACACTATCGTGCATAAATGGGAGAGAAATCTAGTTCCCGAGTTGGGCGCGCGCACCTTAGCGCCATATTGCATAGATCGCCCCCCTTTTTTTTGGAAACAAAATAAGATGAATTGTTTTTAATAATTTCCTTTATTTTTTAGGTCTTTAAATGAAAAAGTTAGCATTCTTAGCCCTTTTAACTATGTTTTTTGCTTATTCTCTTTTTCAATCAAACGCGAGTGCTGACTCAATCACTTACGCATTAGATGCCAAATATTCTGTTGCAACTGGATCAATAGTTAGCATTCCATCGGTTGGCAATGTTTCGTTTTCACTTTTGCCCGACGGGTCTATTGATGTTGTGACTAGTTTCATCGGTAACGACATTAAAATAATTGACTTTGGTATTGATGCTATCAAAGATGATAATCCCATTATCAAATCAAAACCGTATATGGTTTCGCCCGGCCTATCGTTTTCTAACCATATGGGGCTATTTAACAATGTAATACAGCTTTCAGAATGGCCTCCAAAGGCATCTTTTGTTGAGGCCGTTTTTGGATTTAACCAGCACTACACGTCTGTAAATCAATTCTTAACCCGTCACGATAATTCACCCGTATATGCCCTCGGCTATGATGGTGGTGCTTACACATTGTATGGAACTGCAGTGCCTATCCCATCTGGTATTCTAATGTTCGCATCTGGCTTACTAGCAATGGGAGCTTTCCGAATGGGCAGAAAGCCCCAGTGAGTTTTATACCTTTGCCTGGGTCAATATGTGCATATTTGGCAATGTGTTATGGCTGTAGATAGCCAGTCGCTACTCGAAGCTTTAGATGTAATGGTTCGTAGCGAATAAACCCTTTTTGATGGTAGCCCGTTCAAGTTTTCTGAAAAATCAACTCGTTATCCACTATTGAGAGGTAAGTATGAGCAAAAATAGAACCCTAATGGCCGGCCTGCTGCTTAGCCTCACTTCTATAACTACAGAGGCCTCATTAACTGTTGGTTATGCCGACGGCAAAAGTGTCGTTTATAGTAGTTTAGGCAACATCACTTGGACTGGAGATGCCAATTTGCTGGGTACTCTTCAAAACAAATTGGGGTATGAGGTAGTGGTGAATTCTATCATCGCCGTTAGTCCGGTCATCATTGATATGCCGAATATCTTTGATACACCTGCCAATAGTGGCAAGCACACCGTCTCAAGTTTAGATTTTGATAGCAATAGACTTGGAGCAGTCAGCTGGTTTGGTGCCAAAGCGTTCGCGAGCTATTTAAATGCCATCAACTATGCGGGTTCCAATCGATGGGCGTTGCCCAGCGCTGGTAGTACCCCACAATCTGGAATGAACCCACCCGGTAGCCAATTTGCGGAACTGTTCTATAACGAGCTAGGCGGCACTGCTCTTAATCCTATTCCAAATACCGCCAACTTCACTAATGAGCAAACCTACTTCTACTGGTTAGCTACAGAGAATGCACCTTATCCCAGCAACGCATGGTACTTCGCTACCAGCACTGGCTACCAAGGCAGTTTCGCCACTAAGGACTTCCCGTTATATGCTTGGGTAGTGAGCCCGGGCAATCTTACTTCCGTGCCACTGTCTGGCGCTGCGTGGTTGTTTAGCGCGTGGATAGGTTTAATGGTGCTAAGCATGCGCTATAAGCCAAAAGCATCGATAATAATTCATTAGAACAAGGCGTAAATTTAGGCGCACTAGTCAAACAACTTGAGGCTAAATCAACTCAAAATGAAACTACTTGAAACTGCGTGCATATAAGGAATACACTGAAGTTTCACGTTGTTTCAATTCGTTGGTGATGCACTTTTAATGCGATGGTCGTGCGTTCGAATCGCACACGACCCACCACTGAATAAGTTTTAAATTCAAAGGCTTGCAAGGAAGTATGGCCTTAGTAACTGTGTACTAAAAACCATCGACTACAGTGATTTTATAGGTAGTCGTGTTTTTAACCTCAAATTGAGGAAACACAGATGCTAAATTTTCATATCATCAAGATTGATCTCAAAAACGGCGAAACCCGTTATCGCACCATTCTTACCAAATCTGGTAAGGGCATCAAAACCAAAACTTTCAGACGTAAGCAAGACGCCCGGACATGGGGTACTCGTTCTGTTCTTGAGCACCAAGAATACGACGCTAAAGGCATACGTCCATGCACTATCCCTTTTGACCGTCTCGCGGATGAATACATGGCTTGGTGGACAGGAAAAGATCATGACCGCGCCCGATTGGTAAAATGGTGGGTTGATCAATTCGGCAAAACCCTTTTGCCAGACATTACGCCCGACGAAATCCGATTTAAACTCAAACCTAAACGTTCGCAAGCGGCAGCCACCTATAACCGTTATCTGGCCGTTCTATCCTCCATTATGGATTTTGCCACCCGGCAGCAAGAGGACGATACCGTTTCCGACCAATACATCGACGAAAACCCCTGTAAAAAAGTCCGATCCCAAACTTTGGATAATAAAGTTGTCCGCTACCTGTCGGACGAGGAAAAGCCACGCTTAATCCGGGCCGCACAAACCATTGGTGGAAAATTTTATTTGAAAGTGCTTATGGCGCTGACCACTGGTATGCGTAAAGGCGAGTTGGATAAATTACGCTGGTGCGACATTGACTTCGACAAAGGTTTGGCACTGCTGGCGGACACCAAAAACGGACAGCCTCGGCACACGCCAATCCCCGATGTGACCTTGGAAGAAATGCGAAAGCACCGTGAAATCGGGAGTGGGCTTTTGTTTCCCTCGACCACTGATCCCAATAAGCCATTCGATTACAAAAAACAGTGGGCCAATTGCTTGAAGGCCGCCAATATCCAAAGCTTTCGTTGGCATGATTTACGCCACGATACGGCCTCAACGCTGGCGAGAGATGGGCGAACACTGAAAGAAATTGCCGAGATATTGGGACATAAAAGCTTGATTAGTACTGATCGCTATGCTCATCTTTGTACCGAGCACAAAAGTCAAATTCTGAACGACACAATGAATCGGGTTCTCGGTCTCTAACCCCGATAATTATCATTCGGTAGTCATTGGTTGTTTAAGCGACCAATGACTTACTGCTTTGTCTGGGTCTCACTTCGGCCAAAAGCCGACCGTCGGGGTCACTATCCAAAATCAATAGTTAAGGCAACCTGTGACCCTGTTGAATGTCCGGTATTCGGCGAGCAAGTTGACATTATCACCGCGTCACTACGATCCATCCGAGATATTCGAAGCGTTCCACTCATTTTTGGCTACGACGCAAGCAAGCTGTCATCCGCTGGTGAGTCGTTTGATGCTTCCCCAGGCCAGCCAGCCAAATAGTAGTGCTTCGCTGAAGCGTTGCACCGCTCCGCGTACACCAAACAGCTCTTGAACGGTCATTAACAGTAAGCCCGTCCACACCAATAGTCCGGACAGCTGAATTGCCATGGCCAATCGGTAGTTATCGCGTCTGGCTATCCCAAATAGTAATAATCCCAAACCGCCACCGGCGTATTCAAGCCCGCCAAACGCATTGTGAACCATTTGACGCCATGAACCCCATAGCGGCGCTCCCGGATCACACGGAAAAAAACTGCAAGCCACGTAAGCGATTCCGACGCTACCGAACGCTGCCAACCCTTTACGAACCTCTACCGTAATATGTCGTTGCCGGCACTCTGTGAATACGGCCCAGCATTGCAACAAGCCCAACGGTAACGACCAGCCAAAATTGATTCGGTTTGCGAGCGGTGTCGAAATTATGCTCAACTCGCTAATGGTCTGGCTAACAGGGTCATAATTTGCCAACAGCGTCGGCAAATAAATAACTCCGCCAAGCCAATAAAACGATGCAGCCAAGCCGAGCAAAGCGCCTAAAGGGTTGTGTTCATTCTTCATGTTGCTCTAAACGGTCTATTCGTGAATTAGCTGCCAGTGCTTCAATATGACAAGTAAGTCACTGGGTTCAACGGGGTTGCCCATCAGAAGTTATCCATCGTTTTTGGCGTCCATCAGCAATGGCTGAGATAAGTTCGTATCTGTTACGTACAGGCTTTCTCCATGTGCCGCACCCCGTCTTGAGCTACGTCAGTGTTGCTCCAACACATCGCGAATTGCTTCAACGACTGAATTGGGCTTTTCCAGCGGAATGACGTGGCCGCTATCGACCCAGATTTGTTTGGCGCCAGGATACAGTCTGGCTATGTCACGGCGTTTGGCATTGGCATCGTCCGCCAATGCCGATGTTTCTTTGGTTGGTTGTAACGCGCTGAGCACAAGCACCTGTTTTCCGGTAAAGGTGGGGATTGCCAATACCGCGTTTCCGGTGGCATCTATCGCATCGAATTCCTGCTTGACGACATCCGAGGTGGCCAACTGGTACACTATGCGTATCCAGGTTGGCCAGTTTTCGTAGGCGCCATTGCCTTTGAACTGTTCCGGGTGAGTGGAATCGACCAGAATCAATGCGCTCACCTCGTCGGGATGAAGCCTGGCAAAGAGTTGCATGTATAAACCACCCAGAGAATGCCCCACCAGAATGTATGGTGGCGGCAAGTGTTTGGCATTCAGCAGCAGACGCAATTCTTCGACAATATGCTGACCGTCGCGAGGGGAGGAAACGGGATCGCTATTACCGTATCCGGGTCGATTGTAAGTGAACGCGGTAACGTTTCCGCTGAGTTCGGGCAACACTTTTGCCCACAAATCCATCGTGCCGCCCAGGCCATTTTCAATCACAACTGTCTTATCTCCGTTGCCGGATAAAGCGTATTCGACGCGTCGGTTGTCGATTTGAGTCGTGGCCTTGTTCGGTAGCGAGGCGCAACCGGACGCCAGCGTCGCCAGCAATAAAATAACTGCAAGTCTACTCATAGCTTATCGCCTCGTTTCCCCTTACCCCACTGGCTTTACGCTTGTATTCATCGTAGGACGCTTCGGCATTTCCTAAACACCGGTCGTGGTCGCCAGGGTCAGTAAGGTGGAGGCATTGATTACGTTGATAGGACTGTCCGGTCGCATAAAGTTGTTGCGACGTGCAGCCGGAGCACAAGCCGATGATGATAAGTAAAATACCAACGAGTCTTTGCTCCAAAGCAAGTTCCTTTAAGTAAATGTCCATGCCAGCTACCTATTGAATGACTTGGTCCGCTATTTGGCTTGAATCGAAAACCTCGATCAGCTTGCATTGCTTTCCCTCGGGGCAGAGCTTATCCCCATTTCGTTCAAGCCATGCCCTGTCCCAAGCATCCACCCAATAATCGTAGTCTGCATCAGCATAGGAATTTTTATTGAAAGCCATGCCGAGAAGAAAAATTAATGATAGTATTTTGACCATTTTCATGTTTTTCACCGCATCAACTGAGTTGCTGAAAAAATGCCGAACGACGCCGATGGAGTATCAATATCCACTCGGCGACAGCTATATTGATACTCCAACCGGCGATCATACAAAGTGCGCGAGATGTTTCTCCCCAAAGGCTTGGGAAGACAAACAACGGAATATGGGTGAAAACCTGGGTGCCAGCGCCCAAGCCAAGTGCGAAAGCACGTGTCATCCAGGCTCGATGATTCGCAAATTTTTGCCTACGGGCGGCAATTAAACCGAACACTAAAAATAAGCTCATTCCCAGCCCGACCATGAGACGCACACCGTAGAGCACAGGACCGTCAAAATTTACCGTCGCACGAGGGTAATACAGCGTCATCCATAGGCCGGAAATCGACGCCGCTAGCCCGATTGGGATCAGCACGCGCCCGAATAGACGATGCAGATTGAGATGCTCTCGACGAAAATCGGAACAAAATTGTGCGACACCCAAGGTGCAAAATAGGCTGGAGCTAACAATATGCAGTACCACAGGTAGCGGTGCGGCAAAGAAGCGCGCATTCTCCTCGGCAATGACTGCACCAAAACCGAGTTGGACAACACGAAAAATGCCCGCTGATATAGGAATAAAGCTGAGTATTAGTAAGCCGACCGGTATGAGCCAGTTGTTTTTTATTTGAGTTAGCATGAGCAACTTGGTTGACCTGGCGCTTTTTTGATTAGGGTTCAAACGATTTGTAAAGCGATAACAGATGCCGCTCGAAGTCGATAAAGCGCTGCTCCGCGCCGGTTGCGGCCAAGAACGCGAGATTCATTTCGTGACGGCCGATGTAGTCCATAGGGGCATCCCAGTTTGGATTGAATGAGCCGTCAATCGAGGAATATTCGGGTGATGGCCCGATAAAATCCAGATAATCCTTACCTGCAAGTTGTCCCGCATCTCGTAGCTTGTCGGCGACGGAAACGAGTTCCGTGTATCGAAGGTTGCGCAGACTTTTTCCGGCCATGATTTGCGTGATCGATTGGCGGTCAACGGGGTGATTGTTGCCCTCACTCAACGATTTGCCTAACGACGAAATCGTGGCGGCATCCGACGCAACGCGCGTGGCGTTGCGCGGAAAACTCGGTTTTGCCGCCGTGATTGAGCGAAATTGCGCCAACAGCCCAGGATTACCGGCAATTTTCATGTTCGCGATTTTGAAATGGCGGAACGATCGCGACGCCGCGCGAAACCCAGCATGGCGGCTCCACCGGCGAACATCGCCCAACTCGCGGGTAACGGCACGGAACTGACGGAATCATAGCTCAGGTCGTCGATCGAAAAGCCTTCCAGCCCTCCTCTGAAGTAAATTTTATCGATGAGTCCGGAATATCCCGAAGCCAGCCATTCCAGACCAAGGGGTGAATGTAAATATTGGAGGTTGTGTACCATTGCGCCTTGATACCAAAGCTCTATTGCGACAAGCGGAAACTCATCCTGAGGTACGGCATAAGCCTTGTAATACGTACCCTGAAACACAACAGGCGAATGATCGAAACTGATCATACCCTCATGGCCATAAAGTGCTTTATGTCCATTCCCGCCCAAGTCCTTATCAGCGATACCGACGCTGCCCAGAGCGCTCCATCCTGATATTCCACCATAGCCATCCGCCAGATCGTTCGGGGAAATATCCTCGAACGTCACCACGGTTGAGGCATGTGCCGACATAGGCAATCCCAAGGCAAACATAGAGGCTAGAAATCGCTGTTTATTCTTCATTATTTTCACTCCCATCAATTTTCAGTATTTGCTGCAATAAGTTTTATTCTGACAAGCGCTCTCAGTGCGAACCTGTATTCGAGCTTTCAGTCCATTTATCAGGACGAATGCTTGCGCTTCTGAAGAAATAAACCCAGCACTGCGCTCCCGAACAACCAAACCGCGCCCGGCAAAGGCACCGGCTGCATCGCGGCGACGTCGCCATCGCGTACCGCTAGCACGTAATATTGAGTGCCTTTACTGATAGTGTTCTGCATGCCGGTCGAAAATTGCAGATACCATGCGGCGGTGCCCGGTGTACTGGCTCCGGGAACCGTGTATGAGGTACCCATCCAATATGAATACGATTGCAGGTTGTTGAACAAGCTTTCGTCGTTCGGGTCAGAAGGGTTGTCGACAAGGCCGTAGCCGGATTGGTTTAGGCCGCGCGAATCCAAAGCGCCTTTGTTCGCGAAATCGCCGTAGAACAGATGCGCCAGTTCGGAGCTTGACGTCGATACGTTAAATCCGCAGTCGGTGCCACTATAGCCGTAATCGCAGCCCGACCCGCCCAGATCCGTAAAGGTTGGCAAGCGCCAGTCGCTGTAGGTCGTGTTGCGCACGCTGTCGACGTAACTGAGATTGCTTACCCAGGCCGTAGCGTTTTGCCAGCTCATCTTGCCGTCGGCGTCGAATCCGCTGGTTTTAGCGTAATTGGCGTCGGCCAGCCAGGTGACGTTGAGGCCGCTGTCATAAATTAGGCCGCCGCCTCGATCGAACAACTGCGCCTGCGCGCTTTCAATCATTAATGAACAGTACGCTGCTAGCGCACAGCAGAGAGCTCGACGTTTCATCGTATTTCTCCATAGAAGTCGTCTTTAAAATTAAAAAAATCATCACTCAACACCGTGACCGCATTGTAAAAACCCATGTCTGCCGCTTCTATTCAAATTCTTTCAATAGTCGCCATGCGACTGCGAAGGAGAAGAAATTCTGCGGACAGCGCTTAATCGACGACGAAATGCATTTGAATAAGTGCCAGAGAGGCATATAACAACTACCGACCGGTGGCGGAGTTTGCTTGGGCATATCGTTAGCATTTGTCGGCAGCTCGTAGTAATGCATTGCAGCTTGCATTGTTCGTTTTTCCAATGTCGCTCGAGCCTTTAGTAAAATCCGTGCACATGGCGTCTGCCCCGCTTGCCATGCCCCACGTCGCGAACTTACCAAACCCGGACGGTTCTAAAATTTCACATTTAAAGGTGGCGCCATCATTAGTTTTCACGGTGTACTGCGTGCCGTTATAACCAGCAGGAGCTTCTGTTGCCTGTGAATTGGAGATTTTAAAGTTGCCAATTTCACGGCCAATAGCCATCGATATTTTCTTCTCGGCTTGGTTGCTTCCTTGAGCGGAAGTGTTATTTGCCGTCGTTGCGCAACCAGCAATCATCGACAAAAGGGTCGCCGTCAGAAGTTTTTGTACCATTTTGATTCTCCACCACTCCGAGTTAAGGAAACGCAGGGCATAGGAGCGGGAAGAGATGCCCAGCGTAGAGAGCTAACCGGTAACGCTATAGCGGCATCCGGCGACCGAAGGAGGATTGAACGCCATCTTTACAGAACTCATCGACTCGCATAGCTAGTCTCATGCAACGTGCTTAGCCAATCGAAATTCATCTTGCTCATCGGCTTGTTGCAGGGACCACGCGCAGTGTAAAAACCCATGTTTGCAAATACCATTGAATTTCTTTCAAGCGTTGCAGGGTGTCGGCGGAAGCGAAAATAATCTGCGAACAGCGAATAATCGACGACGAAATGCACGCAACTGTGTGCCTGAGCAGGCGATAATATCTATATGAATACGACGGCCACGACTACCGAAGACACATCTGAATCCTGCGGAATCCTGCAAGCCGCGTTCCGCCTCAATGTACTTTACTGGTTGTGTATGTTCGTCGCGGACAGCATCCTGGGTTATTTCATCAACATCGATCCGATCGAATCCGCCCCGCTCAAAACCGTGCTGTTTGGAATCAGTGCGGTCATGACCTACCTGATGGCGAGGCTGTTGATACGCCTGCGCCATCGACTGAACTTCTTGCAAAAAGCCCTGCTGTGCTTCCTGATGGCGGCCGTCACTGCGCCGATCTACACGGCAATCGACTTCATCAACTACACCCTTTGCCAATATCCCAACCCCGTTAACTTCGACCCGCTTTATTCCGGCTATACCCTGATCGAAGGCGCCTCAATACTGTTCGGCTGGAGCTGCTTATTTGTCGCCGTGCTCGATAACTTCGAAGTGCTGGAACGTGAACGACTCCTGGAAGTTGCACGTAAAGAAGCGCTTGCCGCGCAAATGCAAGCGCTGCGCTATCAGATTAATCCGCATTTTCTGTTCAACACTCTCAACTCGATTGCCGGTTTGATTGAAGAAGGCGCTGCCACCCGAGCAGAACGTATGGTGCTTTCGCTCTCCACCTACATGCGCACCACACTTGCCCTCGATCCCATGCACGATGTATCGCTCGCCGACGAAATCGCCCTGCAGGAAGAGTATCTGGAGATCGAACGTGAGCGATTCGCCGACCGTATGTCGTTCAAAATCTCTGTTCTAGACGACGTGCAGTCCGCCCTTGTACCCAGCCTCATTCTTCAGCCTTTGATTGAAAACGCGATCAAGCATGGCGTCGGTGCGACGGTTGGCCCCGTAGAGGTTACGCTCAGCGCCTATCGCGAAGACAACCGGCTTCATGTTATTGTCGAAAACGATATGCCACGTGATGATGCAGCCAGCAGTGCCCGCCCGGGCACAGGTGTGGGTCTGCGCAACGTGAATGAGCGTCTGCGGGTGCGCTTTCAGGATGCCGCCAGCTTTCTGGCAGGCCGAATATCCCCTAGCCGTTACAGGGCAGCCATTACGCTGCCTTGGAGAACCGCATGAACAGGGCCTTATTCGTATCGACGACGAACTGCTGGCAATATGCAGCCTCATACGGCTTTTGCGCCATCGGGCTGGATCTACTGGGTCGAGAACAGCCGACGTCATTGAGGTACGCGATAAGCAATGCATACCCCCAGGTTGGTCAACACTGTGTTCGTTGTAACGGGTGGGGCTGACTTGACCTTGAATTCGTTCGCAGGGGCCGATCTGAGGAAGCCAACATGCAAAAGCCTCAAGAAAGATTATCGGCTCTCTGCTTATTTGTTTCCAAGGGGAGGCGAAGGCAATGTTGCCGCAAGAGGGCCAGATATTACAGAGGTTGAGCAAAGAGCAACGGAAAAATGTTCAGAATCTTTCAGCAATTGCAAAATTCGGCTTGTCGCCTGCTGGGGAGAAATTGATGCGTCAGCTTGAGTCGGACGACAAGTCTCTTGCCAGACGCAAGACTATTCAGTCTTTAGCACTTCAGATCGAGGATGAAATACCTCCTCGTGAATCCCTTTTTAGAGAGGCATTCAGGCTGGGGGTAAGTTACCTGCTCCTGGCCACTTTATTCTTCAGTCTGTCTTCATTCATTCCCTACCCGGAATCATATAAAAATGTCCCGGCAGACTCCGTCGATCATTCTGCGCTGGTCGAAATTGTGTCGGGACTTACATCTTTTTTCATCATGTCGATTGCAGTCTGGTATCTGCGAAAAAACAGCATGATTCACAACATAATCATGTGTTTCCTTATATCTGCGGTTGTTTCCATTACGGATTATGTTCTCACACAGGAGCTCTACAAAATGCTCTACGCCCAAGAGGGCCAGAGTATTTCATTCATTGATAACATAATGGAATTGTTTATGTGTTGGGCCATGTTCTTTGGCTGGTCCAGCGTGTTTCTTACACTTTTGTATAGTTTTGATGTCAGAGACCGGGAGCGACAATTGGCAGCAGTTAGGGAAGAAGCACTTTCCGCACAAATGAAAGCACTGCGTTACCAGATCAATCCGCATTTCCTGTTCAACACGCTCAACTCCATTGCCGGTCTGATCGAGGAAGGCGCCGCCACGCGCGCCGAGCGCATGGTACTGTCACTCTCAACCTTTATGCGCACCACGCTTTCGCTCGACCCCATGCACGACGTGTCGCTCGTCGACGAAATTGCCCTTCAGGAAGAATATCTGGAGATCGAACGCGAGCGATTCTCCGACCGCATGACGTTCAATGTCGACGTGCCGGAAAACGCGCGCGATGCCCTCGTTCCCAGCCTGATCCTCCAGCCATTGATCGAAAATGCCATCAAACACGGCGTCGGCGCCACCAGCGGTCCAGTCGAAATCGTTCTCAGCGCTTCCCGCATCGCCGACCGGCTGCATATTGTCGTGGAAAACGACATGCCGCGTGAAGACGCGCAAACAAACTGCCGTCCTGGCATTGGCGTTGGATTGCGTAACGTCGAAGAGCGCTTGCGGGCCCGGTTTCAAGAACAGGCGCACTTATCAGCCGGATGTGTTGTACCCGGTCGCTACCGCGTTGCAATGGACCTACCTTGGAGGCATGTATGACCGGGTTCAGCGTTCTGGTTGCGGACGACGAGCCGCTCGCCCGGCGAAGGCTGGTTCGTCTGCTGAGTAGACTGGATTGGATCGGCCACATCGAACAAGCCGGCGATGTGGCGGACGCTCGCCGTAAGACGCTGGAATTGCAGCCGGACATTCTGCTTCTGGATATTCTGATGCCCGGCGGCAGCGGTTTCGACGTGCTGGAACAATTAGGCTCGGAGCTGCCCGTCGTCGTCTTCGTCACCGCCTTCGATCATCATGCATTGCGGGCTTTCGAAGCCAACGCCGTCGACTACCTCACCAAACCCGTCGAACCAGGCCGTTTCAAGCAGGCAATGGAAAGGGCAAAAGCCGCCGTTGCAGCACGCAACCAAACCGACCGTATCGCCGAATTGCAAGAAACCATCGCCGCCCTCAAGCGCGCCTTGCGCGAACAACCCAAGCAAAACCACGAATTTTGGGTCAAGGTCCGCGGAGAACACATCCGCGTCACCGAGGACAGAATCACTCGAATCCAGGCCGAGCGCGACTATGTGCGCATTCATGTCGACGGGGCGGAGTACCTCTACCACGAAACGCTGACTGCACTGGAGCAACGCCTATGCCCCGAAGACTTTATACGCATTCACCGCAGCGCCATCGTGCGGCGCGACGCCATTGCTCGCATCAAACAAGCACCGTTCGCCGCCATGTTAGCCATCATGAAGGACGGCACCGAGGTTAGGATAGGCAGAACCTACGCGGCCGTCGTGCGCAAGCAACTCTCCAAAAATCGGGAAATTTATCAAGAAAACGAACCACGTTAGATCGTGGTTTTGCCATAGAAATATCTACGCCATTTCCAGCAAAACAATTAAGGAATCGAAAAGTCCACTGGGTTTTGGAGGAAAATCATTGGAGTCAATGAGTCGAATGGCAGTCAATTCAAAATGATTGGTCAGTGGCAGGAGTGACCGATTGGTTGAAGTGCAAATGGCTGCTTTGTAGACCTCCAGTTCGCAGACTCTGAGTTTGGCTGACTGGCCGGTTTGGAGAAGTGTGACGGCCGGTTTAGGTCGAAACTGTAAATTCGCTATTTCCATAAGCAGCCGACATTCACTACTGGTGGATTCGTGCCGGAATCGATGGCCTGAGTGGAATCGGAACTGGTTGCTGGAATACGCAAAATAGGTCTATTCAGTGTGACAAAATTTCTGGGGTTCCGGCTTACAACCCCAACCCCAGCACCGATGCCGTGCATTGAGGTTACAGCCAATCAATACGTAGGGTTGTACATCATATTTTGCAAAACCTTCTTAATATCGGCTGGTTGCGGTGAGCGATTAAGTCCTTGCTCAAAAACATAGGCGGCCACTTGTTCGGCAATTTTTAAGGAAATATCCAGAATGTTATTAAGATCAGGGTAAATGGTGCCGTGCAGAAGATCGGCTTTTGAAACCTGTTTCGCCAGGGTTTTGGCGGCAATCAAGAACATTTCGTCGGTGACGATACTCGCATCGCTGGCTAATACGCCTAAACCCACGCCCGGGAAAATATAGACATTGTTACCTTGTCCGGGGATAAAATGCCGCCCATCGATATTAACCGGCGGAAATGGGCTGCCGCTGGCGAAAATGACATTGCCTTCGCTCCATTCGTAAGCTTGTTCGGCGGTACATTCAGAACGCGAAGTTGGGTTGGACAAGGCCAACATCACCGGGTGTTCATTATGCTTACATAACGACTTGACCACTTTGTGGTTAAACGTGCCGCCAATACCCGTCGCGCCTATCAAGACATGCGGCTTAAAGTGATTGATGGCGCCAATGAATGACAGCATCGGCTGATCATGGGCATACGGCAGGTTGTGCGGCATCAAATCGTCTCGTTCACGACAAATCAAGCCATGTTCATCCACGTACCATAGCCGCTGCAGGGCTTCTGATTCGCTCAGGCCTTCCGCTATCAGCGCTTGTTTGATCAAGTCGCCGATTCCGGTAGCTGCCGATCCGGCGCCTAAAAACATCAAGCGCAGGTCTTTGAAGGCATGTCCTGTTATGCGACAGGAAGCCAGTACACCGGCCAGAGCCATAGCGGCTGTACCCTGAATATCGTCATTGAAACACAAGACCGCGTGGCGGTATTTTTCCAGCAAGGCATAGGCGTTAGGTGTCAAAAAGTCTTCAAACTGAATCAATGCCTTCGGAAAAATCTCCTGCACGGCCTGCACAAATTCATCAACCAGCGCAAAATAGTCCTCACCCTCTAGGCGTTTCTGGGGCGAGCCCAAATACAACGGATCCTCGCGTAAGCCAACGTTGTTGGTACCCACGTCCAACATCACCGGCATGCAGTTTTTGGGATGAATGCCGGCACAAGCGGTATATAAGGATAGTTTGCCAATCGGGATGCCCATGCCGTTAGCGCCCAGATCTCCGAGCCCCAAAATGCGTTCGCCATCGGTGACAACAATCATGCGTACATCTTGTTGCGGCCAGTTTTGCAACACCTCTTTAATGCGCCCCCGATACTGAGCACTTAGCGTCAAACCCTTTTGTTGCTGGTAAATATGGGCAAATTGCTGGCAGGCCTCCCCCACGGTCGGGGTATAGATGATGGGCAGCATTTTTTTGATATTTTCCGACACCAGACGAAAAAACAAGCGCTCATTGCGGCTTTGCAAGCTATTCAGAAAGATATAGCGGGCGATATTGCTTTCCTGTCGATGCATATTGGCTAAAACCCGGGTGAGCTGAATGTCTTGGGTCGTCACCGCTGTTGGCAGCAGGCCGTGTAATTTGTACCTATCCCTTTCTTCTAAAGTAAAGGCGGTGGACTTGTTAAGACTTGGGTTGTTAAGCCGGTCAATACCAACAATCAGCTCTTCGTTCATTGCGGCCTACTTTTTTGTGATTATTCGTAACTATTCAGCAAACGGTTTTGATGAAGCGGAAAGTGTTTACGCTGAATAGTTAGGTTAGGTTTTGCAATGTAGTACAGATTTAAAGGCTTTGTCGATTTGCTATGCGCCTACCTCCGCCAACACACGCTGATAAGCAATAGACCGTCGGCAAACGTTCACTCAACTGCAATCATAGCTGGCGCTTGCTGCGCGGCAGTTCCGAAAGGCGTTTTGGCTTTTGTACGATCTTTCAAAGCCGAGGAAACGAGTGCGTGGCCTTTCAGTTTTCACCGAACTTCGTGCCTCGGACTCGCTACGGGGTTGGCTATAGACAATGGAATATAGATGATGGGCGCCGAGGCAGCTTGCAACTCATAGAGGTTCCGAGCCTGCACAATATTCAAATCCCCACGCGTGTCGCTTCGATGCGCTGGCCAGGTAGTGCATGAATTCTTGGATGTCCTTGCTCGGCACTTCAGATCCATGTCAAAAAACAAATAGCGAAGCACCTTTTTGCGTCCCAGCTGCGCTACGTGCCGGATGGGGCGGATTTGCTGGTCATTGCTCCTTACGTTACCGGCTATTTAGGACAGTAGACACCCGCCTTTTCCTCCAAAGATTCGACGGCAACGCGCTAGAGCTGCCACGCTGAACCCCAGCCCGAACACCGGTAACAAGGCCGGCACCGGCACAGGCACGAGGGCGTCTTTCACAGCCTGATAGGTAAATTGGCCGTTGCTGGTAGGCAGCAGCCCGTAGGTGGCCGAGGTGACCGTCACGCCGTCGGGAACGTCGATTCCAGTCAGTAGCGCGGTGTGCGCGAAGTCGAGCCCAAAGGCGCTGAATGTATTCCCGCTCGAATAGATGGCAAAATAGCCGAACAGATCGAGTGGAACGCCGGCGAACGCACTGCCGCTGATCGAGAGCGGGATCGACACGTTGCCTGTTGCCGTCGAGATTACTGGCGTCTCGCGGGAGAGATCGGTGAAGTTGCCCTGCAGGTGCAGAGCGACATCGTAGGACCAGTCGCCCACGCCCGGGTTGTGATTGGTCACCACTCCATTGGCGAGGAAGCTGATCGTGATCGGCACTGGGCCCGTGCCTGACAGCGTGATCGTATCGCGGAATGAGCCGATCGCCTGCGCAAAGCCGATATCGGTGGGTGCGTTCGCGGACAGTTTGACGACGCCGAAATCGGCGGTGGCGGTGGCGCTGCTTCCGTCGAGCGCAGAAGCGGCGCTCGACGCCGCGCCGGGAACCACGTGGAAATCCTCAACGAGCATTTGCGTGTCTCTGTTGGTCACGATTGTGCGCGAATAGGTCTGCGGAGCAGCGAGCGCGGGGACCGAAGCGATGAGCAACAGCGAGGCGGCGAGCAATAAGGTTTTCATCTGCTATTTATCCTTCTTTTAGCCCCAACCGGTAGAAACATACCCGACGGCCCGGACGTTAATACGAAACGATACCTACTGTAACTATATTTGTTGCCCAGTAGGGGACGGGGGCAAAGGCGCGAACATCGACTGGTTCGTCGACCACATGCATCTAAGATGGACTGGCATTTCTGTCCGAATTTTTTTCCGAACAACCCGCTGCTAGGTCTTTATTTCTGACACCTAAAAAGTTATTAAGCTGTTAAGGGTACGTATACCATGAAACATGGGTCGCAACACTAAATTTGTGAACAAGGATTTTCCCTTCCGTATATCATCCAAACGGAGCCCATAGCTGATATTGGAGGTTGTCATGTTGACCGTTACCTCATCCTTACCCCAGGCGTTCGAGTTGAAGCTTAGCTTACGCAATAATCCGGACCAGCAACGCCATAATTTTCATAACTGGCTTAGGTTTTATATGGATTTTTCAATAAATACGGCCATTACCCGACCGTCGGGCTCGCTATCCAATTTTGACAGTTATGGCAACCTGTGCTCCACTGACTGTCCGGTATTTGGCGAGCAAATTTAGATTATCGCAGCCGCACCTCGTCATCAACTGCCAGTCACTGATTTCAACCCCACCGGCAAAGATCAGTCTCCAAGCTGTACTTCACCTTGAGTTCGTAAAACTTGACACAGTTCACAAATTCGGTTGAAGATGTCTAAACATTACAAGGCTTGATACTGAGTTCTGATTAACACCAAACTCCAAACGTTAATATTTTGCGTTGCATGTTGCGCTAAGGGCAAAAGGCTAACGCAAAAAGCTAGCTGGCAAACCGTTGGCAATTTTTTTATGTTTTAACAACATGGAGTATGGAAATGCGATTCAACAAACCTCTGCTGGCCGCCGGCCTGCTACTGAGCTTAGCAGCCCTCAATGCCGAGGCCACATTAACGTCTTATACCTCAGCCGGTAAAAACCTGGTGTATAGCAGCATCGGCGGCGTCACCTGGACCGCCGACGCCAATCTGCTGGGCACCCTGGAAGCCAGTAATGCCAATCTGATCAATACCATCATCAGTACCATCGGCTCTATCACCGATACCCCCAATATTTTTGACATCCCCGTCAATAGCGGTAGCCACACCCTAAACACAGGCGACTTCGGCACTAACGGCGCGGTCTCCTGGTTTGGCGCCCAAGCCTTTACCAAGTACCTCAACTCTATCAACTACGCCGGTTCCAACCAGTGGGCCTTGCCGGCCGCAGGCATTACCCCGATCGGCTATTCCCATCCCTTCACGTCATTCGGCCAGTTGTTCTACAACGAATTAGGGGGTACAGCGAGCAACAACATTCCCAACACCGCCAACTTCATCAACGAGCAAGCCTCAGCGTACTGGTTGGCTACGGAGGCGGATTTTATTCCTGACCTCGCTTACCTTTTCAATACCTCCAATGGTGGACTAGGCGATGTCGACTATAAGTACAAACTGTTGTACGCATGGGCAGTCAGCCCAGGGCAAGTGGCCGCCGTGCCGGTGCCAGGTGCGATCTGGCTGATGGTGACTGGACTGGTGGGATTGCTGGGTTTAAAACGTCGCGGGCTCGCTAGGTAATTCCTTTATGAGAGTGCTTAAGTTCTTTTTTTAGGGCATAGGGGTGATATCCATGAGGCCTTTTTGCGGGAATAGAATTTGCCAGATTGCGAGCCCTGGTAATATGCCTAGTAATCGGAATGCCTTGGTATTTGACGGGTCGTTTTAAGGGCTGAACCAGTCGTTTCTTAGAGATTTATATCTGGCTTTTTGGGTCGGTTTAACTCAGTGACGACTGGCCGCTTTCGGGAGTCGGCCGCTCAATGTCCGCTTTCTGGAGATGAATCAGAAGAGAAGGCGGCTCCTTGGCGACCCAAATTGTGTAATATGGCTGAGCGCAAGTTAAGACTAATCACTTTTAATGTCAGTATTTTTTACACTGCCCAGTTTAGGTAAAATTAGCTTGTTAATTATGCGTATGAATAGATGAGCAATTTTTATACTGGTATTAAGTTTGCCTTAATTTAACTGGATCTTTTTAGCTTAACGCTATCTTGCTCAATATTCAATTAATTAACTTTACCCCGCTTAAAGTCGGTCGGGACAGAAGAATATACAGCTTCTGATTTACTTACCAAAAGGTGCTAGAAACTCATTTTATCAAGTCAACTTGGGATTTAATCATGAAGCATATTAGTAAAAAATTAACGACAGTCTCCGCAACACTTGTTCTGCTCTTAAGTTCAACAACACAGGCGTCGCCGGTAACAAATTTGGTAACCAATGGATCAATGAACTTTTCCCTTGGTAAACCAACGGGCTGGACTTTAATCACTCCCGGCGGCGAGTTATGGAATACTTTTGAACCTGGCATCCACAGTAGTGACGGTGGCTCTTATTTTGGCATTCAGGACTTAAACGCTTTTGCACCCAGATTTTCTGCTGGTGGTATTTATCAAACCATTGATAACCTAACCGTTGGTGCAACATACAGCCTGTCATTTGAATCGAATGAGGAACATACCAACCCTAATTTCTTGGCACAATGGAAAGTGTCTTTTGGAAACCAAACTGGATTTAGCACCTTAACCAACACCACTTGGATTACCGACACTCTGCAATTTACCGCGACCAACACCTCAGAGACATTAAAGTTTTTGGCAACATTTCTGCCGGGCGCAAACCCGCAGATCCTTAATCTCGATGGCGTCACTTTGACGCAAACATCTTCCGTTCCCGTTCCTGCTGCCATTTGGTTGTTCGGTTCAGCAGTTACTGGTTTGATCGGCTTTGGAAGACGAAAAACAAATTAATTTGCATTGTTCAGGCAGTATTCGAGCTTGATCGATTTAATACGGCGCTTTTGCTCAACTCAGCAAGCGCCGTTTTTGTTTGTGATTATCGAGTAAACCATGGAACTAATAAATCAATGGATACAATTACTTGCAGAGAGTACACCAAGATTCTTTGGATTAGCCGCTTGGCTGCTAATCATCATGTTGTTATTTATCCCGTTAGAGCGCTTATGGCCCGTAAAAAAACAAAAAGTCTTTCGTAAAAATTTTATTGATGACCTTTTCTACTACTTTATGGGCGGTATTATTCCCGCTTTTTTTGTAGTGGCGATCCTTTACCCGGCGAAACTCGCACAAGCTCAAATCCCGCACGATTTCTACGCTTGGGTTGGCGAGCTGCCGTTCTGGTGGCGTCTGGCGGCCACCCTAGTGATGGGGGAAATTGCCTATTATTGGGCGCACCGTTGGTCACACGAGATTCCCTATTTATGGCGATTTCATTCTATCCATCATAGTCCGACAGAGATTGATTGGCTGGTGAATACTCGGGCACATCCAATTGATTTGGCTTTTGACCGTTCAGTCAGCTCCACTTTTCTACTCCTTGTTGGACTGGGTCATCAATCGGATAGCGACATCTTGGATCTGGTGGCTACGATTCTGATCTTTAACACCACCTGGGGCTTTTTTATCCATACTAATTGTCGTATCCGCCTCGGTTTCCTGGAATATTTGATTACCAGCCCAGCATTCCATCATTGGCATCATGCTAACGATAATCCCGAGGTCATCAATAAAAACTACTCGGCATTATTCCCCTGGGTAGATAAATTGTTTGGCACGTTTTATCTCCCACGCAAGCAACTTCCGCAACATTACGGCATTAATAATTCAATGCCAGAGACCTTGGTAGATCAGTTGCTTATGCCATTTCGTAAACGCACCAGCAAATAAGGACTCTACCCCACGGAAGTGCAAAATTCGATCAATTTAATTGGAAGGGCGGTGTTTTTTAAGAGCAGATAGGGGGGCGGTCGCCAGTGACGGCTTTATAGACCTCTAGTTCGCAGAATCTGCATTGGATGGCTGGCCGGTTTTGAGAAACGTGACCGACAAGAATGGGTCGGTTGGACTCGTTGACGAACGGCGGCTTTCGGGTATCGGAATTCAATGACGGCTTCCGGGCGATGAATCTGATGAGCTGACGGTCGTCAGGCGACCCAAACCAGACTGTCTGCATAACTATTTCAGTGACTGCAAATTGATGTTGATCAGACAGGCAATAAATGGACTGTAAAGATCTAAGAGGCTAGTAAGCGAGTATATTCGGCATCAAGGTAAGCATCGACCGCTTCATCATCAATCCCTCCCTTTCTATACCAGGCATTAAGTTCTTTCAGTGTAAGCGTACCAAAACGAGCCCAAGCCAAGAGATTACTTCTGAGCATAAATTGAATCATATTGCCACCAGATCTAAGTGCAGCATCGGTTGTATCTACCAAACAGAGTGAACCATGACCAATCAGCAACATTCTTCGAAGTTCAGGGTTGCTAGCACTAGGAATGCAACTATCCCACGATTTTTTATGGTAAAAGCGTTGTTTGACTGTCCACATCAGTCTAGTAAGTAGCTCGGTGATTAGTACAGGTATGGATAGTGCCATCCCATGACGTAAATCGTAGCCATTCTCAAAGACCTGAACTGCTACCTTTGCGAAAGTTTGCCTATGCTGCCCAAACTCACCAAAGTTTATAAATTGAAGTAGTGAATAAAATGGAATAGGTATACCTGACCCTCTGCCTTCTGCACCAGAAGATCCTGCAACATCTGAAAATAAATGTCCCAGCCAATTAGTAAATCCGGCGAAAAATTTGGAAATTACATCAGCTCCCTGTAGTTCAAAAGTTTTAGTATCAATTGTGATAATGCGCCCGCCGTCAACAAAATGTGCAGTACTATTGAACTGATCAACTATTGAGAAAAAAAGACCAACTAAATCAGGAGAGTGACCCAAGCTTTTGATGTGGTGATTCTTAGTGCTCATTTTGAAAAGACCATCTACATCACCACCGTGGCGATGATCGTAGTTGACTTTGAAGTTTTGCTCTAAAAAACCAATTGCGCTTGCAGTTGCATCATGTCCTTCTCGCGGACCACTCCAACCATTGAACCTTGCAAATTTTTGAACTGCAGTATTTGTTAGATCGTCAGTAAAATGTGTCAAAGCTCCCTGACCGGGTAGTCCAACAAAAAACACGTCAATTAGTCCACCGATCAAGCCGCAAGTACCAGCGATCATGTAATCGTATTTATCGCAATTTGCACCTTTTAGAGAGAACTCTTCCTTTATACGTTTTTTCAACGCAATACGCTGACTAACGCTCATCAAATCGCGGAACGGGTCTTTTCCAAAGTCAATGTCATGCCGAGTCGCATAGGCATCAACATTGTCGATGTAATCGCCCCAATCAGTTTCGGCCGAGACTGCTATGTGATCGAGGGTAGAAAATATTTGATGAGCAATCTGAATTTCACTTGAGGTTACATAGATCGATTTTTCAATCAATAGAGCATCGTTTTCCTCGGTTTCAAATACAATATCTGTTTCTTCAACTATCGACTGCGCTTGAAACAAAAGTGTTTCCACCAACTCCTGGTTACAACGTTGCTCAATACTCATGACATCCAGAGTACTATTCATCCGCCCAAGCTGCGCTTGGGTGCTATCAAGCTGATGTTTTTGAACAATCAGAGCATGAGCTTGATCGTCAAATTTGTTTTTTTTTGTCACGAAAGTAGTTCCGCCAGTTTACCTTTAGCCTTACCGGCAACGTCGGCAGCTGTTCCTTTCAGCACGTCAGTGACATTGAAATAACCAACAGCCTCAAATGCTTTGGCAAGATTTTCAAGGTCTTTAATGGCCTGATTTTTCTTAATTGTTAGCTTGATAACATCTCGCGTTTCACCATCTTTTTCTTCCGTGAATTTCCTTTCCTCGTAAAAACTCATTATGAAATTATATAGCTCCATTTTGGTGGGTTCACGGGTTAGTGTTTTCAGCTTGTTTTCGTCAAGATATTGTGCGCAGCGTAGTTTAGTCGCGCTACTTTGGGCGGAATTTGATTTACCTGTAAGAACGGTTCCAGCAGCGGTCATCTGACTCATCAAACTCATCAGTTTTTTGATTTGGGCATCCTGTGTGCCATGTGCCAAAATAAACTCATTAAGTTTTACTGTAATGTAATTAATGTCTTGGATTAACAATGAAATGGTAGTCTGGGTCTGCTTGATAACTTCATTTAACATGAGTTCACGACGTTTGGAACGAGTGTGCTCATTAGCGCCCGTGAGTTTACGAACACCGGCATAAGCCCCCACCCCCAGTAGCACAGCAACACCGATACCGCTCGCCATACTGGAAAGCCCTAATATACCGCCCATTCCTAGCGTGGCGAGACCCGATGTTAATCCCGCGGCAGACATCCCTACGACGGAGCCAGATAAATAAACCGCTGCCAATGGCGTACCCACGGCAGCAGCTTTTGCAGTTAAGGCTTTTAATGCACTGACAATTTGATCATCAGTGAAGTCATCCTTCAGCATGTTATGATCGTTCTGAATTGCCATTACAGTGAGCTCTACCTCTTCGTCCGTCACCTTAAGCAAATGACGGTTCTTCTGGAAGAATGCAAAATCCTGAATCGACGATCCGCCCGTGCATAAATATAAATTGATCAGATCTTTGGTCAACGAAATATGCAGCGATTTACCCTGTCCATCTGGGCATTCATTATCAATTTCTGCAATCAATTGTTCAAAGGGAGTGACTTCCTCTGTCGAAGCCATATAGGCCCGCAAGCTGAATCGTGATTCGGTGCTAAGGTCGAGACGAGTCATGAGAAGTAATATCTCAGCAAACTCTTTATCATCGACGACATCATCGTTGTCATAAGCCATATTGATGATAGCTTTGACGTAAGCGACTTTGAGCGATTCGCTCATTTCATCAATCGAAATGAGCTGCTTCTCTTCTTTATAATCGTCAAAATCGCTGATAGTTTTTTGCAATATTTCAGTAAGCTTCTGGTAGTCTAATTCGAGCATATTACCAATTACGACGACGCTGCCATCATGTGTAGTTAGCTCTATGCTCCGTTCAATCTTGTCCTGTTTGCTACCAGTTAGCGCTTCCTTGTATTCCACAGAAGCAATTGAATTATATGTGACTTTTATTGGATCAGAGAAAGTTGCGCGATATATGAGCTGCTCACCAGTAAATAACAATCCATCCTTACCGTTCCCGAACATACTGTCGTCAAATAAAGCAATAATGCTGCTTGGGCTTCCCGAGTAGCCAAAAGACTTAATCGCATTGTTGAGTTTTTTTTCGTCGATTTGCGGAGCGATCGAAATATTTTTAGCCGAAATTCTACTTAAGTTTTCACGGAGATAAACGTTGATGTGACTCATGTTTTTCCTTTTGTTGTTAGAATAGCTAATAAGCACTAGCTTAATTTGTATGGAAATAGCTCAATGGTAGCGGACAGAAGAAGCGTTCACACCTAACAGGTTGGTGAAAAACCCAGGCATATTTTCCCTTACCCACGCCAGTGGTAAATTTTTGCGTTGAAATTGATCATGAAGCCAAGTTTCAACGAATTTCCCCTGGTTTAAAGGGCTTTTTATCTGCCTGCAGCCGTCTTTGGACGGTGCTCAGGCGCACGTCGCCCTAGGTGGGCGAGCTCCACGCCGCTTTTGGCGTGAACACCAACAGGTTGAGCAACCGCGTCAAGTTATAGGCGGCGAAGCAAAACAAGGCTTGGCCGGCGACTTTGGCTAAACCGATGTGACGGGTTTTGCGCAGGCCGCCCACCGTCTTGATCCAGCCGAAGGCTTCTTCGACGAAGAAGCGGCGCTTGAGGCTTTGAGCATAGCCTTTGCCACGCGCGGTGCGGCCATCAACGGCACTGCCGGTCTTTTTACGGGCCACATGGGCTTTGATGTCTCGTGCTTTGAGTTCGTTGATGGCGCTGAATACCGTGCGCTCCCAGACGGCATCGTCGATGCCCAGCCCGACAAACCAACGGAACAGCAGGTTGTAGTCCAGCTGTTCCATCAATTGCCGTTCACTACGGATCGTGTACAGCACTTGTAACAGCAAGGCGCGCAGCAGTTTTTCGGGGGCAATCGACGGGCGACCAGTGTGGGAGTAACGCTCGGCAAACACCCCGTCCATCGAGGCCAAGACGCCGTCGACCAATAGCCGTAAACGACGCAACGGATGCTGCTTGGGAATGGGGTCTTCCAGGCTGACATAGCTGAACCAGCTGTTTTGGATGGCATCGTGTCCGCGCATTGGGGGCTCTCCAATTTAGATGCGTTATTTTACCTGTTTGGTGAGGCTATCTGTCTTGATGGCTTCGGCTTTGGGAGTTTTTCACCAGCCTGCTAAAGTCTAGTATATAAAACCAGTCACTAGTCACTGGTTTATAGAATATTTGTAAACCAGCTCTAAATTTCACTGGAAAAGCAAGGTCGTTCCTTAAAAAGTTCAATTTCCATGCGCACAAACTGTATCTTCAATTCACGAATTCCCATTGAAAAAGAATTCACCGCGTTTAGGTATTGAACTCCGAGGTAAAAAGCACGAACGAGGCTCGCAAAACGAAACGCCGATTGCCTAGGCCATTAAGCTAAACACTGATCTCAATGAATTTATCCTCATTTTGAATGGCTGCTCTATGGGTTTTTCTTGCCAATGACTTTATAAGCACGATGGTCAGCAAATGGCCGACTGCCGGAGACCACGAAAGGCTGCTTTGAAGAAGCGAAACCCTAAAAACGATGTTTGGGTATTTGACCGCTTTGGAGAAACGCGACAGTCAAGTATGGGTCGATCTTGCTCGGTCAATAGTATCCGGAATCAGGTATCGGAATCTCTTCTTAGAGGGTTAGCACTGGTTAAGCGTGGCGCTAATCGCTAAGGGTTGAATACATCGTTCGTCATTATGCCTACCGTTATTGATCCGGTCACTGACTAGAGTGGTTGTTATTTGATCGTAGGCCGTGTTATCAAGCAGCGTAAAAGCCTGGTCCGCATAGGCGGTTTTGTCTAGCCACTCTTGGTAATGCTGAGGCAACACAATTACTGGCATCCGCTCGTGAATGGGCTGCATGAGTGCGTTGGCCGCAGTTGTAATGATGGTGCAGGAATAAAGGGTTTCGGCCTCGTGTTACCATTGTTCCCAAAGGCCGGCGAAAGCAAATAGGCCATGATCTCGGCGGTGAATGTGAAACGGTTGTTTGCCATCGAGTCGCGCCCATTCGTAAAAACCGGTGGTGGGAATCAAGCAGCGGCGGTGTTTGAATGCCGAACGGAACGAAGGCTTTTCCCTCATCGTTTCCACCCGAGCATTGATCAAATGGCCACTGTTCCTAGTGTCCTTAGCCCACGAAGGCACCAACCCCCAAAACAGATTCACCGATTTGCGTGAGTGGTCATCCAACTCTACTACATTTAGTATTTTTCGACTGGACGCAATGTTGTAACTCGGCTTAAAACGTACCGAACGCAGTAGCTGGAAATGCTCAACCAGCGCTTCTGAAGTGGTAAGGCCTGACCACGGATGAACTGCTGCGCGATTAAATGCTTGGCCATCGCCACTATTTCCGCTTCGGTAACGGGCCGTAGTATCAGAAAATGGCCAGGCAGTTCGTGTACTTGAAAGGGATGATGGTGCGGATGCTGATCGGTCATCGTCAATACTCCAAAAACGATGGGCGTGACTCAGCCTGAGCGGTGAGGCTCATCAGGAAAAGTCACGTCGGGATTTAAAAAAAGGTGCGTCAGTTCAGAATTAGTACAACTGACAAGCGCTTATCACGGTGAATAGCGGTTATTCGGCCTGTTGGTAGAGACTGTCGATGTCCTGCAGAATCGCGGTGACATTCGACAAAGCCCGTTTCAAGGTCTTAGGCGTATGCCGATTAGGGGCAAGTTGCTTGACCGTATCGCGCAACTCCGTGACCAGTTCCACGATTTCCGGCGAGAGCTCACCTTTGGTGTCAGAGGCTTTGCCGGTGCTTTTGCCAACCAGTGTACGTGTGCGCCCAATGTTGGTTTCTGCATCAGCATCTGCGGCAATCGTTGCAGGGGCGCTAATCCCAGCATCGTCAACTCCAGCCTGATCAGTATCAGTATCACCATCACCGTCAAGAACACCATTATCGGTACCACTCTCGGTATCATCGTCACCATTAGCATCAGCATCCGTGCCAGTACCATCGCCAACGCCAACGCCGTTATCTTGGCCAGTAGCGTCATCGCCAGCCACAGCCGATTCCTTGACTTGCTGAGGCGAAGGTTGATTTTTTGCAGGTTTGACCGACGCGGTTTTACCGGCAGTGGTTGTCCCGCCTTTAGCAGTCGCCGTACCGGTACTTGCACTATCGGTTGGGCCAGTCTCTGCAGCGGTTTTAGCGGGGGTATTAGAATCTAATGCGGGTTGGGTAGTTTTTTTTGTCATGAGAAGTTCTCCAAAGTATTTACGAAATCAATCAGTGTTAAAAAAATGGCACGAGATAACGAACAGGCAGACGCTGTTCAATAGTCCTCAGGTAACAGAATGGTGGTCACGCTACGATCTGCCTCGGTAATCAACCAAAGCTTTGCTAACCCCGTTGCAGGGCTATTCGCTGCTGGGGTGGGAATGTAATAGGCTGACAGGAGTCGTGAGCCACTGCGTAAGGCGTCCTCATTGGCCTTGGCATCCTCGGCACAGACATCGCCCCAATCGCCGCGGATATGACGGCCCAGTAAATCGAAGGGGCTTATCCCTAAGCGTTCCAGCACGGCCAAAGCCCCCGGCGTCGCCACCAACTCCCCAGACTCGAAACGCGGTTGCGGCAGACACGGGTGAACGCCAGCGTCTTCGTGCTCGGCATCACTGGACATAGTTGTGTCCTCCCTCGGCGAAGCGAATAATCAGACTAGTTCTCAAGGTAAGCCGCCTTAAGACCAAGAGATTGACTTGACCGAAGCAATTGAGCTTATTCCTGTTCGTCATCGTCTTCACCGCTGAGGTCAGTCAGACTCAGATTGTCCAACTCCTCTAAATCGGGATCGTGCTCACCCAGTGCCGCGCATAACACCAGCGTGACACAGCGGGCTAAATAGCGCACGGTATGGCCCAGTTCCAGGGTTAGAGCATAAGAAGCGGGCTGTTGCACCGTCTGCGTGTAATCCCGGCAAGCGGTTTTTAAACCGTCGGCTAACACCTGTAGCAACGGACTGGCATTATCAAGGGTGGTAATTGACATCAAATGTCTCCTGTTATGAAGTAAACAACAATAAACAAGCAAATCCCACCGGACCTCGGACTAACCCACACAAAACGACAGGCGTACGAACACGCAGCGGATGATCAAACCCGATGAAAAAAAGGCGTCATGCTATGGAAGCGTCGAGGGGCGGAGGGCGTGAACAGCGATCAAACGAAAGATGATTGCTGTTGATATAGTATAACATATTCAATGACTTATCCCAGCCTAAGCTTTCTGGGGCTACAACCGATAATCATGCTGAAATCGGCTGGCAGTTTTACAGGTTTGAACAGTGAGGACAAAAAAGTAGCCGTAATGGACAATTGTCAATTACGGGAATCTGAAGCATTGAAGGGCTTGCGGCTGGACAGCAAAGTCCGAGTAAAAGCTCATCGCTTTGCCATCCGAGAATTTGCTTGGGTTTACGTTCTTTACCAGAAATGGGAGTTACTAGTTTATTGGCGGTATCGGCCAGCAGCCGACCTTCAAGCTTTTTAGGTCAATGGAAAGTGATGGCCTCAGAGCAGTCATTCAACGTGGAGCTAACCGGGTGCGGCGCGGACGCTGAAAAAATAAAACCGCATTATAACCGCGCTCCTGCTTGGCCCCGAGTTAGGCTCTGCGCGGGCTATTGATAGAAGTTCCGGCACTCACTACCCAATGGCCCATCCGCGACAACAATTCCCGTGCAGCAATCTAAACCGTCTTTGCCTACATAAGTGCCTGTCCTGCACGCCCCAGGTAGTAGCCGTTTCCATCTATTCCCCTTAGAGTTCGGGCCGCCGGTTCCTTTTTGTTCGTAAGCGCAATCATTGCTGCGCTGCTCTTCGATAGGTCGATCTCTATTGAATTTGGCCTCGCCTTCCTTTTTACATTGGTCGTATAAAGGCAAGTCGGTTGTTTGTGACGTGTCGGCGGTTTTAATGATGGCAACGCACTTGGTATCTCCGGGGTTTTGGATGCAGTTGGTCTTGTTTACCAAAGGCTTCGCGGCCTTGTGGAACGCCGCGCACTGGTTTTTTAGTTGGCTAGGAATTGAAGCAATCGGGCAGTTTTCCTTATAAAAGTTCGGTGTGAAATCGAATGTGTCAGCATGCGGCCCGCCGCCTTGATATTCTGCCTTCATGCAGGAAGTCGGGGATTTGTCGTCAAAGCAAATTTCGCAGGAAGAGCCGATTGAACATTTATTGAAAGGTGCCTTCGGAGTTCGAGGGTCATGGGCAAAATCGGTTCCGTTTAAACTTTCCCCAAAAACCACATGGGCATTGCAACTAGCGGGGCAAGATTTGCCGTCATCGTAAATAGTCATCCTGATTGATTTGGCCAAGCTTGGTGTGGCAAATATTGCGAATAGGGCTATCGTGCAGATGAGCCGTAGTATGCTGACTGACGCTTTTGCAAAGTTTATGCTTGTAGCCATAGGTAGTAATCCTTCAAAATTATTTTATTTTTCTGATTCAGCGTCTAACGCCAAGCTAACCGGGACCGCCTCGGGGAAGGCTAGCCTTGACAGGTTAAACCCGTAAGGCCAGCTATTAAGAGTTGTGTATTCACAGCTTCGGCCAAAATCCGACTTTTGTCGAGAATAATAGTTTGACAGCAAAACGTTTACTAGCAGCTCACAATACATGGTGTCAGGGAGCAGGGCGACCAAAATGTAAAGCGTTCTGTTCCTTGTGCGATCGGCCCCATAGGTACTAATTTGAAATGTCGTGACTACAGCCTTTTGATATTAGTAAAATTATTAGGAATGAACGAGACTCACCTCTCTAATCCCAAGAGCATAAAATTTTAAGGATCAAGGAATGCAAGAAAAGTCATCGGATACCAAAGTCCCTTTAGAGTGGAATGACGAAGGTAAATATTGGTCATTCCCCCTGATGGAGCATGATTGGGTTGAATTAAAAGGTTTGCTGAGTAAGAACGAATTAAGCTACAGCCAAGTTTCATCCGAAAAATATCATATTGAGCGTAGTCCAAGAGGAGAATATAGAATTCTTTGGACTGCTCCTTTGGACGAATGGCCTTCAAAAGTTTATGGACTGGTGGCATTCAGACCAAAAGCTCCTGGAACTTTCCTCGGAATTCCCATTGCGGTATTGATACCAATTGTAACAGCACTAGCAACTGCCTCGGGAACAATAGCTGTGCAATCAATAATCAATTCAGATAGTCCTCTATCTTGTACCGAAAATAAAGATTTCGTTTCTAGTGCTGAATACAACAGTTGTACATCAGAACTGGCAATTGCAAAAAAATCAGAACAAGAACTAAATAACTTTGCGCTGAACTCACCCTATCAAGATCGATTTATTTACTTACTTGCCCGCAGTCATGGTCAAAGACTTGAAGCGTTAAAAAAACTGAATAACACCTCTAATTCTTCTAGCGACATATCGGTTCAAGCAGAAAATGCGTACATTCAAAATGTTTTAAAAGGTGATATTAATTCTCCAGCATATTCAAAAGGTTTGAATGACGGTCAGTCAGAAGCTATTAGGTTACTCGGACTTGGAGATCTTAAGGTCTTATCTGGGCAGGATATATGGAATTCCCAGAGATGAAGTGGATTATTATCATTACGTTGATTTTAGACATATCTTTCTTCTCTTCAAAAGCCATAGGTGGCGTGAATGATAAAAATGGAAATTTTTATATCACTTACACGGATTTTTACATTAATGATTTATTAGAAGTATCTAGAACCTATAATTCTAAATCAGTAACTGTCGGGTTATTCGGTTTTGGTTGGGGCTCCAGTTTTGAAACCAGACTGTTTGTCGATCCCTCAGGCCTCCCTGTAATATATCAAAATGGACAAGGAGCTGTAAGTTACTTTAAACCAATTAAATCGGATGAAAAATATGAGAAGCAACTGAATTATTCTCTAGAAAAAATGCAAAAGCTGTTAGTTGATGAGAAGCTTGATAACAATAAAGATAATAATGTCTTAAAAAATGCGCATGAAGACATTAAAGAAAAACTCAAAGATGCAGAGTTTAGAACGAGTGAATGGGATAGACTTGTACGTCAGAATAAAGTCAAACCCATTGATGTTGCATTGGGTACTGAGTTCACCTATACCTGCACTTGTAACTTTAAAGCGCAACATCTTATTAGGACAATCGACGGTTATCGCTATACTTCAGAGGGTAAAACGGATATTTTCGATAATGAGGGCCGGCTTGTTTCATTAGCAGACAATAGCGGAAAAGCCTTGAATATTGAACGAGATCAATCAGATAACGGACGTATTCGGGGAATTCATCTTGATAGTGATAGTATTTATTTTTTTTATAATGACCAAGGATTTATTGATCGACTTTTTAATCCGAAATCAGGAAAAATAACTATTTATAGTTATCGTGATAAAAACTTGATTTTGAGTAATGATCTAGGGGCAAATATATACCAATATTTATATGATGCCAGACACAATATGACTCAAATCGTATACATCGATCAATCAAAAATGAGCATCGGATATGATAAAAACAGTCTAGCAACCGAAGTCATAGATAGAGATGGGACTAAAACATCATATTATTATGGAACAATGAATGGAAGTCCTGAGTTGAATTACTTTACTGAAATTGTAAGACTTTCCCCCAAAACATATGGATACCCCTCTAAAGAACGACGGGAATATCATTTAAAAATAACTGATTCTGGAACACAAGTTAACAACGAAATTGTTACGGTTTCTGACAACATAAAGCGAGTATATTCATACGATGATAAAGGCATCCTTAAACATTTAGAACAGAAGTCGCCTCCTGACAGCAAAGATATAATTTCTTCAGATTTTGTGTTTGATGATTCTGGTCGCGTACAATCGATACATAGTAACAAGTGGAGTCGAGATTATGTTTATAGCTCTTCAGCATCTAATAGTAGCATTAAGTCTTTGTTGACTATAAATGGCATCCAAAATAGTGAATATTCATACGAATACGATGACAAAGGACGTCTAATTATCGCAAATCATGCAGGTACAAATATTCAAGTCATATATATAGACAATAAGTCTGAGTTAGTTGCTTCCATTCAATCGGATCAAGATAAAATAAACTTCGTACGAGAAGGCAGGATGTTATCTAGGTTAGAATTTGAGTGCCGAGAAGGTGGGTTGTTTTCTAAGTTAGAATTTGAGTGTAAAAATGGTCAAACTGAAATAATCTTGTTTGATAAAGATAAAAATGGGCAACTAACAATTGGCTCTGACGAAGTCGATAAAGCGTATCTTATTTCTAGCGTAATTTCAGGGATGCTATCTATTGTGTCACCATCAAAATCTAATTTGAGGTTGTGAGTTAATGATTAAGTTTTTCTCAAGCCGTATCAAATTAGTAAGAATAATCTTATATATTAATTTATCATCAGGTTGGAATGTTTGGGCGGGAGCCAACGATCGAATTAAGGATTGTAATAATTACCCTATTAATACAAAAGCAGTTCAGTTTGCTGCTGAAGAGGGCGTTCCATATTGCCAAGCATTACTTGGTCAATTGTTATGGCGGGGCACAGGAATTGAAAAGAATGAAAAGCTGGCTGTTCAATGGTCACAACGTTCTTTGGAATCTGTTGAGCCACTAGGTTATTATAATAAAGGTGTGATTTACCTATATGGTCTTGGTGGGGTAATTGCAGATAATCAGGTTGCGTCACAAGCCTTTCGTGTGGCTCGAGGAAATTTAGAAAAAATTACTGGTCAAATTGACCCCAATTACGAGTTTGTGCTCGGCTCTATCATCTATAACGGATTTGATGGCAATCAAAAAAATCCTATTGTCGGTTGCGCACATTATTTGAATGCGGCCAACATGAATCACCCGGTAGCTCAACATAATTACGGGAGTTGTTTAGAAGATGGCAGTTTGGGTTCTAAAGATATAGGGGGCGCTTTACATTGGTATAAACTTTCTGCAAGCAACGGATATTCTTCATCAGCTTGGAAGCTTGGCGAAATTCAATCAGTAAATGGAAGCCCAAAGGAAGCTTATGATAGCTTTGCTTTAGCCTCTAAAATCGGTAACTCCGACGATAAATTGAGATGGGCTGGGATGTTGGAAAATGGTTCTGACATTGTAGATAAGGATATTGGAACTGCAGCAATGGCCTACAAAAGTGCTTCGGATTCGGGCTCAATACATGCTACTTATCGACTGGCATGGCTTTACTTTATTGGCGACAAATCTTTTTCTAAAGATGTAAATATCGCAAAAAAGCTTTTTCAACAAGCTGCGCAAGGCGGAGACAAGGATGCCATAAACATGGTCAAGGCTTTAGCTGATTACAAAAAATGATATCCTTAATTTTATTTTTTATTACTCGAAAAAAAATCTTGCACAGGTGGCTAAATATTTTAGTGAACTAGATAAGCTTATAGCCTAAGCATTTTAGATAAATAAAAGACATTAAATTTTTAATATCACATTAAATTAGGGGTTCGTAAGAAAAATAGTCACAACTTTTAGAGAGCTTACACACCCTATGGTGATTAAAGAATAAGTGTCAACTATGAGCCTCGTTTCTGCCATTCAAATTAATGAAGTGATTGTCAGGAACGGGTCGAAATGTCACGCCCAGCTCAGCAAACTGTATGTCCGCTAACGCGCCCTCTACTCAATTTCATCCCACATCGCCGAGATAATTCTTCTTACCGATTTCCAGCCCGTTGTGTCGCAAAATAGCGTAGGTGGTGGTGACGTGAAAATAAACGTTCGGCAGTACGAAATCGGTCACGTAGGCCAAGCCGGTAAAGGTTGATGTCCGATCATGCCGTGGTAACAGAATGGTGTTGTCTTCGGAGCCGTCGATTTGTTCAGCGGTGAATGAGTTTATATGGGCCAGTGTTTTATCAATTCGCTCGATCAACTCGGGAAACGAGTTTTCATCATCTTCAACCCGCAGTTTATGCCGCTTTATCAAAACACGCGATCACTATTATCGAATCGAATCTTGCTGACCTGGGGTTAAACTTAAGTCATCAACTATTTCGAGAGTCGCAATGACCGAGCAAAAGTCCGTTCGTAACAAACACGCCAGCAGTACCAGCCAACCCTGCTTATACACCTTGCATATCGAGCTAAGGCCCAATGAAATTCGTCCGCCGGTTTGGCGCAGACTGGAAGTCGATGGCCGGATCAGCTTGGCGAAGTTGCATCACTTTATTCAGGCCGCCTTTGGCTGGAGCGACTCTCACCTGCATCAGTTTAAGATTCATGACAAGGTTTATGCCATGCCGGACCCTGGCGATGAGGACGCCCTCTTGGACGAGCGCAAAGCCTACCTGAATCGCTTGCTGGCGACCAACGACACGATGCTGTATCGCTACGATCTGGGCGATAACTGGGAACACTTGATTACCGTCGAAGCGATACGCAGCGACTTAGACAACGATCCCAAAGGCGGAGCCTGGGTATTGGATGGCGAACGGGCTTGTCCGCCTGAAGATGTCGGTGGCGTTGAAGGTTATGCCGATTTTCTGGAAGTCTTGCAAGAGGAACCGGATTCAGAGGAAGCCGCACGCTTGCGGGAATGGGCAGACGGCGATTTCGACCCCGAACGCTTTGATCGACGCTTGGCCAATGCAGCCATAATGCGCCTCTTGTTCAACCGCTGGGGCGGTAAATAAATGTTGGTGTTGATATATAGGCGGCGCCATTAAGGATCGCTGATTTCCATCGAACTGATAGCAAGACCAAAAGCGTCCACCTGATCCCAGTCGGTAAACTCGACAACTGCTGTCGGATCAGTCGGTCCCCTGGTCATCATCATGATCAAGCGGATCAAGGACCGATCAAACGAGCTGTAGCTGGGATAGTCGATCTTCCCGGCAAACGCCGCCAGCTGCTTAGGCTTCCAGGGTATCCGTTTGAGAAATTTCTTCAGGTAGGGATTGGTATTGGGCGCTTGCTTTTCCGGTTTGCGAGCCACCACGTTGACCGAGAAAAAGGCGTTGGGTTTGCTGTCCAAAATCGTTTGGTTTTGGTTGATGAAAGCCAGAACTTGAGGGCCATGATTGCCGTAGTGAATGCTGGCACCCATCACGATTTTATCGAAACTCTGCAACGCCACGCGATCAACCTCTTGAATCGGCACCAGAGTCACTTGATGCGACTGCTGCTCGATAACCGATTGCAGCCTTTGGCAGATTTTCAGCGTTTGCCCATCGCGTGTTGAGTAGATGATCAGGATTTTCGGCATATATTTTCAATGAAAACAATCGGTTTGCATTATGTAACCCGCTCACTACAACTCGTTGGGACGATAGGCGTGCCCAATAGTCTTCATGACTAGGCTGGACGCGCGCCTCTGCACTTTCGAGAAACAGCGTATCAACATATTAAAACGAATTCACCAGCGCCACACCTATTCATGATTTCACCTTGCGCTAAGGCAGCAGATTCGCCATTATTCGCGGCTTAATGCTTGTTGAACCGGAATAGTCCAACCTCAGGAATTCATCCGCTTTAAAAACCGGCGGATTCTTTCTTCAAAAGCCGCAACACGCAATCCACCAAAACCCTGTACATTTAGCCGGCACCCTGACTGTACATAAACAACGGATACGATCTACTTAGGAACCATGGCCGACAATCAAAATATCCTGCAATACGAATCCAAAATCTGGGCAACCGCCGATCTGTTAAGAGGCTGCGGCATTAAAGAGTCCGAGTGGCCGTCTTTCATGATGCCATTCTTTGCCCTGGTCATGATCGAAAGTCGGCTGATTCGCATGCTGGACGACATGAAAGCCGAATACGGCGCAGAAACTTTAGCGGAGATGGATCAGGACGATTTCATTGGCATGATCAGGGACAAGGGCCAGGGTTACAACGGCTATCTTTTCGAGCGCCATAAAACCCTGAAAGATATTTGCGCCAACGACAAATCCTTCGAGATTGATTTTGACGCCTATTTGCACGGCTTTGACGGCGAAACCAAGGATTTGCTGGGCGTGGATGCCAGCGAGGGCGAGAAGTTTCTGGACATCAAAGGCGTTATCACCAAGCTGAAAGCCAAAAACGTGCTGCTGGGCTACACCAAGGAATGGAGCGAAATTGA
The DNA here is from genome assembly GCF_000515215.1 of Methylomonas sp. 11b. Classification (NCBI taxonomy): domain Bacteria; kingdom Pseudomonadati; phylum Pseudomonadota; class Gammaproteobacteria; order Methylococcales; family Methylococcaceae; genus Methylomonas; species Methylomonas sp. 11b. The sequence goes on from NZ_KI911557.1 coordinate 4,339,175, forward strand.
CCTCAAGCCCTTCAATAACTCCGAAATCACCACGCTGGAAGAGCACATCAAGCGCAAATGGGCGGATATTTCCGCTGAAACCGCCGGGGAGCAATATACTCCTGATGATGTCATCGGCCTGATTGCCGAGATTATCGCCTCCAAGATTCAGCCATCCGAAAAGCTGTTAAAGCTTTACGACTGCAGCTGCGGCGGCGGCAACATGCTATTTGGCGTGGAAGATAGGATTAGCGAGAAGGTCCAGCGATTGACTCAGACCTTCGGCCAGGACTGGAACGACGCCCTTTACGCCTTGGCCAAAATCGAAAGCCGGTTTCGGGTGGATTCCAAAATCGAGCACGGCAAACGTCGCACGCGGGCTGGATAAAACCGTGCCCATGAAAGACAGCGGGATTGAGTGGATTGGTGAGATTCCGGCGCATTGGGGATTAAAAAAACTTTCGCAGTCATTTAGTCAGATAGGTAGTGGTACAACGCCAAAATCTGGATCGGATGTTTATTACGATAACGGTACGATCAACTGGATAAATACAGGCGATCTAAATGACGGTATTCTCGAAATATGTAAAAGAAAAGTTACCAAAGAAGCTTTGAAAGACTATAGCCTGACAATTTATCCTGTAGAGTCAATTATTATTGCTATGTATGGAGCAACAATCGGTAAAGTATCTATTGCGATGATAGAAGGTTGTACTAATCAAGCTTGTTGTGTTCTGAATGGAAGTAAAACTATTAGTAGTAAATTTCTACTATATTGGTTTATCTCAAAAAGAAATTTCATTATTTCTTTGAGTTACGGTGGCGGACAACCAAACATTAGCCAAGATACTATTAAAAATTTAAGAGTATTTTCTCCACATCTTCCAGAACAAAAAGCCATAGCTGATTATCTCGATGAAAAAACCGCAAAAATCGACGCCATCGTCGAAACTATCAACACCCAAATCGACAACCTGAAAGCACTGCGCAAAACCCTGATTAACGATGTCGTGACCGGTAAAATCTGCATCCTTTAGGAGGACCTGACCATGAGCCAAACCGTACAAGCCGAAATACCCGATCAACTGTTCCAACAGGCGCAAACCCTGGTGCATCAGGGTTGGGCCGGCAGTTTTCAGGAAATCGTCAACGATGCCCTGCGGCGCTATCTGGAATCCCATCAGGAGGCGTTGACCGAAGCCCTTATCCAGGAAGATGTGCAATGGGGCTTGCATGGGGATGACTAAATTGGCACTGGTCGTCGCCGACGCCGGGCCGTTGATCCATCTGGATGAATTGGGCGCGCTGGATGTGCTCGGCGATTTCGCCGCCGTGATCGTCCCCGATGCGGTTTGGCGGGAAGTGCAACAACACCGGCCGCTGGCTTTATCACATCCCGCTGTAAAGCTGCTCAGACAGTCCATGCTGTCGGCCTCGGCGCAAGTCAATGCCGTCGCGGCTTTATACACCTTGCATCGGGGCGAACGCGAGGCGCTGGCCTTGTGTTTGCAACAGAACATTGCGCTGCTGCTGACGGACGACACTGCCGCCCGTTTGGCCGCCAAAAACCTCAATATCAACGCCCACGGCACCTTGGGTTTATTGATCCGCGCCGTGCGCAAACAACATCGCAGCCCTGCCGAAGTGTTAGCGTTATTAGCCGCCATACCTGCCCAATCCAGCTTACACATTCGTCCGAGTTTATTGAATGACGTGATCGCCCAAGTCAAAGCGGAATGGCTGACCGACGATGAATGAATTACACCTGCAAGACCGATTTTTAGTGCCTTTTCTGCGCGATGGCTTGGGTTACCGGGAAGTCAAAGCCAATACCATCACCCAGTCGCTGATTATCGAAGAAGACCTGCAAGCCTTTATTGCCGAAACCGAACAGAGCTGGCCCCGAAAAATTGAACAGCCGGTTAAGTGAAAATCCCTGCTACTTTTGAACGTCCGTAAGGACAAAACAATGGAGCAGAAGATGTCCAAAAAACCGAGAAGAAAACATTCGCCGGCCTTCAAGGCCAAAGTCGCCTTGGCCGCTTTGACGGGTGATAAAACCCTGGCGCAGTTGACCCAGGAGTTTGAGATTCATCAAAACCAGATTGTCGACTGGAAGAAACAGCTGACCGAACGGGCTGCCGAGGTGTTTGGGAAACCCGCGGAGCCCGAATCACCGCCAGTCGACCTGCTAGCCCTGCATGCGAAAATCGGCCAACTGACCTTGGAAAACGATTTTTTAGGGAACGCGCTCACCAAGGCGGGATTGCTGAGCGCAAAACGATGATAGACCGTGAATCCAAACTGTCGATTGGCCAGCAAGCGCACCTGTTGGGGATCAGTCGAGGTAGCGTTTACTACCTGCCCAAGCCGTTATCAGCGCGCGATCTGGACATCATGAAACGCCTGGATCGATTGCACATGAAACATCCCTTCATGGGCGCCCGGCAATTGCGAGATCAGTTGAATGAACAAGGGATCACCACTGGCCGTAAGCATGTGAAAACCTTGATACCCACAGGGCACAAGTGAAGCGGATGGGCATCGAAGCCGTGTATTGCAAGCCTAATACGAGCAAGAAAACGCCAGGGCACGAAATCTTTCCCTACTTGCTGCGCGGCATGACCATCAACCGAGCCAATCAGGTTTGGGCCCTGGATACGACCTATATTCCGATGGCAAAAGGCTTTGTTTACCTGACTGCGGTTGTGGATTGGGCCAGTCGGAAGGTCTTGGCAGCCAAGGTCGCGATTACACTGGAAGCCTGTCATGCCGTCGATGTGCTGGAACAGGCGTTTCGGCTGTATGGTAAACCGGAGATCGTTAATACCGACCAGGGTAGCCAATTCACCGCCAAGGCGTTTGTCGATGCCGTGAAAAATCAGGGTTGCCAGTTGAGCATGGACGGACGGGGCGCCTGGCGAGATAATGTTTTCGTCGAGCGATTGTGGCGATCGGTCAAATACGAGCGGGTTTACCTACATGCGTACGATTCCGTCGGCCAAGCCAGAGCCTCGATTCTGGATTATTTCGAGTGGTATAACCACAAGCGACCCCATTCCAGCTTGAACCGAAAAAAGCCTCATCAGGCCTATACCGATTTGCTGCCACCGGTCAAAATGGCAGCCTAACCAACAGCAGGGATTTCACTTTAATTTTGGGAATTGCTGTTTAAAGGTTTGGGGCCACCTCTAAACTGCATTAATCAGAGCTTCTCTAACCAACAGCACGGATTTCAATTTAATTTTGGGAATCGCCGCTTAAAGGTGTCGAGCTTCTTCCCGTTCCTGCTTTGCTAAACATTTTTACTATCTCTTCAGCTGGGACGGGTTTGCTGAGTAAATAACCTTGAATTTCGTCGCAGCCGTATTCAGCCAAAACATCGAACTGGCTTTGGGTTTCTACGCCTTCGGCAATCACCATCATGTTCATGGAATGGGCGATGTTGATCAACATCTTGACGATTTTTTGGTCGTTCTCGTCATGGCAAATATCGATAATGAAGGATCTGTCAATCTTTAAGTTGTCTACCGGCAGGTTTTTCAGGTAGCTCAAAGAGGAATAGCCGGTGCCGAAATCATCAATGGATATTGTAATGCCGCGGCTGCTAAGCCGCTTTAAGGCCGTTAATGCTGCCTGGAAATTATTCATCAACGTGGTTTCCGTTACTTCCAATTCCAGTTGCCTTGGTGCGATTTGGTATTCTGCGATGATGGCAAGGACTTTTTCAACAAAATCGTCTTGTCTCAACTGTACCGCGGATAAGTTGACGGCAATTTTGCGATTCATAAAGCCCATCTCCTCCCACTGTTTGAGTTGCTGGCATGCCGTTCTGATTACCCATTCGCCCATTGCAACAATTAGGCCTCGTTGTTCGGCAAAGTCGATAAATTCAAAAGGTGCAAGTAGTCCTTTGCTGGGATGCCGCCACCGAATCAAGGCTTCTACTCCCACGATAGCTTGGGTGGCGATGTCCATTATGGGTTGGTAAAACAATTCCCACTCTTGGCTCTGAACGGCCCTGCGCAATTCTTTATCCAAGTGCAGATGCTTGATGGAGAGTGCCTGCATCTGGTTGTCAAAAAACTGAAAGCTGGTTTCAGATGATGTTTTTTTACAGAATGTTTTGGCCGTGATGGCATTGTTGATCAGGTCATCAACCGAATTCGCATCGGCCGGATACACACTGATGCCGATGTGGCCGGTAACATAGATACTGTTGCGGTCAATATCGATTGGATCGGCTAAAGCATCCATCAGACGCTCGACCATCCAGGTAACCGCTTCCTTATTCGACAGTTCTGGAATTAACACCGCGAATACATCGCCGCCGATTCGGGAAAGCGTCAAGCGCGAGATATCGTCGCTTTTTCTGAAAGTGACATTCAAGCGGTCGGCGATCGCTTTCAAAACCTTGTCGCCAACCGCGCGGCCTAGGGTTGCGTTAATCATGCCGAACATACCGATATCGATCACAAATATGGCCGCCAAATGGCTATATCGATGACCTCTTTCAATGACTTGATTGACCCGGTCGTAAAATAAAACCTGATTCGGCAAGCCGGTAAGATTGTCGTAGTGTTTGGAATAATCCAGTTCCGTCGAGATTTGCGAGGCTATTTGTTCAAGTTCATCAACCCGCGTCTGCAATTTGGAGACTTTACTGTCGTCCTTAGCCGTCTCTGTTTGAGGTGCAGGTAGATTTTTTTCGGCGGGCTGTGGGTCGGATTTAACTTTTTCCGCAAATTCGTTTTGTAGTTGCCAGCGCACGACGCGGTTCCGGCCCGATTCCTTGGCAACATATAACGCTTCATCGGCAAATTTATTCAGTTCGCCCGGGTCTTCCGGTTGGTCGAGGATGCTGGCGACCCCTAAACTGGCAGTGACCCATGGTCCATTCTCGTAACGGGCGACAGATTCCGATTTGATGCGTAAGCGGATCCGTTCGGCCACGGTAATGGCTTCGTCAACGCTTAAGTCGGGCAGCACGATGCAAAACTCTTCGCCGCCATAGCGGCCAACCAAATCAATTTTGCGGGTGTTGGTGGTTAAGATTTCGGCCAGCAATTTGATGATGACGTCACCGGTCGCATGACCGTAATTATCGTTAACCAGTTTGAAATGGTCGATGTCGACCATGATGCATGATAGCTCCAAATTGTTTTGCAGCGCATCGGCAAACGCTTTTTCAAACAGTTCGTTAAATGCCCGCCGATTTAAACAGCCGGTCAGAGAGTCCCTAGTTGCGAGAAAGTGCAATTCCTTGTTTTGCTCTTTAACCTGAGCCTGACTTTCCTCCAACTTGCTGACCATGGTTTGCAATTTGGTATTGCGTTCTTCTATTTCGGTAATGTCATCCAGCGTAATCAACACCCCTTGAGCGGCATCGTTGCCGCCGAGAATGGGCGAAGCATTGATCACAAATTTAAATGTGTCATTGCCAGGGTTAATCAATTTTAGATGCGCGCCAATCGAACTTTTGCCGGTTTTTAAAACGGTTTGCCAGGGCAGGTAGGTGTCGGTAGTCGAATCGTCGGCGCTTTTCCATTTTAATTGCGAGGCCTTTTTCCCCAGCAAAGCAGCCATGGGGCTGGAGATCTTTTTCAGAAAGGCATTATTGGCCAACACAATTTGCTCGTGCTCATCAATGATGATGACACCCTCGGCCAGCGTATCGAAAGCCGCGTTGACCCGGTCGGGAATCACGGCGCTTGGGTCGAGTACTTTCAAGGTTCTGAGCATGAACGTCAGGTAAATAAAAAAGCCGACGACCAAAAAGAATATCGCCATTTTAAAACTGGGGTGTTCAAGAAAATCCGAAGCCGATTCGCCGGCTATTGGCGCGAATTTAAATTCAATATCGCCCCATTTTTCCGAGTCCCGAAAAATAGGCACCACCAAATGGGTGGAAGTGGATTTTTGGCTATCGTAATCGGCCCATTCCTTAACGTGATCGTTGACTTGAAAAATTAATTGGTCGTTTTGCAAGCGGATTCCGGCGGAAAGAATGTCCGGGTTTCTTTTGATCAGGGCATTGAGCATTCTCTCAATGCGGTGTGGGTCTTGATCGGGGGCGATGGTGGAAAATTGAATGGCCAGCGCTTCGCTGACTTGTTTGCGTGACTCCAACATAAATTTGGATTTATCCGGCATGAACCCCAACATTTCCGCCGTAAACAGCAAGCAGATACTGATTAGTGCTAAAGCCAGGCTGATGCGCATTGCCGGCAATAAAAGTCCAACCGTCTTTTTTAGGGTGTCCATGCTCTTAAATGCTGCGATGCCGGAATATTAAACCCAAACTCAAGCAAACCGTTTCTGATCATCACCGGGTGTCTTCAGATTGGGAAGATACAGAGTCAAGCTCATTAGCTTCATGGTCTTTTGCCGGCCTTGATTTTTTGACTGACCTCATTATGGGCAATGGATCAAAGCGTTTCAGTAACGGCACCGTAGACATAAAGCTGGCCATTAGCGACCCAGCCCGCAAGATCCAGCTGACAAATCCGGCAGTGAGGCCGGCGCTGGTCCCCAGAATGATTTTAATGTTTACCGGATTGGCGTCGGCCACAACCGTAGGGTCGCTCATTTGCTTGCGAATGTTTTCCAATCTGTTCCAAAACTCCATTTCTTCTTGCTCACTTAAAGCAGTCTGGCTATCAATCCTGTATTCTTCGACCAATGGAATTCTGGATTGGAAGTGGTATTTTCGGCTATTTTCGCTGCTGCGTTGTTGCTCATTTTTATTAGTGTCTATCAGTCCGGATAACCGTGGGCTATTTCCATCGTTAATCCATGCACTGGGTTCTAGGATAAATCGATTGCCTGTTGCCTGGTTATCTCGGCCTGGTTGTCGGGTTAGTTGCTCGATTGGGGTGTTCAAATCGACAACGACCGCAAATTGATCGGTCGGAACGTGGTGACTTGCTGAGATATTCGTTTGAGCGTTGTCTCCCTGATTTTTATCATTTAAACCATTTTTTTGGTTATATGTGATGATGTCGCGCAAAGTATTCGTTGTGTCGTTAGATGCACTATAGTCAATGCTGGCGGCCATTGTGGTAGAACTGGCGGAACCGTCACTGACGGTGACATCAAAATTCGGTGCGACTTCATTCCCGTCATCTACAAACTGCACCTGGCCGGCGCTCAGCTGGGCGGTCGTAAAGTTGGTGATCGGTGTACCTGCTGCCGACGTCAATTGGAAGTAGCCGCCGGACACACTGCTGACTGTGTAGGTAAAGCTGGCGTTGTCGGGGTCGGTGACGCCGAAGTTGGCAGCCGATAGGGTGACGGTCTCGCCTTCGTTCAAGGTCAGGTTGGCGCTGCTGATTATCGGGGCGTCGTTGCTGGCGGTGATACTCAGCGTACCTGACACCACATTGCTGGTCCCGCCATCACCATCAGTCACATATCCTTGCAAGGTACGCACCAAGCTTGACGGCGCGTCCGAGATATTCTGATAGCTAATGTTACGGCCCAAGGCCTGCACAGCGGCCACGCTGGCATTGCTGTTAAAGCTGATGACCAAAGGCGTCGCGCCGTCACTACCGCCGGTGAAACTACCGATGACGACGCCGGAGTAGGTGACATCGTTACCCGACAAGCCGATTTGTCCACTGGCCGTACCTTGGTTACGGATAGACAGACGATCTTCCGCTTGACCGTTAGCGCTAAACTCAATCACCATCTGGCCGCCGTCAAAATTTGTCAAGTCGGCATCGGTTACCGTCGCATTGGGTGCCAATATTACGGCCCCTGCATTTTCCGGATAACTGACATTGCCGGTGGCAAAACTTAACACCGGCGCATCGTTGACGGGATTGACAGTCACCGAGACGGCTGCGGTCTCGGTGGCGCCGCCGGATGTCACGCTATAACTAAAACTGGTGGCGCCGTTACTGTTGGCAGTGGGCGTGAAGGTCAAGGTGCCGTTGGCATTTAGCGTGACGTTGCCGTCGGTGATGGCGACCGTTTGACCGCTACTGATGTTGATGCCGTCGATAGCCGAAATATACCGGCCTGAATTCTCAAAGGTATCGTTAGCCAGAGGGTCGAAGGTGACCGGCGTATCTTCATTCGTTGTCACGCCGTCATTTGCAATGTCCGCGACAGCCGAGATCGAGCCGCCGATAGTGTCGCTATCCGACAAAGCGCCGCCGGAGCCGGAATTGCCGTTGTCCGTAGTCACTACTGTGAAAGAAACTGCACCGTTATAGTCTGCCGTGGCGGTAAAAATCGGTGCGGTTGCCGCCGACGCAAAATAGGTGTTGATCGACGCTATATCGCCGGAGAGCACCAAGCTGTTGGTGCCGCTACCGCTGATCGTGACACCTCCGCCTGATGTAGCCGAAAAAACACCCGCTGCCGCGCTTACCGACAAGGTGGTGGTCACGGTTCCCGAACCGCTGTCAACATCGGAGATGACGACCGAGCCGAGCATTTGAATCACCGAGTCTTCCGGCACGCTAGTGCCTTCGCCGTAAACGGTATTGACCGGCGCATCGTTCACGGCGGTAATGTTGATCGTGGCGACATCAAAGCCAGTCAGCGCGCCGCCCGAACCGGTGTTGCCTTGGTCGTTAACGCTCAAGGTTAAGGTATCGCTGGCGGGCGGCGTATCGGAATTGATGATATAGCTCAACGATCCGCTGGCATTTCCGGCCAGCAGATCGTTGATTTGGCTGAGGCTGCCGGTCAACGTGATGGAACTGGTGCCGGCGCCGGAAACGGTAACCCCCGTCGTACCCGCACTGGCTGTCAATGTGCCGGATACCACCGACACGGTCGCTTGCACGCTGGAACTGCCCGCATCGACATCAGCGATACTCAGCCCGGTGCCGTGCAGGGTTAGGCTGGTTTGTTCGGTAGCGCTATAGCTGGCTGGGGTTATCGTTGCAGTCGGCGCATCGTTGACTGGATTGACTGTGATGACCTGAGTCGCAGTGGCTACCAAACCGCCGCCGGTTCCGGTATTACCTAAATCATTCAGCGTAAATTCCATACCGCCTGGCCCACTGTAGTTGGGGTCCGGCATGTAATCGATGTTATCCAAAGCGGTGTTAATCGCCGCTAGGGTGCCACGGAACGTCATTGTGGTATCCGCGGCGCCATCGCCAACGGAAAATGTCAATCCGCTCAACCCGCCTAAAGTGACCGTGCCGTTGATAGCAGAAATCGTCATCTCCAGATTTGCGGAACCGGCATCAACGTCAGAGATCGTAATGGCATTGCCAATCCAAGCCGAAAAACGCTTCACGACATCTTCATTGGTGGTTCTGGCGCTAACGACGTTGATAACCGGCGCATCGTTTACTGCATTAATGCTTACGGTGGTGCTACCGCTGGTGGTCAGTGCCCCGCCACTGCCCTGGGCACCAGCGTTGACATCACTGAATGTCCAGTCGATCTGCACGCTGGCCGGTGGGGTGTCGCTCCAGTTCCAGTAGACGGTGTTGCGCATCAAACTGTTGATCCGGGCATTGGTCGCGTTGGCGCCAAAAGTAATTTCCATCTGCCCGCCGGTGAACGTGTAGGTACCGACCTGGACGCCGCCGACATAAACGTCGGCGCCGCTGACCGTGACGGTGATGCCGTCGAACGCCAACGCGTCCTCGGCATTGGCGCCGCCGTGGCGGGCCAGGGTCAATGTCGAACCGTTGAAATTGTTAGTACCAGACAACTCGGCATCGAAAAGGGTCACGTCGGCGTCAAGGACCACCGCCGAACCGTTTTCGATAAAGGTAGGCGCGCCATTCAGGTTAGCGAACACCGGCGCATCATTAACGGCGGTAATGTTGATGGTCAGCGTATTGGCCGTGCTATCCAGGGTTTGTCCGCCGCCATAGCTACTACCATCGTCCACGATACTGAATAAAAAGCTGGTTGCTGCGGTGCTATTGGTAGCCGGTGTGTAGGTCAATTTTCCGGATTGAATGTCCGCGGCACTGATTGCGTCCAACTCTTGCACGGCAACGCCATTCAAATACAGTGTGCCGGAGGCGGGCAGAGATTCGATCCAGACCTGGCTGAGATTGTTACCGTCGACATCGGTGAACGGAAAATCGGCGGTGGTAAAGGTGTAAGCAGTATCCTCGGTCGCCGTAATCGTGTGGTCTTGTCCGACCGGCGCACTGTTGGGCGTTTCCGCGACAATGGCATTGGAAAATTCTGAGGTTTCGTAAAACGTCGAATAACTGGAATCGGTGCGGGTAGCGGTAACGGTAAGGTACTGGCCAGTCGCTAGGCGGGCATCGGAGAAATTAAATTGAATATTGACGATGCCTGAGCTGCCGACGGCCATGTTCAGCGCATTGAGATAGGTCCGCCCCTCGCCGCTGGCCGTGGCATCGGAAAAAACTTCGATGCGGTAATAGCTGTTTGCGGCCCCGTTAAAGGTGCCGCTCAACGTTAAATTGGTGCCATTCACCGCCGCGCGGGTGAGCAACATGGTGTTCAGCAGACTGTTCGGTCCAGTATCTACATCGCCCGTGTCGTTTACGGTTACTCCATCGTCGCCCAAGTCGATGCCAAGCCGGGTATTGTCGTAAATACTGTTCTGCAAAAACACATTGCTGGAACTGCCGCCCACGACGGTTATGCCCACGTCATTGTTGGCGATGATATTGCCTGCACCGGCCGCCGTGCCGCCGATCAAGCTACTGGTGGCGGAATTTTCAATAGCAACACCTTGCATACCGTTCCCCAACGCTGTCACACCATCCGTGCTAACCCCTATGTAGTTGCCTTGAACGACAGTACCGGTGGTGCCGCTATCGCTGATGTAGACGCCTGCCTCCGTATTGCCGGCAATGATGTTGCGTGCCGCCACCGTGGTGCCGCCGATTACGGTGTTGTCTGCGCCGCCGATCACTGAAATGCCGTCCCAACTGTTTGCCAAGCCGGCATTGCCGGATATATCGGTACCGATATAATTACCTTGGATGACCGTATTGTCGGCACTTTCGCCATTGATAAAAATACCGGAGTAATTATTACCTGAGATCAGGTTGCCGGCACCGATTGCCGTGCCGCCAATGGTATTGCCGGCTGACTCGATGGTAATACCGGAATTGGCATTGCCCAAGTCAACAGTACCGGAAATGTCGGTACCGATGTAGTCGCCGGTGATGACGTTACCGGTAGCTGAGCTACCGGTCAGCGTAATGCCAGAGCCGTTGTTACCGGAAATGACGTTACGTGCGGCGGCGGTTGTGCCGCCGATGGTGTTGTTGGCCGACTGCACGTAAATACCGCCGGCGGCATTGGCTATTGCTGCGGTACCGGCGGCATTGAGACCGATCAGGTTGCCAGCAACCAGCGTGTTGCTGGCGGGTGCTTCCAATTGAATGCCCACCCAGTTGGTGGTACCGCTGATGACATTGCCTTCGCCAGCCATCGTTCCGCCGATGCTGTTACCGGCGGCATTGACCCAGATCCCCTGATTGGCATTGCCCACAGCATTGGCGCCGGTCACATCGGTGCCAATGTAGTTGCCTTTGATTTGGTTGCCGGTGGCCGAACCGTTATCGGTACTCAAGCCGATACCGATACCAGTATTACCGGAAATCACGTTGCGATCCGCCGCCGAGCTGCCGCCGATGATGTTATTGGCCGAATTCCAAATACCAATACCTGCGGAGTTACCCGCCGCGCCGGTACCGGCGGCGTTAAGACCGATCCAGTTGCCGGCGACGGTATTGCCGTTACTGCCGGAAATCTCAATGCCGGTGCCGGCAAAATTTTGAATCACCAGGCCGCAGATGGTACTGCCGTCGCTGCCGCCGTAGAGTTGGATGCCATTTTGTATGTTCCCTGTGCCGTTTAATACAATGGCCGGTCGACTGCCATTGGCGCTAAAACTATCGTCGCTGGTGGCGTCCAGCACAATTGTGCTGGTTATGGTCAGCGCTGAGGTCAGATTGATGGTATGCACCGACGAACCGCTGATGCCGAAATAAATATAATTCGGGCCGGCGGTATTGTTGGCGGCGGCAATCGCCTCCCGCAACGAGATGCCGTCGCCGCCGTCGCTGGCGATCAATGCGCTGATCGAACTGGTATTGGCGCTGGCATTGATGGTGTCGGACGTGTTGGTGACGACGATGGCGCCGACATGCACATCCAGGCTATCGGTGTCGGTTAAGGCGCTGCCGGTACCGGTATTGCCTTGATCGTTGGTGGTCATGGTCAATTTTGCCAGGCCACGGTAATTGCTGTCGGGGGTAAAGGTCAGGCCACTATTCATCGCCGTGTTGATTACTGCCACTGTGCCGGAATAGGTCATGCTGCCGCTACCATTGGCGCCGCTGACCAAGGTCATGCCCGTGGTACTGGCCAGCGACAAGCTGCCGTGACTGATGCTTAAGGTCAGTTGCACACTGCTGGAGGCCGCATCGACATCGGCAATTTGTAGGGCATTGCCATTGGCGCTGGAGAAGGTTTTGCTGGTGTTGATGGCCGTATAGCTATTGGTGGGCAGACTGTTGACTGGGGCGTCATTGATTGCCGTGACCGCGATGCTCCGAGTGGTCACGTTGCTGGCCGTCGTGCCGTCGGTAACGCTAAAACTTACGGTACGGCTGGCGGTGGACGGTGCATCGCTGGTGTTTTCATAGGTAATAGAACGCAATGCGGTTTGATATTGGGCGACGGTAGCCGATCCGGATAAGGTCAGTGTGCCGGTGCTTGCATTCCAACTGCCGGTGATGCCGTTTTGGTCAGTGAATGCCAGCACGTCCTGCCCGCTGGCGTAGTTGCCGGAGATTTGCACCGTGGCACCGGCCAGGTTGGCGCTATCGACGTCCGAAAGCACCAGAGTTGAGGTCACCGCCGTCGCGGGACCGTTCTCCGTGTAAGCCAGTGCAGTACCTTCGATGCCTGAAATGATCGGTGCCTCGTTGACATTCAACAGTTGAATGGTGAAGTTTTCATCGTACGAGGCACCGCCCGCATCCGTAACCCTCACGGTAATGATATGACTGGATGCGGTTTCAAAATCCAGCCTGCTACCATCGGCGACGCTGATGGTGCCGTCGATTCCTAAGGCAAAGCGTCCGCCGGCGCTGTCGGTTAGGCTGTAAGTGGGATTAGCGCTGGCGTCGACATCGAATCCCACCACGGTGCCCACTACGGTGCCGTTAGCGGAGTTCTCGGCGACCGTAAATCCGGTGGTTTGCTGATACAGCGCCGCCACGTTGGCAGCGCTCATGACGCCGTTGGCGATGACAAAATTGTCGATAGCCCCGTCAAATGCGGCGTCGCCCCCCCAATGTGATTTGCCGATGAAATTATTGCTGCGAACACCGGTCTCCAGTGCCACGCCGGTGGTGGAAGCGGCCAAGTTGCCATTGACATACAGGTTCATATTGCCTGTCGCATCTACTGTGGCAGCGAAATGCAACCATGAGCCATTGGTAATAGCATTGGTAGCGGTGGCGCGATAGGTGTACACGCCATTTTTTTCGATCGTGAAGGTGAGGTTGTTGGTATTCCATTCCCGACCGACATAGATGTTGCCAATTCCAGTGCTATCGGTTTGCCCGAAATCGAACACGCGTTGCCAATCGCCGGTGCTATCGAATTTGACCGAAGCGGCAAAGGTCATTGCGCCGCCAGTTGTGATTCCAGAAATATCACCATACTGGCCCAATGTCCCGCCGGCCAGCTCTAACGCACCGGAGCCACTGGGGCCGGTGGTTTGGCCAGGGTTGCCGTAAAAGGTTATTGGGGCATTGTTGCCGGCATCATCTCGGCCGAGATTGGCAAGATTATTGAAGCCATAAACGCCCACCAGATCGGATTCCGCGACACCGTTGATACTGTATAAATCGTTGGGTGCGTCGTTGACTGCCGCGACTGTGATCGCCACCGTATCGGTATCTGTTAATGTCAAATCCTTAGCAAGCGTGGCAATTTCGGCTGTAGTCAGTGCTCGATTGTAAACCCGCGCATCGTCTATCTTGCCATTAAAGTCGTAAGTGGTGCCGCCGTTACCGTGTTTGCCGATAAAGCTATTGCTTCCCTGGCTGTAAGCAATGGATGTGGTGTAAGCGGTAGAAGCCACGGCAACGTCGTCGATATAAACCGTTTGGGTATGGGCTGCGCTGTCGATGGTGTATGCAACGTGGTGCCAGCCGGTTCCGGCCAATGTCGTAGCCGTCTCGGTAAATCTGAAAGTCCCGCTGTCGACATAACTGCCTTTGATTTTGCCGCCAGCATCTAGGCGGAGTACCACGTTGTCACCCAGCGAAATTACTTCCGCGCCCCCGGTGTCGGCGGACGTCAAGTTTACCCAGGCCGCCAGGGTTACACTGGATGGCTGGCCATAAAGCCCGGTAGTTTGTAGATAACCGTCACCAGCCAAACTCAGCGCATTGCCGCGGGTAGCGTCACTGACCGCTATGCCGTTGATGACCGAGCCCGCGTAACCCGCCGCCGGACTGCTATCGGTACCCAGTGTGCCGGTGTTCTCGAAAGCATAACGGCCCAACAGACCGGTATCGATATCCAAACTCAACAGTACCGAGTCTTTGGTAGTCAATGTCAGTGTCGCGCTGCCGATGTATTCGGCAGTGGGCGTGAAGCTTAAGCCATTGAGTGCGGTGTTGATGGCGCTGGCCGAGCCACGAAGCGTCATCGTGCTATCGGCGGTGCCGTCGCCAGCCAAAAAGGTCAAGCCGGTGGTGCCGGCCAAGGTCAGCGTGCCATTGGTGACCGTCAGGGTGATTTCGTTGTTTGCGCCGCCGGCATCGGCGTCGGCTATCGTAATCGCATTGCCATTGGCCGATGAGAACACTTTGGCGGTGTCCTCATTCGTCGTTTGTGCTGCGGGTACTGTATTCATAGGCGCGATGTTTATACTTGCTTTGACAGATACCGCACCTATCGACCAATCGGCAGCAAGTAACGCTGAACCGCTCATCGTTACTGAGCTCGCGCCTTCCGCCACGGAAGAGCCAGCCTTTGCCGTAGACAATAGGGAAGAGCTGGTCCATTGCGAAGTTTGCCCGGTACCCGTTGTATCAGCTGAAATAGCTTTCCAATACTGCACGTCGATAACCAAATCGCCAGTCGCACTGGCGACATTCACCGTGCCTGATCCTCCCAACAAACCGGTGGTGCCGGTGTTGCCAGCGTAAGTATAGTAGGGCGTCGATTGGTTAACACCGTTAAAGGTCGATGCACCCGCAGCGGCTTCTGTATTTCCAGTAAATGATATAAAGACGTTATCGGTTCCCTCGGTGGGGTTGACCAAAGCCCAGATTTCGACGGCGTGATTGGCTGCTGTGCGTCCGACGCGGGTGAGATCGGCGGCACCGTATTTAACGCTGTTGACCCCAGCGTTGCCGTCATCAATGGCAATCTCGACGAATAGTACCCGGTCGACGCCGGCATTCACCTTATGCGACCATGTCAGCTGGCTGGTGTTGGTACTATCCGTAGATGTCACTGTGCCATTGGCAGTAACCGCCATCAAGCCAGTCCATTCGCTTTGACCCGCCGCGCTGACTACAATTTCGGTTTCGACGTCGCCGCTTTGGTATTCGAGTAACCAGTCGCCACCCAAATCGGCACTACCGGTGGTATCTTCCGACGCCGCGACTTCGGTATTGGTGATGCCGGACAGGTACTCGACAAAACTCTGGCCGAACTGCGTTTCAGCGACATTGCAGCCGTAAAGCAGAATATCGCCGTTGGCGTTGAAGGAATCCCCCCAGGCGCTGATGTCGGTCTGGTTTTGAATCAAGGTGTCGAAGTTGAGCTGGCTATTGCCTAAATCCAGGCTGCCGTCGCTGCCGTGCGAGATAATGTGCACCGCGTCCAGATTGTCGCGCTCGGCCAGAATCTGTGTGATTTGTTGAATGCCGTTAGTGCTGCTGTCCAGCGTAATGATTTCCAGATTGCGGTCTGAAACGTCGCTGCTTTTGATGTCGTTTAATAGCGATTCGTAGCCCTGGACGCGGGTATCGACAAACACGATTTCATTGCGGCTGGTCTCGCTGGCGCTGGTTTGCGTGGGGGGCTGTTGGGTGTCGGCGGGCGGTGTCGCGTTGGCGTAGGTCGCATTGGGGTCCATGAGTTGTTCGGTCAAAAGCCCCTCGATGCCGCCGGAGAACAGCTGTCGAGATTCCAACTCTTCCAGAATCGGTTTGGAGTGGTAGTGCTTGAGATGTGACTTTGAATTCATGGGCGTTGAAATTTGCAGTTTGACCGATGTGCATGGAACGCCGTTGGCACCGGATGCCATAGATGTTGCTAGAGTTTAGCGACTTCGCTTTAATTATTCTGTGATTGCAACAAATAATCCGCAATAGAACACAGATAAGCGTACTCAAAATGTGCAGTGGTTAAGTGTCGGAGGGTGTATGGAAAAAATGGAGAGCTTGTGGCTTTTATTAGCCCCACCCTTAAATACCATCACCCCTCGAAGAGCAAACCAGCTTGGGTTTCGACGACCTCAGCCCGAACGGAATACCGGTAGTTTCCCTACTACAGCTCCGGTTTCCGTTCTATACTTCCGCTTGATTTAAACACTGTCTAATTTGGAGGGACGCCCTTGCTTGATCCTGTCAAGATCAATTCGCAAGCAGATTTGATCGAACACACCTTGCAAGAAATCAAAGGTTTGGTTTCCTTGCCCGAGGTATATCAGAAAGTTAGAAATTTGATCGACGATCCCCATTCGGATATCGAGCACTTTGTCGAAGTTGTGGCCAGCGATCCCAATTTAACCGTCGCCGTGTTAAGAGTTGCCAACAGTGCTTTTTTTGGTTTTCCAGGCAAAATCGACAGCTTGAGTCGGGCGGTCAGCATGCTGGGCATAGGGCAGCTACATGACTTGGTGCTGGCTACCTCGGCGATTGCCTCGTTAAAATTGCCCAATGACATCATGCCGCTGAAGACATTTTGGCGGTTCAGCTTGTTCTCGGCGGTGCTGACCCGGTTGTTGGCAAGCCAGCTAAAAATCCCCAAGAGCGAACGCCTGTTTGTGATTGGTTTGTTATATGAGATAGGGCATCTGGTGCTTTACGCAAAGCACTCTGAGTTGGCGAAGCGCGCGATGGAACTTTCCCGGAATAACCAGGAAATGCTGCACATCTCTGAACAAAAGCTGTTAGGCATGCATTACGGGGAGATCGGTGCCAAGTTGATGGCGCAATGGTGTTTGCCGGCGCATTTTCAAGATATCGTGCATTATCAGCCCACCCCTGACCTTGCCCCGGAGCAGCGCAGGGAAACCGCTCTGCTGCATCTGGTGCGGGCTTGTGCCGAAAAATCTATATTCGGACATATCAGCGCAATCGAGCAGAGCGTATCCAGGGACATTTGGGATATTTTGCAACTCAACCCCGAACAGTTGGACGACACTGTCGAACAAGCCTTAAAAGCCGCGACTGAGATGGAAAAGCTCATGTTCAACTGATCCCGTATGAAAGCCGAACAACAATTCCTTTGCGATTTGGCCGAAAAAATTTCGATGCCCGAGGTGTATCTGAAAATCAGGCGGTTACTGGAAAAGCCGGATGCCAGAATCCGCGATTATGTCGCCGTGCTGCAAACCGATTCGATGCTGACAATTCGCATAATCCGCATGGCCAACAGCAACTTCTTTGGTTTTAATCGCAAAGCCGACGATCTTTACGATGCAATCAGCCTGATAGGCACCATCCAGTTGCATGATTTGCTGTTGAGCAGTCTGTGCATGCGCACGTTTTGCAATATTCCCGGCGCGGTTCTGGACTTGAAAGAGTTCTGGTTGCACGCCATCGAATGCGGCATTGCCTGCCGCACTCTGGCTAAGCTGGCCGGACTGCCTGCTGGACATCGCTTTTTTGCCCTAGGCCTGTTACTGGAAATCGGCCACGCCGCGATGTTTGTCAAAGCTCCGGAACAGGCGCTGAACGCATTAATGGCAAGCCGGGAGGAGGGCTTGCCGATTGACGAGCAGGAACGGCTGGTGTTTGGTTTTGACTATTGCCAGTTGGGCTCGGAGCTGATGCGCTTATGGCATTTACCCGAGGTGTATTCGCACATCATCGGTCACCACCTGCACCCCGAACGTACCGATCCGCATTATCGCAACGAAACCTATCTGATTTACTTGGCTCAGCAAGTGTTTGCCGAACCGGAGCAATTTAATAAAGTGCTCAGCGGTCTAAAGGATAGCCATCAACAATTTGCGGCTATCCCCAGCAATTTGAAAGACCTGGTCAGTCAAGAAATAGCCTCCCATCTCGATGAAATATTTTTGATGTTGTGTCCGCAGAATATTGTTCTGAATTCTGCCAGCCAGGACGAGGTTTTCTGCCATGAGCATTAGATTTGCCCAACAGTGGCTGGACATTGTCTGCCGGATTGTGACGCAAACTCAGGCTGCGGTATTGATGGTGAGCGATACGGATGGCAAAGCACTGCGGCTGTTGGCGAAATGGCCGGAGAACATCGCCGATGCTGCCGAGTTGTCCGCTATTTGCAAACTTGTGCTGGAGAAAAATCAACCAAGTTGCGTTCCCAACGTAGTACAGGCCGATCAACGCCATTACGACTTCTTCGGTCTCCCGGTATTTGACGGTTCTGTACTACTGGGCGTGATTGCGCTCAAACTTGAGCATGCCCTTACTGATCGGCGAGAGGCTGTTTTTGCCATGCTGGAGCAGAGCGTGGAGTGGTGGCGTTTGGCGCAAGGCCGTTTGCAGCAGAACGATGATTTTTACAGCTTCGTAGTGGGTTTGCTGGCGGCTTGTTTTGAGCAACACAGTTATCGCGAGGTTTTGATTAGCCTGGGTACCGAACTGACGCGCATGCTGAGTTGTGATCGGGTTGCCATCGGCGAATTCAAAGACAACTACAGCACGGTAGTGGCGATTTCCAATAATGCGCAATTCGACCAGCAAGCCAATCTGTTGCAAAAAATCGCCGACGCGATGGACGAAGCCATTGAACAGGATAGTGTTGTGGTGGTTCCCGATGTCAAATCGGTCGCCATTCAGCGTGCCCATCAGGAAATTGTCCGCAAGTACGGCTATGGTTCATTGCTGACCATACCTATGCTGCATGGCGGTGAGTTTATTGGCGCGGTTACCCTGCTGCGCGGCGAAGAACAGTCGTTTGATAAGGAAGCCGTTCTACTTTGCCAACAAGCCTTGGCACTGCTCTCGCCCTATCTGGCCTTAAAAAAACTCGACGAACAAGCGTTGTCGGTAAAAATCGGCATCAAGCTTAAACAACGGCTAGCCGAACTGTTGGGCGTGAAGCAATTTAAAGTGAAGTTGACGGTTCTGGGTTTGGTGTTGTTTTTGTCGATCTCCGCCCTGTTGCGCGGTGATTTCCGCCTGACGGCAGACGCGGTGTTGGAAGGCAAAATTCAGCGGGTGGTGGCTGCGCCGATAGCCGGTTTTTTGCAATCGGCGGCGGTACGGGCCGGCGATACGGTGCGACAAGGCGAATTGATGGCTAGTTTGGACGACGCGGAACTGCAATTGGAGCTAAACAAACTGGATGGGCAGCTGCAAAAATTCCGCCGCGAGTACCGCGAAGCCCTGTCCGGCGGCGATCTGGTTAAAGTCCGGGTCATCAGCGCGCAAATCGATCAGGCCGACGCGGAAATGGAGCTGACGCGTCAGCAGTTGCAGAAGATCAATTTAGCCGCGCCGTTCGATGGTGTGGTGATTGAAGGCGATTTGAGTCAGAAACTCGGCTCACCGGTCGAACGCGGCGAAATCCTGTTCAAAATCGCCCCGTTGGAGGGCTACCGTATCATTTTGAAAGTGGATGAAAGTTTGATTTCCTATGTGCAGGAGGGCCAAAAAGGCGCCTTGGTGTTGGCCAGCATGCCCAGCCAGACCTTCCCACTACAGGTGCAAAAGATTACCGCAGTCGCCAAAACCGATAGTGGCAAAAATATCTTCCGCGTCGAAGCCAGTCTGGAAAACGCGCCTGAGCTACTAAGGCCAGGCATGGAGGGCATAGGCAAAATCGCGGCCGGTCGGGCCAGTTTGCTATGGATCTGGAGCCACGACATGCTGGCTTGGTTGCGTTTGTGGATTTGGTCGTGGTGAAACGAGGGCTGAGGCTGCGTCATGGCTAACGAACTTTTCAGTCCGCATTGGTACCGAGTCGCTAAACTCAAGCCCAGGCTACACAGCCATATCGAGATCCATCGCCACGAGTATCGCGGCCTGATTTGGTACATCCTCGAAGACCCCAATACTGCCCGCCACCAGCGCTTTAACAGCCTGGCCTATCAGTTTATCGGGTTACTGGACGGCAAGTTAACGGTGCAAGGGATTG
This sequence comes from Methylomonas sp. 11b, assembly GCF_000515215.1. NCBI lineage: Bacteria > Pseudomonadati > Pseudomonadota > Gammaproteobacteria > Methylococcales > Methylococcaceae > Methylomonas > Methylomonas sp. 11b. Next base: position 4,359,446 of record NZ_KI911557.1, read on the forward strand.
CCGACACTCTGAATCGCCAATTGGGTGATTACGCACCCAGCCAACAAGACCTCATTCAGTTGCTGGGGCAATTGCATCAGGCCGATTTGATCCAAACCGACGCCTTGGTCAACACCGAAGAATTGTTCGAGCGTCAAGCCCGACTGAACAGCGCGAAAAGCAATCAGCGTTTGTTAAATCCACTGTCGTTGAAATTACCGCTGTGGGATCCGGACGAGTTTCTCGGCAAACATGTGTCCAAAGTGGCTGGTTTGTACAGCGTTAAATTCGGCGTGGTCTGGCTGCTGGTCGTCGCGATCGCTTTGCTGCAAGCCGGAGCGAATTGGCAGGAAATCAGCCATCATTTCGAATTGAACGCCTTGGCCCCCTACAATTTTTTGATCATGTTCTTGCTGTACCCCCTCATCAAAGTCTTGCATGAATTGGGACATGGCTTTGCGATGAAGGTGAAAGGCGGCGAAGTGCATGAAATGGGCGTCAATTTTTTATTGTTTATGCCGGTCCCTTACGTCAATGTCTCAGCCGCCAACCATCTGCGTAACAAATACGACCGGATGTTGATCAGCGCCGCCGGCATTTTGGTGGAAGGCTTTCTGGCCGCGCTCGGTTTATTCTTGTTTTTGAGCACCGAGACGGGCTTTGTCCAGGATATTGGTTTCGACATCCTGCTGACCGGTGGCGTGTCGTCGCTGTTTTTTAACGGCAACCCGCTATTGAAGTACGACGGCTATTACATTCTGGCCGATGCGCTCAGTATTCCTAATTTGTACCAGCGTTCAAGCCAAATCTGGGGCTTTTTGGCCCAGCGTTATTTGTTTGACTTGAAACAAGCGGTGTCCCCGGCCTCCGCGCCGGGCGAAACGGCTTGGTTTGTCATCTATAGTTTGGCGTCGCTGACTTACCGCCTGATGATGTTGTGGTTCGTCTGTGTCTATCTGACCGAAAAATTTTTCTCCTTGGGTGTCGTCGTCGCCTTGTTGATGGTGTCGTTGCAGATAGTGTTACCGCTGTACAAGGCCATTCGTTTTGTGTTCACCAGCCCCAGCCTGGGTCGGAAACGAGATAAGGCGCTGCTGACTACGGCAGGGTTGGCCTTGTTTCTTGTTCTGGTTTTCGGTGCTTTGCCGATTCCGCATTACACCCTGGCCGAAGGCGTGGTCTGGCTGCCCGATGAAGCGTTGATCAAGGTCGAGCAAGAGGGTTTTATCGGCGAACTGTTGGTTAAATCCAATCAGTTTGTGAATCAGGGCGATGTCTTGCTGACTATGCATGACGATGCCTTAGAAACCAAAGCCAAGATCGCCCGCGCCAAAGTTGCCGAATTACAAAGCCAATATCGGGCGGAAAAAGAGTCGGATTTGGTGAAGGCGGAAATTTTGAAAGAATCGCTGCACGTTGCCGAATCCGAGCTGGATCAGTTGCACAAAAAAGCTGCTGCGATGACGATTAGCGCTGCCAAATCCGGCTACGTTTTATTGCCGGATGCCGACGACCTGACCGGTAGCTATTTGCGCCAAGGCGAATTGATCGGCTACATAATGGACCAACAGCCGCCGACGATCCGCATGGTGGTAACGCAAGACAATATTGGCCTGCTACGGCAAGGCAGCTCGGACATTAGCGTGCGTTTAGTTAGCGATCCCTATCGGGACTACCCGGCCCACATTATCAGGCTGGCGCCGGAAGCGACCAATACGCTGCCCAGTCTGGCCCTGGCGACCACCGGCGGCGGCAAGATCCGCGTGAATACGGAAAACGAACAAGACATGCAAACCCTGCAAAAAATCTTTTTGGTCGATCTGGACTTCTCGCCGCCGAGCAATCTACCGATAGGCATGCGCGCCTATGTGCGGATCAACCATGGCGGCGAATCGGTTATGACCCAGGTCTACCGCCGAGTTCGCCAGGTATTTTTGCGGCAGTTCAATGTCTGAGCTTTTGCTGCGTCCCGGGGTGCGCTTCGGCAGTTACCCGCAAAAGCCGGAAAGTCGGCTAACCGATTTCGAGCAGGGTGCGGCGGCTTTTTTTGACAAAACCCATAAGCGCTTGATTCGCCAGCGTTACAGCCAAGCTTACATTGTCAGTCGCGTCGAAAAAGTTGCCCCACCCTTAAGCAACTACAACGAGCAACAGTTGACCATCGCTATTCTGGAGCTGCGGGAAAATCTATACAGGCATGGTCTGACCGAAGAGCTGATGATCAGCGCCTTCGCGCTGATTCGCGAAACCGCCGGTCGGACTCTTAATAAACGGCATTTTGATGTGCAATTGTTTGGCGGCTGGTTAATGATCAACGGCATGCTGGCGGAGATGGAAACCGGCGAAGGCAAGACGCTGACGGCGACGTTGCCGGCCTGCACCGCCGCCTTGGCGGGCATCCCGGTGCATGTGATTACGGCCAACGATTACTTGGCGGCGCGCGATGCGGAGATTCTGAAACCGCTTTATCTGCGCCTGGGCTTGAAATCCGGCGCGGTGGTTGACGGCATGGATCTTGAGCTGCGCCGAAAACTGTATCAACAACCCATCGTACACACGACGAATAAACAGATTGCCTTTGATTATCTGCGAGACCGCATTGAAATGGGTGAAGATGTGGGCTTGTTGAAATTTCAATTCAAGCAGATTCAACGGCAAATCAAACAGCCGCAAAGCAATGCGTTGATCATGCGCGGCTTATGCTTTGCCATCATCGACGAAGCGGATAGTGTATTAATCGACGAAGCCAAAACGCCGCTGATCATCACCCAGACCCGGCCGAATGAGGAGTCTCCGGAAACCTATGGTGACGCCTTGTATCTGGCCTCATCGTTGTTCATCAACGACGACTTTGTCATGGACCCCAAGACCCGCGACATAGAACTGACACCGCAAGGCGAAAATACCATTGCGGATATGATTATCGGCTTGGGGCCGAGTTGGAAAAACAAGCGCTGGCGCGAAGCCATGGTCAAGCAGGCGCTAATCGCCGAGTATTGCTTCAAACGCAACAAGCAATACATCCTCAAAGATAACAAGGTCCAAATCATCGACGAGTTTACCGGCCGGGTGATGGAAGATCGGTCGTGGGAACAAGGCTTGCAGCAGATGATAGAAGCCAAGGAAGGTTGCTTGATTTCCGAACAGCGCGAACCTCTGGCAAGGATCAGTTATCAGCGCTTTTTCAGTCGCTATCTCAAACTGGCCGGTACCTCGGGCACGGTGCGGGAAGTGGCGGCGGAAATGCAGCGCGTTTACGGTTTACATAGCGTAAAAGTGCCGACTCATAGAGTGTCGAAACGGATTTTGCTCAGTGAGCGGATTTATGCCACGCAGGCAGCCAAGCAACGCGTGTTTCTACAACGGGTCAGCGAGTTGCACTCATTAGGCCAGCCGGTATTGATCGGTACCGGTTCGGTCGCCGAATCGCTGGAGGTCAGCGTATGGTTGGAGCAGGCCGGCTTTCCTCACCGGGTATTAAATGCCGAGCAAGATCAACACGAAGCGGAAATTATTGCCCATGCCGGCCAGCTAAATGCCCTTACCGTGGCGACCAATATGGCCGGCCGCGGCACCGATATTGCATTGGGCTTAGGCGTGGCGGACCTGGGCGGTTTGCATGTGATCGCGTTGAACTGTAACGAGTCTCGGCGCATAGATCGGCAACTATACGGCCGTTGCGCCCGGCAAGGCGATCCGGGTAGCTGCGAAGCGATACTGTCGCTGGAGGATGCGCCGCTGAGTGAGTTTTATTCGTCTGCTATCCGCAAGGCTCTGGCCGGTCTGGCTAAAGATCAGCAAGCTTTGCCGGCGCTGTTGGGAAAACTGATATTACGCTTGCCGCAAACTTACAAAGAGCGGCAACAGCGCAACATCAGAAGGCAATTAAGCAAACAGGACAAGCATTTGTCGCGTATTTTGGCGTTTTCCGGCAAGTTTGAATAAACGCTGTGGCCTTGAATTTACTATTTTGTTAAAAATCAGACCGTTTCAAATCAAGTCAAATTAATCCATTAGTAACTTTTACATGTCCATACTCCACCATTTTTTTCGCGCACTACTCGGCCCTGGCCTGTTCAGCGGCACCTTGCTTGCCGCCAATCTGGATTGCATGGTCAAGCCGGAAATGTACGTCGAGCTAAGCAGCCCGGTTGCCGGTACCGTCGAAGCGCTGTTGGTCGATAAGGGCGATCACGTTGCCAAAGGCCAGCCGCTTGCTCAATTGGAAGCCTCGGTGGAATGGGCCAAGTTCAACCAGGCCAAGGCCGATGCCGAGACCAATAGCGAGGTGCGCAATCAGAAAGTGAAATTGGAGTACGCCACGCGCAACCGCACTCGCTATCGCAGCTTAGCCACGACCAGTGTTATTTCTCAAATCGAGAAAGACAAAGTCGAAACCGAAGTGGTGTTAGCTGGAATCGAGTTAAAAAAGGCAGAGGAACGCAAAAAGTCCGCAATGCTGGCATTGGAAATGGCCAAGGCACAACTAGAGGTTAAAACCATCAAAAGTCCGATAGACGGCATCGTCATCGACCGCTATGCCATGCCCGGCGAGTCGGTCAGTGATCGCGCGATTATGAAACTGGCGCAAGTGAATCCTTTGCGGGTTGAGCTGATCGCGCCGACTGAATACTTTGGCCTGATTCAACCGGGTATGGAAGTGGACGTACGCCCTGAACTGCCGGTCAAAAAAGTCGTGAAAGCCACGGTCACCAAAGTTGACCAATTGATCGATCCGGCCAGCGGTAGCTTTACGGTGCGCATGACCTTACCCAACCCCAGCGATGAACTAATCGGCGGTGTCAACTGTATCGCTACCTTCGATTTTGCCACCCCAGCCGCAACCACGACACCGACTCCACCGCCTTTTGCGCCGCAGAACGCGGCTCCAGCGGGGCCGGTCATAAAGCGTTGATCGATGCTACAACGCTTAACCCGCAATATTGATTCAGCTTGCAAAGAGCCTGTCATAGGGCAGTCTAGGTCAGGCTTCAATACATTTAGTCCGAACTCAATGACAGTAATCAATAGGGTGGGGCGATAAGCGAAATGCCGGCTGATGTTTTCCCAGCCAAATCTTTGCCAAAACCATCACGACAACGGATCAATGCGGGACGCCGGACGAATCAGATCAATTGCCCAGGCATAGGCTGCGAACCTGTTATAAAACTTATCTCGGAAACTGCGAGGCAGCATGCAACTCGTACAGGGGGCTTAGAATAAAATTGGACGCTCTCGATTAGAGTTGTAGCAATTAAATCCGTGAAAGAGAGTAGCCAATGTCATACATGTCAATTAATTCAGGTGCGTCCCAAATTCATAGTGCTGCCGGGGCAAATGTTCCAACAGTCAAAAAGGCCCAGTCAAACAGCCCCACGCAAGTGTTCCAGCAAGCCCAAACGGTTGTTAAAGAAGCCGATCAAAGTACCGAAGGTGGTAAAGGCAGATTTATTGACGTTCGCGCCTGATGCCCGAAAATTTTACGCCGAACTGCCTAAGGTCTGAGAGCAGTCCGGTAAAACGCCAACCAATTATTCGCCCCATCCCGCTGAGAGTTAGATTGGCTATGTCGATACCCGCCAGGTAGTCCCGTTAAAAAGCCTCAGGTCGATATATGCTTGCCTCCGGCAGCAATCCGGGAAACGAGCCTTTGCGGATGTTAAAGAACAGCAGTTCCGGCAGGCTGACGATAATGCCTTTCAAGCCTTTGCGTAAATTGTCCCCGTCATCCCAGGGCCAGCTGAACAAGCCGTATAGGCCCTGGCTGCCGGCTATCGCCAGATTCAAGCCGCCCTGCAATGGCCGAGGCCATAGCTGATCTTGAGTGAAGAATAAAAACGCCGCGTCGTCCCCGTTCCATTTATAAATCCTCGAACTTAGGGTATTGGATTCCTGTAAATCCACCTGCCATTGCGGCATCTGCCGGTAACGCAGTTGACGTTGCCGTTCTCTGTAGGGCTGGCGCTGGAAGCTGGTGCTGAGTCGATATGCGCTCCCTATCTGGTCATAGGCGACAAACGGAATCATGTTCAAGCCGTCTTCGTCAACGTAACCGCCCAGCAGTCGCTGCGACGCCTGGCTTCTACTTTCCTCGGCTGTCGTCGACATGTCAGAAATCGTCTGGTTGATGAGCCGAAATATTTCCGTGACGCAATTACGGCTAAGCAGGTTATAGCCATACAAGGACTGCAATTGGTTTTGATATGTTTCGATTTGCTGCGTGACGATGTTTTGGACATCTGCCAGTTCGCTTGTTGGCAGCGGTAAACCAACCAATTCCGCCGCTGTCGGTCGCGACGGCGTGGTTGTCAATGGCAACAGCTTCAAAGACTGCTGGTCATGGCGCGGCTTATGCAATTGCATTAGCGCTGTCGCGCTTAGCTCAAGTTCCGAGTAAGCAAGTTCATCCAACGCTATGGGGCTGTCCAGTTGTTTGGACGTCGCTGCAAACAGCTCTTGACTGTATTGCAGCGCTGCCGGCAAGTTGTCTTCGTCGATAACAGTGGCTTGTGGGTCGTCATTTTCCGCGCGGCTGCGGTCCAGCACGCTTAGATAGCCTGATGCGATGGCATGGTCCAGCGCATGTAAACGGGCCATACCCACCAGCATCGGATAGCCCCAGTCGCTGCGTTGGCTCTGCATCAGTCTAATTAAATCGGCAAACAAACGTTGTCGAAAATCTTGCAGCTTGGCACGTTGCGTTGTGTTGAGTTTGCATGCCGCCTCGGGGATTTGTAACAAACTTTCGCTACGCGGCGATAGCCTGGCTTGCAGTACATCCAGTGCAGCCAGATTCAGCAACTGATTGCGGTAGCGTTCGGCAAACGAACTGTTCGTGGCGATAAAGTGTGTATCGGTTGGCTCAATAATTGTGGGGTCAACCGCCACGTCCGGTTTCAGGGCTTGTAAGGTTTGCCAAGCTTGTTGGCGTTTGGCCACCAAAAAATCTTCGCCATACTCGTTAACGATTGCCTCGTGCAATTGTTGTAGTGCGTGGCTGCTGTTGCCTGCTTCGATAGGGAGCGCTTCAGTCGCTCGGTATTGCGTCAAAAAATATCCCAATCCTTTTATCGGTAGAGGCGGCGCAGAGCCAAGATTTTGCAAGCCTGAAACCAGCGCTTGATCGTCGTGCAGAGCTTGTAATAGTGATAATTGCTGGTTTTGAATGAGCAGGCGGCGACTAAAGGTATCCCGTAGTGCTTGAAAAAAATCCTCTGAAACTTCGATGCGGTGACCGTATATGTTACGGTTCTCCTGAAAGCCGTAGGCAAACTCAAAGGCGGCTGCATCGTTGCGATACAAACGCAGCAGGCCAGGTTCGACGAGCTGAAAATGAAAGACTTGTTGGTCGAATTTAATCGCGGTATGGCCGCCGCTGGCGCTGCCTTCGTTGGCGTCTATGTACAGGAATTCGAAGTGATGACTATCTTCCGCTTCCGCAACCGTTACCCAAAGTAAACAGCCCAGTGCCAGCGCCCACTTTGCGAATTTCAAGCCAGCAACTGGCATGACCAAGTGGGCGACGGACTGCGGGATTATTTTTTCAATCCTTCTTCAATAGCTTGTTTCTTCCACGGTTCGTTATCGCTCAAACTTTCGGTAAACGCCGAAATTTGCGGTTTGCCGAGCTTGGCTTTGGCAAGTCCGCGGCCGATACCTACGTAAGTATTCCGGTCGGTTTCCCAGTTGGTGATCTCATGACTTTCGGCCAGTTCGCTGAGATGTCCGCGAAAACTGTCCAGAGTGCCGCTGCTGGATACCACGAAGGTAGCGGTATAGTCGGCTACATCTGTCTCGTATTTTTCGTGTTTGTTGCGCGAGGAGTCGGAACTGGAGGTAAAAGGGCTGGAGGCACTTTTGAAGATGCCGCCGGAACTGTCGGACAAGCTACCTACGCTGTCGGACGAGCTCTCGGAGCTGGTGGAAAACGAGCAGCCGCTGATTAGCGCTGTTCCCAGAACGACAGTAGTTGCCAAAGTAAAGGTTCTGCATGAAGTCATAGGCTTTCGGTGAGGTATTTGTCTTTAAAATTAGTAGTTTTACCGGTTATTCGTAGAGACGCAAGATTTTGCGTCTCTAAAGTGTTTCGTTGGCGGTAGTCGAGCTATTTGCCAACCCCCGCCGCCTGTAAATCCGCATGGTAAGAAGATCTTACCAAGGGCGCGCTGGCGACTTGTTGAAAGCCCAGTTCGCGGGCAATTTCTGCATAGCGCTGGAATTGGTCGGGATGAATATATTCCTGCACCGCCAAATGATCCTTGCTCGGTTGTAAATACTGGCCCAAGGTCAGCATGCTGACCCCGTGGGCCAGTAAATCTTTCATCACCTGGAACACTTCCGCTTCGGTTTCGCCTATGCCCAGCATCAAGCCGGATTTGGTCGGTACGTCAGGCAGACGCTGGCCGTGTTGTTGCAGCAGTTTTAGCGAGACGTGGTAATCGGCGCCGGGACGGGCTTGCAGATACAGGCGCGGCACGGTTTCCAGATTGTGGTTGAACACATCGCAGGGTTGCTGCTGCAGGATATCCAGCGCCGTGTCCATCCGGCCGCGAAAATCAGGCACCAACACCTCGATAGTAGTGTTCGGTGACTCGTTGCGCACCGCCGCGATGCAGGCCGCGAAATGGCTGGCCCCACCGTCGCGCAAATCGTCGCGGTTTACCGAGGTGATCACCACGTATTTCAAGGCCATCGCGGCGATGGTCGCGGCCAGATTGGCCGGCTCTTCCGCATCCAAAGGCTGCGGTTTGCCGTGCGCGACATCGCAGAACGGGCAGCGGCGCGTGCATAAATCGCCCATGATCATGAAAGTGGCGGTGCCGTGGCTGAAACATTCGCTCAAGTTGGGGCAGGCGGCTTCTTCGCAGACCGTGTGCAATCGGTTCTCGCGCAGGGATTGCTTGATGCGGTTGACTTGGTCGCCGGTCGGCAGTTTGATGCGGATCCAGTCCGGTTTTCGTAAGATTTGTTCGGGCTTTTCCACTTTCACCGGAATCCGCGACAGCTTGTCGGCGTTGCGTTGGTGCGTTTCTGGCGTCGAGCGGGAAGGGGCGTTGAGGGTCATATTGCCACCGGGCACTTAAGTTTGTGTTTGAATCTCCGCAAGCTTGGCATTGTTCAGCGAGGCTTGTTGAGTTTGCTTGTCTTACATTTCTATCGCTTGCAGTAGCTGATGCACAACCGGCACTGCTAGTTCCTGAGTGCTTATCTTAACGCCCAAATCAGCCAGTTGCGTCACTTGCAAGCCAGCGTAGCCGCAGGGATTGATGTCTGCAAACGGCGCCAAATCCATATCGTTATTGATGCTCAGGCCATGGTAACAGCAACCGTGCTTGATACGCAGTCCCAGCGAAGCAATTTTTTGCTGATTGACGTAGACGCCCGGTGCCTTGGGTTGGGCTTGGGCGGCGATGCCGTATTGCCGCAGCGTATCGATCACCGAGTTTTCCAGAATGGTGACCATCTGCCTTGGCCCCTTGCTGAGTCGGCGTAAGTCGCACAGAATGTAAATCACCAATTGGCCAGGGCCGTGATAGGTCACTTGGCCGCCACGATCACTTTCGACGATTTCGATAGCGTTGGCTTTTAGTAGATGTTCGCGCTTGCCGTTTAAACCCAGGGTGTAAACCGGCGGATGTTCTACGATCCAGATTTGATCGGCCGTGTCGCTATCGCGTTCGGCGGTGAACTGCTGCATGGCCTGCCAGACGCCGAGATAGTCTTGTCGCCCCAAATTACGCAGGACGGTCGCCGCCTTACTTGGCATCAGTCCGTTTTATAGGGCCATCAGCACATCGGGGCAGGCCGTCAAGCCCAGGTAGATCGCGTCCAGTTGCTCGCGGCTATGGGCTTCGATCATTACCGTCACCGACAGATAATTGCCGCCTTTGCTGGGCCGGGTGGTGACTGCACCTTCCAGGATGTCCGGGACATGGCGGCGGACGATTTCCACGACGATGGCGTCGAAATCGTCACGATGTTTGCCCATCACCTTGATAGGGAACTGGCAGGGAAATTCCAGTAAACTTTCGGTTTCGCTCATGACAGTGATGTTTTGTATGCTTGCAGTAAGTCGTCCATGCGTTTCCAGACCGGGCCGGGCTTGCCGTCACCGACTTGCTGGCCGTCCAGTTCGATCACCGGCACGATCTCGCGGGTGGAACTGGCGACCCATATTTCGCTGGCGTTGTGCAGCGCTTCCAGCGCGATAATGTCTTCCTGATAAGGGATGTTATTCTCCGCCGCTAGTTCCAGAATCACGTCGCGGGTAATGCCGGGCAGGATTTCATGGCTTTTGGGCGGCGTAATCAATTCGCCATCCAATACCGCAAACAGATTGCTGGCTGCGCCTTCGACGATGTAACCGTTGCGTACCAGTATCGCTTCCGCGCAGCCTTGATCCAGCGCTTCCTGTCTGAGCAGAATGTTGCCCAGCAAGGTAATGGCTTTAATGTTGCAGAGCTGCCAACGGGTGTCGTCCAGCGTGATCGCCTTGATGCCGTCGACCCGGCCGGCGAAAGGCTTGATGTCCGCACTCATCGCAAATATCGTCGGTACGATTTGCTCGGGAAAGCCGTGATCGCGTTTCGGCGCATAGCCGCGGGTGACTTGCAGGTAAATATATTGATCCCGGTCATCCGCCAGCAGCGGCCGGAAAATACCTTCCCAGTCATTGACGCTATGTGGCAACGGTAAACGGATGCCGTTCAGGCTGTTGTTGAGCCGGGTAATATGGTCTTCCAGTCTGAACAGCCGGCCCCTATAAGCCGGAATCACTTCGTAGACGCCGTCGCCAAATAAAAAACCGCGATCCAGCACCGACACCTTCGCGTCGGCTAGTGGCAGATAAGCGCCGTTCAGATAGACTTGCTCGGTCATTCTTTCTCCAACAGGCCGATAGCGGCATCGTATAGGCGTCGGAAAATGCCGCCTTCGGCGACAGCATCTAAGGCCACCAGCGGTTTGCTGAGTATGGATTCGCCGGCCAGCGAAATGTTCAGGTTGCCGACCGTATCACCCTTGTTTAATGGTGCGAACACGCCCTTATCAATCTGGGTTTCGGCTTTTAATTCGTTGAAGTGTTTGCGCGGGGCGGTGACATACAGGTCTTCCGGTAAACCGACCGGGACTTTGGACGTCACACCTTTTCTGACCCGCGCTTCGCCTAAGGGCTTGTTGCCTTCGTACAAACGATGGGTTTCGAAAAAGCGGAAACCGTAATTTAACAAGGACTGGCTCTCGTTGGAACGAGCCCCGGCGCTGGCGGTGCCCATGACCACCGAAATCAGCCGCATGTCTTCACGCTTGGCGGAGGCGACCATGCAATAGCCAGCATCGTCGGTAAACCCGGTTTTCAAACCGTCAACCGAGGGGTCACGCCACAATAGCAGGTTGCGGTTTTGCTGCGTGATGCCGTTGTAGGTAAATTCCTTTTGCTTGTCCCAGCGGTAGTATTCCGGGAACTCTTTAATCACCGCGCGGGCCAACGTGGCTAGGTCATGCGCCGAGCTGTAATGGTTGGGGCTGGGCAGACCGGTGGCGTTTTCGAAGTTGCTGTTGGCCATGCCCAGGCGACTGGCTTGTTCGTTCATCATCGTCGCAAAAGTTTGTTCGCTACCGGCGACGTGTTCGGCTAAGGCCACGCTGGCGTCGTTGCCGGATTGAATGATCATGCCTTGCAGCAAGTCTTCCACCCCGACTTGTTTGTTCACTTCCACGAACATCTTCGAACCGCCGGTTTCCCAGGCGTTCTGGCTAATGGTGACTTTTTCGTCCAGCGTCAAGTGGCCGGCTTTCAGTTCCCGGAACACCACGTAGGCCGTCATGATCTTGGTCAAACTGGCAGGGGAGACGCGTTTATCGGCGTCTTTTTCGGCCAATACCCGGCCGCTGTCGAAGTCCATCAAGAAGTAGCTGGAGGCCGCGACGCTAGGGGCGGCGGGGGTGAAAATCGGGCTGGCGGCTTGCAGCGAGAAGGCGGTTAACAATAACAGCAGCCCGCTAAACAGGCTGATTGTCGTACGGAAAGGTTGGCTCATGGTCGCAATTCAAAAAAGTCATTCTGGAAGCCGACATTGTACCACTGAGAGCCGCCGCTTAGAAAAACCCTCGTATTGTGCTAAGCAGCTTGAGCTAAAAGCCGAAGATTGTTGCAACTGTTTGGATTAGTTGGCAAGTTGGCTCACGCACCCGCATTGCAGATTTTGAATTTGCAGGCGCAATCCTGCAAGGCCATGCAGGCGGTTTGCTCGATGGGTTTGTCCAACAGGGTGGACATCAGCGCACGGTCGAATTCGCACAGTTCCGGATGTTGCTGGGCCAGATCGTGATAAACGCAATTAACGGCTTTAATGGTCGGCTGCGCTTGTTCGGTGTCCATTTCGGCGTGATAACCCAGCGATTGCATTAATTCCACCAGCGCGCTTTGCTTTTGTGCCGGATCTTTGCCGCTGAATTGCGGGGCCAGCGACTGTGCCAGATTAACGCCCATACGCCACAGCATTTGCCGCAAAGCCGTTTCACCGAGTTCAGCTTTCAACTCGCCCAGCAACAAGTTGCAGAACCAGGGATATTGCTTGGGCAGGCGGTTACGGCCTTGTTCGGTCAGCGTGTAATTGCGCGAAGGCCGGCCGCCGGTGCTGTTCAAGGCCGCTTCTGCAACCAATTGGTCTTTTTCCAAACCGGTGAGATGTTGTTTGACCGCGTTTCTGGAGATTTCCAATTGCGCGGCCAGCTCGTCGATACTCATACCGGCCGCGCTGGACAGCAGTAATTTTAAGATTTGTTCCTGGCGTGAGCCGGTGAGTTTGACCATGTGAATGTGGGGCGGTCGGAAATAAGGGATGCGGCATTCTACGCCGGATCAACTGGCAGGCAAAGCACTACAAGCCTATTTTTGCCATATAAATAACTTTTATAATAAAAATATTGCAAAAGTGTTTTTTTTCGCTTACTCTGCGCTCGGCTTTAAACAGCCGCATTTTTTTATTTGCAACGAAAGGCAGACCATCATGAGCGAAACCACGGCAACTCTTTACGAACAACTAGGCGGCGAAGCGGCCGTTAATGCAGCCGTCGATATTTTTTATCGCAAAGTCTTGAGCGATCACCGCATCAACCGCTTTTTCGATAACACCGATATGGACAAGCAAGCAGCCAAACAAAAGTCATTTTTAACCATGGCCTTCGGCGGTCCTAATAACTATTCCGGCGCCGATATGCGTCAGGCCCATGCGCATCTGGTAAAAAAACTGGGTTTGGACGATTCGCATTTTGACGCGGTGGTCGAGGATCTGGCGGCTACCTTACAAGAGCTGAACGTGCCGCAAGAGCTGATCAATCAAGTCGCGGCTATTGCCGAAAGCACGCGTAACGACGTGTTGGACCGCTAGGCGCTGGAGTAGGGGATGAGCTTGTATAAACTCAGCGTGAACGACCGCGACATTATTTGCGAGTCAGGCGAAACCGTGCTGGACGCGTGTCTGCGCGAAAACATCGACATCCCCTATGGTTGTCGGCAGGGCGCCTGTCAGAGCTGTATGGTGCGCAGCTTGCAGGGCCCGCCACCGCTGGCGGCGCAAGACGGTTTAAAAGAAGTGTTGCGCCATCAGAACCATTTTCTGGCCTGTCTGTGTTATCCGCAGCAGGATATGGCGATCAGCATTAGCCCGCCGGCCGAGTTTTTTACCGAAGCGACGGTGATTGAAAAAACTTTGCTGAATGCGGAAACGCTGCAACTTACCTTGCAGTGTAAGGACACCATGGATTATTACGCCGGCCAGTTCGTGAACCTGAAACGCGCAGACGGTTTGAGCCGCAGCTATTCGATTGCCAACAATCGTTTGCACGCCAACAAACTCAGCTTTCATATCCGCCGTTTGGCCGGCGGCCGCTTCAGCGAATGGGCGCACCAGGAACTGAATGTCGGCGACAAGTTAGAGGTTTCTGATCCGCAAGGGCTGTGTTACTACCTGCCCACGAGCCAAGAGAATAATCTGTTACTGATCGGTACCGGTAGCGCCTTGGCGCCCTTGGCCGGGATTGTCAGCGAAGCTCTGCATCACGGTCATAAGGGTGCGATCCATCTGTTTCATGGCAGCCGCGAGATGGACGGTTTGTATTGGCTGGAGGAAATGCAGGATCTCGCTAGCCAGTACCCTAATTTTCACTACACGCCGTGTATATCACGCGGCGACGCGCCTGACGGCGTGGCCAAGGGTCGAGCCAACGATGTGGCAATGACCCTGCTGCCCAGTCTGAAAGGCTGGCGCCTGTATTTATGCGGCCATCCCGACATGGTGCGTCAAACCAAGCGCCAGGCGTTTTTGCATGGCGCGGCTTTGCAGGATATCCATGCCGATGCGTTTCATGTGGCGTCGGCAACCTTGGATTGATCGGGCAGCGTATAAGCCTTTTGCCGCTCCAGGGTCGCTAAGGCGCGGATCTGAGCCAGCACCTGCTGCAAAACCGGCGCATCGTTATCGCGCTGCGACACCATATACGCCGGTAATTTGAATTGCGGGCTGTCGGCGACCGGAAACAGTTTGCCGGCTTGCAGCAGTGGTTCGGCCAGGCGCACCGGCAGGAAGCTCGATCCACGGCCTTGTGCCAGAATCAGCTGTACCGCCATCCAGCCGATATTGACCACCTGGGCCGGCCGTTCCAGATTGGGGTAACTATTGCTGTGCTGGGCGTAAAACCCGGGTGCCCAATCGACATAAATGTAATCGTCGTTTGGCCAGGGCTGTTTGGGATCGGTGGTCAACAGCACCAATGTTTCATCGAATAAATGTTCGATTTGCAGGCCAGGGCTGTGCTGGGGGGTGTACATCAAGCCGATGTCCAATGCGCCTTCCACCAAACTGCGCATCAAGTCTTCTTCAAAACCGATATCGCTACGGATGGAAATATCCGGCATAGCCTGTCTTATCGCGCCTATCCATTCCGGCAACAAGGTTTCGCACAAGGCAATCCGCGCCCCAATGCTGATGCTGCCGCGAAACCGGCTGGGCAGGCCAATGTCGTGCCGGGCTTGTTCCAGTGTTAATAGCAAGGATTTGGCATGCCGCAAAAAACGCCGGCCCGGCAAGGTCAAAGTTGCACCGGAGCGATTGCGGACAAACAACGTGACGCCCAAATAGGCTTCCAGGCGCTGGATGCGGGTGCTGACGGTGGATTGCGTCACGTACAGGCGATTGGCGGCTTCCAAAAAACTGCCGTTAGCCGCGACGCTTAAAAAGGTTCTGATTTGATCGATGTCCATGGTTTTAATATTGCATTTGTCGATATTAAAGTCCAATAAATATCGCTTGTCTTATATCAAAGCGGTTTTTATAGTGCCAGTCTAGTAATGTGTCGATTCGATGGTATTCATTGGCGCGGAGGAAATCATGAAAACTTCAAAATGTTCGTTTACCTGGCTATTTGCCGACCACAAAAAAGTCCTGATGGGATTGGCTTTGCCATGGCTGTTGGTGGCATGTACGGCGCCGAGTATTAAGCCGGCCGCGTCACAAATCGACCGATTGCACAGTTTCTTGATTGTGCCGGTGCAAGCGCCGCCACTGGAAGTGATACCCGATTTGATCGAGCGCCGCGATCCGGCTTATCGACATTTCGAAAACATGGCCTTGGGTTATGCACTGCCCACCGGGCTGTATCAGACCGCTGGAGGCATCGTGGTTGCGGGCATGGTCAGCGACACTCATACGGCGGATGTGGATTCGATGACCAAGGCAGCGCCAACAGCCGCAGGCGGTTCGGCGAGTGCCGATTTGCTTTGGACACCGGCCAGGGCTGCGGCTCAGAAGCTGCGCGGTTTGCTGTCTGCGGAAAATCGTAAAGGGGAATTGAGCCTTGAGTATTATCAGTTGCCGACGGCGGGCGACGCCAGTTTGCAACATTGGCATCAGGCGATTCAGGCCTGGTACGGTCAGAACACCACGCCAGTCGATTATGTGGCGATGGGCCGCTACGATGCGGTGATAGAGGTGGGGGTTGGCAGGTATCGAATCTTCGAGGGACAAACGTCTTTGCAGTTAATGATCAAGCTCATCGATCCGGTGTCGCGCAATGTTATCGCCCGCACGCTTTCGGAGAGTTTTAAGGTGGATGATCGGGCGCTTGCCTCCCTGGATGACGACGGCGCGGCGTTTAAGCAATTGATTGGCGATATGGCGGTCCCGCTGTTGCGGCAAAGCTTGGGTGACATCGGTCTGCGCATGCCGTCTCAAGCCGATGAAACTTAGAGCGATGACACGGCCAATAACCCGATGAGCGTTGTCTATCAAAAACGCCTGCGCGGCTGGCGTTTTACGCTGTTTAATCTGTGTCTGGGTTTCGGGCATGCGCTGGTGATCTTCAATGCCGGCGCTTATATCGCCATGCTGCCCAGAGTAGCCGGCGGCTTGGGCGTGCCGCCCAGTTTTGCGACCTGGACCCAGACCGATTATATGATAGCGCTGGCGCTGGCATTTCCGGTGGGCGGCTGGTTGGCGCGGCGCTTCGGCGAATACCGGCCCTTCGTCGCGGCCTTCATGGCTTTTACCGTGGCTTCTTTCATCTGCGCCTATTGCACTGGTTTTTATAGCTATCTGGCCGGGCGCATTTTGCTGGGATTTGCCGGCGGTTTGACGCTGCCCTTGGGGCAGGCCTTGTTGCTTAAGGAATATCCCGATCAACGTAAATCGCTCGGCATCGGCGTCTGGAGCATATTCACTCTGACACCGTTTACCTTCGGCCCACCCCTGGGCGGCTGGATAGCCGACAACCTCGGCTGGCGTTGGTTGTTTTGGCTCAACATCCCAGCGGCATTGGCGATTGCCGGCATCGTCGGCGCGCTATTGTATCGGCGCGGTCATCGACTATCCTGGCAGCGTTTCGATAGCGTCGGCTTTATCTTGTTGGCGATGCTGGTGTTTGGTTTACAAACTTTGTTGAATCAGGGCAACGATTGGGATTGGACCCACTCGGCCTATATCGAGGGCTTAATCGCGTTGATAGGCGTCACGCTGATTTACTGGGTAGTGTGGGAATTGAACGTGCGCCGGCCATTTCTGGATATTCGCCTATTCGCCCAGCGCAATTTCGCCATCGGCGTCTTCATTTTATTCACCGGTTTTCTGTGTTTTCAAGGCTTGTTGTCTTTGTTAATCGTACAGTTACAACTGGCTTTCGGTTACTCGTCCTGGGAAGCCGGTTTGGTATTTCTGCCGATGGCCATCTTGGCCAAACCGATGGCCAGCGTCTTTCACGAGATCGTCAAACGCTGCGATGCCCGGCTGTTAGCCAGTGCCAATTTACTGGGATTTGCCGCCACCTATTTCTGGTTGAGCCGTTTCGACGATCCGGATGCGTTTGCGCAATTGTTCTGGCCAAAATTGCTGGAAGGCGCCTGCCTGGGCAGTTTTTTCGTTCCGATGACCGCTTTACTGCTGCACGGCCTGCCAGCCGAGCGGCAATGGCGGGCACTGGAGCTGGCGAATCTGTTGCGAATAGCCGCCGGGGCAATCGGCATTGCCGTACAAGGCATCGTGTTGTACCGGCGGGTGCCGCAGCATCTGACGCGCTTTGCCGAAAATCATGGCGCGTTTGAACTGGCTGATCATCCCGCGCTGGCTGCACTGAATTCGTTGGGGTTCGCCGAGACGGCGGCTTTGGCCAAATATGCCAAGCTAGCCGGCCGAGATGCGGTACTGCATGGCATGAACGATGCCTTTTGGTTGGCAGGTTGCCTGTTTGTCGGCATGGCGGCGCTGGTCTGGTTTGCGCACCCGACTCGCACGCCGGTGAAAGTTAGTGTCGAGCAGGCGTTGCGCCGGGAAACTCAGGAATTGCTCGCGGAGGAAGCCTGATGTCTGCCCGCAGACTGATTGCGTTAACCTTGGTGGCGAGCTTTTCAGCAGGCTGCGCCCGGTTCGGCGATGAAGAAACTCCGCGCGCCAGCCTATTACCAATGCCCGAAATGACAAACACCGTCGCTGTCGCCCGCGGTAGTTTCCCAAGCAGCGATGTCTGGCCGGCGCAGGATTGGTGGACGCGCTTCGCCAGCCCGGAATTGCAGCGCTTGATAATGACCGCGCTCGCCGATAATCCGGATTTCAAAGCCACCGCAGCGCGGCTGCGGCAGTCGCAGGCGATGGTCGATGCCCAGGCGGCCGAACTGTATCCGACGGTTGATGCCAATGTCAGCTTCTCGGCGCAACGATTCTCGGCGAACAGCGTGCAAGCCAAGCTGGCCGGCGAAAACTTTCGGCAAATGCTGATTAATCCCCTGATCTTGCGGTATCACCTGGACTTTTGGGGGCGCGATGCGGCGGCCCTGCAAGGCGCGGTCGGTCGGTCGCTGGCGGTCGCGGCTGAACTGGCCGATGCGCGGCTATTGTTGGCGGCTACCGTGGCCAAGGCTTATTTCGAGTTGCTGGCCGCCAGCGAAAAGCAGGACATCGCCGCGCGTATCGTCGCCGAGCGCCAAGCGTTGTTGAGGTTCGAACAAACGCGTCTGGCGACCGGTTTGGCCGCCGACGCACCAATATTGCAGGCCCGAATTGCCCTTGCTAACGCCGAGCAAGGTTTGGCTGCGGCACGCGCCGATGTGGAATTAAATAAAAATCTGTTGGCGGCGCTGGCCGGAAAGGGTGCGGATTGGGGGGGCGGCATCGTTATCGAACCAGGTGAGGTTGACCAGGCGTTAACCCTACCGGTGGATTTGCCTTTGCATTTATTGGCGCATCGTCCCGATATTAGCGCGGCACGTTTGCATGCCGAGGCGGCAGCCGAGGAAATCAAGGTGGCCGAGATGGCGTTTTACCCGGATGTCAATTTGGTGGCCTTCACCGGTTTACATAGCGTCAGCTTGAGCGATGTGTTGTTGCAAGGTTCCAGCTTGGCTTATGCGGTCGGGCCGTCAATAGAGTTTCCGATTTTCGAAGGCGGCCGCTTGCGTGCCAATTTGAATTATCAGCAGTCTGCTTATGACGCGGCGGTCGAGCGCTATAACCGCAGCTTGGTGCATGCGGTGCAGGAGGTGGCGGATGCGCTGAGCCGCTGGCGCGAACTGGATGAGCGCCTGGTGGCCCAGAGGCAAAGCCTGGCCGACGCATTAGCCGCTGACAAGCTGGCCGACAGTTTACGCAGTCATGGCTTGTCTGACCGCGCCGCGCCGAGTCTGGCCAAATTGGAGGTCTACCAACAACAGTTTCGCTTGGCGGCTCTGGTGGGCGAACGCCACAAAGCCGAGATCAATATTATCAAGGCGCTGGGCGGCGGCTACAGCGACACTAAACCTGCAATGCCATGACTGCAAACATGCCAAAAAAAATTCGTCCTCGGGAAATTCTGCGCCAACGCCGGCGCCGCTTGCAAGGCGTCACCTTGGTCTTATTGCTGGCCGGATTGGCTTATCTGGGGTATTGGTGGCTGGCGCATCGCGACTGGATCGCCACCGACGACGCCTTCGTGGCCGGGCATTTAATTACGCTGAAAACACAGACCGACGGCACCGTGGTGGAAGTATTGGCCGAAAACACGCTGTGCGTGGCAAAAGGCCAGCTGCTGGTGCGGCTGGACGGTGTGCATGCCGGCATTGCCTTGCAGCAGACGCAAGCCGAACTGGCGGAGGCGGTGCGGAATATTGTCAGTTTGCGCGCCAAATCCGAGACCTTGACGCAGCGGGTGTTGGTCAAGCAAGCCGTATTGGAACAAGTCAATCACGATTTGGCGCGCTTCAACGCCGCGGCCAAGGACGGCGCGGTTTCCGATCAGCAACTGCAAACCGCGCAGGACAAGGTCCGCGAGCTGGACGCGGCGATTAAAGAAATTCGCGCCGAACAAAGCGGTGTCGATGCGCAATTGCTGGATTCCGGCATCGATAATCATCCCGCCGTGGAAAAAGCCAAGAGCCGCTTGCGCCAGGCTTATCTGGACTATCAGCGGCGCAATCTGGTCGCGCCGGTCTCGGGATGCGTGGCCAAGCGCAAGGTACAAGTCGGCGATAATCTGAAGGCTGGCGCGCCCTTGCTAGCCATCGTGCCGCTGGACGATGTTTGGATAGAAGCCAACTTCCTGGAAAGCCAGATCGCTGGGGTTAGGCCGGGGCAGAAGGCGGAAATTCGCGTCGCCGCTTATGGTGACGACCGGCTTTATCACGGCCGGGTGCAGGGCATTAACCCTGGCACAGGCAGTATCTTTGCGCTGTTGCCGACCGATAATGCCACCGGTAATTTCATTCATATTGCCGAACGCATGCAGGTACGTGTCGCACTGGATGCCGCGGAACTCAAGGCCAATCCCTTGCAGCCCGGCCTGTCTACATTAACCCGTATCAACATAGAAAAAGCAGAGGGTTCGGGAGCCGCATCCGCGCTTGTGCTGAACGGCGAGGCTTATCGCACCGACGTTTATGATCGAGAGTTGGATGGCGCCGAACAGTTGATAGAACAGATTGAGTTAGCCAATCGGCCGCGCTAAGTGAGTAGTATTCAGGCTGATAGCGATTAATTTCCACAAAATTGCTGCAATAAAATGCCGCTACGTGTATCTTTGCCTTCCGGTAAACATGACCGAAACCAATAGACTAAACCGGCAATCGCAGTTGCGCGCGAGCCGTTTCTAAAAATTTAAATGACGGATTAACCATGTGTTTTAGCGCCAATATGTCGCTGGGATTGGGCGTAGCAGGCCTGGTCGCAGCGAGTGTGACTTTTCTGGATAAAGACGAAACCTTTTGGGTCAGATTGGCCCGTGCCTATGCCATCTTCCATTTCTCCTTGATGGAGTTCATTCAGTTTTTCGCCTATCCGGTGGCGGACCAGTGCGGTTATGGCACCAACCTTTTTCTGAGCGAGCTGTCGTCGGTGCATATCAGTTTGCAAGCGTTTGCGATCATGCCGGCTTTGGCGACCTATTCGTCGGACCCCAAAGCCTTGAAGAAAGCCTTTATTGTCGGTAGTTCTTTGAGTGGTTTGTTTTTGATTTTGACCCGCTTGCCGAACGACTGGCAGCTGTTTGACATAGACCCTAACTTCATCGGCCGGATGAACTCTTGCCTTTTCACGGGCATTTACCACATCGGTTATGCGATCTCCAGTGCCTTTGGTTTGCTGGTGACCCATGGCTCGCTGTTTGCATTGGCGTTCAGCGCTTTTGTCTGGAAAAACAATTGGCGCATCGGGATCTATCATTGCTTTGGGGCATTGATGACCTTGTTCATGCCGCAATGGTTGTTCGGGGTCAGTACCGGCGAAGCGGCGGCGATGTACTGTTTTTATTCGATTCCGATCACCGCCAGCTTTATGCCGCCATTTAAAAAGTTTTTTTCTGCACAATCCGGCGATTGGTCGGACGGCGTGCCTGCCAGACAACAGTCTTGATGAGTGCAGCAGAGGCGTAAGACATGGCGTTTTTTGTTATTGCCACGCGTCAATAAATCTTTGATAAAACGCGGGGTCAGCGACGGTCGCGCCGCGCTGACCTACCAACGCGGACGCAAAATCCTGCGCCCGTTTTAGTATCATAGGCATAGGCCAATTTTCGGCAATGCCCACTAACAAAACCGCTGCAAACGCGTCACCGGCGCCAACCGTATCGAGAATTTCGATGTTACGGTCGGGAGCGATGTCGAACAACTCACCCTCTGAATCTAACGCCATCGCGCCTTGGCTGCCGCGTGTAAGTACCACGCCGCTTAAATGATAAGTCTGCTGCAATAAATGCATCTTGTTGCTTATGCTCTGCTCGCCGGGCAGCAGCAATTCCAACTCTTCATCGTTCAGTTTCAACCAATCCGCGCCGGCTACCCATTCCAAGACCTGATTCGTTTGCCACCAGGGCGCGCGCAGATTGACATCCAGAAACACCGGGCCATTCCAGGTTTGTTGCAAATCGAGGCAGGCTTGCCTGGAAACGCTGTTTCGCAACGCTAGGCTGCCATGATAGAGCAAGCCCTGTTTGCGAAGATGATGGAAAGCCTCTGCATCAATGTAGTCGTAAGCTTGCTGGTCCAGAATCCGGTAGCTGGGCTGCCCATCTGTTATGCTGATCGCTACGCTGCCGGATGGATGATCGGCGTCGATCTGCATCGCGGATCGAGTCATGCCGACACTTTGCATGGCCGCGAGGATTTCGCGGCCGGCGTCATCTTCCCCCACACGGCTGATAAACAGGGCAGGCCGGCCCAAAGCTTGCAGATGCCAGGCGACATTAAACGGTGCGCCACCGAGGATCCGGCTGCCGTCCGGAAAGTTGTCGAATAGTACTTCACCGAAGATGGTACAAAAAGCTGTTTGCATCAGTCTGACCTCGCCGCAATTGCTGGTTTAAGGCGGCCACAATAATCAACGCGTGCGGAAATAACAACGGCGTTTGAACTGCTGTGGTCGTTTTCAGGGCGCTTGCCGAAGTGTGTTGCACTGATATGGTGCGTAATGCGGTTTGGGCGATGTAGCGGCGATTTAACTTTTTGATAAATAGACATTAATAAGATTGGCATGTGGATTGCTGAAGGATGGTCATGAATATAAATACTTTTTTCGATGAAATGCGCACCTCAACCGGTAGCGTCCGGCGCCTGTATCAACCATTCGCGGAGTGGCTGAGCGGTACCGATCATGCCCAGTTGATGCAAAAGTCCCGCGAAGCGGAAATGCTGTTCCGGCGGGTGGGAATTACATTCAACGTCTACGGCGACGAGGCCGGTGCCGAGCGGCTGATTCCATTTGATGTCGTGCCGCGTATCCTAGCTGCCACGGAATGGCGGGTATTGTCGGCTGGCGTAATTCAGCGAGTCACCGCGCTGAACGCGTTTTTGAACGATCTGTATCACGATCAGGAAATCATCAAAGCCGGTATCGTTCCCGCCAGTATTCTGGAAAACGAGATGTATCGGCCGGAAATGCAGGGCGTGGACGTGCCGGGCGGCATTTATGCGCATATCGCCGGCGTCGATATTGTGCGCACCGCCGAGAACGAGTTTTATGTGCTGGAAGACAATCTGCGCACACCGTCCGGGGTTTCCTACATGCTGGAAGACCGCAAGATGATGATGCGTCTGTTCCCGGAACTGTTCCGCCGTTATGCGGTAGCGCCGGTCGAGCATTATCCGCAGGTGTTGCTGAACAATCTACGCGCGGTGGCGCAGCCCGGCGTTTACGATCCGACCGTGGTGCTGCTAACCCCCGGTGCCTACAACAGTGCTTACTTCGAACACGCATTTCTGGCCCAGCAAATGGGTATAGAACTGGTGGAAGGCCAGGATTTATTTTGCAAGGACAATGCGGTGTTCATGCGCACCACGGAAGGCCCAAAGCGCATTGACGTGATTTATCGGCGCATCGACGACGATTTTCTCGATCCGCTGGCGTTTCGCGAAGATTCTATGCTCGGTGTGCCGGGTTTGGTCTCGGTGTATCGCAACGGCGGCGTCACGCTGGCTAACGCGATTGGCACGGGGGTGGCAGACGACAAAGCCACCTATACCTATGTACCTGACATGGTGCGTTTTTACCTGGGTGAGGAGCCTATCCTGTCCAACGTGCCCACGTATAAGCTGGAAAATCCTAACGATTTGAAATATGTGTTAGAGCATCTGGAGGAACTAGTGGTCAAGGAAGTACAGGGTTCCGGCGGTTATGGCATGTTGGTGGGGCCAACCTCATCCAAACAGCAGATCGAGGATTTTCGGGCGCGGATTTTGGCCGAGCCCGACAATTACATCGCTCAGCCTACATTGGCATTGTCGACTTGTCCGACTTTGGTTGAACAAGGGGTAGCACCGCGTCATGTGGACTTGCGACCGTTTGTGTTGTCCGGCAAAACCACCACGCTGGTGCCGGGTGGCTTATGCCGAGTGGCGATGCGGGAAGGTTCGCTGGTGGTCAATTCCTCGCAGGGCGGCGGCACTAAGGACACTTGGGTATTGAATGGAGACGCACCATGCTGAGCCGCACCGCCGATCATCTCTACTGGATGGCGCGTTATATCGAGCGCGCCGAGAACATGGCGCGGGTGCTGGACGTGACCTATCGGATGTCATTGGTAGCGAACAGCGCCTACGACGAAACCGCACGCTGGAAACCCCCGGTGCAGATTGCCGACGATATCGAGGCTTTCGAGAAAAACTACTCCGGTTATACTGCGGCCAATGTAATTCACTTCATGGCTTTGGATGAGCGTAACCCGTCCAGTATCGTCAGCGCCCTTAACTCGGCGCGAGAAAATGCGCGGGCGGTGCGGGTGGCGATGTCTTCGGAGATGTGGGAGACCGTCAACGCCTTGTGGCTGGAACTAAGGCAACGGATTCGCCAGGGTCTGAACGAAGCCGATATTTGCGAATTTTGCGACTGGGTGAAATCCCGCTCGCACCTGTTTCGCGGTGTTACCTTCGGGACCATGCTGCGCGATGACAGTTACAAATTTGTGCGTTTGGGAAGCTTTGTGGAGCGGGCCGACAATACCGCGAGACTTTTAGATGCCAAGTATCAATTGCTGTTGCCGGCTGTTGATGCTCAGGAAGCCCAGGTCGACTATTACGAATGGAGTTCCTTGCTGCGCTCTGTGTCGGCATTCGAGGCCTATCAAAAAGTGTTTCGGGACACCATCGAGCCCTGGAAAGTGGCGGAGTTATTGGTGTTACGCGATGACATGCCGCGTTCCTTACATGCATGCTACGATGAGTTGGCGCCTATTCTGGAGCAACTGTGCCGGCAGCGGGGCATGGAATGTCTGCGGTTAGCCGGCGAAAATCATGCGCGGCTGCATTACGGGCGGATGGCCGACATTTTTAGTATCGGCTTGCATGAGTTTTTGCAGGATTTCATTTTGCGCAACAACGCGCTTGGCGGCGAAATTCAGCGGGCTTTTCTAAACGGGCCGGAATAAACACTTGATTGAACCGAGTCGCAAATATGTGATTTGCCGACGGTTTAAAGGACATTTTGGCGATTCAGCCTAACGGACAAATAGAGTTAGAGGTAAACGGATGATAAATTCATTGATCCACCCCAAGCAGGGCGACAAGGCCAATTCGCCTTGGTTTGACGAGTTTCTGGTCAAATTGCTGGAAAACCGGGATCGTACCGGTCTGACCGAAATGATCCGCGAAATCGACGCGTTGATGTTGACGGTGGAGCCAGGCTGTTCGGCGGCCTACGTCAGCGAATTGGCGTTGATGACGCCTTACCACTATCTGGTGACTTTAGAGTCCGAGAGTCATTGGACCCATGTGTTGCGGATTGATATGAATTCGCCGGACTTGTTAGTGCGGGAAGTGCGTGCACCCGGTCGGGGCGACATCTTCCGCAGTCTGAACGAGGTGTATCCGATCGGCGCGCATAAGCCCAATTCGCGCTATATGGGCGAGATTTTTCGGGTCAGCAATTTGCATGAAGTGGTCGAGCAGCAAAAAGCCAGGGAGATCCGCTTCTTCAATCAGGATCAAATCCGCAAACTGGAATTGCCGGGCAATATGGCTATCGTCAAGCCGTCGCCGTATACGCATAACATCGTTGCTTACTGGGAAAGGCCGCCGGAGGACATCCGAGTATATGCCTTGGGAAACAGCATCATTCTCGACGAAGTGAATCGCGGCTATCTGCAAGCCAAGGAAATTCAGGAAGAATTAGGGCTGGATAAACTCATCCGGCCCATCGATCATTTAGCCACCCGGGTTTACAGTCAGAACCGGGAAGTGGCGATCTTGGAATATTTGACGCTCTCGAGCTATTACTATTGGGGGTCTTACGACATTGCCAATCAGAATTCGTCTACCAACGTGACCAAAAGCATTCATTATCCCGAGGAGCGGATCAGTCCGGCCAAAGTGTTTACCGCTGCCAATCATCCGTATTTTGTTAATCATCTGGTGGGCTTGCCGTCGCCGACCGAAAGTTTCGTGCGTAACTATGGTCCGCGCTTGCACCATGTGGCTTTGGAAGTGGCGGACGGCGAGATCAACGGTCTAGCCAATATCGATTATGTGGTGCAGGCAATCAGAGCCAGGGGCAAGGATTTTCTGTTGGATGTCATCGGTTCGCGCGAGGAAGGTCTAAAACAGATATTTTCCAGCGCTTCCGAGCATTCCTCGTTGATTGTGGAATATGTACAACGTTTCGGGAATTTCGACGGTTTTTTCACCAAGCAGAATGTTGCTGAATTAACGCACGCGGCCGGGGTAGAGGAAAATCTGCGCTTGTTGCAGGCAGAGAGTGAAGCAGCCAATGCGGTGTCAGCATGAGTATCAGAGTCGCGATCAACCACAAAACCAGTTACCACTACGATCATCCAGTCCAGTTGACTCCGCATGTGCTGAGGCTGCGGCCGGCTTCACATTCACGGACTGCGGTCAGTGCCTATTCATTGACCATCAAACCGGACAAGCACTTCATTAACTGGCAGCAGGATCCGTTCGGCAATTATCTGGCGCGCTTGGTGTTTCCGGAAAAAACCACCGAGTTTTCGATAGAGGTGGATTTGATCGCCGACATGACGGTGATCAACCCCTTCGATTTTTTTCTGGAAGAGTACGCCGAGCATTATCCGTTTTCCTATCCGGAGCAATTAGCCAAGGAACTGGCGCCGTATCTGGAAATTCGTGAGCATGGCCCTTTACTGAAAGCCTTTCTAGCCGGATTGAAGCGGGATAAGCAAGGGATCGTCGATTTTCTGGTGGGCATCAATCAAGCTGTGAATCAGGTTGTCAATTATGCAATCCGCATGGAACCGGGCGTGCAAAGTTGCGAGGAAACTCTGGAAAAAAAGCTGGGTTCTTGTCGAGATTCCGGCTGGTTGTTGGTACAGGTGTTGCGACACATGGGTTTGGCCGCGCGCTTTGTATCGGGGTATTTGGTACAGCTGGTAGCGGATGTGAAATCGCTGGACGGCCCATCCGGTACCGATCACGATTTTACCGATTTACATGCATGGGCTGAGGTCTACATCCCGGGTGCGGGTTGGGTTGGTCTTGACCCAACGTCCGGACTGTTTGCCGGCGAAGGCCATATTCCGTTAGCCTGCACCGCCGACTATGTCAGTGCAGCACCGGTCAGCGGCGGCTTTGTCGGCAAGGCCGAGACTACTTTCGGTTTTTCCAATCGCGTTAGCCGCATCCATGAAGATCCGCGTGTTACCAAGCCTTACACCGATAGGCAATGGACAGACATTGAGCGTCTGGGCGAAAAGGTGGATGCCGAGCTGAAAGCGGGCGATGTACGTCTAACCATGGGCGGCGAGCCGACTTTCGTGTCCATCGACAACATGGATGCGCCGGAATGGAACACCGATGCCGACGGCGAGGAAAAACGCAAGTTGGCCGGAAAACTGGTCAGACGTTTGCGTGACAGCTTTGCGCCGGGCGGTTTGTTGTATTTCGGTCAGGGCAAATGGTATCCGGGCGAGCCGTTGCCGCGCTGGCAGTTGGCGTGTTTCTGGCGCAAGGACGGCAAGCCGATCTGGAAGAATCCGGCCTTGTTGGCGGATGAGACCCGCGATTATGGGTTCGACATCAAGCAGGCGGAAGCTTTTATCCGTGATTTGGTGAAGCGGCTGGGCGTGGCCGGAGAATTCATTCTGCCGGGTTTCGAAGACCCTCTTTACTATTTATTACAGGAGGGTTTGGTTCCGAAAAACCTCGATCCTTTGCAAGTCGATTTAAAAGACGACTTGGAGCGCCAGCGCTTGGCCAAATTGCTCAGCGCGGATCTCGGCGCGCCGGTCGGTTATGTTTTGCCTTTGCACTGGAGCTATCAGGCCAGCGCTTGGAACAGTAGCGCTTGGGAATTCCGCCGCGGGGAGATGTTCCTGGTGCCGGGCGATTCGGCGATGGGATTGCGTTTACCTTTGAACAGTTTGCCTTGGGTGCCGTTCGAAAAGCGCGATCACCCCCATGAACGCAGTCTTTACGAACCGGTGGAACCTTTGGGCGATATTGATTCGGAAGTTAGCCGTCGTTACAGTCAAATGGCAAAGCAGGAATTGCATCCGACCGAAATGGACGCGGCCGACGATGAGATGCCGCACGACCCGGAATGGGTGCCGCATACCGCTTTGTCGGTGCAAACCCGTGAAGGCCGCTTATATGTATTTGTGCCGCCCACTACCGAGTTGGAGCACTACCTGGATATTATCGCATCGGTAGAAGCCACGGCAGCGGCTTTGAAAATGCCGGTGGTGATAGAGGGGTATCAACCGCCGCACGATTTGCGTCTGACCCGTTTGCCGGTGACGCCCGATCCTGGCGTGATAGAGGTGAATATTCATCCGGCCGCCAGTTGGAAAGAGCTGGTGCATAACACCACCACTTTGTATGAGCTGGCCCGGCTGACACGGCTTGGCACCGAGAAATTCATGCTGGATGGCCGGCATACTGGGACGGGTGGCGGCAATCATGTGACATTGGGTGGCATTACGCCGGCCGATAGTCCGATTTTGCGGCGGCCGGATTTGTTGCGCAGCTTGGTCACCTATTGGCAACATCATCCAGCCTTGTCCTATTTATTTTCCGGCTTGTTTCTCGGTCCAACCAGCCAGGCGCCGCGCGTCGACGAAGCGCGCAATGACAGTCTGTACGAGCTGGAAATTGCTTTTCAACAAATGCCGGAGGGCGAAGTAGCCGCGCCTTGGCTGGTTGATAGGCTGTTCCGCAATTTACTGGTGGATATGACCGGCAATACGCATCGCAGCGAGTTTTGTATCGACAAGCTTTATGCGCCGGGTACCGATGCCGGACGGCTTGGTCTGCTGGAGTTGCGTGCGTTCGAAATGCCGCCGCATGCACGAATGAGTTTGATGCAAATGCTGTTGCTGCGAACCCTGGTAGCTTGGTTTTGGCGCGAGCCATACAAGAAGCCCTTGGTGCGCTGGGGGACGCAATTGCATGACCGGTTTATGTTGCCGCATTTCATTGCCAGCGATATTTACGATGTGGCGCGCGATCTGCAAGCCGCGGGGTACGAATTCAAGACAGAATGGTTCGCGCCGTTTTTGGAATTCCGGTTTCCTCGAATCGGTAGTCTGCGGGTTAACGATCTGCAATTGGATCTGTATCAGGCTATTGAGCCATGGCACGTGTTAGGCGAAGAAATTACCAGCAGCGGCACCGCCCGTTATGTCGACTCCTCGGTGGAACGCTTGCAGGTGTCGCTTCGTGGGGCGATGGGTGAACGCTATGCCTTAACCTGCAATGGTCGCAGGGTGCCGTTAAAGGCAACCGGCAAGCAAGGCGAGCTGGTGGCGGGTATCCGTTATCGGGCTTGGAACCCGCCGTCGGCCTTGCATCCCTCTATCGGTGTGCAGGCCCCGCTGGTATTCGATTTGGTTGATACCTGGAACGGCCGGTCTATCGGCGGTTGTACGTATCACGTCTCTCATCCGGGCGGCCGCAATTACGATACGCTGCCGGTTAATGCTTACGAAGCTGAAGGACGCAGGGTTAGTCGTTTTTGGCAGCACGGTCATACGCCGACGGACTCCGTGTTGGAATTACCGAGTGAGGAGTTAAATAAAGACTATCCGTTTACACTGGATTTACGCTGGAATGCGAGCTAGACAGAACGAGGAAATTAAAAAAATCCAATCAGTGAGTGTCGGTTTTTTTTACAATTTAGCTTGAAATTGACTCGATTTGCTATACCATCCTTACCTGAGGAACGAGACAAAGTGGCTATAGCTATTTGAACTTGTTATGAATATTTGTTTATAGGGTGGGGTGTATCTTGAATCGACAGAAGCAGTCTTTCGATCATTGTTTCGAGGTATTTTTAGCTGATACGCCGGAAAGTAAAAAAATTCATTATCAACTCAGATACCGGGTTTATTGCGATGAAATGGGCTTCGACGATACGGAGCAGTTTCCGGCGCAGCAAGAAATCGACGAATGGGATAAAAGCGCAATTCATTTTTTAGTCAGGCATAAATACACGCAGCAGTGGTTGGGCGGGTTGAGGATGGTCAAGCCCAAAGGTCACGTTTTTCCGTTTCAAGAAAGTAGCATTACGTCTGAACGTATACCTAGCGGCAGATACAAAAATTCCGTTGAAATTTCCAGACTATGCGTTACTAAGGACGCAAGGCGGTTTGCTTTTAGAAACCCGGCTATAGACGCACCTGAAGAAAATCGCAAAATTAGTTTTCTGCACGATTACCGCAATATCAATAGAGACATAATGTGGGGGCTGTATCGGGCGGCGGCTGTTTATTCTCTCCGGCAGGGTATTAAGCATTGGTATATGTTATCCAATCCGGCACTGGCATATAGTGTTAAAAAACAAGGCTTTGATATACAGCAAATAGGCGATGCCAGTCGTCAGAGTACGCGTCTGCTTTATTGTTTGAGCACAAAGCAAGTGTTGGAAAATTCCTTATGGTTTGAGGACTACCGACACGATTTCCGCTTATATTCGGATATTACAAATGACGTTTCTGTCGATATGGGCGGGCGCCAGGTAAAGCAAATCGGGGTTATTTCTTATGTATCGAGAATATGATTTATCCGTTTAAATCCGCCGCGTAAAACTCTGGCCTGGAATTATCTGACCAGGCCTTCTATGTCATTCTTGGTGTTCATCAGTATGATTACGCAGCAAAGCCTGGAGTCCGTATTTTTCAAATAAACCGTACAAGGTTGGCCTGGTAACGCCCAATAATTTAGCTGCTTCGGATATGTTATTGTCTGCGTAGGTCAGAGCTCGTTTGATGGCGATGGTTTCTGCCGCTTCTCGTACCGACTTTAGATTCAGCGGCATAGACTTGTCGCTATCGGTACCAATTTCCAGCTCTTCGGCGGTGACGAAATTGTTGTCGGATAAAATGACGGCACGTTTGATTTTGTTCTCCATCTCACGAATGTTGCCGGGCCAGTTATAAGCTTCAAGAGCACGAGCAGCGTCGTGGGAAAAATGCTTTTCCTTGGAATTGTTTTCGCGGCAATAGCGTTGTAACAGTACATTGGCTATCGTGATGATATCCCCCTCGCGCTCGCGCAGGGGAGGAATATCAACGACGATCTCACTGAGCCGGTAATATAAGTCGCCCCGGAAATTACCTTGTGCAATAAGATCGGGTAAATGGCGATGTGTTGCACATATGATGCGCACATCCACGGCAATTTCCTTTCTACCCCCTAACCGTTCTATCACGCGTTCCTGGATAAATCGCAGCAATTTTGCTTGTAAGGCAAAAGGTAGGTCGCCGATTTCGTCCAAAAAGAATGTGCCGCCTTGCGCATATTCGATTTTGCCTTTAGTTTGTGCTACCGCGCCGGTGAATGCACCTTTCTCGTAGCCGAATAATTCACTCTCTAACAATGTTTCTGGTATGGCTGCGCAGTTCACCGCTACAAAAGGTTGAGAGGCGCGTGCGCTTAAGCGATGCAAGGCTTTTGCCATTAGCTCCTTACCGGTGCCGCTTTCGCCGATTAGCAATACAGTCGCTTGAGTAGGTGCAATTTTTTCAATCATCCGCATGACCGCCTGCATTTGTGGGCTGGTGGCGATCACGCCCGTCAGGGGCTTTTGTTGCTGCAATATGTGATAGTCGCGCTCCAATGCGTCGAGTTGAAACGCTCTTTCTATGATTAGGCCCAAGACGTCCGGGTCTACCGGCTTTTGATAAAAGTCATAAGCGCCTAAGGCTACTGCATGAATAGCATTTGCGCGGTCATCATTGCCGGTTACCACGATTATCTTAGTGGCTGGCGCTAACGCGAGGATTTCCTTGAGAGTGGCTAGGCCTTCAGTGGCGTTGGTAGGGTCGGGTGGTAAACCGAGATCCAAGGTAACGACGCTTGGGGTATATCTTCTAAGTGCTGCTATTGCTTCATCTCTATTGCTTGCAATTACTACTTCGTATTGTTCGAAGGCCCATTTCAGTTGTTTTTGTAAGCCTAGGTCGTCCTCAATAATTAACAGTACTTTAGAAGTGATCATTATTTCCTTGATTTGCGGAAACTCGCTGAGCTAGTGGTAATTGAATGGTGAAAGCAGTGCCTTGGCCTGGATTGCTATCAACCCGGATATTTCCGGACTGCTTTAGAATGTAATCGCGGGCTTCGTAGGCGCCGATACCCATTCCGGCATTGCCTTTTGTCGTATCGAACGGCTTGAATAGGCGTTCAGCAATGAACTGGTGGTCCATGCCTATACCGTTATCGATAATTTTGATGACAGCATAGTCTTGGTTTTTTGTTAATTCAAGCTTAACCCATCCATCGCTTGTCGCTATGGCGTCTTGGGCGTTTTGAACCAAATTAGTCAAGATATTGGTAAGTTTGATTTTGTCGGCCGTCACGAAACACTCGCTGACTGTGGTTTCCATCTGCAATGGCGGAGTGCCGAGATGCTGTTGCGCGATGTTTTTAACCAATTCCACCAAATTAATGAAGGTATTGGCTGTGGTTGTGTTGGTCTCGCCTTGTTTTAACTGTTCGACTATATGGTGCATTTTTTTGACTACGTTATTTAGCGTGTCTATGGTGTCGTCGAAGAAGTCCGGGTTATGTTTATGTTTTTCCGCGTTTTTTACGATCAGGGAAATCTGGGCCACCAGATTTTTGAGGTCATGTACCAAATATGCTGAAAGGCGGTGATAAGTTTCAAATTGACGATTATTGGCGAGTTCTTCGCTTGTCCGGTTCAGCGCGAGAGCGTTGGCAAGTTGCATTCCCACAGTTTTTAAAAGATCGTGGTCTTCCCAGTCAAGTTTTCTTGGCGCGCGCGCCTGAGTTAACACGACAAAAGCTTCAAGTTTGTTTAGGTGAAATAGCGGCACTATAAGCCACACTTGGCTATCTTCGTAGCACCACGGCGATAGATCTATATCATCGTACACTTCTGGAGCATGAGCTAGTTCGAAAAAATCGATGACCCATTGCTTGTTAGCTAAATATTGAGGCAGGTCGCCTATGTTGTGGAGATATTCAATTTCTTGTGGAGTGAGTTTGAGGTTTTGTTCTGCGGCTAGAAAAAAATGGCCTTGATCGTTTTTTAACCACAAACCGCCCCCTGCGCTTTCTACTAAGTCCGTCAAAGTGGTTATGATGAATCCTTTCAGTTCCTCAAGCGACTCAAGTTTTGCCAGCGATTTGCTGATCTTGAGCCACTCTTCTCGGTAATCGTAGCTATAGTGAAAAAAGTGCTTACTAAAATACACCTTGGAGATCGCCCGTATTTTTCCGGATGTAAACGGGATAATCAGCAGGAGAATGGCGAGGAAAATAAACAGAGTTTGTGCAGCCTCACCCCATTCGGTATTTGCGCGTTTGATATAAAAACCGGCAAACGACATGAGGATTAAATAGATGCCGCAACCTAGCAGGATCGTTGAGTAAAAAATAGTTTTGCGAGGTGTTGTCAGTTCTGTACTTTGGCTGTTAAGCTTTAGTCGGGTCAATGTGACTGCTAAAAGTGGTGTCATGAGTGCGTTAATTACACCTCGTGACTGCCAGAGCTCGAAGTCTAAGCTGCTGAATAGCAGTGATTTGCTGTAAACGAGCAAATCGAACGCGAATAGCGAGCCAAGGCTTATACACAGAAATTTGAGATTCCACCTTTGCTTCAGGGGGGTGCTGCGGTAAAGCTGCTCAACCAGGATGAGGCCAAATACAGCGGATACAACGTGCGATGCGAAACGAGGATCGACGTTCAGATGTTCTCGGATTAGGGTTAGGTAGCCAGGGAAGATCTCAATACCTAAAACCAGCACGATAGTTAGGGTAGCGACCACACTAACATTCGACTTAAATATTTGCTTGTGATCGTTGTATATCTGTTTGGATAGCAGTGCTCCAAGCTGCAAAAACCAAGATGCATTGCGGAGAGTTTCGTACGGCAGCGTGTCAGCGAAGAAGAAATGGCTGTTTTTTGTGGCGATTATCACGCTTGTGCACCATGCTAAAGAGCACAAAACTGCTATTATGAAAGGCAGATGCCAGTTTTTCCTAAAGCAAGCGTATAAAAGTAAAAAACCATAAGCGATTGCTGCGCTCAAGTAGCTGTAATAAATGTAGCTTTGCATTTAGTGTCGATTTTAAGTGTTTTTTATACTACGTTAATTATTATACGACCTTATAAGCAGTAGGTAGGATCATTACTTTGCAAATTCAGGCGGACATGAAAGAATTATTTAGTGACGTACTAACTAATGCGCAATTCTCCGACGGTTCCGGCTGGAAACGATATCGCCTAAGTGCGGGGCAGACTATCGTTAAAAAAGGCCAGCAAGGAAACACATTATTTCTCATAGAAGAAGGTGTTGTTAGAGTGTTAGGTGGTGCAGAGCTGGATGGGAATCGGCGCATAAGTCCCGGCCTCTGTGATTTAGAGGCTGGGGCAGTATTTGGAGATGTCTGTTTGTACGAGCCCAGAGAGAGAACGGCCTCTGTTGTTTCATTGACTGATGTGTGTTTACTTGAAGTTCGTAGTGACATGTTGAGCGTTTACTTGGACGATCATCCGGTGCAGGGTTATTTATTTTTGAAAGGCTTGTTTCAAGCTATGTCTAATCGTTTGGGATTAGCAAATGATCGAATAGCGCATTTACTGGCATGGGGAATTAAAGCACATGACATCGATAAATATTTGTAGTTGGATGATGCTCGTGAAAATGAGAGGGCAAGATGGATGTGGGGCCTAAGTTATCACTGGCAGAAAGTTTTAGCCGTTACTTCAAGGTGGGTCTCGCTGAAAGTGACGCTCAAAAGGAATTTGTTTTTCAAGTAAGATATCGTGTTTATTGTGAAGAGTTTAAATATGAGCCTGTTGAACGTTTTGCTAATCGCCTTGAAGTAGACGAATACGATCAATATTCCCGCCACTGTTTGATTACGCATTTGCAAACTGGTATCCCGGCTGGTTGTGTAAGAATGGTTCCTGCTATCGGAGAACGACACAATAATCCATTGCCGTTAGAAAAATACTGTGGAGTTAGTTTAGATAGCAAGCTTATAGATAATTTAAAGCTTCAGAGAAATACAGTATGCGAAATATCCAGATTAGCTGTGGATGGGGCGTTTCGTAGACGTACTGGAGAGACTCTAACGCGTTTCGGTGAAATTAACGGCTTACAGTTTTCGCCTCAAGAGCAGAGGACTTTTTCGTCAATAGCAGTTGCTTGTTTTTTTGCTGCCACAGTCCTGACAGAGGTTGATGGGCGTACAAATGTGTTTGCAATGATGGAGCCGTTCTTGCCGCGTTTGATGCATCGGTCAGGTATAGATTTTCAACGAGTTGGTAAGGATATTGACTATCATGGAATACGTGCGCCTTATTTCATTACTACTCAGGCTGTTTTGGGAAATATGCATCCCGATTTGTTAGAGTTATATTCCTGGATAAAAGAAAATATTGTTAGTTAATATGACGGGATCGAATGTAATTATATATTTCTCGGCGATTAATAGGTAGCCAGATAAAATATCGAGGTTTTGGTAATAGGATGAAAAAAATAATCAGTTCCGTAGTGCTCGCATGCTCATTTTTATTGCAAACAGCGGCATGTTCCTCTCCGGAGGAGGCTGCTCAGAGTCATTTGCAAAAAGGTAAGGAGTTTTTTGAAAAAGGGGAGTTTGATAAGTCCTTGCTGGAGTTGAAGACGTCTAGCCAAAGCAGCGATAAGTTTGGTGAGACCTATTTCTATATGGCCTTATTGGACGAAAAAAATAATAATTTCAAGTCTATGCGGCAAAACCTAATTAGGGCCTTAGAATTAGAGCCAAGTTTGACTTCCGCAAAAATAAAACTGGGTAAGCTCGATATCGTTTTCGGAGATTTGGAGAAAGCATTGGAGCAAGCTGAGTCAGTTTTGGCAAGTGATTCAAGCAATACTGATGCAAAATTGATCAAGGCATCAGTTTATATTAAGCAGTTGAAAAAAGATCAAGCAGCGGAAATAGTTGATTTTGTTTTGAAGGACAGCCCGGATAATGTTGAGGCGTTGTCGTTGCAGGCGGCTTTACTTGCTGAAAAAAATGAAATAGATCAAGCCTTGGGATTGGTAAATAGAGCGTTGGAAAAACAGCCTAAAAACCTTCCTTTGCGTTTATTTAAAATTAAACTCGATGCAGGGCTGAATAATATAGATAGTGTGATAAAGGGGTATGAGGAGCTTATTCAGTTATACCCGGATGCTAGTAACTTTAAATTGAGTTTGGCTTCCATTTACTCGATGACTGATAAGCTTGAGGAGGCGGAGAGGCTATTAAGGGAAATGGTTGAAAAATCAAATGATAAAAGCGAACCTGAAATCGTTTTGATCGAATTCCTAAATGCTCGTGCTAAAGATCGGGTTATTCCAGAGTACAAGGCTATGCTTAACCGTCATCAAGGGCAACCTAAGGTGTTGTTAGAGCTATCGAAATGGATGGTTGCGTCAGGGTATGCTGAGACTGGTAAAGAAGGATTGGAACAAGTTGTTCAGCTAGAGAAGAATAACGAAGCAGGCTTGTCAGCTAAAGTCATTCTTGCGGAAATTGCGCTAACGGAAAAGCAGTTTAGTGCTGTAGAAAGCTCGTTGAGAGATGTTCTTAGTGTTAATTCAGAATTGATTCAGGCAAATTTGCTTAAAGGTCGCTTTTTGCTGGCTCAAAATAAAACGGATGAAGCCATTGAGTTTCTGAATAAGCTTATATGGAACAAAACTAATGTAGACGATGTTTATTCCTTGTTAGGTGATGCCTATTTGATAAAACAAGATCGGAAACAGGCTGAGAAAAGTTTTAAGCAGGCCTTAGAAGTTAATCCAGCCAATTTGACGGCCTTTTCTCGAGTATATAGTAACTACATACAGGCTGGGCAAAATGAAAATGCTAGACAATATCTTGAAAAGGCGTTATCGATAAAACAAAACGATGTTTTACTGCTTACCAGTAAGGCTGAGTTGGATATTTTGGAGAAAAAGTGGGATGGCGCCCAAGAGGCTATTCAGCGGCTAGCACTTTTTTCTAAAGATAAGGCGATGCCTATATATCTTCAAGCCAATATTTTGCAGGGTAAAGGTAAGTATTCTGAATCAATTAGCTTGTATGACAGATTGATACAACAGTATCCTAATCATCTAAATTCATTGATTAATTTAGTTAGATCTTACGAGGCTCTTGGGCAAAGAGATAAGGCTGTTGCTTATTTAGAAAAGCATCATTTGAAGTATCCTGATCAATTAAATGCAGTCGGTGCTTTGAGTGATATATATATTGCAAATAATGATTTTGTAAAAACCAAAAAGCTGCTGACGGATCAGATTAAACACACTCCAAAGGCAGTATCTATTTATCTCGCTCTAGCAAGGGTTGAGGCCATGATGAATAAAAATATTTCTTCAGCTAAAGATGTGTATTTGCGAGGATTGGAAGTCAATCCAGATGATCCTCAATTAGCTATGGCTCTGGCTGCTTTGTATGAGCAATTAAACGAAAAGGAAAATGCAATCAGGGCGTATAAATCAGTGCTCGATAAAAATCCTGACAATAAATTAGCTATTAACAATTTAGCATCATTATTGGTGGAGTCAAACAGTCGCGACGAGATTGGTCAAGGTATGGAGTTAGCAAAAGTATTTAAAGATTCCGAGAATTCCTATTTTCAAGATACATATGCTTGGGCATTAATTAAAGCTGGTAGTAATGAGGAGGGACTTAAGTTATTACAGTCCTTGATTCTAAAAGAGCCTAAACTGCCTGAGTTTAGATATCACTTAGGAGTTGCACACATGAATGCGGGTAATAAAGCGACTGCAATAAGTGAGCTTAAACAAGCTATTAGTATGTCTGAAAAGCAAAAACGAAGTTTTTCTGGTAAAGATAACGCAAAAAAAATCCTTGAAGAAGTAGAGAATTGAGCAGGTAATTGGGGTAACTACTTAGATTATGAATATGCCGATATTTAAAAAAAAGTTGTTGTACTGTTTGATAGAGTTTGTCCTTGTTTCTAGTATTGTTGGTTGTTCCCAACCTCTGCTTGAGGATGTGCAACAGGCTGCTGATTATACTTATCAGATAGGGCCCGGTGATAGTGTCAACATTTTTGTTTGGGGTAACCCTGAGTTATCTACTTCAGCACCCGTTCGTCCGGATGGAAAGATAACCGTTCCTCTAGTAGAAGAATTGTTGGCCAGTGGTAAAACGCCATTTGAACTTGCTCGGGACATTGAGAAGGTGCTTTCGACCTATATCAAGAGTCCGCAGGTGGTTGTTATGGTAAGCGGATTCAAAGGGATTAGCACTCAGCAAATCAGGGTTATTGGGAGAATTGGTGGTGGAGCCGGTGGCGGTGGTGGTGGAGCCGGTGGTGGTGGCGTAGGACGTTACCAGGGTAAATCCATTCCATACGAGAGGGGGATGACGTTATTGGATGTTATTATTCAAATTGGTCTGAACCAATATGCTGATGGCAATAGAGCCAGTGTTATCAGGGACGTGAATGGAGAATTGAAGCCTTTTGGAGTAAGGATTGACGACCTGATTGATGATACAGATTTGTCAGCTAATGTCTTGATGATGCCTGGGGACATTTTAATTATTCCCGATGCGTATTTTTAGGTAGTTTGACTTTTTCTGTAGGTAGTATCCCCATTAATTTTAGATTGAAAACAACGGCTAGTTAATATGCAGCAAGATCTTTCCGAAGTTTATTTTTATTTGAAAGGTACTTTAAAGTACAAGCGCCTCGCCATCGTTTTCGCTTTGGTTGTCTGTTCAGCTGCTTGGGCGTACATTTTTATGATGCCCGATAAATTTGAATCTAAAGCCAAAGTTCATATTGATTCAGCCACAGTGATTAGACCTCTCATGAGAGGGATGGTTATAGAGCCTGATATATCTGCGCTGATCAGAATAATTCAGCAGCTAATGTTTACGAGACCTAATCTGGAAAAAATTGTTGCGCTATCTCAACTAAGTAGATCGCAGGATAGCTCAGGATCTGCTACGGAATTGATTGAGAAACTCAAGAAAGACATAACAATTGCCGGAGGCAGAGGAGATATATTCGATATTGCGTATACTTCCCAAGATCCTGAAGTTGCGAAGAGTGTGGTCCAGGCTGTTCTTACCGTGTTTTCAGAACAAACTGAGGGGAAGGCATTGGCTGACGCAAGTGATGCGCAACGTTTCATCGAACAGCAGATACGAGAATACGAGATTAGGCTGCAAGATGCTGAAAAAGCAAAAGAAGAATTCAAGCGCGCAAACATAGATTTACTCAACGGCTCAGATCAATTTCAGAGTTTGCAGAAAATGAAGGAACAGTATTTAGATGCCAACACGGCTCTAGATCAAGCTATTTCTCGACGAAATGTATTAGCGGAGCAGGTTGCTGAGATCCAAGAGTCTGAAGAAGACTGGGGGCTACCTACATCCACTCAGGAAGTATCTGCAGATAATGCAAGGATAGAATCGCTGAAAGATAAGCGCACTGAATTGTTGCTGAAATATACCGAGCGCCATCCAGAAATAATTGAAATTGATAAGTTGATTGAGACGCTGAAAACTCAAGAGAATCAAACTAAGGCGAGTCAGACACAAGCAAGCGGAGATATACAGGAAGGTCTTTCCGAAAGTATTGGGGCAGAGAAAATGGCGAATCCCTACGTTCAGGCGTTAAAAATGGGTTTTGACAATGCTCAGGCTGAAGTTGCTTCTAGTCAAACTTTAGTTGAATCAATTCGAAACAGGATAGCAAAACTTGAAGAAGGCTTGAATGAAAGATTGACCATAGAAACGGAAATGAAAAATCTTAACCGGGACTATGAAACGATAAGCGGTAAGTACGCTGAGTTACTTGATCGGCGTGAACAGGCTCACATTACCGAACGCGTTGACGACCAGACATCTCGTTTGAAATTCAAAATTGCTGATCCCCCTAGTAAGCCCAACAAACCTAGTTCCCCTAATAGAAAATTATTTTACTCTTTCGCACTTTTGGTTGGGGTGATTTTAGGATTCGGTGTCGCGTTTTTGGTTTATTTTATACGACCAGTGTTCATGTCAACAAGACAAGTAAGGATTGTGACCGGGCTACCATCCTTAGGTAGTGTGTCTCTTACCTCACAGGGCATAAGTCAGACTAATAATATTGACTGGTTACTTATTTCGACTTTTGCAATACTGCTAAGTGGCTATATCGGTATCATGATATTTGAGATACTAAAGTAAAGTGGTATTAAACAGGTAAGCATATGAGCATTATAGAGAATGCGCTGAAAAAGGCAGGGAGCCAAGGGTTAGTTGTGGAAAATAATAGTCAAGAGTCGGCTATCACAAGTAAACCTGATCTGGGTGTCAGCGAAAGCAATTTAGAATCGGTTGGGTTGCGAGAATCTTCCCGCGCATTTTCGCCCGAGCAACAAGTTGTTGTTGATTGGGTTGGTTTGGCTGAAAATGGTTTTATAGATAATAATAATGCAAAGTCTCAGCTAGCTGAAGAGTTTAGGGTTATTAAGAGACCTTTGGTAAACAATATACAGGGCGCGGAAAATAATGGTATTAATCGTTCTAATTTAATTCTTATTTGCAGCAGTTTGCCTGGGGAAGGTAAAACATTCGTTTCAAT
This sequence comes from Methylomonas sp. 11b, assembly GCF_000515215.1. Taxonomy (NCBI): domain Bacteria; kingdom Pseudomonadati; phylum Pseudomonadota; class Gammaproteobacteria; order Methylococcales; family Methylococcaceae; genus Methylomonas; species Methylomonas sp. 11b. The sequence goes on from NZ_KI911557.1 coordinate 4,399,951, forward strand.
TAACTTGGCTTTGAGCATCGCTAACGAAAGAGATAAAAAAGTTTTGCTTATAGATGCCGATGTAGAAAAGCCAAGTATATCAAAACAATTGGGGATTAATAGCCCTCGTGGCTTAATAGAGTATCTAGAAGATGATAAAGTCACTTTTTCGGATATTTTACTAAAAACAGATCTTCCAAATCTTAGTTTAATTACGGCGGGTAAAAGACATAAATACTCGACAGAGTTGTTATCAAGTCAACGGATGTATTTGTTTGCGGAAGAAGTGAGTCGGCGATACAAAGATCGAATTGTTATTTTTGATTCGCCTCCGTTGTTAGTTGCTACTCAGGCCCAAATACTTGCAGAACTTGTAGGTCAAGTAGTGCTGGTGATCGCGGCGGAAGTAACCCCTCAGAGCGTGGTTAATGAGTCGGTTGCGAAGCTTAGTAATTGCGATGTTGTTATGACCCTTCTGAACAAAACAAGAAAAGAGATAGATATATACGGTCACAATTATAGTTATGGGAAATATGGACATTTGTGACAGTAATCGTCTTTCCGGTTTATCTCTAGCCACTTTGCTTTCTGGTTTAAGTGTAGGCATGGTTTTACATTCTAGCGCTGCGAAAGCGCTTGATTGGAGATTTAGTCCAAGTTTATCGGCGAGTGAAATATTTTCTGATAATTTGACGCTTTCTGAAAATAACAAAAAAAGTGGCTTTGTAACTGAGATTAGTCCTGGAGTTTCGTTGTATGGAGATTCTCCTTGGAGTAATTTCAATTTAAATTATCGTATGCAAGGTCTCTATAATGCGGGTGGTAGAGATGCTATAGATATAAATCATCAGCTTAATATGAATTCTTTGTATCAAGCCGTTCGTAACACTCTTTTTCTGGAAACTGCAAGTTCAATTAGTCAACAAAATATTAGTAATTCGTTTGTTACGACCGATAATATTTCTGGGAACGGTGGTCGGACTGAAGTAAAGACATTTAGTGTTTCACCCTATTGGACACCTCGTTTTGGCCAGTTTGCAACGGGTTTAGCTAAAGTCGGTTATAGTAAATCTTCCTTTGAGAATTTGAATGGGTCTTCAGTCACACCGCAGTTGTCTAGTTTAGTGTCTGATTCAGATACTATTACGCGTCAGGCTAGATTGTCCAGCGGCAGTTACTTTAATAGAGTTAACTGGGGATTGAACTATTCGTCCCAAGAGCAAAGTAGGGCTGCCGGACAAGATGTTCGATTTGAACAATACCAAGGTAATGCCCGATATTATATCAATAATAAATTCAACCTTTTTGGACAGGTAGGGTTTGAAAATAACGATTTTCAAACCTCGACGAACAGCATAAGTAATGGTTTTTTTTATACGGTTGGCGGGCAATGGACGCCAAGCAAGTGGTATTCACTTGAGGTTGGTATCGGTAATAACAAGCATGCTACATTGCAATTTAATCCATCGGAAAATCTTAGTTCGACCATTACGTATCGTAATAAAGATGTTGGGTTAAACACTGGCGATTCTTGGGATGCAAATTTTAACTATCGAGCTAAGCAGCTGACTATTGGATTTAATTATTCCCAAGAGACAACGACGCTGCAACAATTGTTCGCCGAGCAGGGTTTTTTCCTTCGGGATGCTTCGGGCAGTTTAACTCAGGTGGTAAATACTCAAGATTTAGTTTCACGGGGAATTCTAACCCCTGGTCCGACTGATCCTGTTACCGGACGATCGTCGTTGATTCCAGGGCCCAATTTTAACAATACCCAGCTAGTTTTGAATCCGTTTGATTTGGTAAATGACGTGATTATTAGAAAGCGTGGAAACCTTTCTTTTTCCTACCAAACCGGTAAGAGCAGTTATACCGCTTCGGTATTTAATGAACGTAGAACATACGAAGCTCGTTCAGGAGAGGACATGTCATACGGCGTTACGGGCAGTTGGCAATGGCAGTTTACTCCGAGAATGGACCTTTATCTACGTCCTTCTTGGCAACATACGGATGGCGAATTGTCCAGTAATTCTCGATATGATGTCGCTTTGGGTGTAAGTAGGGGCGTTCCAATTAATCTGGGACGGCCTTTATTAATGGATACCAGGCTCGAGTTTCGACATATCAATCAAATATCTAATTCCTCTCAATTTGATGGTTATGTTGAGAACCGGGCGACAGCTAATTTTAACGTACGATTCTAAACAGAAAATACATGTACGACGGATTTTATAATCTCACCCAAAAGCCTTTTCAGCTTAGCGCTGATCCAGATTTTTTTTTCCAAAGCTCTGTACATAAACGTGCTTTAGCTTATATGCATTACGGCTTGACGCAGGGTGAGGGCTTTGTTCTCGTTATAGGCTCGCCTGGCACGGGTAAAACTATGCTGGTAAAGAGTTTGATAAAAAATTTGAACAAAGAGAAGTTGTTAATTGGGGTGATGATGACTTCTCAAGTGGGTCCCGAAGACACCTTGAGGATGGCGGCATCGACATTTGGTTTTTCATTTTCTCTGACGGATAAGGCCAGTTTATTATCTGGGTTTGAAAAGTTTATCGCTGAAAAAGCCAGAGAAGGAAGGCGATTGCTTTTAATCGTCGATGAAGCTCAGAATTTGCCAAAACAATCCTTGGAAGAATTGCGTATGCTTACCAATTTGGATGTTAATGGCAATCCTGTTTTTCAGGTGTTTTTGATTGGGCAACCCGAATTGAAACGCACCATTTACTCTGCGGATATGGAGCAGCTAAAGCAGCGCATTGTCTCTACATTTCAGCTTGATCCGTTGGATTTGGAAGAGACCAAAGAATATATACTTTTTAGGTTGCAAACTGCTGGTTGGTCTGGGACTCCTGAGTTTACGCCAAGTGTTTTTGAGGCTATTCACGAGTTTAGTGGAGGTATTCCTAGACGCATTAATTCCTTGTGTGACCGTCTGCTGTTGTTCGGTTATTTGGAAGAGTTGAAGCTGTTGGACGAACAGGCAGTAACTAAAGTTATCGTCGAGGTTAAGGAAGAAATGTTGCTCGAGGTTGCTGACGAGGAGTATGAGAGTTCCATGCCTCCGTTACATCGTTTCAGTGGTGCTGATTCAGAGTCTCTCGAGCATCGGATTGCCAGACTCGAAGATCTTGTCACCAATCTTAGAAACAGTCTGAATAAAGAAAAAGCGCTGCTTAGAAAAGCTATTTTGCTGCAATTGGATATGGATGCAGTTTACAGCGATACAACAACCTCCCTGGATTAACAAAAATGTTCCCTAAAGTCTTGGTTTGCGTGGTTGGCGCGCGACCTAATTTCATGAAAATGGCGCCAATTATTAGGCAGTTACAAGCAGTTAGGCATTTGGTGACACCTTATTTGGTGCATACCGGTCAGCATTACGACCAAGCCATGAAAGATACTTTTTTCCAACAGCTCGGTATTCCTGAACCTGACAAAGATTTGGGTGTTGGATCCGGCAGTCATGCAATGCAGACTGCAAATGTCATGTTGCGGTTTGAGCCGGTTTTGGATGAGGTTAAGCCTTTTGCCGTGTTGGTAGTGGGTGATGTCAATTCAACCATCGCCTGCGGGTTGGTCGCAGTTAAAAAAAATATTCCATTGATCCATGTTGAAGCCGGTTTGAGAAGTTATGATCGGCAAATGCCGGAAGAGATTAACCGGATTTTGACAGACCAAATCTCAGACCTGCTATTCACCACGGAACGTGCGGCGGCGGACAATTTGATTAAGGAAGGTATTGCCGAACAGCGGATATGCTTTACCGGTAATGTGATGATCGACACGCTTCTGGCTAACTGCCAACAAGCCTCTTCTTTGGCGGAAACATTGCTGCGATACGGTTCTAAGCAGGTTGTTTCGGAAAAAGCTTATGCCTTGTTAACGCTACACAGGCCTTCTAATGTTGACGACCCCGAAACACTGGCGCGCTTGGTTCGGGTGGTAGGGGATATCAGTGAAAAACTCCCGGTGATATTTCCGGTCCACCCACGTACACAGCAAAAAATTGTGGAAGCGGGTTTGCTGCAAATATTGCCGCAACAGAGGGTGATTATGTTGCCTCCGGTGGCATATTTGGAAATGCTCGGTTTGATGCAATCCGCCCAATTGGTTTTGACTGACTCCGGTGGTTTACAGGAAGAAACCACCGCATTGGGTGTACCTTGTGTGACTTTGCGGGAAAATACCGAAAGGCCGATCACGATCACCGAGGGTACTAATACTATTGTGGGAACTGATCGGGCTAAAATCATGCAATGCGTTGATGATATTTTGCTCACTGGTGGTAAAAGTGGCCGAGTCCCGGAATATTGGGATGGTAAAGCCGCTGGTCGCATCGTCGATGAAATTGTGCGTCGTTATGAGTTGGCAGGGTAAGGCTATATGAATTTGCCTGTACGGGTTAATGCCATGACGGTCGATGTCGAGGATTATTTTCAGGTCTCGGCTTTTGAGGCGAATATTCAGCGTAGTCAGTGGGATGCTCTGCCGCACCGGGTAGAACAGAATACCCAGAGGATTTTGGATTTATTTGCGCAACATCAGGTAAAAGCCACTTTTTTTACCTTGGGCTGGGTAGCCGAACGTTATCCGCAGCTGGTTCGGCGGATTGTCGATGAAGGGCACGAACTCGCTTCGCACGGTTATCAACATACCCGCGTAACCGAACAAACACCGGAACAGTTCCGGGAAGATCTTAGAATTAGCCGGCAGATTCTCGAAGACATCGGCGGTGAGCCAATTGTGGGTTATCGCGCCGCTAGCTATTCGATAGGCGCTAAGAATCTCTGGGCGCTTCAGGTATTGGAAGACGAGGGCTTTCAGTACAGTTCCAGTATATATCCTGTAAAACACGATTTATACGGTATGCCGAGCGCTCCCCGCTTCGCCTACAGGCCGGATAACGCACCCAAACTTTTAGAAATACCGATTACTACTTTGAAAATCCTGGATCGTAATGTCCCCTGCGGTGGCGGTGGATTTTTTCGATTGTATCCCTATCAGTTTTCGAAGTGGGCTTACAGCCACCTCAATAAACACGAAAATCAGTCTGGAATTTTTTATTTTCACCCTTGGGAAATAGATCCTGAACAGCCGCGGCAACATGATCTATCGTTTAAAACTCGTTTCAGACATTATTTGAATCTGGGTCGAATGCAAAATCGCCTTAACAGTTTACTGTCCGATTTTGCTTGGGACACCATGCAGAATGTGTTTCTAAGCAAACAAACAGACAAATCATCATAGTTAGTCATGATCAAATTACTTGAGCCAGCCCAAAGAGAGCGTTGGGATCACTATGTCATGGCTGCGGCCGATGGCAGCTTTTTTCATTTATCAGCTTGGCAGCAGGTAATTAAACAAGCCTTCGGCCACGATACTTACTATTTCTACGCAGAACAAGGTGGCGAAATCACCGGTATTTTGCCTTTGACCCATGTCAATAGCTTGTTATTTGGCAATTCTTTGGTGTCAAACGCGTTTTGTGTTTATGGCGGAATTGTCGCGAGCAATGATGAAGCCTTCGCAGCGTTGCAAACCAAAGCCCAAGAACTGGCCAGGGAATTGGGCGTGGATAGTCTGGAAATGAGAAATCGGCAACAGAAGCATCCTGATTGGCCGCATAAAGAACTCTATGTCACGTTTAGAAAAGAACTCGATCCAGACGTTGAAAAAAATCTAAATGCAATCCCACGCAAGCAGCGGGCTATGGTGCGGGCTGGCATCAAAGCCGGTCTTACAAGTGTCATAGACGACAATGTCGAACGTCTATACCGCGCCTATTCTGAAAGTGTCAGGAACCTGGGCACCCCGGTATTTCCGAAAAAATATTTTCAAATTTTGCAGGATGTATTCGGCGAGCGTTGCGAGGTGCTAACGATAGAGCACGAAAGTCAGCTGGTCGCCAGTGTGATGAGTTTTTATTTTAAGGACGAGGTTTTGCCTTATTACGGCGGCGGCACCGACGCGGCCCGTGATTTGAAAGGCAACGATTTCATGTATTGGGAAGTGATGCGGCGTGCGGTGGAAAAGGGATGCCGGGTTTTCGATTACGGTCGCAGTAAAGTTGGCACAGGCTCTTATCGCTTTAAAAAGCACTGGGGTTTCGAACCGGAACCTCTCTATTACGAGGTTGATTTGGTTAAAGCGAAACAAATACCCGAAATCAATCCGCTCAATCCTAAATACCGCTTGTTTATTGCGGCTTGGAAGCGCTTGCCTTTGCCGGTTAGTCAGCTGGTCGGCCCTTGGCTTGCCAAGGACTTAGGCTAATGGAAAAGCCTAAATTACTTTACTTAGTCCATCGTATTCCTTATCCACCTAATAAGGGCGATAAAATTCGTTCTTTTCATTTTTTGCTCGCTTTGGCGGTCGAATACCGGATATTCCTCGGTACCTTTATCGATGACCCTGATGATAAGCAACATATCGACGCCTTAAAGTCTTTCTGTGCAGATACTCGCTGTATCGAATTAAATCCGAAGATAGGTAAAATTAAAAGTTTGATAGGCTTGCTGAATGGAGAAGCCTTGAGTTTGCCGTATTACCGTAACCGCGAATTGCAGGAATGGGTAGATAAGACTATCCACGAACAGGGTGTCGAGCGGGTAATGATCTTTTCGTCGCCAATGGCGCAATATGTTGAGAAATATACAAACTTGCACTGGGTGGCCGATTTTGTCGATGTCGATTCCGACAAGTGGCGGCAATATGCGCTTAGTAAGCATTGGCCCGCAAGTTGGATCTATCGGCGAGAAGCCGAGAAATTGTTGACTTATGAGCGCCGTATCGCCGGTAGGGCCGATGCGACAATATTCGTATCCGAACAAGAAGCAGGTTTGTTCAAAACGTTGGCGCCTGAATCGGCAAGCAAAATTGGTTTTGTAAACAACGGAGTGGATACGGATAGGTTCGATCCGGATTTGTCATGGCAAATGCCCTTCCCGGCCAAGCAGCGGGCTGTAGTTTTCACGGGAGCGATGGATTATTGGGCCAATGTTGATGCGGTCAAATGGTTTGCCGAGCAGGTGTTCCCTATTATTAAAAACCGCCTGCCTGACGTATATTTTTACATAGTGGGTTCCAAGCCTGCCAAAGAAGTGTTGCAACTGGCGGATAAAGATCCCGCCGTAGTTGTGACCGGTCGGGTTGACGATGTCAGGCCCTATGTTGCTTACGCGGACGTTGTCGTTGCGCCTTTACGGATCGCCAGAGGCATTCAAAACAAAGTCCTGGAAGCCATGGCGATGGCCAAGCCGATAGTGGCTACCTCGGCGGCTATGGAAGGCATTCCGGGCGGGGCGAATTTGGAAGTGGCGATAGCCGACGCTCCGGAAGACTTTGCCAACCAAGTTTTACGGTTTTTGGAGCAGCCGGTCGAATCCGCTAACGTCAATCGCCGCTATGTAGAAAGCGATTTCAGTTGGGAGCAAAACGGCCAACGCTTGTGCCGATTGTTAGAGGGCGAGTCTGCTTAAATGTCCAGACAGTTGCCGCCCTTAATCGTGCACATCATTTATCGGCTTGGCATTGGCGGGCTGGAGAACGGTCTGGTCAATATCATTAACAATTTGCCGGAAAACAATTACCGGCACGCCATTATCTGTTTGGCGGATAGCACCGAATTTAGCCAACGTATTAAGCGGCAAGATGTGCTTGTCCATGAGTTGCATAAGCGACCAGGGCAGGATTGGGCATCGTTTTATACAGTCTATCGCTTGTTGAAACAATGGCAACCCGCTATCGTGCATACCCGTAATTTAGCGGCAATCGAATATCAGGCTTGCGCGTTGTTAGCCGGCGTGCCTTACCGGGTGCATGGCGAGCATGGTTGGGATGTTTTCGATCCGGACGGCACTAATATCAAGTATCAATGGCTGCGGCGCATATTGGGTTCAATCATTGATCGCTTCATTCCCTTATCGCAGCATTTACAGGATTATCTGCTGAATCGAGTGGGCATTTCTTCAGATAAAATCACGCGCATCTGTAACGGCGTCGATACCAAAACGTTTTATCCTCGTTCCGGAATTAGACAAATACCGGACGGTTGCTCGCTGAATTTGGATCAAAAGTTGGTGATTGGTACAGTTGGACGCATGCACGGCGTGAAAGATCAATTGACGCTGGTTAGGGCATTTATCGATGCCTGTGAAAACTTTCCGGAATTTGCCCAAATTGCCCGTTTGATTTTGATTGGCGACGGGCCTTTGCGAGCAGAAGCGATTGAATTGTTAAATACCGCCAGCCTGATCGATAAAGCCTGGTTACCCGGCGAGCGTGACGACATTCCCCAAATTTTGCGCAGCCTTGATATTTTCGTATTGCCTTCAAAGGCGGAAGGTATTTCCAATACTATATTGGAGGCGATGGCTAGCGGTTTGCCGGTTATCGCCACTCGAGTCGGCGGCAACCCCGAGCTGGTGCTGGACGGAAAAACCGGGTGTCTGGTAGAAAAAGAGGATGTAAAGGGCATGTCATCTGCAATGCGCGAGTTGGTGCTGGATGACGGCAAACGGCGACATTTAGGCGAAGCTTCGCTTCAGCGGATTCAGGCGGAATTTTCAATCGATAGCATGGTGAACCGCTATCGGCAAGTTTATGACAAGCAGTAAATGATTCAGAGAGAACTCATATGTGCGGCATAGTCGGTATTTTCGATATTACAGGTGCTAGTGAAATAGACCGCAATTTGTTGTCGCGGATGAACGAATCCCAGTTTCACCGGGGGCCAGACGAAGGCGGTTTGCATACCGAGCCTGGTTTGGGGTTTGGGCATCGCAGACTGTCCATTATTGACTTGTCCAGCGGTCAGCAACCCATGCATAGTCAGGATGGCAATGTGGTGCTGACCTATAACGGCGAAGTCTATAATTTTCCGGAATTGCGAGAAGAATTGGAGGCATTGGGCTTTAGCTTCAGGACTCATTGCGATACAGAAGTCATTCTCTATGCTTGGCAAGCTTGGGGTGAGTCTTGCGTGGAACGCTTGCGCGGCATGTTTGCATTTGGGATTTGGGATAGGCCGCGGCAAACATTATTTTTGGCCAGAGATCGTCTCGGTGTAAAACCGCTGTTTTATGCCGAATTAAGTAACGGTCAGTTCATTTTCGGTTCCGAACTGAAAGCATTGAAACAACACCCTTTACTGCCTAAAAATGTTGACCCTACTGCGGTAGAAGACTATTTCGGCTTTGGGTATATTCCCGATCCAAAAACCATATATAAAGGTGTTTATAAGCTTGAGCCCGGATATTGTCTAACGATTAAACGAGGGCAGAAAGGCTTTCGACCTAAACAATATTGGGACGTTAAATTTCAGACAGCTTCTGCGGGCAACGTAGCCGAAGCCGGTGAAGAGTTAATCGAGCGCTTGCGAGAAGCCGTGAAAATTCGAATGGTCGCTGACGTGCCGTTGGGGGCCTTTCTGTCTGGCGGCGTTGACTCCAGTGGCGTAGTGGCATTGATGGCGGGACTATCCAAAGATCCGGTCAATACTTGTTCGATTTCCTTCGGCGATCCTAAATTTAACGAAGCGCAATTTGCTGCTCAGATTGCGGACCGTTACCACACCGCACACCGAGTCGAACAAGTCGATCCCGAAGACTTTAGTTTGATTGATCAATTGTCCGGTTTGTATGACGAGCCATATGCCGACAGTTCTGCGTTACCTACTTACCGGGTTTGCGAATTGGCCAAGAAACAGGTGACGGTGGTGTTGTCCGGCGATGGCGGCGACGAAAATCTGGCTGGCTACCGGCGCTATCGCTGGCATACCTATGAAGAGAGGATGAGGGCATTATTGCCTGATGCGTTGCGGATGCCTTTGTTCTCTACCTTAGGCAAGGTATATCCGAAGCTGGATTGGGCGCCAAAGGTATTGAGGGCGAAGACCACGCTCGAGTCTATCGGTAGAGACTCGATGGCGGGTTATTTTCATAGTGTGTCGGTACTCTCCAACGGCATGCGCAGCCAATTATTTAGCGATAGTCTAAAGAGCGAGTTGCAGGGTTATCAAGCTATTGAAGTATTCCGTCGGTATAGTCAGCAAGCCCCTGATCATCCATTGTCAATGGTGCAATATTTGGATTTAAAAACTTATCTGGCTGGCGATATTCTGACTAAAGTTGATCGGGCAAGTATGGCTCATGCCCTGGAAGTGCGAGTACCTCTGTTGGATCATAAACTAGTCGAATGGATGGCGACCTTGCCGCCCGATTTAAAGCTACATGGGCGAGAAGGTAAATATCTTTTTAAGAAAGCGTTGGAACCTTATTTGCCCAGTGATATTCTTTACAGGCCCAAAATGGGGTTTGCAGTGCCATTGAGTAGTTGGTTTAGAGGGCCGTTAAAGCTGCGTGTTCAGCAGGCATTGTTGGGAGAAACCCTGAAAAGTACCGGTTGGTTTGATGAGGCTTATTTGCATCATTTGGTTAGTCAACACCAGTCCGGGTTGCGCGATTACAGCGCGTCGATTTGGTCATTGCTGATGTTTGAAGCGTTTCTTCGAAATAGTTAAATGATCGACTTTCAAATTCTGGATCTGTACCTGTGTGCAATAGACAGATACAAGGTATTTTGCTAGAGTGCGAACCAATTCAAAGTTTAATTTAAGAGGGTTCCAGATGAACAGAATAGATGAAAAGAAACGTACTGCAGAAGAATCCCAGAACGTTGGTAGATCACTTGATAAATCCAGAAGATCTTTCGCGAAAGCCGGGGTGATCGCGCCAGTTTTAATGACGCTCACAAGTAAGACAGCTTTAGGCAGTGTGTATCAGTGTACTATCTCAGGAGTGCAATCAGGCAATGTGTCAAGTCATTCCGAGGACATGTCGGTTTGTAGGGCCGGGCATACAGCTTTAGCCTGGAGGGGTAATGTCGATACCATTGATGTAAATACTCAGTCAGGCACCCATCCAAATATCAACGACTGGATCGCCGCGAGGATCAATCCTTTTTTGGTTAATAAATCGTGGCCGAAAAATACCACTAACTATACTTACAAGTATTATAAAGCTAATAGTTGGGTAAACGCTTCAACACCCGCCCAAATCAAGATGTGTCAACTGATAGTCAATAACTTTCCTAAGACCGGCGTCAATGTAGATAGCTCAGGAAAGACCACTGAAACTTATAGTGCAACTACTTTTTCATCCGTATTTGGTTCGGCATCAGCCGCGACCACGTTTTTTGAAACATTGTTTTATAGCCCTAGTGTGGACATCCGGGGAGCCGCTAGTGTTGATTATCTCAACGCTAGCTTAGGTTTAATACCTGATGTAAGCGCCGAAGACATCAAAAAACTTTACCTTCTGGGAATTAATTCAGCAAACAGTTTTTATGACGGGAGTTTGTTAGTTTCTAATTCTGAAGCGGCTAAGGAGTTACTTAGAAGTCTGGTTCCTCTTTAATTTGTGGCTTGGACTCTTTCCTCAAGTTTTCCTGTTCAGATAGTATTGCTTGATAAGCAGGTCGTAGTATTTCATCACGGTAGTGGAGAAACTCATCGTTTAGATGAGGCGGCAAGCTTAATTTTATTGACGATTATGGAATCCCAAGCACCGATTTGTGAATCAGCCTTGCTAGGTATGGCTATTAATGCAGGGTTACAGAGAGTTGATCAGCAATCTTTAGCGGGCATGTTAGGCGTATTGCAGAGCCTTCATGTTGTTGAAAATATATAAATATTTTGAGCGGACCTAATTCCACTTCATCTTTGATAGCGTCCGGGCAATTTGTCGTCAGGATTGGTCCTTTTTCAATTAGAATTCATTCTGCTATATCGTCAGTTCAGCAAGGTATCCTCGAGCTTTACTCTGACTATGCGATATTGCCCCCAGATACTTTTTGCGACTTTTATGTTCGCTTAATTCAGCCAGTGGGCGTAAGACGTTTCTTTCGCAAACAGGTGCTATTTGCCTTTGATCAATTTATTCCTTTCAAGCCTTTGCCTTATGCGCAGGCATTTCCATTTTTTGAATGGGGATTGAACTGGTGTATATCCGGCTACTCACACCGGTTTCTAATCGTTCACGCCGCCGTAGTGGAACGAAACGGTAAAGCATTAATTTTACCTGGTGCGCCGGGGTCAGGTAAGAGCACATTGTGCGCAGCATTAATCAACAACGGTTGGCGACTATTATCTGATGAATTGACTTTGGTGGATCGCGCAACCGGTTATGTTGTTCCCGTTCCGCGTCCGGTTAGTTTGAAAAACGAATCTATATCGGTGGTAGCGGATACTTTTCCATTTTGCCAATTCAGTCCTGTTGTTCACGATACTTTGAAAGGATCGGTTTGCCTGATGAAGCCACCCACCGACTCTGTGTCAAAAGCTGACCAAACCGCCCTGCCATGCTTGGTTGTATTTCCGAAATATCAGGCAGAATCATCCTTGAGTTTATCCGCGGTGGCAAAGGCCGAGGCGTTCATGCGGCTGGCGGACCTTTCATTCAATTACAGTGTACTAGGTACTCAGGGTTTTGAAACCATGGTGGGTCTGGTAAACAGTTGTCAGGCGTATGATTTCATTTACGATGGCGACTTTAACCAAGCATCTGATTTATTTGTGCAATTATTGGATGATGTACGGTAGAGAGTCGCATGATGCCTGATTTGTTGAATGAATACTTGATGATCAAGGCAAAGGATAGTATTGATTCGAATTCCGATTGGGAGCTGTTGTTAAGGCAAGCGAGGAGTGCCGGAGTATTGTCCAGACTGGCATTCTTCTGGAAAAAATTTCGATTGTTCAACCCGCCACAGCATTTTTCTTATCATCTCGAGTCAGCTGAGACTTATTGGTTGTCTCAAAAACGCATCGTCAATTGGGAACTATATAACCTATCGCAGGTCTTTAAGCTTTTGAATATTCGGTTGATTTTGTTGAAAGGCACCGCTTATTCGGCATCCGGATTGAATGCTGGTATGGGACGCGTATTCAGCGACATCGACATATTGGTGCCTAAATATCAGTTGAAAACGGTTAAAGACGCCTTGAAATGGCATGGATGGCTTCCTGAATCCATGGATAATTATGATCGGCGCTATTACGAGCGGTGGATGCATGAATTGCCGCCACTTAGGCATATCAAGCGTGGGACTTCGCTGGATATTCATCACAATATACTCCCGCAAACCTGCAATTTATATCCCGATGCCGAGTTGTTGCTAAAAGCCGCTGTTAAGATAACCGATACCGATTATTGGGTTTTGGCCCCTGAAGATATGGTTCTCCATAGCGCCAGCCATTTATTCTGGGGCGGAGAGTTTGAAAATGGTTTGCGCGATTTGAGCGATATAGATTTGCTTCTCCGCGAGTTTAGTGGCAACGATCCGGGTTTTTGGGACAACCTGCATAATCGAGCAGAAATGTTGGGATTGGGTAAGCCCTTGTTTTACGCCCTCCGCTACGCCACTAAAATATTGGGAACCCCGATTCCTGATAGTGCCATTGAGGCTTCTACTATCTATGCGGGGCGCGGAAAAAACCGAGTTATGGACTATCTTTTCTTGCAAGCCCTAAAGCCACACCATCGTAGCTGCGCGGATAGCCTGACCGGCTTTGCTCGTTGGCTGTTGTTTCTTCGCTCGCATTGGTTAAAAATGCCCTTGCATATACTAGTGCCGCATTTAATCAGAAAGGCTTGGTTTCGGCTGGCCGACAATACTAAAAAAACATAAATTATGGCAATCATGTCGAACCAGGCAAGTTGCCAATAGGAACATTCCTTAACCCGTTCTTGACATGAAGATATTACATATACTGGATCACTCCATTCCTTTGCACAGCGGATACACCTTCCGTACTCGTGCGATTCTCGAACAACAACGCAAACTGGGATGGGAGACGTTTCACGTCACATCCGCCAAACATCAAGTCGCGGAAGCTTCCGTTGAAACCGTTGATGGACTTACCTTTTATCGATCTGTTATCCCGCAAGGTTTGGCAGCGAAACTGCCGGTTTTAAATCAGTGGGCCATCGTACAGTCGTTGGCGGAACGGTTGGATGAAATTATTCCGCAGATCAAGCCGGACATTCTGCACGCCCATTCGCCCGCGTTGAACGGGCTTGCGGCATTAAAAGTAGCTAAGAAATATGGGCTGCCGTTGGTCTACGAATGCCGGGCATTTTGGGAGGATGCGGCCGTCGATCACGGCACCACTCAAGAAGGCAGTTTACGTTACCGATTGACCAAGGCTTTGGAAACGCACGTGTTTAAGCATGCTGATGCCGTCACGACTATTTGCGAAGGTTTGCGCCGAGATATTATCGGGCGCGGAGTCGCTGAGGAAAAAATTACCGTGATTCCCAACGCCGTCGATATCGATAAGTTTACCTATGGCGAGGCCGCAGAGCCTAGTTTGCAAGCAGAACTAGGTTTGAGTGGCAAAATCGTGCTCGGCTTTATTGGGTCTTTTTATGCCTACGAGGGTTTATTGCTATTGTTAGATGCGTTGCCGGCGATTATCGAACAACAGCCAAATGTGCGCTTGTTGTTAGTGGGTGGTGGGCCGCAACAGCAACAGATTGTGCAGAAAATTGAGGAGTTGGGCTTGCGGGATTGGGTAATCCTTCCCGGACGCGTTGCTCACGATCAAGTGCAGCGCTATTACAATCTGGTCGATATCTTCGTTTATCCGCGCTTGGCGATGCGCTTAACCGATCTGGTGACCCCTTTAAAACCGCTGGAAGCCATGGCCCAAGGCCGATTGTTGGTGGCGTCCGATGTCGGTGGGCATCACGAATTGATTCGCGACCGGGAAACCGGCTATCTATTCAAGGCTGGCGATAAAGCAGCATTGGCGCAAACGGTGTTGGCGGCCCTAAATCAGCAAGATCAATGGGACCAAGTTCGGCGCGCCGGCAGACGCTATGTCGAAGATGAGCGCAATTGGGAGCGAAGCGTTAGTCATTATCAAGCTGTTTACGGCCGGATAATGGCGGGTAAAGATGGCAGATAACTCGCCAAGACTGATTGTTTTCAGTTCTTTGTATCCCAGTCGAGTCAGACCTAACGCAGGCGTTTTTATTCGCGAGCGTATGTCCAAAGTGGCTCGTCATTGCCCTTTGGTTGTCATTTCGCCGGTTCCCTGGTTTCCACTGCAAAGCCTGATTCAACGGATTAAACCCGATTACCGGCCACAACCGGATAAATACGAAGATCAAGACGGTATCTCAGTGTATTTTCCACGCTTTTTATCGATACCTGGCGTAGGGCGTTCCTGGGACGGCTTTTTTATGGCGCTTGGCAGCTTGGCAATTTGCTATCGATTAAAAAAGCACTTTGCGTTTAATTTGATCGATGCACACTTTGCTTACCCGGACGGCTATGCCGCTGCGCTGCTAGGCAAACGGTTTAAGGTGCCGGTCACCATTACGTTGCGCGGTACGGAAGTACCGTTGTCTAAAATACCCAGTCGTCGCCAACGACTATTGAAAGCCCTCAGCGATGCCGCCCGAGTATTTTCGGTATCGGATTCCTTAAAACGGCATGTGGTTAATTTGGGGGCCGACGCCGAAAAAATCCGGGTGGTGGGCAACGGCATCGATACCGCAAAGTTTTTTCCTGTCGACAAGAAACAGGCTCGGCAACATTGGCAAATTCCTGAAGACGTTCAGGTCTTGATTTCGGTCGGCGGATTGGTTGATAGAAAAGGCTTCCATCGGGTGATCGAAATTTTGCCGGCATTAATCGAAAAATATCCGAGATTGCTATACTTGATCGTTGGAGGCGCCAGTCCGGAAGGCGATATTCGTAATCGCCTGGAGCAGCAGGTTGAAACGCTTAATCTTCGTCAGCATGTTCGTTTTCTGGGGGCGATGCCTGCCGAACAATTGCATGGTCCCTTATCGGCGGCTGACATATTCGTGCTAGCGACCGCTAACGAAGGTTGGGCAAACGTGTTTCTGGAAGCCATGGCTTGCGGTTTGCCGGTGGTTAGCACCGATGTTGGCGGCAATCGCGAGGTGGTTGCTGATAAAGCGCTGGGCACTATCGTGCCGTTTGGGGATGCTGAGGCATTATTGTTAGCGCTTGATGGTGCTCTGCAGCGGCAGTGGGGCCGGCAAGCTATTGTAAATTATGCGGCTGATAACTCTTGGGATAAGCGGGTGGATATTTTGTTGGCGGAATTCAAAAAACTGGTGGAGTCATGAGCTTTTATACGTCTTTTTGTTCAACGGTGATCTTTCCGCTTCACGAAGCCTTAAAAAAGCACACTACCGTCCAGGTTAGGCGCGGCATGGAGCGCAGTCAGTGGCTAAAACCCGACGAGATTAGACAGTTGCAATTGCAACATTTACGCGCTTTTCTGCAAGACGTACAAATTCATGTGCCTTACTACAGGCAGTTGTTCGCTAACTTGGGGTTTGAGCCGGCGAACATCGATAGTGTGCAAAAATTAGCCGAGCTACCGTTGTTGAGTAAGCCGGAAATCAGGCAACATCTTGATGAAATGAAAGCCGACGATGCTCTAAGGCTCGCGCGTTTCAACACTGGCGGTTCCAGTGGAGAGCCATTGATTTTTTACATAGGTAGCCGCCGAGTTAGTCATGATGTCGCGGCAAAATGGCGAGCTACCCGTTGGTGGGATGTCGATATAGGCGATCCGGAAGCAGTAATCTGGGGGTCTCCAATTGAACTAGGTGCGCAGGATAAAATTCGCCTGTTACGCGATAAATTGTTGCGTACGCATCTGATTCCGGCGTTCGAAATGTCGTCGGAAAAGTTGGACGGCTTTGTTCGACAAATCCAGCAGATTCGCCCGAAAATGTTATTTGGTTATCCTTCCGCATTGGCTCACATTGCCAGTCATGCTGAGAAGAGGGGCGTGGCATTGAATAATTTGGGGATTAAAGTGGCTTTCGTGACATCAGAACGGCTTTATGATCACCAGCGGACAAAAATAGAAAGCGTGTTTGCTTGTCCGGTCGCGAATGGTTATGGTGGGCGTGATGCCGGCTTTATCGCGCATCAGTGTCCCGAAGGCAGTATGCATATTACCGCTGAAGACATTGTCGTCGAGATTGTAGACAAACAAGGGCAGCTTTTACCTAATGGAGAGCTCGGTGAAATTGTGGTTACGCATATGGCGACCAGAGATTTTCCATTTATTCGGTATCGTACCGGCGATATGGGAATATTGTCGGATAAAATTTGTGCCTGCGGGCGCGGATTACCAGTACTGGAGGAGATTCAAGGTCGAACCACCGACTTTGTAGTTGCTCAGGATGGAACGGTATTACATGGCTTGGCATTGATTTATGTGCTGCGCGATTTAGAAGGCGTTGATTCATTTAAAATCACCCAGGATAGTTTGGATAAAACTACCGTACAAATTGTTAAAACCCTTAAATATCAAGCTACTTACGAACAAAAAATCATCGACGAATTTAAAAAACGTTTGGGACAAGCAGTTACTATCAAGATCGAATACACTGATTACATTCCCAAGGAACGCTCAGGAAAGTTCCGTTATGTGATCAGTCACGTCAAGGCTTAATTACACCTACCACTATGACAAAATTTGCGGGATGGATGGGGAGCGGTCTCCAGAAAGATGAATCTATCGCCTTGCTGGGGCAAATGACGGCGGCAGATTCGACATTTAGTGTTCGGCATGGTCAGAATTATGCCTTTTCAACCACCGCGACCGATATTGCGGACCGTAATGGGACGTTGTTGCTTGCTCCGCAATCCGGTTCGCGATTAGGTTGCTCACAGGGTTTGTTGGACGCCTATTTAAGTCGCGGCGTCGATTTTTTAGTCGGTTTGCCGGAAGCTGATACCTTTCTGCTTATTGATACCAATCAGCAACTGCTGATGTTGGCTACGGATCCGATCGGTCTCAGTAACATCTATTACGCAGAAATTGCCGACGGCCTAATATTTGGCTCAAGTGCTGATTTTGTAGTGCGTCATCCTCAGGTCAGTAACGGCATTGCGCCGCAAGCGGTATTTGATTACATCTATCTCAATCATTGTCCCAGCCCCACAACGATTTATCGGCAGGTTAAAAAGCTGGAAGGCGGGCAATGCCTGGTTTATCACAACGGACGAATCAGCTTAAAACGCTACTGGCTGCCGGTATTTCATGAGCAATCCTGCGATTTGCAGCAAGCCGGCCTGGAATTGCAGCAGCAGTTGATCGAAGCGGTTAGAGGTATGGCCGATACCGAAGACAACACCGGTGCGTTTCTGAGTGGCGGGCTAGATAGTTCCAGTGTTGCGGGAGCCTTAGCTAAGGTATTTCCAGGCAAGGCGAAAACCTTTTCGATGGGTTTTGACGCTGACGGCTATGATGAAATCGAGTACGCCAATATTGCAGTGCAACGTTTCAATACGCGGCAACACCAGTATTACGTCACTCCCGAGGATACCGTTAATGCCGTGCCGGCAATAGCGGCTTACTACGATGAGCCGTTTGGGAATGCGTCGGCCTTGGCAGCGTATTATTGCGCGAAGTTGGCTAAGGATCACGGTGTTGACCGTTTGCTTGCGGGTGATGGTGGGGACGAGATTTTTGCGGGTAACGAGCGTTACGCCAAGCAAATGTTGTTTGAGAATTATCACCGCTTACCAAAATTTCTCAGCGCCGGCCTCGAAGCGACATTAAATGCCCTGCCAGACGTCATAGCTAAGCAGAAGTTGCCGTTTAAGGCAAAACGCTATATTGATCAAGCGAACGCAGCGATGCCAGACCGCTTACAGGACTACAATTTTTTGCATAGGCATGCTGCGGCAGACATTTTTCAAGCTGATTTTTTAGCGGAAATTGATACTTCTGCGCCCTTGCGCCAGTTTAGGGAAGACTATTGGCGGCCGGAGTCTGCTAGTACCTTGAACCGTATGTTGTATCTGGATTGGAAAAATACGCTCCACGATAACGATTTGGTCAAAGTCAATAGAATGTGCGAAATGGCAGGTGTTGAAGTTTGCTACCCCTTGTTGGATCGACGCATTCTCGACTTATCTTGCCGAATTCCCTCGAATGACAAGTTGCGTGGACAAAAACTGCGCTGGTTTTACAAACAGGCCATGATGGATTTCCTTCCGGAGCGGATTATCAATAAGCCTAAGCACGGCTTTGGGTTGCCTTTCGGCGTTTGGCTGAAGGACCATCAGCCGCTTAAGCAACTGGCTTATGGCGCAATAAATGATTTGAAGCGGCGCGAGTTTTTTAAACCGGACTTTTTGGATCATGCTATCGAGATGCATCAAAGTGTGCATGCCGCCTATTACGGTGATTTAGTGTGGATGTTGATGATGCTGGAGCTTTGGTTTGCCGGTAAGGGTTTGTAGTCAAACAATCCCCGTATTAACTAGCGATTTATAGAGAGTGACAAAAAACGTCAGTTATGAACAAAAACTACTTGCTTTATAGGGTTGTGGCTACAGGTATATTTCCATATTGTCATGGTTTTTTATAGAAAGCATTTTTTGTAGCTTATTGAAAGATATGTGAAATATTCTTTATTTCATTCTTTAATCTTGTTGGGCAAGTAGTTGGCATGCTAATTGTTTATATCTTTAAGAGTTTTAAATCCCGTTCATCATAAAAAAGAAGGTGGTTATGAATAAGCAAATGCAAAAAGTACAACAAGGTTTTACCTTGATCGAGTTAATGATCGTGGTCGCCATCATTGGTATTCTGGCCGCTATCGCGATTCCGGCTTACCAAGATTACACCGTTAAATCCAAGGTATCCGAAGGTCCTAGCTTGGCTTCGCCGGCGCTGACAGCTGGTGGTGTGGCTTGTAGCGAACAAACTCTGACTAGTTCTCTGACTAACGGTTCTGTTGGGCTTAATACAGCAACAGCAATCACAGGGAAATATGTTAGTGCGGTAACGTTTACCGGTACGAGCGGCACGGGTGCAAGTGTGTCTATTTCATATAAGCAAATTGGTACCTCGGTCAATAGTGGTCAAACTGTTGTTTATCACGGCACATGCAATACCGGCTCTGGAATGCAATGGTCTACAACGCAGCCAAACTCAACCACTCCTTGGGGTAATGTCAACCCCAAATACCAGCCTAAATCCTGATAGCTATTCTATAAGTTGAAAGGTGCAGAGGGGGCGAATGCCCCCTTTGTTTTTTGTAAAGTTTACTGAAAGTATCAATTTTCCTTTATCCGTAATGAAGCGATTAGTGGAATGGCTGGTTCGGCCCTCGCTATTTTGGTCGACTGGCTTGATATTGCTGGTTTTGGCCATGGCGGTGATTGCTATCTACAATCCTGGTAAGGCAGGTCCATTTCTAGCGGATGATTATCCAAATATTGTCGATAACAGTGGCGTGCTACTGAAGCATTTCAATAGCCAGGAATTGTCCGCCGCATGGAGTGCTAATACTAGCGGGCCTTTTAAGCGTCCTCTAGCTAGTCTAAGTTTTGCGTTCAATTATTATTTTTCTGGACAGCAATTCAGTCCGACCGCTTTTAAGCTCACTAATATTGGACTTCATATCATCAACAGTTTTTTGGTGTTTTTTCTGAGTCGACTACTTTTTAAAGCAGTGTCTCCAGCTTTTCCCTCACGAAAATTAGCGTTTCTATCCGCCGCAATTTGGGCATTACATCCCCTGCAACTCACTTCGGTGTTATACGTAGTGCAGAGGATGAACAGCATGTCTTGCTTATTCATGTTGAGCGGTTTTTTGTTGTTTTTAAAAGGTAGATTTCAAGCCGATAAACCTATTGGTATCATTCTAATGCTATCGGGCTGTGCACTAGGCACCGTGTTAGGTGTATTAAGTAAGGAAAATGCCCTGCTGTTGCCTGCCCTGATCTTTATCGCCGAATTGACTCTTTTGCCAACCATCCCTTCGGCAGCCCGCAATAAAGTATACGGGTATTACGCAGTTAGCACGATTCTTCCGGTTTTATTGGGAGTGGCTTACTTAATCATTAATCCACAATACTTATTAAACAGCTACCTGATCAGGGATTTTTCAATCACAGAAAGAGTAATGACTGAGGCTAGAGTTTTGTTTTACTACCTGGGTCTAATTATCTATCCCGATGCCACCCAACTAAGCTTGGCGCATGACGATTTTCCGTTGAGCACAGACCTGTTTCAGCCCTTTAATACTGTACTGGCAATAGGTGGCGTTGTCGGGTTAATTGCAGTTGCTCTATACAACTGTCACCGAAAAAGATTAGCATTTTTGAATTTTGCGATACTTTGGTTTTTTGTAGGGCATGTCATGGAGTCCAGTGTATTTGCACTGGAGTTGGTCTATGAACATCGTAATTATTTGCCCAGTATTGGTATTGTGATTGGCTTTGTAGCTTTACTGTATCAATGGCTCGCAGGAAAAATTTCCAATGGTTTGCTCAACGTCTTGTATGCTTGCATTACAATCAGCCTGGCCTTTGCAACCTATACCCGATCAGCGGTCTGGTCTAATGCGAATAGTTTTAGCTATTTTGAAATGCGCAATCACCCAGCGTCGCTGCGTGCCACCAGTGCGTATGCAAAAGTTCTGGAGCTAAAGTACGGGGCAAATGAGGAAAGCTATCGGTATTTTTTAATCGCTTCGCAGCTCGACACCTTTGAAATGTCGACGCTGGTCGATGTTTTTATCGAGTTAAATAGTTTGCTCGATTTGTATCACTTCAATCCAGATAGCCAAGACGTTCCCCTGCCAAAATATTATGATGACCCTTTGATTTTAAACAAAAAATACATGCAAGCCTTAAAGAAATTGGTTCATCAGGAGATTTTGAGGCGGATAGCAAATCGAACCTACACATTACGTACCATGACTACGATTCGGACCGCCGCTAACTGTGTGCTCAATGAAAATCCAATGTGCATTAACATGGCACCGGATGTTCTGGAGTGGGTAGATGGCACCTTGAATCAGGCTGATTTTGCTGATAAGCCCATGATGCATATTATTAAAGCCAAGCTGAATTTCTTTCAAGGGCGGCTTGATAAAGCTTGGGAAGGGGTCGATCAGGCTATTGCGATGTCTCCAGACCGAATGTATTTCTACGCCGAAAAGGCGCATTTATATTTGGTGCTCAAGAAATTCGATATGGCGGAACAGGTGATGCGTGAAGCCGAGTCTCGCGGCGTGGCAAACGGAGCTGACAGAAAAGAATTTCAAAAACTTCGCGATATCATTGTCTCCCTACAAGCGAATTTGCAGCCTTAAAGTAAACATCAGCTTTCGGTCTTGTTATTGTCGAGCAGTCCCGGCTTAAATTCACTAAAATACCTCTTTGTTTTGCCCCCGGTTCATCGACAACGCTCTTTTAGCGGTGAATTGGCATTCAGCTAGTTAGAACAGCCCAAGGCCTGGGATTATGCGGATACTCAATATAGTCTTTAAAAATATCAATTCACTGGAAGGCGAAGGTCGAGTCGATTTCGACCAGGGACCTATTGCCGACAGTGGTGTGTTTGCTATTACTGGTCCCAACGGTTCCGGCAAGACCAGTATCCTCGATGTCATCACGCTAGGCCTATACGGTGAAACATTTCGTTTCGACAAGCCTGCCGAGCATGTAATCACCAAGCAGGCAAACGATAGCTTCGCACAGGTTGAATTTGCTTTGGATGGCGAGAGGTTTCGTTCCTCTTGGCATGTAAAACGGCCTGCTGACGCTAATCAAGATCAGGTCTTACAGCCGGAAATGAGCTTGACTAAGCTAAGCGATGATTCGGAGTTACTAGCCAGGACACCAAATACAGTACGGACCAAAATTGCCGAGTTGACGGGCATGGACTTTCATAAATTCAGCAAATCCATGGTCTTGCCGCAGGGCGACTTTGCTGCTTTTCTGAATGCGCTTGATAGCGAGCGCATGGATATTCTGGAAAAAATCAGCGGTACCAACATCTATGTTGAGTATCGGCAACGGACCGAAGATAACTTTCATAAATCGCTTAATCGTTTAACGCAACTACAGCAGGATATTGATCTGATTCCTTTACTCAGTCCGGAGGCCTTGCAAGCTGGTGAGCAAGACTTACAGGATTTCAAGGATCAAGTTGCTGAGTTAAAAATCCAACAAAAGCAGTTGCAACAGCAACTACTGACAATCGAGAACATTCATTCACTTGAAGGCCGCCAAAGACAACTTCTCGAAAAGTCAAAAAAAGTAGAAGCGCACATTAAGCTGTTACAAGACGATTTACAGAAAATTGCCGACTTTCAGCAAGCGACGCAGTTTCGCGAAGAAGTAATTTTATTGGATGGTAAGCAGGGGCAGATTGTCCAAAGTCAGGCGACCTTGGATGCATATCGTCAGGAGCTGAATGCGCTACAGCGCCAACTTGGTGAAGATGTCAGTAACGCAATCGCCCCAGGCTTGAATGGCAAGACCATGGAGGAACAAAAGCAGGCCATCGACGCGCTGAAGTTGAAAGTGGGTGATCTGAAGCTGGAGTTGCCGCGTGAAACCGAGCTGGCGCAAACGCTGCAACTGCAATTGGATGAAAGAAAGGCCAGTCTAGCGGAAATAGACGGCTGGTTGCAAGAACATCAGGTGGACGCTAGTTTGCAGTCTGACTTTCCCGATGTGGTGCAGTTACGTAATCTCCGGACAGAACTGGCGGAGTTGGCCGGTAAGCAGAAGACACAAGCCAATTGGACTAAAAACACGACAGCGGCGTTGAAAAAAAACCAGACAGCTTTGCGCGATACTAAAACTGCGGTCGCCGAATTGAGTGAGCGTATTGAAGCTGCACGCAAAACCTTGCTGGAGTTGGCGCAAGGCAAAAGTTTCGAGGAGTTGAAGGAATTACTGGTAGAGCAGCAAAGACGGGTTAATGATTTTCAGGAGCTACACTCGCTGGCTGCGGTTAACGCCAAATTTACCAAAAAAAGTTTTTTTAGTTGGTTCTCTCGTAATAAAACGTCGGAACTGCCCGATGAGGCCCGCTTGCAAGCCAGATTGGATGCGCTGCGAGACGAGATGGACCGTGAAGAGAATATCGGCAAAGCACTGGAGCAAGCTGTCCTTAATGAAGCATTGCTGAAAAAATTTAGCGGTGATCGTGGCAAGTTGATTGTCGGTAAACCGTGTTTTTTATGTGGCTCATTAGATCATCCTTATGTCTCTAAACCGCCAATCCAAACCAACTCTAAAAAGGCCTTAGTCGACCAGCGCGGCAAGATGCAGGCTTTAAAAGCTGCGATTGATAGTGTCTCCGGCCAGTTGGCAGTAGCAAAAAAGCAAGGCACACAATTGTCAGCGCGACAGCAAAGATTGCAGCAAATGCGCTCGCAATGGTTGGTTTTGAGTAACCGTTTAAATGTCGTCAGTGCAGAGTTGGACATAAACAATTTGTCGTTGCAAAAGCACTTGTGGGACGCAGAAGCCCAGGAGTTGGAGAAAATCAAAAACCTGGTCAATGATCACGCGCAGTTGCAGCGTAATGTGGCTAAGTGGACGGCCGAAGTAGAAGCCAAGCAAGCTTTGGTGGAAAAACTAACGGCGTCGGTGGAGCAGCTTGATACGACCTGGCGTAATCGGCCGCAGGAATACATCGAATCCGAACAGCTTTTCGCTAGTCGCACGGCGGAACAAAAAGCGCTTGTCGATAAACTTGAAAAGCAGTTGGCTCTATTGGGTGAGAAGCTACCTGGAAAAGGCAAAGAAAATATAGTCTTCGATAAGCTCAATACCCGGCGCCAGGATTACCAAATCAGAGAGTTGCGTCAGAAGGGCTTGCTGGAGGAAATTGCTAGCTTGCAAGATAGACTGCACGCTAGCCAAGCAAAAATAGCCAGTTATCAGGAACAGATGGCAGACGCTTTGAGTAGCTTGCAAACTGAAGAATCGCTGGGTTTGCATTTGCTTATCTTGGAGAAGCAAAAACTCATTGTAGAACTGGAGCGACAAATAGCTACCCAGCAACTCGAACTGGATGCAATGCGGCGAGTACTGGCTAATAAAATTGCGGGTGGCGTTTTTGCTGACGTAGACAGCTTGCGCTCGGCTTTAGAGCTGATCGATAGACGGGCGGAAATAGAGCAGACACTGGAGCAGCAAAATCGGCAATTGGCTGCAATTGGCGAAGAAATGGCCAAAGTATCCGCTGATTTACAAAATGAGTTGGCCGTTGCGCCGGTCCACTTAAACGAAGCGGATCTTTTAGCAATGCAACGTCAGCTATCCCAGAAAATCGATATTGCCGAACAAGAAGTGGCTACGTTGGATACTAAGCTGGATAAACAATCTTCTTATCAAGAAAAACATCAGAGCCTCCAGGCGCTTTTGGCTGAGCAATTGGTGATACACGCGCAAGCCGAAGCGGAAATGAAGTTGATTAACGACGAGCAGGGTGGTTTCCGGCGGCGTATTCAACAGTTGTTGGTAGATAATTTGTTGTCGCAAGCCAACCGAATTTTGGAAAAACTGAGCGGGCGTTACTATATTCGTAGTTTAGCCAGCGATAACGGGTTAGCGTTGGAGGTTGAAGACACCAAGCAAAAAAACCTGCGTCGCTTGCCGAAAACCTTGTCTGGCGGCGAGAGCTTTGTGGTGAGTTTGGCCTTAGCCTTGGCTTTATCCGAGATTGCCAACAATGGCAAGGCTATCGATTCGTTGTTTCTGGATGAGGGCTTTGGCAATTTAGATGCGGAAGCCTTATATCTGGCCATGAGTGCCTTAGAAGGCTTGAAAACTCAAGGTAAAACGGTTGGCGTCATTTCTCATGTCGAAGCGGTCAAAAAGCGCATTAAAACGCAGATCGAATTGGTAAAAAAAGCTAACGGTATGAGCGAGTTGAAAATGGTTGCTTGATGAAATGGTGGAGTCGGCGAGCGCTCCACCACAAAATTATGCGATTAATTGCTGGGGCGGAAGGCTTTGCCGTACGTAGTTTCAGCGTTGAAATTGTCCCAAACATATAAAGGATAGACGATAGGCTGCGTGGGGATTGGCGAGGAAACCAAATCCAGCACACCGACGCCGATTCTCCCGCCCATGTTCAATAATCCTTTAAATGTACCGCCGATAAAGCCGTAAATAACATTGCTTTGATTGTTGATTAAAATAATGTTTTTCGGTATTTCCAGAGAAGATGTCGCTATGTTCGCCAAGCCGGTGGTCAATTTTCGCCCGAAGGTTGCGCCGTAGGTTTCGGCCTCTTCCGCCTGGGTTGGCAAGCTGGTCAATAGGAAGGCTGCCAATAAAACAGTGGCCAGGGTGCGGGTATTTCGTTTCATGACTTATCCTGTATATTAGAACGGATGTAAGATCTGCTGGCCGAGCCGGATTAACCGGCTCGGCCAGCATTCTCTAAAAAGTATAGCAGAGCCCTGAACTGTTTACTTTTTCAATGCCTTGGCAAATGCATTGCTCATACTGTTTTGTAGCACGGGTTGCGGTTTAGGCTTATGAGCTGTTTTTTGCGGCTTTTCTTTTGGAACAATATCGCTGGCGTCGACGTTTTTCCGCATGCTCAGAGATATACGCTGGCGTGCCACATCGACTTCCAATACGCGTACTTTTACCATATCGCCGGTTTTTACCACGCTACGCGGGTCCTTGACAAAGTCGTCCGCCAAATGCGAGATATGCACTAAGCCGTCTTGGTGTACGCCAATATCGACAAAAGCACCGAAATTGGCGACGTTGGTCACGACGCCATCTAGTGTCATGCCGGGTTCTAGATCGGTAATTTTTTCGACCCCATCCTTGAATTGTACGCTTTTAAACTCCGGGCGTGGGTCGCGGCCTGGCTTTTCCAACTCCTGCAAAATATCCGAGACGGTGGGAACGCCAAAATTTGCGTTGGCATAGTTTGCCGGATTCAGGCTGCGTAAAAATTGGCTTTGACCGATCAAGTCGCGGATTGACTTGCCGGTATCATCAAGGATTGCATTGACCACGGGGTAGGCTTCCGGATGAACGGACGAGGCGTCAAGCGGGTTGTCGCCGGTCATGATTCTGAGAAAGCCGGCGGCTTGTTCGAACGCTTTATCGCCCAGGCGCGGTACTTTTTTTAGTTGATTGCGGTTCGCAAACGGGCCATTGGCATCGCGAAACGCAACAATGTTTTCACTGATGCTACTGCTTAGTCCGGATACCTGTTTAAGCAAAGCTACCGATGCTGTATTTACGTCTACGCCGACCGCGTTCACGCAATCTTCTACCACGGTATCGAGCATACGAGCCAGTTGCACTTGGTTGACATCATGTTGATATTGGCCAACCCCTATTGATTTTGGATCGATTTTTACCAGCTCGGCCAATGGGTCTTGTAGTCTGCGTGCTATCGATACCGCACCGCGTAACGATACGTCGAGATCTGGAAACTCCTTGGCGGCCAATTCGGATGCTGAATACACCGACGCGCCAGCTTCGGAAACGGTGATTTTCTGAAAATACAGTTCTTTATGTTGCTTCATTAAGTCTGCAACCAATTGATCCGTTTCCCGAGAAGCAGTGCCGTTACCGATACTAACCAGCTGTACTTGGTGCTGCTTAATCAATTTAGCCAGAACCGCTATCGATTGATCCCACTGGTTTTTAGGTTGATGCGGGTAAATGGTTTCCGTCGCTAACAATTTGCCGGTGGGGTCAACAACAGCTACTTTGACGCCAGTGCGAATGCCGGGATCGAGGCCCATGGTTGCTTTCGGGCCGGCTGGCGCCGCCAACATCAAGTCACGCAAATTGCTGGCAAACACACGAATGGCTTCCTGTTCGGCTGCTTCACGCAGTCGTAACTTTAGATCCATGTCGATACGGGTAAACAGCTTGATCTTCCAGGCAAAGCGAGCGGTTTCGGCTAGCCAAGCATCGGCGGGTTTTGCTGTGTCTTTCACTTGCAGGCGTTGGCTGACGAACTGGGCGAATAACTGATGTTCTTCCTGATCCAATTCTGCCGGTTTCAGGGTTAAAGACAGTAAATCTTCGTTACGGCCGCGGAATAGGGCCAAGGCTCTATGTGATGGAATCTTGTTGATCGCTTCGCTGTAGTCGAAATAATCCTTGAATTTTGCTGCCTCTGCTTCTTTGCCGGTCGCGACGCTAGAGTGCAGGATACCTTTATTCCAAACACGTTCACGCAACTCTGTTAGTAGTTCGGCATCTTCCGAAATGCGTTCCATGATGATCTGTCGAGCGCCGTCCAGGGCTGCTGCGACATCAGCGACACCTTTTTCAGCATCGATGTAGTTAATTGCAATTTGTTCGGGAATTGCGCTGCGATTATCAAGAATGGCGTCGGCTAATGGTTCCAGGCCGGCTTCGCGAGCAATTTGCGCTTTGGTGCGGCGCTTGGGCTTATACGGGAGATATAGATCTTCGAGCAGTGTTTTGGTGTCGGCGTCGAGTATTGCTCTTTCCAGTTCCGGCGTAAGCTTTCCTTGCGAGCGAATGGTATCGAGAATTGAGTCGCGGCGGCTGTTAAGCTCCCGCAGATATATCAATCTTTCCTCGAGGTTTCGCAATTGCGTGTCGTCTAAGCCGCCAGTTACTTCTTTGCGATAACGAGCAATAAACGGCACTGTGGCGCCGTCGTCGAGCAGGGCTGCAGCGGCTGCAACTTGTTGCGGCTTGACTGAAAGTTCTTCGGCAATTCGTTGGATAACGTCCATCTTTTAGGTGAAATAGAATTGGTAAAAGGTTCAATTCTACATTAGGGCGGGTTCTTGAAAAAGCGAACTATCAGAAACGTAGTGAGAAACTTGCGGGCATAAAAAAGGCGCCAACCGAAATTTCGGATGGCGCCTAAGTTGCTAAGCAAAAATTATTTTGCTTGGCTTAAAACGTCATTGTTAAAGTCTTTGTGCTTTGCCAAAACTTGAGCTTCAGCTTGGGCAGAAGTTTCGCCGCCGTATTGAAGATGTTTGGTTTCGTCAGCTTTCAGCATAACGACGCCGGCAATAGCAATTGCAGTAACGACAGCAACTACAGTAAAGGTATTGTCTTTTTCTTGTTCAGCCATTTTTATAATCCTCATCTTGTTGTTGTAATAATTAGCCCTAAAAGGGGCAACTCGAGTTGTATGTCGAAGTTAGTATTATTGTTGGTCGACGGTGCATTTTTTACACTCAAAACTGTTTTGTGTCAAAACAATATTTTTGCGATTAATCTTGCTGTTCTATGCTTATTTTTTATTTCTAATAAAATCAAATGATTACCGGATTCTTCTGATAGAAAGTCATCCTGTCTTCATGCGCTATAGTTGTTGAATATCTGATTCGGCGCGGCTTGTGACGCATAAAGTCAACAAACCCTAAGTCGATAATGCGGGGCATAAGTCGAGGAATGTCGTGGGGAATCCGCGTAGCTTGTCGGGGTGTTCGGCAATGCGATGAAGAAGGGGGGGCTGTAAACTCGGTCATCGCGCAGGTTGCATGATAGGATTGAGCTTTAAATCTGACAGCCTGTTTGTTCTCGCCGAGTGTGCTGTTCGAGCGGGTGGAACGGGGAAAACAATCGTTAATTAACTAGGGGGTATTCATGCTTAAACATATACATCTTCTTTTCGTGGCAGTTTTGGTTATCAGTTTTATCGGTCGAGTGGCGCTCGCCGAATTAAAGCCAGCTCTGTTGGAGCAGAAATGGCTAAAAATTAGTCCGCACATTATTGCGAGTTTGGTCTTGTTGACTGGATTTGCCTTGGTTTTTCAAGGGGGTTGGTTATCAAGCGAATTTGCTTGGATTGTCGCCAAATTATTGATGTTGCTGGTTTACATAGGCTTGGGGATTTTGGCGATTCGCCAATCGGGACGTACTCGCTGGTTGGCTTTCGGTGGTGCATTGTTTTGTCTGTATTACATCTCCAAGGTCGCTGTGACTAAACAAGTTTTTTTCTTTTTTTAAGTGTTGGTTTATAAGTTGAGATTTATGCTGGAGGCCCTGTTTTTAGCAGTTTTAAGATAGTTTTGGCTGGCATAAAAATAGTTATTGACAATTTGTAAAACCTGTAGGCTAACGAAAAAAGCTTGTCAAAGCGTTTTTATTCGGATAACCTCAAACCTCCTGTCAATACTCAACGTAAGGAGGGTAGGATGCGAAAAACGAAATTGACGGCAATTTTATTGCTTTCAGCGAGTCTAGCGTCTTTTAGCTCTGTAGGTTTAGCGAAAACAGAAAGGAACGGTTTTCTTTCCCTTGAACAAAGCGGCGTCGCATCGTATTACAGCGACAAAATGCATGGTCAGCGGACAGCAAACGGTGAATTTTATGATAAAAACGCATTAACTGCGGCTCATGCGAGCCTGCCGTTTGGCTCTTTGGTGCGTGTCGTTAATCTTAGCAATAATCGTAGTGTGGAGTTGCGGATAAATAGCCGCGCTCACAAAGCCAATAAACGGTTGCTTGATGTGTCCAAAAGGGCAGCCAGCGAACTTGGTTTCATCCAAGCGGGCTTGGCGAAAATAAAACTCGAAGTACTGCGTGTAGGCGACGCCTAAGTTGTCTGTCACGATGTAATCCGGTCTATCGGCCGGATTACATTTTACCTACCTTATTCTGAAGCCTTGTTAAATGGTTTCTGATCTAATCGCTTTAAAACCAATATCCGTTCGAAAATACACATCCTGCCAGTCGATATGTCGGCATAGCTCGTAGGCTTTTTGTTGAGCTTGAGCGATGCTGTCGCCTAACGCGCAGGCGCACAATACTCGGCCGCCCGCAGTGACTACTTGGTCGCCGACTTGTATGGTGCCGGCATGAAATACTTTGTATTCGCTGCTGATATCGTTTGGCAAGCCGCTGATCGGATGGCCTTTGGCATACTCGTCGGGGTAGCCGCCCGCTGCCAGCACCACACCCAATGAGGGGCGTTCGTCCCACTCTGTAGCCGTCTGATCAAGATTTTTGTCTATGGCCGCCAGACAAAGCTCAACTAAATCGCTTTTTAAACGCATCATAATCGGTTGCGTTTCCGGGTCGCCAAAGCGGCAGTTATATTCCAATACTTTGATACTACCGCTCTTACCTATCATCAGGCCGGCGTAGAGAAAGCCGGTATATTCGTTACCATCTTCCCGCATGCCTTGTAGGGTGGGCAAAATTACTTCATCCATGACACGTTGGTGGATCTCCGGCGTCACGACAGGTGCGGGAGAATAAGCCCCCATGCCTCCGGTATTGGGGCCTTGATCGCCGTTGTCGCGAGCCTTGTGATCCTGAGAGGTGGCCATGGCCAAGGCATGCAAACCGTCGGCGATGACGATAAAACTGGCTTCTTCGCCATCCAAAAATTCTTCAATTACTACCCGATGCCCGGCCGTGCCAAACGTATTGCCGGATAGCATATCTTGGACGGCATCTATCGCCTGTTGTTCAGACTGGGCGACGACCACACCTTTACCGGCAGCCAAACCATCAGCTTTCACGACGATGGGGGCGCCATTTTCGCGGATATAAGCGATGGCCGGTTCGACTTCGGTAAAGCTTTTATATGCGGCTGTCGGGATGTTGTGGCGGATCATAAAATCCTTGCAGAACGATTTAGAGCCCTCCAACTGCGCTGCTTGAGCCGTCGGCCCGAAGCACTTCAAACCTGCGGCGGAAAATCGGTCGACTATGCCTTTAACTAAGGGTACCTCCGGTCCAATAATGGTTAGTTCTATGTTTCGGGCCTGGGCGAAACTCAGCAAACCTTCGATATCGTCGGCTTGAATATCGACATTGCTTATGCCGTGTTCCAGGGCAGTACCGGCGTTACCCGGCGCAACGTAGACGTTGTCGGCTTGTGCGGATTGCCTGACTTTCCAGGCCAAGGCATGTTCTCGGCCGCCACTACCTACGATCAAAATGTTCATATTAGGTTGTCCCGTATTAATGTCTGAAATGCCGCATGCCAGTCAATACCATCGCAATATTGTGCTCGTCAGCCGCTGCGATCACTTCTGCGTCGCGCATCGAGCCGCCTGGATGGATTACCGCAGTTATGCCTGCCGCCGCTGCCGCGTCGATGCCGTCGCGGAATGGGAAGAAGGCGTCGGAGGCCATTACCGAGCCCGGCACGGTTAAGCCTTCATCGGCGGCCTTGATACCGGCGATTTTTGCCGAATAGACCCGACTCATTTGGCCGGCGCCAATGCCGACGGTCTGGCCGTTTTTACCGTAAACGATGGCATTGGATTTGACGAATTTAGCGACTTTCCAGACGAATAGTAGATCTGCCAATTCTTGTTCAGTCGGTGCGCGTTTGCTGACTATTTTCAAATCGGCAGCTCTAATCTTGCCGATGTCCTTCTCTTGAACTAACAAACCGCCCGCGACGCGTTTAAACTCTAGGGCTGATTCATCGGTATTCGGCCAATAGCCAGTCTCCAGGACCCGGACGTTCTGCTTTTTGGCCAACGCCGCTTGCGCACCCGCTGATATGGCCGGCGCGATGATGACTTCGACGAACTGGCGTCCTGCGATTTCCGCCGCGGTATTTTCGTCCAATTCGCGGTTGAAAGCGATGATGCCGCCAAAAGCAGAGGTCGGGTCGGTCGCGTACGCCAGATTGTAGGCGTCAAAAATGTCGCCGCTTACCGCGACACCGCAGGGATTGGCGTGCTTGACGATCACGCAGGCCGGTTGGTCGTTAAATGCTTTGACGCATTCCAATGCCGCATCGGCATCGGCAATATTATTGTAAGACAGTTCTTTGCCTTGCAATTGCTTGGCGCTTGCGATGCTGCCAGCCGGTGGATTTTTTTCGCCATAAAAAGCTGCATTTTGATGCGGATTTTCGCCGTAACGCATGTTCTGTAGGCGATGGAATTGCAGATTTAGAGTTTCCGGGAAATCACCGCCATCGAGGACTTTACTGAGGTAAGCGGCAATCATCGTATCGTAACGCGCGGTATGCTCGAAGCTCTTTAGCGCCAATTTAAAACGGGTATCGTGGCTTAGGGCGCTTGCATTAGCTTGTAACTCGGCCAAAATTTTCGGGTAATCGATAGGGTCGACAACGATAGCCACGTCGTTATGGTTCTTGGCTGCGCCGCGGATCATGCTTGGGCCGCCGATGTCGATATTTTCTATCGCGGTTTCCAGGTCGCAATCGGGTTTTGCGACGGTTTGTTCGAACGGATACAAGTTCACCACCACCATATCGATGGCTTTGATGCCGTTCTCGGCCATCACTCCGTCATCAATGCCGCGCCGACCTAGAATGCCGCCGTGAACTTTGGGATGCAGAGTTTTAACGCGGCCGTCCATCATTTCCGGGAAACCGGTGTAGTCGGATACTTCGGTAACGGCAATATTGTTTTCGGCTAGCAATTTAGCCGTGCCGCCGGTGGATAGTAGCTCGATGCCCAGGTGGTTTAGTTCTCGGCAAAACTCCAGAATACCGGTTTTGTCGGAGACGCTGACCAGAGCGCGGGTCACTTTTTTACTTATGCCCAAAGGGGGATTCATGCAAACCTCAAAAAAGGGTAAAGAGAAGGGGGTGGAAATTAACCTATGCCGTAATGTTCAAGCTTTTTGCGTAAGGTGCTGCGGCTGAGGCCGAGGATAATCGCGGCTTTGCTTTGATTGTAATCGCAGTGTTTCAGTGTGGTTTCCAATAAAGGTCTTTCCACTTCTGCTAACACCAAATGATATAAGCCGCTGGAATCGTGCCCGTTTAGGTGGGCGAAATAGTCTTCGACGCAATGACGGACATGGTCAGACAGCGTTTGCTCGCTGCCGGTGACTTTATGTGTAAGGTGTTTTCCCATCTAGGCGGCTCGTGGTGTCAGCAAATTGAAAGAGGCATTGACGAGCGCGAGTTGCCGCGCAGCGTGTTGGGCTTGGTTAATCGCAGTCTTTTGGTCGGCAGGCAGAGTGCCGAGATGATCGAAATACCAGCCGATGTGCTTGCGGGCGATTCTAACACCACTGTCGTTGCCATAAAAACTGTATAAATTTTCCAGATGTCGGTTAATGACGGCTTTGATGTCGGTCAAGCAAAGTGGTGAATATGTGGTGTTGCTGAGATGGGCGACTAGGTCGCTAAATATCCAGGGATTGCCTTGTGCAGCTCGCCCTATCATCACCGCATCGGCACCCGTGTATGCCAAGACCTGCCTGGCTTTGGCGGCGCTATCGATATCGCCGTTGGCGACAATCGGAATGCTGACGCTTTTTTTGATCTGTTTGATTGTGTCGTACTCGGCATTTCCGGTAAATTTGCAGGCTCGGCTGCGTCCGTGGATGGTGAGCGCTTGAATGCCGCAGCTCTCAGCAATCTTGGCGATGCTTGGCGCGTTTCTATTGGCTAAGTCCCAGCCCGTGCGAATCTTGAGGGTTACCGGAATTTCCACTGCATCAATCACCGCATCTAAAATTTTAGCCACTAATGACTCATTTTTCAGCAGCGCTGAACCCGCCGCCACCGAGCAAACTTTTTTTGCCGGGCAGCCCATATTGATGTCGATAATCTGCGCGCCTCGGTCTTGGTTTAATTTGGCCGCTTCAGCCATTTGCCGAGGATCGGTACCCAAAATTTGTACCGAGCGCAGGCTGATGTCGCCGTTGTAATCGAGCTTTTTCAGAGTGCGTGGGTGATGTTGCAAGCTGCGATTAGAAATCACCATTTCCGACACAGTGAGGCCTGCTCCAAATTCGCTACAGATTTGCCGAAACGGCGCGTCTGTAATGCCCGCCATCGGTGCTAATAATACTTGGTTGGGAAGTTCGTAAGGGCCAATTCGCATGAAAAGCCAAGCTAGTCGAAAAAGGCGGCAAATCATACCCGAAAACGCGCGGATTAACGACGGTTAGAGGAAAGTTCTTGAAAATCGTTGATGGCGTTGATTTGGGAGTAAGTCCTGATTATTAAGTTGGCTTTTAAATATTCTCTGACCATCCTTGCCGCGAAATCCGGGAATGAAGCAGAAGCTTAAGCAATCGGAGAGATTTCCGGATTTGTTGAAGAGGATTGCATCGTTTGCCTGCGATGAAGTAGTCTTGGTGGAACAATTATGGAGTTCAATTAAATGGATAAACAAAGCTCAAATACTGTTTGGCATCATGCCACGGTAACGCGTAGTCGCCGAGAGGCATTAAACGGGCATAAATCCGCTATTTTGTGGTTTACCGGCTTGTCCGGGGCCGGCAAGTCAACCTTGGCTCATGCCGTCGAAGAGCGTTTGCATCAATTAAAGTGTCGAACGTTTGTGTTGGATGGCGATAACGTTCGCCAAGGGTTATGTGGCGATCTGGGATTTAGTCATCAAGACCGGCAGGAGAATATCCGTAGAATTGCCGAAGTCGCCAAACTGATGCTGGAAGCCGGTACGATAACGTTAACTGCCTTTATTTCGCCCTTCCGGGCCGAACGGCAGTATGCGCGAAATTTGGTACCGCACGGCGATTTTATCGAAATTTACTGCAACTGCGATTTGTCTGTGTGCGAACAGCGGGATGTAAAAGGCCTATACAAAAAAGCGCGGCAAGGCGATATCAAGCTATTCACCGGTATATCTTCGCCGTATGAAGTGCCGGAAAAACCCGATTTGATAATAGATACCGGGATTTATGAGTTGGAAATGTGTGTCGATCAAGTGATGAACATGCTCGAACTGCGTGGTGTTATCGCTCCTACTCAAAGAGAAATGTAAAGTGAATATCGACGTATTTAATGGCGATGCGGATGGTATTTGTGCGTTGTTACAGTTGCGCCTGGCTTGTCCCTTGGAGTCGACACTTGTTACGGGGGTCAAGCGCGACATCGATTTGCTAAGTCGAGTTTGCGCTGAAGTAGGCGATCAGATAGTTGTGCTCGACATCTCTCTCGATAAGAATCGCTTGCCTCTGTGCGAGCTCCTTAACAATGGTGTCAGTATTTTTTACATGGATCACCATTATGCAGGTGAAATTCCTGTTCACCAGGGTCTAACCTCTTTAATAAACACGGATGCGAATGTTTGCACAAGTTTATTGATGAACATACATTTAAAGCAACGCTTTACCGAGTGGGCTGTGACAGGGGCTTTTGGTGATAATTTGGATGCTTCGGCAAGCGAAGCCGCTAAGTTACTTAATTTAACGGCCCAAGAATTGCTTCAACTAAAGCAACTGGGAATCGCTATCAATTACAACGCTTACGGTACGTGTATCGATGATCTATATTTTGCTCCGGATATGCTCTATAGGCAGCTGGAAGGTTATATATCGCCGTTTGACTTTATCAGAGATAAGGCGGAAGTTTGTCAGCAATTATTTAATGGTTATAACGAGGATATGCGTCTAGCTGCACAAGTCGACGCTGAATATAAGACAGACAGCATCTCGGTATATATTTTGCCCGATGAAAAATGGGCAAGGCGGGTATCTGGTGTGTGGGGGAATCAACTGGCTAATCAGTACCCGGATAGGGCTCACGCAATCGTTAGCAACAATCAACGGGGAGGTTATCAAATTAGTGTGAGAGCCCCATTGAATAATAAAGTTGGCGCAGATGTGTTATGTGCCTTATTTTCCGGTGGCGGCCGTAAGGCAGCGGCAGGTATTAATCATATTCCATACCAGCAGTTGAGCAATTTTGTAGCCGCTTTTCAAAGCCAATATCAATGAGCCAAGTTTTTTGTGAAAAATAGCTTATTAATTTCTTGTGTTGTTTATACGATTTTTGTCGTTTATGGCAGTTTGGTGCCATGGCAATTTAATAGTATTTCGTTAAGCGATGCTTGGTTTCGTTTTCAGAATATTGAGTATTTGACACTGGGTATTGCCTCAAGAGCAGATTGGGTTGCCAATATTCTGCTATTTATACCGCTTGCCTTTCTTTGGCTGGGTATGCTTTCCCTAAAACAACAAATTTTTGGCAGGTGCGTGTCGTCAGTTTTTGTATTGATAGGCAGTTTTTTGCTTTGTTCTGCTATCGAGTTTACTCAGTTATTTTTTCCTCCTAGGACAGTGTCCTTAAACGACATAATAGCCGAAACTTTGGGAGCCATTATTGGTGTTTTTGCTTGGTGGATTCTTGGTGAAAGATTTGTCAATTGGTTGGAAAATTGGCAAATAAATAAAACCAATTCAGTTTCCTATTTGCAAATCTACTTGGGGTGTATGTTTTTTTACAGTGTCATGCCGCTGGATTTAACCCTAAGTCCTGTTGAGTTTTATCATAAATGGCATGAAGGGCGCGTTATTTTACTGCCGTTTTATGGGTTAAAAGGAGACGCTTTTCGAGATATATATGATTGCTTGTCTGATGTCATATTATGGCTGCCAATTCCTTGGCTATGGTATAAGTTGAAGCCTTTGGGTAAAGGCGATCTATTAAAAAGAGTTTTTTTATCGGCAGCTATAATTGAGTTTTTTCAACTGTTTGTATACAGCAGGGTTACCGATGTTACGGACATTTTCCTTGCGTTGGTGGGGGGTTTTATTGGCGTGCAATTGATAGTTTTAGATTCAAATAGACTTGCTTTGGTTGGAAGCAGTAGTGGTTTGAAAACTTATCATAGATTCGCTGTTTTATATGCGTGTTTAGCGTATTTTTTATGGGTATTGGTTGTCGGCTTTGTATTTTTGTACCCTTACGATTTTGAATGGAGTTATATAAGGCTTTCAACTTGGAGTGATAAGTTTCTTAGAGTACCTTTTTATGCTTATTATTATGGTACGGAATTCAGAGCTATTACAGAGGTTTTTCATAAAATTTTATTTTTTATGCCTTTTGGATTGATAGGGGGGTATGCTTTTCTGTCTGTTATTGGCCGTCATCAAGTAAGTATCATTTTCTTAGCAGTAATAGTTTTGACGGCTCTGGGCATTGAATTTGTGCAATTGTTTTTGCCAAATAAAAATGTTGATATCACAGATGTTATTTTAGAGTCTTTTGGAGGGTATCTCGGTTATTCGGTGGTCAAACTGCTGCAACTTAATAGACCTTCTTTAGCGGAGCCCAAAAACAAGCTGGAAAATGATGTTTTTTTTACGATTTCAAGGCCGCAGACTAATTTTACTGAAGGCTCTGCCCCCGTGAGTCGTCCAATAAATAAAACAAGCGACACTCGTGGGAGTCTCCTATTTTTGCTGGCAGTGGGATCTGTGTTTGTGACTCTGGGTACGTTGATATTTGTCAGTGGCTCTGAGGCTATGCCTTACAATGTGAGGGAGTTATTTGCGAAAGAATACCCAATCATCAGTGCTTTAGGTATAACCATATTGATTTATTGGTGCTTTGCATATCCGCTATTCTCTTTGGTGAATATATTGAAAAATGATAGGGGAGAGGTTTTTTTTTATGCTCGTTTTTTAGCAGTACATACGCTGATAGCATGGATGTTGGTAAGGGCTATTGTTCCCCTAGAAAGTATACATGATGTGTTGGGATCTCCAATTTTGAGTGTCCCCGCAGAGCTAGAGCTAGCGTTTCGGTTTTTAGGTTTGTTTGGTGTTTATTCCTTAATCGCATTGATAGCCACTCATGCGGCGCTTTTTTGGGTGGTTTCAACCCGACAGTTGGTGCGGCTTTTTATTTTGGGTTTGTTTTGGATAGTTTTGTTACTGCCATTTGGGTATTGGGTCGTGGTTATTGAAGCTGCGACGGACAACCTAACAGAGTTAATGATCAATAGTGGCTATTCTTTCTCGGTCATCTGTATTGGTATTTATTTTTTTCTGGTCGGCTGGCTAGGTTCGTCCATTTTGTTTTTATCAGTTTTTAATAAAAATCGGCGCATTATTGTTATCGGATTATTATTTATAATTTCTTTTTGGTTAGGCTATCAGTTGTTAAGTTGGGGGACTGAACAGTTTATTCTAAAATATGATACTGTTTTTTCGGCTATGCAATTTTTGTTAAGTACTGATAGAAGTCATTTAATTTCTGGCGATATATTAAAGGCGCGTTTTTTTGTGGCGCACTTTGGGCTGATTTCATTGGTTTTTATGGCTCAGGCTCCGCTGTGTATGATTTTTCGTAACGTAGTTGCGTCAAGATATTCATCGCAATTAAATAGTCAAACAGGCGTGTAATGAAGTACTTAGTCGTTCTTTTGTTTGCCAAGTGGCAATTTTAATTTTTTATTCTGTTTTTTAAATTGATATGTATTTTTGCGATTGGGTAGTCTTGCATGATATTTAGAGGTTTTCCATTCGCACTTATGCTGATGGCATTGTTGAGCATATTCTTTACTAATGTGGTAGCGATGGGTGTTCAGGCTGATCTTGTCGTAGATAATGTTAAAGAAAAAGATGACAAAGAGAAGATTCAATCAGCTCCAGATGGTGTTAAAGATATTCTAAGTTCGGTTGGTATTAAAAAAGATATTGCTAAAATCCATGATCATGAAATAGGCGTCGAAAACATCAGAGGCAAGGTTTCTCCGGGCGAACCCGCTGTTGATGATTATTCGATTTCACGACCTATATTTCGTCAGCAGGAAAAAATTAATAAAACTACGCAGGATTCCTTTTTTATTCGAGATTTTTTTGATACCAATTTTGTTGGGGGTATAGAAAACTACAATTACTCCGATGATGTATTTTCGTCTAAAAAATTCCTGGATGAAGTACGAGATGGTCTTGGGGAAGGAATATATAGCAAATTAGTTTGGACGTATTACGATCTTAAAGATATTGATGACAGAATATATGCTAGCATGGTCGGGTATGATTTAAGTAGCAGCAGTTTGTTGGGAAAGTTACAACAATTTATCGGGGTGGATGAGAATCTGAATGCTATGATGGTTTTCAAGAGCAGTCTTGGGATAACTGGGAAACCTGACGGCGTTGGGGGTAGTAAAAATCAAGATTCCAATACTAATTCCAAGGTTATACTTGACTTTTCTCAACGTAATTTCGCAAGAAAAGAAGATGTCGACACTGGGCGACTTCAATATATTTTAGAATACTTGACGATAAAGAATTTTATATACAGCTTATTGGCATTAATGGGATTTGGTTCGGTTTGGCGGATGTTCAGGTTTTTTGTTAAGCAAGATTTAAGATAACTGCGCCTCCAAAAACATTAAGAAATCTTGTACATCTTTTGATGGAAAAAGTCGGGATAGGTTCTTGCTATTGAA
This sequence comes from Methylomonas sp. 11b, assembly GCF_000515215.1. Lineage (NCBI taxonomy): Bacteria > Pseudomonadati > Pseudomonadota > Gammaproteobacteria > Methylococcales > Methylococcaceae > Methylomonas > Methylomonas sp. 11b. The sequence continues at coordinate 4,439,892 of NZ_KI911557.1, forward strand.
CTTGCCCCTATCGGTCTGTCAGCGGCTGAAATGGTCAATAAAAACCGGACACCGGTTTAGGCAGCGTGTTTCGAAAACTCCCGCTCGAATTCGATCAGAGTGATCTTGTCCCCATCTATCGGACACTCGGCTAAGAGAGTAATCTCTAACCCCGAGGAAAATCATGAAAGCTGAAAACAAATCAAAGATCCCCGTTGTACGCAACAAATATACCGCGCAGTTTAAAGAACAGGCCCTGGAGCGTGCCGACAAGGATGGCATACCAAAGAAGGCCAAAGATTTAGGGCTCGCCGAATCGATGCTGTACAACTGGCGAGCCAAAAGTCGCCAAACGGGACAGCCCTTCGAAGATCAACGCTACAGCAAGCCGAAGTGGCGCGGCTTAAACGAGAAAACGCCCGACTGGAAGAGGAAGTCGCCTTTTTAAAAAAGGCGGCAGCGTATTTATGCCCTGTGGGTAGTTTGCCAAACAGCCCAAGTGAAGTACGCCATGATCAAAGCCAATGAAGATCAATTTCCTGTGGGTCTCATGGGTCTCATGTGTCGCCTGTTAGCGGTCTCACGGAGTGGCTACTACGACTCTGGAAACACAAGCCGCTTTCCGCAGAGGCGAAGCCAATAAATGGCTAGCCAATGATATTAAACGTATTTTTGAGGATGAGAAAGGCCGTCTTGGTTAGCCCAGAATTACACAACGGCTAAAAGACGAAGGCAAATCAGCGGGCCGACACCGCGTAGCCAGAATCATGCGAAGCTATGACTGTAGAGCGAAAGCGGCTAAGAAATACAAGGCGATAACGAACAGAAACCACTCGATACTGGTCGCACGGTAATCCCTCCATTTTGAGCAGAGTCTAAAAGTAGAGGTTAAGCGGCGAGTGCCAACTTTTGTTTTGGCGTGATGCCGCCAATAGCCATGTTGGGCCGTTCATGATTGTAGGTCCATAATCAGCGTTGGGCAAAATCCTGAACCTGGGTGATTGAGTCAAACAGATACTTAGCCAGCCATTCGTAACGCACCGTTCGATTATAGCGCTCAACGTAGGCATTCTGTTGCGGGTTGCCCGGTTGGATATAGTTGATCTGGATTCCCTGTTGCTCGGCCCAGGTTTTTAGCGTCTCGCTGATGTATTCCGGCCCATTGTCGCAGCGAATGGCGTCAGGTTTTCCGCGCCATTTATGCCCTATGGGTGCTTGATGATGCGATCAAAGGTGCGGGTGACCCGCAGCGTTGGTAACGAAAAATCCGCTTCTATCCCTAAGCCTTCCCGATTAAAGTCATCAATGACATTGAGCAAGCGGAACGCGCGCCCATCAGCCAGTTGATCGTGCATGAAATCTATCGACCAAACGGCGTTGATGCGGTCCGGAACAACCAAGGGTTGCGGGGTTTCCCTCACTAAACGCTTTTTAGGCTTGATCCGCAGGTTGAGTTCGAGTGCTCGATAAATCCGATAGACCCGCTTGTGATTCCAACGAAAGCCTTTCACATTGCGCAAATACAAGTAGCACAATCCAAAGCCCCGCGTGCGATGGGTGTCCGTCAGACGCCTCAGCCAGTCGGCAATCTCGGCGTTTTCCGTCGAGAGCTTAGACTGATAGCGATAACCGCTCTGGCTGATGCCTAAAGCCGAACACACCAACCGAAGACTGGCCCGCTTAGCTTGCAACAGGGTTTGCGCCATCTCGCGTCGGCAAGATGGCGTTAGGCCTTTTTTTCCAAGGCTTCCTTGATAATTTCGGCCTTTAGCCGTTCTTCGGCATACATTTTCTTCAGTCGCCGGTTTTCGTCTTCGAGTTCTTTCAGGCGTGCCATCAAGGACGCATTTATGCCGCCATATTTGGAACGCCATTTGTAAAACGTGGCAGAGCTAACACCGTGTTCCCGGCAAATCTCAGGCACTGGCGTGCCGGCGTCCGCTTGCTTCAAAATCGCCAGAATCTGGCTGTCACTAAATCGTGAGGTCTTCATGTAAAACTTCCTTCGTCTGTTACGAGAAAATTCTACTTTTAAACGCTGCTTTTTTCAGGGGGGGATTACCGCACCGAATCTGTTGGAACAAAATTTCACGGCATACGGCCCTGATCAAAAATGGGTGTCGGATATCACCTATATTTGGACGGAAGAAGGTTGGTTGTATTTAGCGGTGGTGCTTGAGCTTTATTCACGTCGAGTAATCGGTTTGGCCATCGGCGAGCGAATGACGGCAACGCTGGTTTGTGATGCCTTGATCATGGCGTTATCGCGTCAACAAATTCCAAAAGGTGTGGTTGTCCATTCGGAGCGGGGAGTCGGCATTGCTCTGCCGCTTATCAGAAGCTTTTCACCAAACACCAATTGATTTGTAGCAGGAGCAAGACAGGCGATTGCTATGATAATGCCGCCATGGAAAGTTGGAACCACAGCTTTAAAGTCGAAGCGATTCATGGTGAACGGTTTTTAACCCGATCAGCAGCCAAGTACCAAGCGTTCGAATATATCGAAGTGTATTACAATCGAAAATGGCTTCATTCCAAATTGGGCTATGTCAGCCCGGAAGTATTTATAGCTAAAAAAATCCCTTAGTTCAGTGTCCTTCAAATCCGGGCAAGATCACTTTGCGATATACCCAGATGATCGACCGCTTGTTGCTGGCTGTAGTCTTTTTCCAGAACCAGTCTGGTGGCATTTTGTTTGAATTCCAGGCTGTATTTGGGTCTATTGTATTTTTTGTCGTTACTCATGGTCACTTCCGCTAGCATTATAAATTCTGCCTTTAGAAGTGTCCGGGATTCTTAGACCATTTCAATATAGCGTGGTATGTATGAGAGTGGCTAGGACATGTACATGTAGCAAGCCAATAAAAAGCCACCTAAGTTTTTAAGGACTTAAGTGGCTCTTTAAGCTTTAACAAAAAGCGGGATTAATTGCGTTATAGCAAATGTATCTCGCCAGATTTATTAGCGGTAGTTTTTACGCAAGCCCATGCCTAACAAACCGACAGACAGCAAAAGCAATGAGCCTGGCTCAGGAACTGAAGCTGTTTTGCCTCTTAGTTCGCCAGTTCCTGTCAGAAGACCAGGAACACCAGCTGGTTGAAAGCTATCAGAGAAGGTGAAGTCCGCGTTGGTTGCGCCGACAGAGATTCCATTAATAACGTCAATGGTGTTTGTATCAAAGAACGGTGCAGCTACGCCCCCTGTTACATCCCATGCGCCATAGCCGCCACCGGTGTCACCAGTAGCGCTAATAGAGGCTCCATTTAACTCAGCTAAAATTGAACCCAAGCCGTTAACTGCACCAAATGCGGCATAATCGTGCCCGGTCAGTGTTAGCCAGAGGTTGCCGTCGTTTGCTGTGGCGCTATTTGATGCATCGAAATCAGCGGTTGGGTCAACATAAAACGACAAGGTTGCCAAATTGAATATAGCTTCGCCTTTGGTGTCGCCGTCAAAATCACCAGCATTTGCCAATGTATATGTTCCAAAATAGCTCAACTCTGAGCCCGCGCTAACGAAGTTTGTAATGCCGTTAATATTAGACACTGTACCGTAAACGGTCACAATATCACCTACGGTATTCACGTCGTTTTCCCAGATTGTGCCGTTGAAGGTTAAGTCGAAGCCGCTAGCTTCATTCCACGTTACACCGCCGACGCTGGCAGCAAAAGATAAGCTAGGGGCGATAAGTGCGCCCACCAATGTGAGCTTTGCAATTGAGTGTTTCATAAAATTTCCTGTTTTAATGGGTTGTAAGAGTGTTGGTTTACGTTTTACTTGAAGCAGAAAGCGTGCCATATAAAAAATACCTATAAAACAATAAGTTATTTTTTTAAGAATTTCAGATGTAAAAATTCCCGACAGGCTTGCTCTTGTTTCCTAATGCAGGGTGATTTTGGCCGTTGGCGTTACGAGAGTTTATTTTTTACCCGTTTTAGTTTGTAAATAATGGGTTATAGCAAGCGCCAAACAGTTTTTAACCGGCGGCAAGTCTGGACCACCATTTACTTGAAACAGATGGATTGTTTTATCGTTGCCAAAAATCTGCCTATCAGCCAAATAATCAAGAAAAATCGGAACGGTTTTTAGTTGGCGCAAAGTAGCTTGACTAACAATTGGCATCATCGCTCGCAGAAGTACTGTAAAAAATACTGACGATACGGCAATAACAGCCGGCAAAGGCATATCAACTTCACGCATCTTGTCGCGCACCAAATTTTGCAAATTGATCAATTGCATGGATAGGTGCGGACCCGAACAAAGATGAAGGATATTGTTCGTTGCAACCGTCCTCTGATCGGCGCTCCATTGGATCGCGCGTGCGACATAATCTACCGGCACTGTATCAAGCGTGGCGTCTTTTAAATTAGGTAGAAGGCCATGAGTTTTGGATCCTGAAATGAATTCGCACAAGTAATAAAAAATTTGAAAGTGGATAATCTTTCCGGTTTTTGAGTCGCCCACAACCATGCTGGGCCGGTGAACGGTTACCGGCAAATTGTAAAGTTCAATTTTTTGGCGAAGATAATCTTCGGCCTCGGCTTTGGATTGCTCATAGGTGTTGTGAAAGCTCCTCGGTTGGGTGATCCAAGTTTCCGGGACGACCCCCGACATTTTGCCGGCAACGCCAACGGTACTGACATATTCAACTTTTTGTAAATTTCCCGACGCTTGACAGGCTAGGGCAAGTTCTACAACGCTTTTTGCGGAGCCCAGCGCATGGTGTCTGGCCACTTCCAAGGGCAAATTCATTCTTACAACGCCCGCACAATGAATAATGTGGGTACATTGGCTAGATACTTCGGTGTAAACACTTTCAGATACTCCAAATTTTTCAAGATCGGCATCGCCTTGTAAAGCGATGACACGGTGTCTGGCGCTTGTTTCTTGTTCCTTATCCAGATTCCAAAAAAGGAATAGTTCTTCGAGACGATTTTTTAAATGCTCAGAGGATTCAGCGCGGATCAGCAGCCACACGAAGTTATCAGCTTCCTCCAAAAGTAAGGGCACCAAGGCACTGCCGACTGCACCCGTGGCACCAGTAACAAAAATTCTTTTTGCCATATGAGGGCACTCCTTGATGGATTGAATATTGCCGACGTCTAAAAATCCAGAATCACCGCTTTCGCAGTAGTGGTGAATTTTTAGCTGATCTGTATTGTAATTGAAACTAAAGTTTCAATAGCACGATATCGGGACTAGCTGAAATTGGTTGGGAATGGAGGGTCGATTTTGGGTCTTCCAACAAGTTATAAAGTTCGTTTATCCAATTTTCGTATTTGTGTCGGATATTTTTACGCCGAAGCTTCAGGTTTGTCGTTAGCTCTTGCTCAGCAACCGACAAGGTCTTAAACGAAAAAATGATGCCGACCGGGCGTTTATATTCAGGTAGACCGGCAATGGCCGCCGTTAGATTGATAGCGACTTTTTGCGCATAAGTGGTTATAGATTGGTCTTTAATGATATTTGAATCGCCAACGGTTATCAAAGCAACCAAGAACTTTCTGTTTTCGCCAAAAACAACAGCATGCTCTACAGTCATGTTGTTTTGGAGTACCGACTCGATCGCAACGGGTGCTATTTTTCTACCGGTTGACGTTTTAAAAACTTCGGATTTGCGTCCAGTCAAGCTTATAAAGCCTTGTGTGTCGATTTTTGCGTAGTCACCTGTCGGAAGGAATTTCGATTCATTGGCACTCTTTTCCGGGTGTTGGTCGTCAAGGTAGCCATCAAAAACGCCTATGCCTTTAACCAGTAGTTCTTCATCTTCCGCCAAGATTATGGTATTGCCGGGTAAGGCCTTGCCTACCGTGCCAAAACGGTATTCCGAAGGTCTATTTGCGGCAATAGGCACCACATTTTCGCTCAGGCCATAAGCCTCTAGAATCAACAGACCCAAGGCTTGGTAGCGATGTAACAACCATAGTGGCATGGCTGCCGATCCGCTCACCATATACCTTATGTTTTTGCCAAAAAGGGCGGTAAATGATTTAAAAATTTGGCGATTGGCGGTTCGGAAGAGCAAGCCGATAGCAGTTTGGCTTTCACCCTTTTTAAGGGAATATCGTAGGCATTGAGAAATAAGCTGCGGTTGTTGATTTAGCTTAGTTTCAAATCCCTGATAAAGTTTTTCATAAAAACGCGGAACGGCAATAAATATGTGCGGATTTATTGTTGGCAGGTATTCGATGATTTTTTGCGGCTGTTCCACAAAGTAGACTTCGGCTCCGCCTGCTAAAGCACATAAATTTACAATACGTTGAAAAAGGTTGGAAAGCGGCAGCCAACAAGCTAAATGACACGGCTGATGGTTTAACTCAGGGTAAGTTTGCAATATTGCGTCGATAGCGGCAATGATTTGATCATGTCGATAGGCTATGCCTTTTGGGGTTCCCGTAGTGCCTGAAGTGAAAAGGATGGTGGCGATATCCGAAGGCTGAAGTATATCGGGTTGCGGAGTGTCGTTGAGTTTGCCGGTTGCGGTCAGGGAGAGATCTATAAATTTGAGATTATCTGGTTGCCCCTCCAATGGAGCGGAATTAAGCACAATAATGGTTTCGAATTGACTAAGATCCTGAAACTTATCCAGATATTTTACGTGGTCTATTGCAAGTGTTTTAGTGTTTGCAATTTTTACGATGGCGTTTAACTGTTCGGGATTCTCGTTCGGATCGATACCGACCACAATCCCACCCACTGCTAAAAAGGCATGATGGACTAGTTCCCAATCGTGCGAGGTGGTAGCCATAATCGCTGCCACTTGATTTTTTTTAACGCCAAGGTCTTTGAGTTTCCAGGATAAATCCATCGCCTTCCGATAAAACTCTAAGTTACTTATCGGGCGCCAAGTACCATCTGTATTGAGAATCCAATGCGCTGTATCGTCCGGATGTTCGTTCGCTCTGAGTTTTAATAAATCGGGAAGTGTCTTATATCGACTCATACGGTCTCCTTTTAAGTCATACAGGCGGGTCGTAAGCACCTTTAGGCTCGGTAATAGCTAGTTCGCGTTCCGACATTCCCAACCAATTTAGACTAGTTCTGACATCCTTGCCCAAGAAGACTTTGTTTTTGATCATGAAGTCGACCAACGGGATTAAAATTTTCCACTCTTTCAGATTGGCTTTGCCTTCACGAATTAACGAGGCGAATTCCGGCAGATAAGGATTGTAGCCAAAGTGTTTTAAGTCGGAGTACATTAGCAACCAGTTAATCGGGTAGTTGCTAAAGATCGGACTGGCGTGCTTGCTTGACTTGACCAAGCCCAATTCGACCACTTTTTGCATCACTTCTTCCTGATTATATTCCCAAGCATGATAAGGGGCTAAATAGCGTGGAAACAGAGTACCTTTGGGGAAGTTGTTGGGATTGAAGAAGCGGGACAATTCATATTCATCGAATTCGCCGCAGGTTTTCAATGCCGGCGGCGTCCAGTCAACTTCGCAAATCAGCTTTCTGGAGAATTCGTAGAGCATTCTTTCCGGTTCGGGTTGCCCGGGCGAGTATCCGGCAAGAATTAGCGGTATGTTTTTTTGCATGGCGAGTTTGATTGCATCGCCTTCGAATAGCGGGGCATAGACATACGATACTGTGTAGACGGCGCCTCTCGGTTCTTGGTGTTTTAAGAGATAGCGAAAAGCCTTTTGGTAGAAGTTATCGGATGGGCGATATACCAGATGGTCAATGTCGAGTTTACCGAGTGTGCGCCGGATATTATCCCAGGCGATTGGAGGAATATTAATATCGGTGGTGAATGCCAGGATTTTTAGACCGTGTTCGACCTTTAATTTGTAAAGCAAATAAAGACTATCCTTACCGCCGCTGACTGGCACTAGGCAGTCATATTCCGCTTGACCTTTACAGTCTCGTAGCGCATTTTCCAGGTCGAGCTCTCGCTCCTTGCGGCTCTCTTCCTCTTGTCTTTGGTCTTGAGGATTAAAATCCCGGCAAAGATTACAAACGCGATTCGCGTCCAGGGTTATTTCGGGTACTGCATCGGAAATCAAGCATTGCTTACAGCTGGCCATGTTCACCTCGCCGGAAATTGGTAAATTTTTAAGGTTAAGAGGTTTTTGCAGGCCTCGAATGAATTTAGTTTTTGCGAGTAATTAAACTAGTAAAGCCAGTTAAAAATTGTAGTTTTAGATTGTGAAGCTGATTGCTAGTTTCTCTTACTACAGAGCCAAGAAATTATCTTGCTCCCTTACCCCACAAAATGACTTCCACCGTGCTCAGCATTATCGTCAAGTCCAGAAACAGGCTGTAGTTTTTGACGTAATACAAATCAAATTGCAGTTTTTGTCGTGTGTCGTATTCGCTGGCGCCATAGGGATAACACAATTGCGCCCAGCCGGTAATGCCAGGCTTCACCCGGTGCCGTTCTTTGTAGTAAGGGATATTTTCTTCAAAGCCTTTAACGAATTCCGGTCTCTCCGGGCGCGGGCCGACAAAACTCATATCGCCTTTTAATACGTTTAGCAGTTGCGGTAACTCGTCTATCCGATATTTACGGATCACTTTGCCGACGCGAGTCACGCGATCATCGGTTTGGCTCGCCCATTGCGCGCCATTCTTTTCAGCGTCGATACGCATACTGCGAAACTTAATGACATCGAACGGTATGTCTCGGTAGCCGACACGTTTTTGTCGATAGAAAACCGGTGCTCCAAAGCCGCTTTCGATATAGATTGCCAGCATAGTGAGTATCATTAGCCACCAGCTTACGGAGAGTAGCAACAGGCTGGCTAGAATATCGAAGCTGCGCTTGACGATAGGACGAAGTCCGCCGCTCACAAAACCATCGGAAAACATCAGCCAGCTAGGGCTCAGCGCCTCTAGAAAAACCAATCGTTGCTCTCTTTCGTAGAAGGTTTGCAAGTCCATGATTTGCACGCCGGACATTTTTATATCCAACAGTTCTTCAACGGGCAGCTTTTTTCTACGATCATCCACAGCGATAACTATTTCATCAACGTTAGCGGCTTCGACAATATCGGTTAGCCTGATTTTTTCATTGAGCGCAATCGCATGGGGCACGCTTATTGGTTCGTCCTCCAGCGTGATGTAACCGACTATTTCAAATCCTCTATAAATATAGCTGGAATTAACGACGCTGAGTTCGCCCGCTCTTTGGCCGCAACCCACCACTAACACCCTGCGTTTTAAATTATCCAGATTGACGAAGCGATAAAATAAATAACGTGTTAACAGCAAGCCCACAAAAGAAAAAATAATTGCGGAAATCAAGACGCTACGCGCCAGCATCAAATCCGGAATGATGTAATAGATGAAAGCCAGTATGAATACCGCAACGGCGAAGCTGAAACTGATACGCTGTAGGATATTGTATTCTTCTTTATCCAGTGTTTTCCGATATAAGCCTAGGCCGGAGCAGCTAGCGATGAATACGATGGAATAAACCGTTGCTGAGGCGGCAAGCTCGGGTTGGGAGTACCAGGACGCTGTGTATAAAAATCTTAGGCCCGCGCCGCAATACATGGCTAAATAAAACACTAACGATTCCGCCATGAGCAACCACAGATAGGCAGTGGAAATGTAATGTCGAAAAATTCTTATCATATACGGCTACCGTGTAACTCCTGAATAATAACTATTTGACGGCATTCTGGTTTAGAAGCGTCTTGATATGTTCAGCGGGAATAGCATAGGTGATGCCGCTGGGATTGGATATGGCATTTTCTTTGCTCCCCTGTACAAAGACTTTGTTAATGATACCAATAACTTTTCCGGAATTGATGTCGTATAAGGGGCTGCCGCTGTTGCCGGGGTAGGCCGTGGCGTCTAATTGGAACACATTGTAAGGCGTCTGTAGCCGCTTCAGCATATTGACGTTTAACTGTCGCGTGGCGATTGCCGGTATGGCATTCGGCGAGATAGCCGCAATAATGCTTCGGTGGGTGACGGGATATAAGCCTAGCACCATACCTATAGGATAACCGGTGAATGCATATTGCTCGCCCTCCCGCACTCTCAGGGAGTCACCGATTTCCAGCGCGTGTAATACTCCGCCGTCTACCTTTAACAGTGCCAGATCGTGATCTTCGTCGGTCACGGTCAGTTCGGCAATTTGCATTTGCTCTTTTTGCTCGTGGCGATAAAAAACCGCATAACGCTCGAGGTGCTCTTCGTCTAGTTTTTTTGCCGTTACGTGAGCGTTGGTAACCACTTTTCTGCCGTCGGCAACGGCGAAGCCGGTGCCCAGGAAAACCGCACGCGGGTTTCGTGTTGGCATATAAGTGCCTATAGCTACTATTCCGGGTTTGACTCGGGTAAGAATGTCGGGGAGGTTAATTTCATCGGCATGGCTGGGTGCGATGGCGGATAGTCCGATATATAGCGCCAAGAGATACAGTGTTTGGTTTTTCATGGCTAGAGGAGTTATGGGGCCTTAATTGGCACAGCTTGGAAAGTTTAGTCTAACTTAGCATGAATGCGGTCGTCGTCGTGAATTAACAGTTGTTTACACTTTGACAGCAGGTACCTGCTTACATAGCGCTTAATTTCCACCTGGAACAACGCGAGCGGGCATTGACCAAGTAAAATCATATACCGAGTGAACTAGTTGGTTTCTATTGAGTCTTACTTTTTGGAGATAGTAAGTCAATTCCCGGTAGTGTCTGGCAGTGACGTATCAGCGGGTTTTAGATTAGAAAACGCAGGTCGCTGGAATCTGTTATATCGCTACCGGTTTTTTTGTGCTTAGATCAGACCGATTCTGTTTGAAAGTCGTTGTTCTTCCAGCACAAAATCTCCGCTCCATCCGGTTTCCAATCCGCCAGCACGTAACGTTTGGCCGGCAAACCGTCAAGCATAAATTCGTGTAGTCTCGGCCGGTGTGTGTGACCATGAATCAATGTATAACAGGCATATTTACGCAGAGATCCCGCCACCGACTCTTGATTGACATCCATAATGTCCAGCGTTTTGCCGCGTTTGTGATAAAAACTGCGGAACCTATACCAACGTGCCGCTATTAGCCGCAGCCATAAGGGTTTTGAGAGCACATTTTGTTGCCATTCCGGGCTGTGCGATTTAATGCGAAAGGTCTGATAGGCCAGGTCGTCGCTACACAGTAAATCGCCGTGGGTCAGCAAAATCCGCTGGCCGTTCAGCTCAATCGGCGCATATTCGTCCAGCAAACGGATGCCGGTTTCCTGGCAAAACTTTTGGCCCAGCAGGAAATCGCGGTTGCCTTGCAGCAGAAAAACTTCGGTGCCGGAGTCGGCAAGTTGTCTGAGCGCTTTTTTGATGGTCGGGATAGGCCGAGTATTGTCGTCGTCGCCGATCCAAGCATCGAATAAATCGCCAAGGATATAAAGCGATTTTGCTGCGACGGCGCGCTGCTGCAAAAAGTGCAAGAAACGCCGGGTGATCTCCGGTTTTTCCAAAGCCAGATGCAGGTCGGATATGAAGAGTACGTCTTGTTTCACGTTTAGTAACAGCGGTTTCTGCCCACTTGCAGGCCGAAACCGCTAATTGTCATTCAATAACTTCAGCTTTATCGATGACGATGTCGGTTTTCGGTACATCCTGATGCGGACCGCGGTTGCCGGTGGCCTGTTTGGCTATCGCATCGACTACATCCATGCCTTCGACAACTTCACCGAATACTGCGTAACCCCAGCCGCTCGGGCTTGGGCTGGTGTGGTCCAGAAACGAGTTATCTTTGTAATTGATAAAAAATTGCGCGGTAGCCGAATGCGGATCGTTAGTGCGAGCCATTGCCAAGGTGCCGCGTTTGTTTTTCAGGCCGTTGTCGGCTTCGTTCTTGATCGGTGCATTGGTTTCTTTTTGCTTAAAAGAACTGTCAAAACCGCCGCCTTGCGCCATAAAACCTGGGATTACCCGGTGGAAAATGGTGCCAGAATAGAAGCCCTGTTTTACATAGGCCAAAAAGTTGGCGGCGGAAACCGGCGCTTTTTCGTCTTCCAATTGAATGACGACGTCGCCCAGTGAAGTGGTTAATTTGACTTTGCTATGTGTGTTTGACATTTTATTTTCTGTTGCAAATGAAAGGGTTGAGAATAAAAACAGCATCAGGTAAACCAGGGTGGTGCGCATTAAAAGCTCCTTAATCTCGCTGCAAGCCGCGAATTCTATGTGTTTTTATCTTGAAAGAGAAGCCGAAATCTTGATAGATTGCCAGATGTTTCGCTGCATCCACCTACCATCCTCATGCTGAAAATTTACAACACGCTAACCCGAAGTAAGCAAGAATTTATTCCCAAACAGCCAGGTAAAGTCGGCATGTATGTCTGCGGCATGACAGTTTATGACTACTGCCATATCGGCCATGCGCGGGTCATGGTGGTGTTCGATACGGTCGCCCGTTATTTGCGGCATGCCGGTTATCAGCTTACCTATGTCAGAAATATTACGGACATCGACGACAAAATTATTCAGCGTGCCAACGAGAATGGCGAAGCGTTTACCGCATTGACCGAACGCTTCATCGATGCCATGCACGAAGACGAGCGGGCCTTGTCGGTTTTGCCGCCGGATATTGAACCCAAAGCCACGCAATCCATCGCCGACATCGTGAAGATGATTTCGACATTAATAGAGCGTGATTTTGCCTATGTCGGTAGCAATGGCGATGTGTTTTACGCGGTAAACCGCTTTGACGGCTACGGCAAATTGTCCGGCAAAAATATTGAGGACTTACAGGCCGGCGAACGGGTCAACGTCGATACCGCTAAACGCGATCCGCTGGATTTTGTGCTGTGGAAAATGGCCAAGCCCGGTGAACCTTACTGGGATTCGCCGTGGGGGCAGGGCAGGCCGGGTTGGCATATCGAATGCTCGGCCATGTCCACTTGTTGTCTGGGTAATCATTTCGATATTCACGGCGGTGGCATGGACTTGCAATTCCCGCATCACGAAAACGAGATCGCCCAATCCGAAGGCGCCACTGGCGAACCCTTCGTCAATTACTGGATGCACAACGGTTTCGTGCGGGTCAATGAAGAAAAGATGTCCAAATCCTTGGGTAATTTTTTCACAGTGCGCGAGGTGTTGAAACAATATCGGCCGGAAGTCATTCGCTTCTTCATACTCTCCAGCCATTATCGCAGCCCGCTTAACTATTCCGACGAACAGCTCGACGATGCCGGCGTGGCGTTGACGCGTCTTTACACTGCCTTGAGAGGCGTCGGGATTGTCGATGCGACCATTGATGCCGACTACCGCTTGCGGTTCGAACAGGCGATGGATGACGATTTCAACACACCGGTGGCCTTGGCGGTGCTGTTCGATCTAGCGCGCGAATTGAACAAAGCTGATGACAAAACCGTGCTGGCCGCGACTTTGAAGCAGTTGGCGGCCATTTTGGGCTTGCTGCAAGAAGATCCCGACAGTTTCCTGAAAGGCGGCACAATAACCGACGGCCTGAATGAAGCGGAAATCGAGCAAATGATCGGCGTCAGAAAAGCCGCCAAAGCCGGCAAAGACTGGGCGCAAGCTGACCAAATTCGCGATCAATTGAAGGCGCAGGGCATTGTTTTGGAGGATGTGGCGGGCGGTAACACCATTTGGCGCCGAGAAAATTAAGGGACTGGCGATGAGCGAAATCAAAGATAAAGCGGTAGAAACATTTCTGGACGAATTGGCCAGCAAGCAAGCTACCCCCGGTGGTGGTAGTGCGGCGGCGGTGATGGGCGCGCAAGCGGCCGCTTTGACCAGCATGGTCTGTAACCTGACCATCGGCAAACCCAAATACGCGGCGGTGGAAGCGCAGATGCAGGCCTTGCTGGCCGAATCAGAAGCCTTGCGGCAAACCTTGATCGGTATGATCAAAGCCGATGTCGATGTGTTCGACAAATTGATGGCCTGTTATGGCTTACCTAAAAGCACTGACGACGAGAAAGCGCTGCGCGCAGGGCAAATTCAAGCGGTGCTGAGAGAAGCCACTCTTGTGCCGCTGGAATGCGCCAAAGCCTGTGCCAAAGCTATAGAGCTCAGTCGGGTGGCTGCCGAACACGGCAACCTGGGTGTAATCAGCGATGCCGGTGTTGCTGTGATGGCGGGCTATGCCGGATTAAAAAGCGCGGCGCTGAATGTACAAATCAATGCCGCGAGTTTGAAGGACAGGACGTTTGCCGAAGCGCAGCTCGCCGAGTTGGATACTTTGTTGCAAGCCGGCGAACAGGCTGCCGAGCAAATTTACCGAATAGTCCGAGAAAAGCTTTAAATCATGCATCGTGCGGGCCGGGGCGATTGAAATCGCCCCTATCGCGTCTCTGACAAACGTAAGTGCCAGGTTTTCTAAATCTGCTTGACGTTGATATTCAAAGTTTGGATCCGATAAGCAATCTGCCTAGGCGTCATATCCAGTAGCCTGGCAGCCTTGGCTTGCACCCAGCCGCTTTGCTCCAGCGCAGCGATCACTCGCTCCCGTTCGTCCATGTTCTCGTCGTGCAGATCGATGTGTTTGATCGATTGTGGGATGCGGCTAATGCCGATTTCGTTTTCCAGGCCGGTGCTGGCGATGACGTCGCGGTCGATAATCCCTTCCTGGCTCATAATCGCTGCGCGCTCCAGGCGGTTTTCCAATTCGCGGACATTACCGGGCCAATCATGTTTCATCAAAATCCGAATCGCGCTTTCCTTGATTTCCAGGGGCCGACCGCCTTGCTGGCGGGAAATTCGGTTCAAGAGAAAACTGGCTAGTTCCGGAATGTCCTCGATGCGCTCACGGAGCGGCGGCATATTGATGGGCATCACGTTCAAGCGGTAATACAAATCTTCCCGAAAATTGCCTTCCGCTACTTCCTGCTCCAGATTGCGGTTGGTAGCGGCAATGATGCGGACGTTTACTTTCAAAGTTCTGACGCCGCCGACCCGCTCGAATTCGCCTTCTTGCAACACGCGCAATAACTTGGCCTGAAAAGACGCGGAAATCTCGCCAATTTCGTCGAGAAACAGCGTGCCGTTGTCCGCTAGTTCAAAGCGGCCCTTGCGCTGGCCGATTGCGCCGCTGAAAGCGCCTTTTTCATGGCCGAATAACTCGGACTCCAGCAAGGTGTCGGGCAACGCTGCGCAGTTCAACTTAAGAAACGGGCCATTGGCACAGGCCGAATTAAAGTGGATGGAACTGGCGACCACTTCCTTACCCGTGCCGGATTCGCCGCGAATCAACACTGTGGTATGCCATTTTGCCACCTGACGGATGATGTCGAACACTTTCAGCATTGGCTCGGAATGACCGATGATGTTTTCGAAACGGTAATTTTTGACCAGCGTTTGTTTTAAATAGTCGCGTTCGCTGGCCAGTTCGTTTTGCTTGCGCTCCATCACCCGCAGCATGTTCACGCTTTGGGCGATCAGATTGGCGACCATTTCCATGAAGCGGGCGCGTTCGCCCAAAAATGTCGAGGTACAAGGCTGCGCGGCCAAAATGCCGACCACTTCGCCTTGCTCGATGGCTAATGGGGAACCGATAAACGGTAAATCAGGGTTATACACGCCCAAGCGGCTTAAAAAGCGCGGTTCGTCGGCGATGCGCTCCACAACGATGGTGCTGCCTTCGTCGAGGATCGCGCCGACCAGACCCTCGCCCGGCTGGTATCGCACGGAACGGTCAATGCCGTCACCATAAATTTCGCAAATACTCATACTGTCGTCATCGACGTCACGCAAGGTAATCATGCCGAAATGCAGGCCGTTACGCTTGTGCAAAATCTCCAGAATACCCTTTAGTTTGGTGCGTAAGTCATGCGTGCTATTCAGCAATTGACTGACCAGAAACAGGGTATCCAGCTCGGATT
The DNA here is from genome assembly GCF_000515215.1 of Methylomonas sp. 11b. Lineage (NCBI taxonomy): Bacteria > Pseudomonadati > Pseudomonadota > Gammaproteobacteria > Methylococcales > Methylococcaceae > Methylomonas > Methylomonas sp. 11b. The sequence goes on from NZ_KI911557.1 coordinate 4,455,656, forward strand.
CAACCAGTAATAAACGATCACTCATGGATGTTCACCATGGCCAGGTTTTTTTGACAGGGAAAGCGGATTTTAAAACTACAGCCGTTTTTATATTGCGGGTCGATTTCTATCATGCCGTTATGCTGATTGACGATTTCCTTACTCATGACCAGTCCCATGCCGGCCTGGACGCCGGCCGTGCTTTGATTTGTCGTAAAAAACGGTTCGAACACCTTGCTCCGTTGGTTGGCGGGTATGCCGGGGCCGGAATCGGCTACGGACACGCACACCCAATCATGCTCGATAGTCGTGCTGATTTTGATGATGCGTTCCTGGCTGCTGGCCCGGTTCATCGCATTCACCGCGTTGTCGATCAATTGCTTGAATAACATGCGTAACTTGTTCTCGGCGCCAAGAATATTCGGTAATACCGGGTTGGGCAGCCAATCCACTACGATGCCGTTTGCCAGAAATTTGGTGCTGTACAGCAGCATCACTTCGTGTAGCAGCTGATTTAAGTTAACAGGTACCACCGCGGACTCCGGTATTTCCGGCACACAGCGCTGCAAGGTGGCAAGCGTTTCTTCCCCCATTTTTTGCACTTGGCCCAACAGGTCGCGGATCGGACTGTTGTTGGCGTCATTGCGTTGGGTCATGATTTGAATCGCCGCGTGGATCTGGTTCAACGGCTGCCGAATCTGGTGCATTGCGCCCAGCAGAGTTTCGCGGATGCTGCGAATGTGTTCTTCTTCCGCCAACATGGTGCGTAAAGTCTGTATCTGCAGCTTTTCCTGCTGCCGGCGCAAGGGGCTGATGTCGTTAATCGTCAGCAACAAATAGTCCTTGGATTGCCTGGCGAAGAAGCTGTCTGCACAGACATCGTTTTCAATAAACCAGTTGCCGGAGCAGGAAAACCAGCGCGTACCTTTGAGCCCGGCACTTTCAATCCGTACTTCGCGATTGGCGAAACCTTGTTGCCTGTCGATGTTTTCGCCCCACAGGTCGCCCATGTCCTGTTCCAGAGCCTCCAGGAAAAATAAAGCGGGTTCCTTCTTGTCCAGTTCGCTGATCAGCATTTTGTACATCTGATTGTCGAGGACAACGCGTTTGTCGCTATCCATGACCACCATTGCTACGGGAGAGGCGTTCAACACCGATTCGATCAGCTGTTTCTGGTTGCTGACCTGCTGTTCCGCGTAATGCGCCTGGGTGACGTCGCGGTGCATACCTATGTAGTGGCTAATGGCGCCCCGGTCATCGAACATCGGCGCAATAGTCAGGTCGGCCAGATAACGCTGACCCATCTTTTGACGGTTTATCAGTTGGCCGTGCCACACCTGTTTGCGGGAGATGGTATGCCACAGATCGTAGTAAATTTGTCGGGGCGTAGACTTGTCTGACAGCTCGGATTCGTTCTTACCCAGTATTTCAGCGGCGTTGTAGCCAGTTACATCGGTGAAGGCTTGGTTGATATAAAGGATGTTGGCTTTTTTATCGGTAATCGAAATGGCGACCGGCGCCTGCTCCACAGCCTTAACGAATAAGGAAAACGGCAGGGTTTTAGAGGCTTTACCGCCTTTGAGAGATTGCCCGAGGGCATTTTGGGCTGGCGATAGCATATCGGCCGTATCAATCTCAATCTGGCCTTGCAGGTAGTCAGGGGTGGATTTGGTCATGGCAAATGGTTCTCGCGTGTTTTTCTAGGCTTAAGTTGGAAAACTACATGCAATTTGAGAGCCAAATGCGTTTCGGCTTAGCTGCTGTTGGAAAATCCCGGCTATTTGTATGGTTTACGACAAATTTTAGCGGACTTGTTTCAGCTCTGTATTTTTTAGGACAGAGATGTTGGCGCTAAATCTCCTGGCTTTGCACTAAATCGGGGAGTTGTGGGGGTTTCGCAGCATTGGCATAAATGATGCTGTCTTGTTACAAAACACCGGGTCTAAAACGATGAGCGAATACTTACTACTGATATTGGGTACGGCCTTGGTCAACAATGTCGTGTTGGTCAAGTTTTTAGGTTTATGCCCGTTCATGGGGGTTTCCAACAAGCTGGATACCGCATTGGGCATGGGTTTGGCGACCACATTTGTCTTGACCCTGGCTTCTGCGGCCAGTTGGGTGTTGGAACATCGCTTATTGATACCGTTCGATATCGGTTTTTTGCGAGTGTTGGGTTTTATTCTGGTGATCGCGGCAGTGGTGCAGTTTACCGAGATGGTGATACACAAAACCAGTCCGGTCATGTACCAGGTTTTAGGGATTTTTTTACCGCTGATTACGACTAATTGCGCGGTTTTGGGTGTGGCACTGCTTAACATCCAAGAGAAATACAATTTCGTGCAAAGCCTGCTGTTCGGCTTTGGTTCGGCAATGGGTTTTACCCTGGTGATGGTGCTCTTCGCCGGTCTACGTGAACGCCTAGCGCTCATGGCAGTACCGGCGCTTTTTTCCGGCACCCCCATCGCATTTATCACCGCCGGCATACTGTCGCTGGCGTTTATGGGATTCGCGGGGCTTTACAGCAAATAAGAGGCACATCATGTACGTTTTATCTGCCATTGTTATTTTGACATCGCTAGGATTGTTGCTGGGCGTGGCTTTGGGGATTGCCGCCAAATATCTGAAGGTGGAATCGGACCCTTTAATAGAAACCATCGAGGCCTTAATGCCCGGTTCGCAATGCGGGCAGTGCGGCTTTCCCGGCTGCCGACCAGCTGCGGAAGCTCTGGTATCGGGCGCTGCACCGGTGACATTGTGTCCGCCAGGCGGCACATCTCTCGTCGAACAGCTCGCCAAATTACTAGGCGTCGATGTCGATTTAAGCCAAACGCAAGATCAAGAAGCAATGGTGGCTAGGGTTAGCGAAGAAACCTGCACTGGCTGCACCCGCTGCTTCAAGGTTTGTCCTACCGACGCGATCGTCGGCGCACCAAAACAGATCCACGCCGTAGTAGCGGATGCCTGCATCGGTTGCAAAAAATGCGTGGAAGTATGCCCTACCGAATGTCTGCAAATGCACCCTGTTGAAGTGACCTTGCGCAACTGGCGCTGGCCGAAACCGCTAGCCGCCTGAGACGGAGACACCTATGTTCGCCCTGTTCGAGAATCCCCGCTTGCGCGGCGGCATCCATGCCGAAGAGCACAAAGCCGAAACCTCTCCGCTCAGCATTGTTACCGATTTTCCATTGCCCAAGAAGTTGTACATTCCGGTGCAACAGCATGTCGGCAAGCCTGCCGAGCCCGTAGTTAAAGTCGGCGAAAAAGTTTTGAAGGGACAATTGCTGGCCTATAGTCAAGGCACCATTTCGGCGCCTGTGCATGCACCAACATCGGGCGTTATCGCCGATGTGAAGGATTTTCCGGCACCGCATCCGTCCGCCTTGCCGATTCGTACCGTAGTGATTGAAAGCGACGGTAAAGAACAATGGGCCGAATTAGTGGTGCCGGAAGACCCGTTTCAACTCGAACCGGAAGAAATTTGTCAACGAGTCGGCGCCGCCGGCGTGGTGGGTTTGGGAGGTGCGGTATTCCCGTCGGCGGTCAAACTAAGTTTGGGCCGCAAAAACAAGATTCACACCCTTTTGATCAACGCCGGCGAATGCGAGCCTTATCTGACTTGCGATGACCGCTTGATGCAGGAGCGCGCCGAACAAATCGTTGTCGGTATCAGGTTAATGTTGCGCGGTATGGATGCTCCCAAGGCTTTGGTAGGTATCGAAGATAATAAGCCCGAGGCTTTTGCGGCCATGCAGCTGGCCAGCCGGGATTTTGCCAATATCGTCGTGGCACAAGTGCCGACTCGCTACCCGATGGGGTGGGACCGGCAAATGCTGCGTTATCTGACCGGCCAGGAGATTCCCGCCGATGGCCGAGCCACCGACATCGGCGTGGTGGTGCACAATGTCGCCACCGCCTTCGCTGTCTATCAAGCGATATGTCTGGGCCAGCCTTTGATTAGCCGAGTAGTCACCGTATCCGGCGCCGCCGTCGCCAAACCCAGAAACGTGGAAGTGCCCATTGGTACCTTGATGTCGGAAGTGCTGGCATTTTGCGGTTTGGAAAAATCGAAAATGGCGCGCTTGGTGATGGGCGGACCGATGATGGGCGACGCGCTGCCGCTGGCCGAAGTGCCGGTCGTCAAAGCCTGCAATGGCATTTTAGCCTTGTCCGCTGCCGATATTGACGAACCGCCGGTACAGCCTTGCATTCGTTGCTCCAGTTGCGTGACTGCTTGTCCGGTAGGCTTGTTGCCCTTGGAAATGGCCAGCCGCATCAAAGCCAATCAATTAGACTCCGCAGTTGATTTGGGCCTAAAGGACTGCATCAGTTGCGGCAGTTGCTCTTATGTCTGTCCGTCGAATATACCCTTGGTGCATTACTTTAAATTCGCTTCCGGCGAGTTGGTGAAGCGGCAACAAGCCGAGCACAAAGCTGAACAAACCAAGCGTTTAGTCGAGGATAGAAATAATCGGATGGAACGAGCTAGATTGGAAGCCGAAGCGGAAGCCCTGCGCGCTCAGGAAGCCAGGGCCGCCCGTCTGGCTGCCGCACAACAGGCGCAAGCAGCGCCAGCAGAGGAAACCGTATGAGTAATAAACCGATTAGCGGGCCTCACGTTGCGGCTACCCGCCGCGTCGATCAAATCATGCGCTTGGTCATTATTGCCCTGGCGCCGGCCACGGCCTGCGGTGTGTTGTTGTTCGGCTGGCCAGCGCTGTATTTGCTGGCGGTAACTGTATTGTCGGCGATGGCTTTTGAAGGTTTGTGTTTGAAGATGAAAGGCGTGGCGGCGATGCCTTATCTGCGCGACGGCTCGGCGATAGTCACCGGTTTGCTGGTGGCAATGACCTTGCCGCCTTGGGCGCCTTGGTGGATAGGCGTCGTAGGTTCGGCGTTGGCGATTGTATTGGGCAAGCATGTTTATGGCGGTTTAGGGCAAAACCTGTTCAATCCGGCCATGCTGGCCAGGGTGGCTTTGCTGATTTCCTTTCCCATCGAGATGACTACCTGGGCCAACGTATCCCCGCTGTTCATCGGGCCCGGCGTGATCGATAGCTTGGCAATAACCTTTGGCGGTTTGGAGAATCCCGATGCGGTGACCGGCGCCACGACGTTGGGTTGGGTCAAGACCGAGTTTTCGCAAAACCGGCTGTTGCCCGGCAGTTTGATCGAGTACTCTGGGTTTTTAGCGTTTCTTGGTTGGGAGCGCGGTAGTCTGGGGGAAACCTCTTCGTTATTGTTGTTGGCCGGCGGTATCTGGTTGATGCGCCAGGGCGTCATCAAATGGCACATTCCCGTCTCGCTGCTATTCAGTATTTTCCTGCTGTCGACGGTTTTTCATACCTGGGATAGTCAGCACTATATGGGGCCGTGGGTACATCTGAATTCCGGTGCGGTAATGCTGGTGGCGTTTTTTATCGCGACAGACTACGTCACTTCGCCTAACACACCTTTAGGCCAAGTGATTTTCGGCGCCGGCTGCGGTTTATTGATTTTCGTGATCCGCTCTTGGGGCGGCTATCCGGAAGGCACCGGTTTTGCAATCCTGTTGATGAACGCGGTCACGCCGTTGATCGATCATTACATTCGTCCGAGAATTTATGGCCGCTACCGTAACGGCAAGCCGCTCGATATTTCCAATTCCTGAGACCGGCTATGAATTCCGAACCTGTCAAATCACCTCCTAAAGCGAACCAATACGTTGAGTATGCCTTGCGTACCGTGAGTAACTTTAGGCAAAAACTGGCCGTGTGGCTGGAACCTGGAAATTTGGAGCAACTGCGGCCGCTATTACAGTATCAGGCCGGCGTGCTGGGTGGATTCGCACTGTTGGCGGCAATTTTATTGGGTGTTGCCGATCTGGCGACGCGCGGCGTGATAGAGCTGCGCTTGCAGGAAGATCTACAGGCTAATTTGGAGCAAGTGGTTCCGGCAGAGCTTTACGATAATAATTTGTTGAAAGACAGCGTGCTGCTGCCTTCTGCCGATGCCAATCTGGGCGCTGAGCAAACTGAGGTCTATCTGGCTAAAAAGGCTGGTTTGGTTAACGCGGTCTGTTTTAAATTCGTCGCACCTGACGGTTATGCCGGGCCGATCAGCTTGGTGATGGGTATCGATAGTAAAGGGGAAATTCTCGGGGTACGGGTTATTGCGCATGTTGAGACACCGGGCTTAGGCGATAAGATCGAAGTGACCAAATCCAAATGGGTCCTGTCCTTCAACGGCAAATCCTTAAATAACCTGACCGTTGAGCAATGGGCGGTAAAAAAAGATGGCGGCGTGTTCGATCAGTTTAGTGGGGCGACGATTACGCCGCGCAAAGTCGTACAGGCAATCAAGCGGGGATTGGAGTTTTATAAGGTGCATCAGGCGGAGTTGTTGGCTGAGAAATAACGCTTATTCAATGTATGGCAATTATTTTCGGTGGAGAAGGTTTTTTCCCGTATGCCGCGCCGAGCACCGGAGCTTTTGAACGGATCAGCCCGTAGGGGGGCGGCATGGATGCCGCACGTTGCCGAAGGGGCAGGAAGCCCCTTTCGGCAACCACGTTCAAAAGCTTCGGAGCGCAGGGAATAAGCGGCATCCGGGTGTCTTTTCTTTTGGATACTTTTCTTTGGACAAGCAAAGAAAAGTATCTCGCTCGTCGGTGCGAGAACCGACTTCAAATATTCGTCGCGATAGCGACACAAAGTCAAACTTACGAACATCTCTGCAAGGAGGCCTTGCTATGAATCTTTCGATTCTGTTTTCAGAACAATATAGAAAAATCGCCCGCGACGGCCTGTGGGACAATAACGTGGTGCTGACACAGAATCTGGCCTTGTGCCCGTTGCTGGCGGTAACCGGGACGGCGACCAATGGCTTGGGCATGGGCCTAGCGACCATGGTGGTAATGGTGGCATCCAATGCCGCCGTGTCGGTGAGCCGGCATCTGATTCCGTCGGAAATCCGTATCCCGATTTTCGTGTTGCTGATTGCCGCATTGGTAACCTTGGTGGATATTTTTCTGAACGCCTGGATGCACGAATTGCATAAGGTGCTGGGCTTGTTTATTCCGCTGATTGTTACCAACTGCGTCATTCTCGGCCGGGCCGAAGCCTTTGCCTCCAAACAACCGGTGATGCCGTCGATGTGGGACGGCTTGATGATGGGTGTGGGGTTTACCGCTGCGATGGTGGTGCTGGGAGCCATGCGGGAGATTAGTTCGGCTGGCACCTTGTTCGCCAATGCGTCTGTGTTGTTGGGCGAAAGTTTCCGGTTTTTGGAAACCACTTTGATTCCGGAATACAAAGGCTTTTTGCTGATGGCTTTGCCGCCGGGTGGTTTCATCATGCTGGGTTTCATGGTGGCGCTGAAGCGGCTGTTGGACCGGAAAGCGGCAGCCAAAATTACCGAACCTATCATTACTGATGCGATTGTCTTGGAAGAAGGAGCGTAAACTATGAATGTGGGTGTATGTTATGCGCAGGCCGACAGGCAAATCTGGTTGCGGCTGGAAGTGCCGGAGGGTAGTACCATTGCCGAAGCTATCGAATTGTCCGGCGTGTTGACGCAGTATCCGGAGATCGATCTGGAAAGCCAAAAAGTCGGGATTTTCGGTAAACTGGCAAAGTTGGATGCGCCGGTCAAGGAAGGCGACCGAGTGGAAATTTATCGTAAAATCACCGCCGATCCCGCGCAAGTCCAGCGCAGGCGGGTGGCATAGCCCATGTACGTTTGTGTCTGCAAAGCGGTAACCGACAGTCAGCTCGATGCCGCCATAGACAGCGGCTTATGTTCGCGGAAACAGTTGGTTCAATGTTTCGGCGTTGGTGGCGATTGCGGTAAATGTAACAAGGACATTACGCAAATTTTGGATAGAAAAAATGCATGTCGGCTATTGCAGGCTGCCAATGATGCACAACTAATCACTAAAACCCGGGAGATTTGACATGCAAGGCGATAAAAAAGTTATCGAATTTTTAAATAAAGCGTTAGAAAACGAATTAACCGCCATCAATCAATATTTTTTGCATGCCCGGATGTTCAAAAATTGGGGCTTTCAAAAGCTGAATGAAAAGGAATATCACGAATCGATCGACGAGATGAAACACGCCGATCAATTGATCGAGAGGATTTTGTTTCTGGAAGGCTTGCCTAATCTGCAAAGCCTGGGCCGTTTGATGATAGGCGAGAATCCCAAGGAAATGCTGGAATGCGACCTCAAGTTGGAGCATCTGGCCTTGCCGTTATTAAGAGATGCGATTGCTTATTGCGAAAGCATCAACGACTACGTTACCAGAGAGTTGTTCGAGCATATTCTGGAAAACGAAGAAGAGCACGTCGATTGGTTGGAAACCCAGATGGAGCTGATCGAAAAAATCGGTATTCAAAACTATCTGCAATCGCAGATGTAAAAAAACGCGCCATTCAAAAAAATTTTGCGGGGCCGGTTGCCGGCCCTGTTCGGATAGTAAGCCCCGGCACTTCAGTATTAGGTCAATGGTTGTAATATCGTTGTTGCCCATCGTCTTTTGTATTTTCTTGAAATTCTTGAACACCCCCTTTTCTTTAACGGATTGCGGTATGTAGCCGCAGTCCGAATACTGTGAGACTTGATCATTGCCGGATGAATGAGACGCTCATTCTCGCCATCCCGGTTTTGATGTACCCCTCCAAGTGGACACATCTCCGTCTATAGTTATGCTGCCTCTCTTGCCCTAGGGTTAAAACATAGGCGCATTCTTATCGGCAGGTGGCCAACTTTCATAGATGTTCCCTGATGATGAATGAGTTATCCTTAGCGGTATTACAACATCGATGCCAAGGGCTTTAGGCCTTGGTTTGGGCCGTTTTTGGTTAAAATGGCCCTTAATACGCTGACAACACCGAAAACATTGATAGGAATTTATGCCGCAAAGTGCTTTTACGCTGGAATCGTTGCTGGAAACTCATGATCTGCCGCTGATCATCATCGGCGCCGATTTACGCATCGTGGCAGTGAATCGCGCTTGGGAACATAGTTTTGGCGTCATGCGACAGAATCTGGTCGGTCAACCGTGCTGCGTCGAAAACCGCAATTGCCGCCATCAGCGCTTGTTTCAGACTCTGGAAGCCTACGCCGGTATCTTTGCCGACACCAGCGATACTAGTGCCCAGCGCTCATTCAGTGCTCGCGGTTTTCCGTTGCTGGATGCCGACGCGACTTTATATTTGGGCGAAACGTTAACCGTATTAAAAAGGTCTGGAGCTAAAGGCGACGAGGCACCGGCCATGATCGGGAAGTCAGCGGCGTTTGCACAATATAAAACCAGGCTGCAACAGGCGGCCGATACGCAAGCACCGGTATTATTGCTTGGTGAAACAGGCACCGGTAAAGAATTGGCCGCCGAATTTGTGCATAGCCATTCCAGGCAGGCGGATGGCGATTTTGTGATTGTCGATTGTACGATTCTTGGCGAAGAGTTATTTGAGAGCGAATTGTTCGGGCATGAAAAGGGCGCTTTTACCGGCGCGACATCTGCAAAAAAAGGCTTGTTCGAATTAGCCAATAATGGCACCTTATTTTTCGATGAAATTGGCGATCTGCCGCTATCGCAACAACCCAAGTTATTGCGAGCATTGGAAAGCGGTCAATTTCGGCGGGTAGGTGGCACTGCGATGCAAAAAGCCAATGTCAGAGTGGTCTGCGCCACACATAGAAATTTAGCCGACATGGTCAAAGCCGGCCGGTTTCGCGAAGATTTGTTCTACCGCTTGTCGGTGTTTCCGGTCGAAGTGCCGCCACTGCGGCAGCGTAGACAGGATTTGCCCTTATTGATCGATCATTTTTTAGCGCAGTTAAACACGGACGCCGATGGTGGCTATGCGATTACGCAATCGGCCTTAATCAAGCTTATCCAATATGCTTGGCCCGGCAATATCCGTGAGCTGAGAAACTGTCTGCAATTGGCGGCCGGCTTGTGTAAGGACAAGAGTATTCAAGAAGCCGACATTCATTTCATGCAGCGCCAAGGGGGCGTTGAGTCGGCCGCCGCCAGCGAGGCAAGTGGCGATGCGCATCCCCTACCGATTAACAGCATGGCGCAATTCGAGGCGGAGTTTATCAATAGTTTGATCAGCAAGTATCAGGGGAATCGCAAGTTGATAGCGGCGGAAATGAATATCAGTGAACGAACGCTTTACCGTAAACTTAACCGACTCAATCTGAATTAAGCGGCGGAGCAATGATGGAATCCAACCTGATAAACTGGACGCTTGATAACATTGGCAGCCGGCAACGCAACGGTTTGACCCCGCCGCGCGACATGCGCGAGACTATCGCCCAGATTAAAGCCTTGCCGCCGTTGCCCGGCAGCGCGCTGCGCATATTGAATCTGATCGCCGATCCTAGTGCGGATGCTCGTAAATTAGCCGACATCATCGAACTCGACCCTTTATTAACAGCGCAAATTACCCGCTGGGCCAGTTCAGCTCTGTACGGTTATCGTGGTCAGATCACGACCGTGCATGATGCGATCACTCGTGTGTTGGGGTTTGATTTTGTATTGGATTTGGCTTTGGGTTTGGCGGTGCTGGCACCGTTGAAATCGCCCAAGGAAGGGCAGATAGGTACGCGGATGTTCTGGACCCATGCCTTGGCCAGCACCCGCTTGATGGCGCAGTTGGCCGCGGTTATGCCTGCCGCCGCACGGCCGGAGCCGCAAGCCTTGTTTTTATCCGGCTTGATGCACAATATCGGTTTCCCATTGCTGGGTCATCGTTTTCCTGACGAATTTAGTTATTTGAGCGGCTTGATCAACGCGAACCCTAGTCTGGCTATTTTCAATCTGGAAACTTTTGCCTTCGGCCTCAATCATGCCGAAATCGGCGCTTGGCTGATGAATGTCTGGTCGATGCCGCGCATGATTACCGATATTGTCTATCACCACCACAACCCCTACTATCGCGGCGAAAACCACCAACTGAATCTGTTGACGTTTTATAGCGATTGTCTGTTGGGACGTTTAGGCATAGGCGACGCATCGAACCAGGTGTGTCCGGAAGACGTGCCGGGATTGCTGGGTTTGGATGAGGCTGTTTGTCTGGAAATACTCGATAGCCAGAATGACGATTTAGTGAAAATTCTAGCGACTGCGGAACAACTTACCGATTAAATTTGCCGCCTGTTATCGTAAAGTGGGCGCTTAGAAATTCTTCTGCGCCCCATCAATCAACTCAGCACTTAATCGCGCAATATCGCATTGCGGCGGTCCGATTGCTTCAGTATGCCGCCTAGTATCCACATTTGATACATGGACACGGTCCACATAAACGCGAAGGAAACGCCCAAGCCTGCGCCGGCAAAAAGCACCAACAAGGCAAAGTGTGGATTGAGTTTAGTCAGCCACCACGAGGCGATATCGATCAGTAGAAACAAATAGGGCATCACGATAGCGGGATATTTGTACTTGCACGGTACCCCAGTACTAAAGCTGAAAATGATGCCGACAAACATAAAAATAAAACTGATGCCGAACAAATGGATATGCGATAGCCGTGTCAGCGATTGAAACGTTGCGCCTTCATTCGATTCCGTCAGCTTTTTTAAGTTTTCGAATTTGGTGAAATCGGGCAGCGAACCGGCATTGGCGCCATGGCAGCCAGTGCAAAATTGCTCGATGATGGGTTTAATTTCCTTGTTGTAAACCGCTTCGTCGCCGCCATCCCGGACCCATTGAATGATTTTGAAGCGCTCCTGTTCAGGCGCGTTGTATTTCATCGAACCGTTTAGTTTGGATTCCAATACCGAACCGGAGCGGTCGCCATAATAGCTGTAAACAATATCGTCCATCGACAAACCGAATTTGCCGTCGGCCATACCGTGGGTAAACAAAATCTGGATTAATGCCATCAAATAACCGGCGGCTATTGTGGTTAGATAACCGGTGAACAGCAGTTTGATCGAGAGGCCGAAACTGATCAGATTAGCGCCTTTGTAGGCATATTTAACGGGTGTTTCGTTGCGATCAGGCATAGTTGCAATCCGGGTTGTTGGGAAAGTTATCGCTTCGAGCAAGGCTTTAAGCGGGAGGCAAAAGCCTTGCCTCCCGTGCCAAGCATATTACTATTTTTTGATGTTTTGGTAGTAATAACCCAGTTCGCTGATTTCTTCGTCGGTTAAGGTTTGCGCGATGATGCGCATCCGGCTGTAGATGTCGTTGTGACGTGTACCATCCTTAAATGCATGCAGTGTGGCTGAGATGTAATCCGCATTTTGGCCGGACAGCGCTGGAATGTCGACCACTTGGCCCTTGCCGTCACCGCCGTGACACACTTCGCAAGGCGGCAACACCCGTTCGCTACTGCCGCCTTTAACCAGAGTTTCGGCTTTTTCATAGACCATGACAGTCTTTGATTGGAACGCTGGTGTTTGCGAGCCGAACCATACCGCCAAATCGGCGGCGTCTTGTTTGCTGAGCGTTTTAGCCAAACCGGACATCATCGCGTTATCCCGGCTACCGTCAGCGTAGTCCTGCAATTGCTTATATAAATAAGTTGGCAATTGCCCGGCCAGTGACGGGAAAGCCGCCGAGGTACTGATGCCTTTTTCGCCGTGACAGGCGTTGCAAGTCTTGGCCAGTGCTTCGCCTTTTTGCGGGTTGCCGGCTTTCACGAAATTTAACTGATCGGCGGTCCAGGCGACTTGCGACGACGGTTGTGCAAACGCGGCGCTTGGCAACAATAATGCTGCGCTTAAAATGAGTTTTTTCATGATCAGACCCCCCATCTGCCTGAACCAAAGGTTTCCATCAAGAAAAATTGCAGGATCGGATAGCCGAAGGCAATTAGCATGAATACGCCTATCACGATGTTCCATAAGGTGAAGCTGTTTAGGTAGCCGGGCAAGTAGTCAGGGCTGTCGAACTGTTCGGCATATTCGACTTCACCGCTGAATACTTCAGTGCCGGTTTGAGTTTTATAGAGGTTATACATCAACAATCCCGCAGAAAAGATCAGGATCAGGCCGCCGAATATCATGGTTACTTCATAAGGCTCCCATGACAAGGTCAATAAATTATTGTAATTGACACTGTCGATGCGTCTCGGTTGGCCCAACAAGCCCAAGATGTGCCAAGGCGTGGTCATGATGACCATGCCAACGAACCAGGTCCACAATTGAGTGGTAGCCAACGAGTTGCTAAATAGGGGCTTGCCGGTCAAAACCGGCCAGAAGTAATAAGCAATCCCGAAATACATGATAATGGTCGTGCCGCCGAAGATCAGGTGAAAGTGACCGGAAATCCAGGCGGTGTTATGCACCATGGCATTCATCGCGTAGCTGGCGTTGACCAAGCCACCGAAGCCGCCGAAGATCAGCATCAACAAACCCAGGATAATCGCCAGTACCATCGGATTATGCCAAGGCAAGGCGGCTATCCAGCCGAACAGGCCTTTACCCCCGCGCAAACGACCGGCAATTTCCAGTGAGGCAATCACCGTAAAGCCGGTAACAAAGGTCGGCAAGGTCACCACGAATGTGCCGATGGCATGCAAAATCTTCCAGCCGTGATTCTGTTCCGGGTCCATGTACAAATGATGGAAACCGATCGGCAGGCTGAAGACCACCAGCAAAATAAAGGCGGCACGCGCCATGATGTCACTGAACAAATAGCCGCCAGCCTGCTTTGGTACCAAGGTATAAAAAGCGGTGTATGTAGGAATTAACCAGAAATAGACGATGGGGTGCAGGGTCCAAGCGAAGAGCGTCCGGGCCAGACCGGGGTCTATGGTGTCAATCAAGCCCAAAGCCCAGGGAATCAATTGAAATAATACTTCAGCGGCTACCCCGGCACTGGTCCACAGCCATAATATTGCGTTGGCAGTGGTGGCAAACATTGCCAGCGGCACCGGCTTACCAGGATTTGCTTTTTTCCATTGCATGTACATGACGATCATCGTCACGGCCCAAAACCAGGAGCCCACCACCAGTAAGGTTGCCCCTATGTAGAACAAAGGATGCGCTTGCAAGGGCGGGTAAAAGGTAAACATCACCGAGGCCGCGCCACCTAACAACGGCAATGCAGCCAGAACCACGCCGGTTAATGCCACACCGAAGCCGGTCCAGGCGAAGGTTTTATTCCAGACCGGCAATTTCAAGCTGCTGGTGGCTACGTAATAGCCAAAACCCATGATAAAGAAGGTTGTCAGTACAAAACCCATCAAAACGCCGTGAGTACTGACCGATGCGTAATACACTTCCCGCGATTCCAGAATTTTGAAAAAGCCGCTACGTTCGATGACTTGATAGCCGCCCATTACACAGGCCAACGCGAACGCGCCAAACGCCACCCAGAAATGGGTCAGCGCCAGTTTTTTTTCCGCTACGTTATCCATGATTTACTCCCCCTTGTTTGTTGAGCGCTTCCCACTGCGCTTTGCCGACTACCTTAATATTGCTCCACATGTGGGCGTGGCCCATGCCGCAATACTCGTTGCACAGCAGCGGATAGTCGCCAGTATGGTGTAACAGGGTTTTGACTTGCGCGACATAGCCGGGCACAATCATCGTGCTCATGTTGGTCATAGGGATATGCACGCCATGAATGACGTCGAGGCTGACCCAGCGGAAGGTAATGTTGGTTTCTGCGGGTAAAACCAGGTCTTTAGGGTAAAACCCGTAACGGCCGGCCACCATACGGACAGTGATGCTCCCGTCGGGATGCTCTTGCACCCCGAGCTTATCTTCGGCAAATTCTGCCGACAGATGCAGTTTGGCCGAATCGATGGCTTCAACATTACTCGGGGCATGAATGCCATGGAATAATGCGGAAGATAAAATGACTACTACAAATAGTCCCGCGATCATTAGGGCAATAGCTGCCCACTGTTTTTCCAGTTGATGAATATGCATTGGACCCCCTAACCGATATGGCCACGAGGTAAGAACACCCCGTAATACATCAGCAGCCAAGCTATCACCATGCCGCCGCTGACGATCAGCATTAATGCCCAGGTGCCGATTGGGGCGCTTTGCAGAATTTCTTTACGTTCTTCTTCAGAGAGATTGTTCATATCCTTCCTTCTTGTATGCGTTTTGATAGGAATTATGTTGGCAACCAACGGCATGAACAGCAGGGGCTTTGTCATTCTTACCGATGACTTTACCATCTGATTGCTGGGGTAATCATACCCTTAGCTTCGGACTAATCGAAAGCGATAAATCAGTGGTACGAATTGTTAGAGGAGGATTGGCTGAAAGCTTGCTGAGAATGGCCTCGGCTTTTAATGGGGCGGGGAATACGATGGAGAGCGGGAGATTTAGAAACCCTGCGCGGTTGGAAATCTCCGATGCGTATGTCAAAAAGCCAAAAAACTGGTAATGGCGAAGTCGGCATGTCACTATTTGGTGCAAATAGATAGTTAGACCTTATAAAAATTACCACGACCCGCAAGCATGAAACACCTAAAAACTGCTTGCAAGAGTCCGTGCCGAATCACTAACCAGCGGTAGCCACAATGAATCAACCGATCAACGAATTTCAAGAAACGCCGCCCCGCCATGTGAAATATCGATTACTCGGGTTTTCGAATGCGGCGTTATTGCTTGCAGCTTGTAACTTTGTGATCTGGTTATTTATTTTATTTCCGATCTATGCTGCTACGGATGGCGTGTCCAACAGCGATGGCTTACGCTTCTTAGTTGTGTCTTTTATCGTGATGGATCTGGTCGGTTTAGGATTGGCTTCCGTGGCGATGTTCAAGTCGAAACTCCGCAAAACCATGGCTAACTACGGATTTGTGCTTAATGTCGCGATGATAGGTTTAAATCTTTCGGTATTTCCGTTTTAGAGAGTTGGCAATCGCGCAAAGGAAAAAGCCTGTAGCGTTTAGCTACAGGCTTTTTATTTAGCCAGCTAAGTGGCGACGGGGTCCGAAGGGCTATGAAAAAGTGGGTAAGCGCCCCCTTTTTCGGGAGAGGTGGCTCACCAAGTCATGCTTATAACCGACCTGACATTTTTGCTTGGGTTGTAGGTGTAACCCGTCGCGGTAACGCTTTTTAGCGTGTAGGTGGCTGAACCGCCAGTTCGCTTAGCGGTGGTGGCCGATTGAATAACGATGCCATTCGCGTCGGTTTTACTGGTGATGGTGCCGGTCATTGAGCCGCTGAAAACTCCCACAACCGTCGCATTTGGCACCGGTTTGCCTTTAGAGTCGATCAATCTGACTGTCATTCTGGCCTGGACATTCGTACTTTTAACGATTGACATACCTATCGTAGACACCCACATGGTTGGCAGGGGCGGTGCGGTGACGGTAATTTGCACCGTTTTGGTGTCGGTCAATTGATATTGATTGGTAACCAGCAATTTAACGGTGTAGGTGCCAACTGTCGTAAAAGTATGAGCTGGATTCGACCCGGTCGCGCTGGTGTTATCCCCAAATGACCATTGATAGCTGGTGATGTTGCCATTGCCAACTGTGTTATTGGCCGAGAAATTTACCGTTAACGGTGCAGGGCCTGACAAAGTTGAGGCGGATATGCTGCCAACTGGCGGTTTTGTCAGGACTGTGCCGGCTGGCACGTAATTGCCGGTGATCTGGTATTGCCCCAAGCTGCCGTAAACCGGGTAGCCCGCGTCGCCGCTGATTGCTGCGCGACCTGAACTTGCTACAGCCAAATAATACGTGCCTGCCGGTACCGATTGGTTGATTGCGGCCGTTAAAGTGGTTTCCGGCGCGTTGGTAGCAACCACGGCACCGCTGGCGTTATACAAAGTCAGCTTAATATCCAGGTTTGGACCTACCGCTGCCGGACTGGCTGTCAAGTTAATAAGCCCGCCACCAGTGCTGACCACAAACATATCAGTATCGGTTGATGTTTCGATGACGCCGAAAGTTTGAATATTCAGTGCAGTGGCAGTACCGATATTTTTCAGAGAGCTTGCTGTACTTGGTGTATTACCGTAATCGTCGCTTCGAGCCAGAATGCCGTAACTGGCAAGGGTCCCAATATCATCCTGTTGATTGTTGGCGTTTGGATAGCTGCCCGGGTTCCATTGCGTCAGATTTTTGTAATAGCCCACACCCATAATCGGAGCCCAACTGGTGACGCCGGTACCGTGGCCAGTGTAATAGCCGGTGCTAGGATTTTGGCCGTCGTGTTGCAGGCCTAGGTTATGGCCGGCTTCGTGAGAGATTGCTTCAGCGATGTATTTTTCGTTGTTTGCCAAGCCGTCTTGGAACACCCAGGCCGGTTGGTAATAAGCGTTGTTGACGAAATTGACTACGCCGACATAGGCAACACCGCCGCAACCGCAGTTAAATACGGTTTTGGTGACCACCACGCGTATTCCATAATTGGTATCCGCCGCGCTGGTGCGGAATAAGGCATCGTTAGTCGGCAGTTGGGTGGTCACGTCCACATCGAAGGCGATGTAATCTTCCGCGACCCGATTCCACATGCTAATGATGTTACTGCGCTCCGTGTCGTCGAAAACGCTGGGGTTGCCGGTCAGATCGTAAGCTGGCGCGTTAATGGTGGAGGCGGACCAAGCGGTGCCCTGAGCAATATGACCATCGAAATCCAGGTAAATGGTTTTGCTTGCACCAGGCTTGCTGTGCAATACAAAGGCGTTAGCCAGCGCCGCTTTCGATGCTATAGGTACCGGCGGATTGCTGGTGCCTGTTGTGCCGGCGACATTATTGGGCGATACCAGATTGCCGGCTTGCGTTTGATTTTGCTGATCGGCTGTATTGTCCACATATAATACTCTGCCGTTACCGTCGACCCGCATCGTCTCGTCTTGAGTCAACATTTCCTTGAATTTTTCCGGGGTCAAACCATGATTTGACGCCACTTTGGGCAAATCGGCACCCAGCATATCGATAGCGTATTGGCCTTGATAATTGACCGGCAATTCGACCATCCCACCTGTGTTAGACGGCGTAGTAGAGGCGTTACTGGCGATTGAAAGCGGATCGCTGCCGTCGCCGTTGGCGCCGGTGTCGATGACTTGTTTGATTTTTCCTTGGTCGTCGATTTGTACCGTGTAGTTGCGGCCCTGCATCACAGTGGCAACCAGATCGCGATTTTGGTCGAGATCCTTGCCGATCAGGCGGGACGTATCTGCGGCAAACGCCATTGTGGAAAAAAGTAGTCCGGCGGAAATAGCGGATGCCAGAGTTTTGGGTTTTTTAAGGATATGAGTAGTCATATCGGTCACCTTTGGAGTTTAACTTCAGCAAGCACACCAACCGAGCCAACTTACTGAAGCGAGATCGCCTAGCGGCGTCTCGGGGTAAAAATAGTGCTACCGTTTTGGTACCGGTAATAAACGATTAAATTTTCTAATCGGGCGGCAATGTAACATCCAAAAATATATTCGGTGAAATACGGTCCAATTTTTAAGTGTTCAGTCAAAAAACGTCTGCGAAAAGTCCGGGTTGGCGCACAAAAATGTCCCAGCCGATACTGGTAAAGCGCACGAATAGGTTTAATTTTTGGTGAGGGTATTGTACGGACGAGTGTTAACGAACGGTTTGCGCGCCGATTATTAGCTCTCTAGCGCAGTTGGCTGATTGCTTAATGGGGGGCTTTAGCGATATGAAATCAGTTAATCCTTTGCAGCTATGCCACAATAGGCGGTTGGAATCATCTGTGTTTGTAAGCGGGGCTTTATAGAGCAACTGTGTGCGTCGATCAGTTGATGAAGGTCGGTAAAAAAGATGCTCATTGGTTGTTAACAGGCCGTTTTTGCCTTGGCGGCTTTTCACGAATGAACGCCGGCGCACAAAAGATTTCCAGCGTGGTACCTACTCAATAATTATTATTAGCGACGGTTTGCTCAGGAGCAAATATGCGAACAGTTAAATCAAAATTAAAAAAAAATCTGGTCATTTTTCTGGTGATGGCTGCTTTTTCTGCATTTAATCCAGCGCTTGCCGAAACGGCTGGGGCTGATGATAAGGATGTTCATCACGAACACAAGAGTATGGATTGGCCAGGGATTTATACTGGCTTAACCCCTTGTGCCGACTGTATCGGCGTGAAAACCACACTGGCCTTGAACAAAAACGGCAGTTATCTGCTGATGACCCAGTTTTTGGGGAAATCGGAACGGGAGTTTACTGAAAAGGGTAAGTTTGCCCCTGGCGAAAAAGCCAATACTCTGGTTTTGACGCCAAAGAATGGCTCAACGTCGCAGCAATATCTGGTTGAAAAAGATGCGTTGATTCAGTTGGATAACAGCGGCAACCGGTTCACCGGCAAACTTGCGGATCGCTATATTTTGCGTAGAACCAGCGTCACCGATAAGCAGCCTGAACATTCCGGGCATTGATTTAAACCTTAAGCCGGGTGGCCGCGTGCGCTGGCGGCCACCCGGAGATTAGAACTGTTATATCGATTTCTGCTGGTTTTTGCGCCGAAAATAGACAATGGCTAAAAGTACCGTCAAGGCCAACGCGCCAAGCATGAAACGCGGTTCCACGACCTTCACCGAATGATTTTCGTCTTTGAATTTGAACTTGGCGAGTACGCCCAAGGCGGGGTCGGTAATGTCGATGGTAATCGATTTGGCGGCAAGATTTAAAAATTGCACTTCGCTGCCATCGAATGGCTTGTTGTTACGGGTATCGTTGCTGACCATGCCAGGATAAAGCGGTGTTTCAGCAAGTTGCGAGATGCTCAACTGCTTGGCGATTTCTTGCTCAAGCTCGCGAGTGGTTTTGCCGTCGGTTTTGATATGAATCGGTTTTTGGTCGTCTATCTTAATCTCGATTTCGCCTTGCGAGGCGGTGAGGGCTTTTTTCGAGGAAAAGCCGTCCAAATATTCCACATCCGCGCTGAACACCAGATCAAAAGCCACTTGCACGCCGTCGGCGTTGAAATTTTTATCGGCAAGATCGAAACGCAAGCCTTGGTTGCTGTAATCTCTCACTGTTATCGTTGTCAACGAATAGCCGGTTTTGTTGGCGATGATTAATTCTGCTTGTTCCGGCGGTTGGGTAATGGTGATGCCGCGCCAATTCGGATCCAGCTGAATCATGCCGTCCTTCATCGATGTGAGCAGTTTTTTTGTGACCGCGTGAGGCTGTGTCGCATCATCAAATTTGTGTGCATTGAGAAAGCTCAAGCCGGTAGAGCGATACAGCTCTCCATCGTCGATACGCCATTCCGCCGTGTATGAAAACAGCGAATCGCTGGTTCTGCGAGGCATGCTGGTATGAATGCGCAATTTATCCTGCTCTGCCGGCGTAGTGAGTGCAAAGGCTGATTGGACAAAAACACCCGACGAACAGAATGTCAGAATGATGGCGAGAGTCGTTCGTTTCATCGTGGTTCCAAGCAAAAAGAAAATTACGTTAGCATAATGCGGCGTAAATGACACAACCTTTGATTAGTCGGACCTTAACGCCACTAATTTGTAGTGTTTGCCAGTGCTGATAATTTGCGGAAAACTAGGCTTTGCTTCCTGGTGTTTGCTCTGAAAAGGAGGCGGTTTATGTTCGGGAACCAAAAAAATTCACCGCTTGAAATAAATTTTCAAGCAAAAAATAGGGATATTGAGGCCGGCAAACACCACGTAGCAAGCGCTCGAATATATGTTCTGTACTACAATCCCAGTGCGCTGGGCGGCTGGGTGCTGAATCAGGCTGTTTTAAGTCAATAAGTTGCCAGCAGGGTATCGGTAAAATCCGAAGAGGGTAGAAGTGGACGAATCGATAGGGAGTATAAATAGTGGGAACTAGAATTTTTCCGCTAAATTGTTCAAAAAATTAATAGATTAATAAGGAAATGCCGTTATGACATTAGATTCTCATGCTGCTAAATTAAAAGAAATGGCGGAGAAAATTATAGATTTTACGCCTCAAGAAATCAGTAGTATTACGCCGGAAGAAATTCAACGTTTATTTTATGATTTACAAGTTTATCAAATTGAGTTGCAAATGCAGAATGAAGAGCTGCAAAAAGCGCAATTTGAATTGTCCCGCTTAAATAATAAATTAAATTTTACCTACCATTGTGTTCCGGTGGGTATTATAACCCTAGATTATCAAGGCTTCATAGAACAAGCGAATCATACCTTTGCAGATATGTTGGGCTATAAAGCCAGTAAATTGCAGAAAACGCATTTTTCCAAGCTAATTTTCGAAGAAGACAAGAATATATTTATTCACCGTTTTGATGCCTTTTTCAAAGCGCCAACCAATAAAAGCTTACAGTTGCGTTTGCAAGGGGATAAGAATTTTGCTTTCCCTGCTTTAATCAAAGGTAATGCGGATGACGGTAGCGATACGGCGAGCGAATCGTTCGATTTGAAAACGCGTAAATTAATCGTGACTATCACAGATATTAGCGACGTGAAAACAGACGCAAATAAGACTTGAGTGTACTGTCGCAGCGTGACGGGTAAAGTTGTCCAGAGGCTTTATTAATTTAAACGATTGATATTAAATAACATGGTTTTATGGATAATGAAAACACTGTAAAAGTGCCGCCGCAGTACATTGTCGGGATCGGCGCTTCCGCCGGAGGCTTGGAGGCGATTGAGGCATTTTTCAAGAATATGCCTGCCAATAGCGGCTTGTCGTTTGTAGTGATTCAGCACTTGTCACCGCAGTATAAAAGTTTGATGGCTGAACTATTGTCCAAACATACTGCTATGCCGGTAAAGCGCATCGAGGACGGTATGAAAATCGAGCGCAACACCGTCTACTTGATTCCACCCCGGAAAAACGTCACGGTGTTTCACAATCAGCTGTTGTTGGCCGAGCAAGACCCCAGCAAAGGCATTAATCTGCCGATCGATATATTTTTGCGCTCCTTGAGCGAAGACGCCAGAGAACTGGCTGTAGGCATTATTTTGTCCGGCACCGGCAGTGATGGCACGCGTGGTATTCGCGCCATCAAGGAATTTGGCGGCATGGTCATGGTGCAGGATGAAAACTCCGCCAAATTCGACGGTATGCCCAAGAATGCTTTTGCTACCGGTTTGGCGGATTTTAGTTTGCCGCCGGAGAAGATGCCCGATCAGTTGTTGGCTTTTGTTAAGCATCCCTATGCCACCTTGCAGGAAAAGCATATCGTTTCTTCCGACGATAGCGACATCACGCGGATTTTTTCGATTCTTAGGGAAAAGTGCAAAATCGATTTTACCTTTTATAAACCCAATACGGTGGTTAGACGCATTGAACGGCGCATATCTATCAATCATTTAAAAGATATATCAGAATATTTAAACTTATTACAAACAAATCCTCACGAAGTTTTGGTTTTATTTCAGGAATTGTTGATAGGCGTTACCAGTTTTTTTCGCGACGAGCACGTATTTGATGATATTCGCGAGCATTGGTTGAAAAAAGTCGTCAAATTATTACAAGAAGATGAGTTGCGAGTTTGGGTGACCGCATGTTCCACCGGCGAGGAAGCTTATTCCTTGGCGATGTTGTTGTCGGAATACCGGGAGTATTCCGGACATTATTTTCGCGTGAAGATTTTTGCGACGGATGTCGATCTTACGGCCATCGAGAAAGCCAGTAATGGCAAATATCCGGAAAGTATTATCGCGGATATTCCACCTAAGCTTTTGTCAAAATATTTTATTCGCCGGGAAGATTATTTTCAGGTCAGCCAGAAAATTCGGGAAATGGTGGTGTTTGCCCAGCATAACCTGATTAAAGATCCGCCGTTTACCAATATTCATATACTAAGCTGTCGAAATGTGTTGATTTATTTACAGCCGGTATTGCAAAAGAAAATATTGGAGTTATTCAACTTTTCTCTGGTAAAGGACGGCTTGTTGGTGTTGGGTACCAGTGAAACGATAGGCGATATGGGTGAGTATTTCGATGTGGCAAGTGCCAAATCAAAACTATATCGCTCTAAAGGCAAATATAAATCCTTGGGTTTTACTGCATCTCCCAGTGCTTTAATGACTTACTCGCCGTATCCGACTTCTGTGCGCTCATCGAATGCGCTTAGTGGTCAGGAAGAAAGAGTATTGGATAGGTTCATCAGGGCAATATCCAATGATGTATTGCCGTTTACGATGATAATCAACGAGAATATGGAAATATCCCATATTTTCGGCGATTCCAAGGATTATTTGAGTTATCCCAGCGGCAAGCTGGTGAGTAATGTCAGTAAAATTGTCAAAAAAGATTTATCCATACCTATTTCCACAGGTATTCAAAAAGCCTTAAAAACGAATAACGAAATTGTGTTGTCCAATATTCGGGTCAGAGAGCAGGACAGTTTGCGGACGTTTAGACTGCAATTTAAACCTCTGCCGGGTAAGAAGGGCCAAGAAATCTTAGTGGCGGCGATGATCACGGAGACGGTCGATCCTTCCTGTTTCAGCGAGACGGAAACCTTGGTCTACGATGTCAATTTGGATGCCAAACAACGCATTATCGATTTGGAGCAAGAATTACAATTTACCCGCGAAAACCTGCAAGCCACGGTGGAAGAATTGGAAACCTCCAACGAGGAGCTCCAGGCCACCAACGAAGAATTGTTGGCGAGTAACGAGGAGTTACAGAGCACCAACGAGGAGTTGCAATCGGTTAACGAAGAGCTTTACACCGTTAACGCCGAACACCAGGGCAAGATAGTCGAACTGACCTTATTGAATAACGATTTGGATAATTTATTCAATAGTACGAATATCGCTACCTTGTTTTTAGACGAGAATCTGGATATCAGGCGTTTTACCCCGAAACTACAGTCGATATTCCATATTTTGGAAACCGATCTCGGGCGACCGTTTTACCATCTAACCCATACCATTAAAAATCTCGATGTCATTGCAGTGGTTAAAAGTGTCAATGATAGGCACAACTGTTTTGATCAAGAAATTCAGCTGGAAAATGGTACCTGGTATTTATTGCGGGTTATTCCCTATGTAGTTTCCGCTAAAGTCAATGCCGGTGTCATTCTGACATTTGTGGACATCAATCAGCTGAAAAGTGCGCAACTGGAATTGCATAAGCGTGAGGAGCAAGAAACGCTGAGGCTGGCCAAGTTTGTACAGTTTTCCAATGATGCGATCACCTTGCTCGATCCGGACGGTACCATTGTGACCTGGAATCACGCCGCCGAGAAACTCTATGGTTGGTCGGCGCATGATGCGCTGGGGATGAATTTTTACAATTTAATTCCGGAAGAGGAAAAACATTTTGCCAAGCAAGGTCTGAACAACTTGAAAGTGGGTAACACCTTGCCGTCTTTTCAGGCCAGACGGCTCACCAAATCCGGAAAGGTGGTGCACGTTTCGGCGTCGGCTTGCATGTTTCAAGCGGAGAACTCGGCCAGAGAGTTAATCGCTTTGACTGAGCGCGACTACGTTCACCAACATCAAGTTGAAAAACAGGAATGTTTAAATTGTTTGCAAAAACTGGCAACGATAGTGATGGACACCGATGAGGCGATAATTCTATTTGAAGTGTCGGGTAAAATTACGGCTTGGAATAAGGGCGCCGAAACCTTATACGGCTGGGATAGCTTGGATGCAGCCAGTATGACGTTTACAGAGATCGTCTCGGAGGATGAACGGGCCATTACTCAACAGTTGATTCAGGAATTGATAGTCGGTGGCGGCGTGAAAAGTATCAAGACCAAACGCCTCACCAAGGATCAGAAAATCATCCCGGTGCGCATGCATGCCACCGTGCTGGGTAATCGTTCAGGAGAAGCGTTGTTAATAGTCAGCAGTGAAAAAGCGGTGCGCTGAGCGGCTAATATCAAGTTGCTATTAAGGCAAGATTTCGGCTAACGATTGCTCCACAGTCAGCAATTCCGCCGGCGTATTGATGTTGACGAAGATGTGCGGCGTGTCGCTGAAATCCACCTCGACCATTGAATGCCGATGAAACCAAGTCTGCAACTTGCGCTCACCGCTACGCAGGTAATTCTGTAAATCAGTTTGCAAGCTGGTTTTCAGCACTGCGAAAACCGGGTGTAAGCGTTCGCCGTCAAACGCCACGGCGATGTCCGCATCCTGGCTAATTAATGCGTCGAGCAAGCGTTGCAAATGCATGCTTGCTACCAGCGGCGAATCGCACGGCGCTACCAGTAATATCCCATGTTGTGTGGCCTGCATCGCCGCCAAGATACCGGCTAGCGGGCCGTCGAAGCTTGGTTCGGCATCGCTGATAACCGGGTAAGCGAATTGCCGGTACTGGTCTTGATGGCGATTGGCGCTGATTAATAATTCATCCACCAACGGGGCCATGGCAGCAAGCGCATAGCTAACCAAGGGCCGGTTATTGCACAACATCAAGCCCTTATCTTGCTCCTGCATGCGTCTGGCCATGCCGCCCGCCAGCACCACGCCGCTAACTTTGTTTTGCCCGCTCATGATGGTAAGCTTTCTCGATGTTAAAAAGACTCGTCATTTTCGCAAGCCTGCCGTTGATTGCAAGTTGTGCCGCGCAGCCTCTGCATACCGAAGAAGTCACGTATTACCAGGTGGAAACCAGCAAACCGTACGACGAAGTATTGGCGGAACTGGAAGTGGCGATTGCCGAACACAACTTTCGCATCACCGGCCACAGTCGGGTGGGGAAGGTGATCCGTGATAGAGGGGCCACGAATTTTCCGGAATACGATACCGTACAGTTTTGCAATCTGACGTTGGCAAAGGTCGTGCTGGAAATCACCCCGCACGCGATAGGCTATATGCCCTGCAATGTGGTGACCTACCAATTCGAAGGTAAAACCATCGTCAGGACGCATCTGTTGCCGGAAGATACCGGCAACCCGGCCTTGAATAAATTCGCCAAGGAAATGAACCCGCAATTGCGACAGATTGTCGACTTCGCCGCCGAACAATAAATATCCCTACAACGATAAAAACCGAGCATCATGAAAAAATCATTCTTCGCTACTCTCGCTGTTGTAACGCTGCTAAGCGGCTGCGCCACGACTCAGGAAAACTCAAAGCCGGAGGCCGCCGCTGCCGAACCTGCGGCATTGGTCAATGACTATCCCACCCGCGACCGCGTCGAATATGTGTTGGAATGCGTCGCCAAGCACGGCGGCCTGACTTATATCAGCCAATATGCCTGCGGTTGCAAAATCGATAAAATCGCTGAAAAACTCAGTTTTGAAGAATACGAGTCAGCCAAAACCTTTACCCAGATGCAAAAAACCCCAGGCGAAGCCGGTGCGGCGTTTCGCGATCCTAAACAATCCAAGGATTTGCGCACCAAGTTGAAAGATGCTGACGCCGAAGCGGAAAAAGCCTGTTTCGTTAAATAATTCCTGTTGACCATGATGGCCCCGACTGGGTTGTCATCATGGTTCATGTCTTTTCCGTCAAACCATCGCTATACGAGCAGTTTGGCGTTTGCCGTCGGACTCAATTAATATGCCCAACGCCGAGTTTTTTCTCTCCTACCCCAAATTCAAGCTGGCGATTTTGGCCTTGTTGACGTTCAACATCGGCATATACGCAGCGGTCGATACGCTGACCACTGCGGTTGATGCGCTGGTTTGGGTGATCTTATTGGTGATGTTCGAACTGGAAACCGTCAAGGCCGCGCCGTTTAATGAGACGACCTTGCACGCGGTGAGGAACGTGTTGATTGTGGTGATTGCCTTGGTATTCGGCAGCTACGTCCGCGATAACGAATGGTTGGATGTGCTCAACTCTCTGCTCTGGTTTGGGTTGATTGTGCTGCTCGAGTTGGAAGTGCGCTGGCCGACTTTGGTTGCTCGACACCGGCAGCTGTTTTGGTCGATCACTCTCGCTGTATTTGTGGGTTTAGTCGGTATGGTTGTGGCTTGGCTGATGCAGTCAGAGTGGCTGGATGCTTACGATGCGCTGCTGTGGATCGCCGCATTCGGCGTGATTGAAGTCGATATTTTTCATTTTCTGAAGTTGACGCGCGATTAATCCCAACGCCATTTTCAGCGGTTTCCCAAGCATGAGACAGATTGTTTGGTTGCTTATTTTGGTGGCGCCGTTGCTGCTGAAAGGCTGGTATGTCGATAATTTCATTTATCGCTATACCGGTACCCGTTTGTTGGGGTTTACCCAGGTTTTATTTAACGATGCCGTGATTTATGGCGGTATTTTAATATTACTGTATTTATCGCTGCTGCCGACTATGATGCGTTGGTTGGCGGCATTATTGCGCCTGGCGGCTATACTGTTGTTCGCAGTTTATATTATCGATTACGCCATTATCGTTAATTTCAATACCCATTTGGCTTTGGGTGACGCCATAAAATATACGGATTATTCGTATAAATATATTCAGCAAATTTACGGTTTAAGCGATTTTGGTATGCTTGCGCTTAGCGTATTAATGTTGGCTGTACCTTTATATTTTTCGTGGGTAAGGTTTAAATCCGTAAATCCTTATGTCAAAAAGTGGCCCATCTTCTTAATTCTTAGTTTGCCGTTGGCCGCCGCGTTTGCCGATAATGAAAAATATGCCCATGCCTGGATTTATAAAAATGTCATTGATTATAATTTAACCATATTGTCTGAGGCTGCGCCGTATAGCGCCGCTTATGTCGATACTTTTAGTTTTCAAGAGCATATAAACTGCCAAACTCAGCCGGCTCAACCTAAGAATATTATTATGTTGATGGTAGAGTCGCTTTCCGCTTATCAAAGCCGGTATTTCTCCGGCATCCACGATTGGACGCCCAATCTGGACGAGATTGCTAGCCAACATCAAGCGTTCAAGAATTTTTACGCCAATGGTTTTATAACCGAAGACGGCGAAGTCGCCCTGCTGACTGGCTTGCAGCCGCTCTATCCGCCCTCCAGTTATACCGACGACGGCGGTACGTCATTTTATAGTTTTTATAATATAAAAGACTCCCTACCCAATATCCTTAAAAAGCACGGTTATAAAGCCGAGTTTTTAACCACTGCCGATTTGGAATTCGGTAACACCGGCGTTTGGGCAAAAAGTGTGGGTTTTGATTATGTCGAAGGCCACGACCAGCCGGAATACGATAAATGGGAACGGTTTCATTTTGAGGCCGCGCCGGATGAGGCCTTATATTTAAGAGCTTTGGATAGGATCGAGAAAAATAAAAAAAATAATTTTTTGCTGTTTATCAAAACGGTTAGCAGCCATCATCCCTATATTAATCCGGAGACTAAGGAAAAATCCGAATCGGCGGCCATTACTTATACCGACAAGCAAATAGGCCGGTTTTATCGAGAACTCCAAAATAGTGGCTTTTTCAAGAATGGCATCTTGATTATTGTCGGCGACCATCATTCGATGACGCCCTTAAAAAAAGCCGAGGTTGAGTTATATGGCCAGTATAAAGCTTCGGCAAAAGTGCCTTTAGTGATTGCCGATGGTTATCAGCCGGCAAGCGTGGAAAACAATCAATATCAACAAATTGATGTCTTTAATAGTTTGCAGGGTCTGATCGCCGGCAAGCAGTGTTATTCGGATTGGAATGGAGTATTGTTCGGCGCAGCGAAAGCCTCACCCAAATACATCATTCATCGTCGCGGCGACAATCGGGATATGGTTAGCGTGTTTGGCGAAAACGATGAATTTCTGGTGAAACTGGATGGCGATAATACCCGGGTAATCAGCAAACTACCGGCGGAGCAGACTGTCAGACAGCTGTTGGTCGATAAGATTAACGCGTTGCGGATAGCGCGGGCGAAGTGGGCATTGACACAATCCGCCGAAAAGTCAGATTGATACGGGCTTGCTTGGCTTGGCGAGTTTTTGGCAATTCGTGGCGCCAGTGGTGTTGCAACTCACCGGCCATGATCAGCAAGTCGCCGTGACTTAGTTCTATATCCAACGTCGTACGGCTGCGGGCATGACGGAAACGCAGCAGTCGTGTCTCGCCGAAACTCAGCGAAGCAATCAGCGGATTCGGTCCCAGTTCTTTTTCATTGTCGGCATGACACCCCATCGAATCGCGGCCATCGCGATATAAATTGGCCAAAACGCTGTTGAATGGTTGTAGGCAAACAGCTTCGACGTCGATGCGTAAGGTTTGTAGCTCGTTGGTCCAGGGCAAGGGTTGGTGATCGACCCCGGAATAACGGTATTCTGCGTCTGCGTCGCCATACCAGGCCATCAAGCGCGGTACCTCCACCCAGCGGCCGAAGATATGGATTTGCTCGGTTTGCCAGGCCAGGTTTTGCCGCAGGCTGTTGAAGTAATTGTCTGCGATGGTTTGTGGGTAGAAAGCTTGCAGCAGGTACAGCTCGCCATCGCAGGGAGCCAGATTCTGGTACTTGACGATTAAGGTCGATGTCATCGCAGCAGGAGTTTGGACAGCTTCGGCGACTTTAGCCGCCGAACCAGTCCATCAGACAAATGAGTCGGTTTTAATGTACCAACAAAATAATCAACTGCGCGGCAATGATCCGGAGAATCATGACCAAGGGGTATACGGTAGCATACGCCATAGACACCGCCGCCGCCGGGCTGAGATTGTTGGCAAATGCCAAAGCCGGCGGATCGGTCATGCTGCCGGCCAGCAAGCCGCAAAGCGTCAGGAAGTTGAGTTTATAGACTATCCGGCCCACGGCGGCGATGATAAGGAGCGGAAGTAAGGTGATCAAAGCCGCGCAGGCCATCCAGTAAAAACCGTCGCCTTTGACCAGTGTTTCGACGAATTGATCGCCGGAGTGCAAACCGACGCATGCCAGGAACAGCACGATGCCGATGTCTTTTAAAATGATGTTGGAGCTTTTCGGCAAGTGCCAAGTCATCGTCCCCCAATTGCCCACTCTGCTCAGCATAATGGCTACCAGTAGCGGCCCGCCGGCCATGCCCAGTTTGACCGCCGAGGGAATGCCCGGCAAATACATTGGCACACTGCCTAATAACACCCCCAGCGAAATGCCGATAAAGATAGGCATGATTTGCGGGTGAGCCAGTTCTTCCAGCGAGTTACCCAGGGCTTTTTCGATACTGTTCAGCGCTTCCTGGCTGCCGACGACATTCAATTCATCGCCAAAATGCACATGCACGTTGCTGGTGGGAGAAAACTCGACGTCGGGACGATGAATCCGGGAAATGGTGACGCCGTAAAGCATGCACAGATTGCCAACGGTTTGATTGATCGCTGATTTATTGGTGACTACCAGCCGTCTGCTTTGCAAATTGGTGGCAATTTGTTTCAGATCGATATCCGATTCCGGACCGATCAGAATTTTCAGTTGTTCCAAGGGTTCGCGTTCGCCGACCAGCCGGATGGTGTCGCCAATTGCCAAGTGGCTTTCCTGACCGGCCACATCCACCGCGCCATTGTGCAGAATCCGGGTCATCACCACGTTCATGCCTTCGAAAAACGGAATTTGGCTTAGCGTCAAACCGTTTAGATTGGGGTTTTCCACCCGTAAATCTTTCCAGATTGGGATGTGCGCATCTTGCTGCTGTCTGTCGGCAAAACTTTTGGCTTCCTCTGCAATATCTACCTTAAATAGGCGTTTGTTTAACAGCATGGCCAGAATGATGCCGGCGATACCGAATGGGTAGGCCACCGCATACCCCAGACCCGGCATTTTCAAGGTTTCGCTATCGATGCCGGCAATCCCGCTCAATACTTGCTGGGCGGCGGCCAGCGACGGGGTGTTGGTTGTGGCGCCGGAAAACAGGCCCACCGCTACGGGCATGGGAATATCACCTAAAATGCTGATCAATACCGTAATCAAGGCGCCCAGTATCACGATCGCGGCGGCCATGCCGTTCAGGCGCAAGCCGTAACGAAAAAACGAACTGACGAAACTGGGGCCGACCTGCAATCCGATTGCATAGACGAACAGCACCAAGCCGAATTCGCGCAAAAAATGCATGACTTCCGGATTGATAGTGAACTGGAAATGTCCGAACAGTAGTCCGGAAAACAATACGCCGGCAATACCCAGTTGGATGCCGGCCAGCGATACTCTGCCCAAAACCAGGCCGCTAGCCACTACCAAACTGATAATTAGTAGTGTGTGCGGTACGGAATCTTGATTAAAAAGTGATAGCAACCACGACATGGCCTATTCCTTTGGTTCGAGTGGGTTGAGGAAATTTTAGGTTTGCTTAGTCAATGTTGCCTGACTATGATGCAGAAGCCTGATAGCGCATTATGTCGCCAGGATTGTACAACAAGCCAACCAAGGGTGATCTCGATGAATAATAAATATCATAAAATCAAGTATATCGTCATGCTGGGGCTGTTTGCCGCCGGCGTCAACGCGGCGGATATTGAAGCGGGCAAGGCGAAAGCCGCTGCGTGCCAAGGTTGCCACGGTGCGGCCGGCGTCAGCAGCAGTCCGTTATGGCCCAGTCTGGCGGGGCAGAGCGCGGTGTATATCGAGAGCCAGCTGAATAAATTCCGCAACGGCCAGCGCGAAAACCCGGTAATGAAGCCGTTGGCGTCAGGTTTGAGCGATACCGACATTCAAAATATTTCTGCATATTACGCCAGCTTGCACGGCAAATCGGCCGGTAGCAGCGACGCCAACTTGGTCAAATTGGGCAAAGACAAAGCTGCAATGTGTCTGGGTTGCCACGGCAATAATGCGCAAGGTATGGGTATGGTGCCGAAATTGGCCGGACAGCACCCGCAATATTTGGCCAAACAGCTGACCGATTTTAAAAAAGGCGCGCGCAAGGCGCCGCAAATGAATGCCCTGGCGCAGTCACTCAGTGATGATGATATCAAGGCTGTGGCGGCTTATTTGGGGTCTTTGTAGATTATTGTCATGTTCCGCATCGTTTAGAGTACCGGAGCGATGCGGTTGCTTTGTTGAATGTTTCGGCTAATCTAGTGCGCAGATTTGTCCGAATCCCACAATCCAAGCGCGTAGCAAATTAATAGTGCGATGAAATTAAATGGTCCAATGCGGATTGGGTTTTTGCTGGCTTGCGCCTCGGAGTCTTCGCTAGCCGATTCGTTGTCGTCCGACGTGACGTGGTCGGTGATTGGGCGCAACATCACCATTACTCAACCGTCCTTTGCCGGCGTGGGCAGGGGCAGTTTTGCCGGTAATTCGGCAACGGTAGGTTCGGGGTCCAGCGTCAATTTGGCTGGTAGTTACAACATCCAGGAAGGCGATACCAGTTATTGTCCAGGCTGCGTCATCCAGCTTTACAACGCTTGGATTGCACCGGCTCAAGCCGGTTCCGCCGGCTTTTTCTCGGGAGTAATCTATCCCGGTTTTGGTAGCCAAAGCGGATCCTTCTCGAACCAACTCACTGCCCCTAAAACTCCTGGCACTTACTTTATTGGTCTTGGCGCAACGCTGGATTATGTTTACCAACCGAATACTGCCGGTGGGTTCGGAAAAGATCAGAATGGCATTTCCGGTTTCGCGCCGTTCCAGGTTACTGTTACACCCTTAGCGCTGAGTCCCATTACGTCCAGCGACAGCTTCAGCACGCTGCCTGGTTACTATTACAGCACCGGCGGCAATTTCAGCAACCACGGCACATTGATCAATAACAGTGCCACGCTCAGTCATAGTTCAGGGGTTTTCTCCAACTTTGGCGCCATCAACAATCAAGGCGTACTTGAGAATGCTGGACAGATGGTCAATAGCGGCAGCATTGACAATGTTACCGGCAATACGCTGACAAACGTCGGCGAACTGGTTAATCAGGGTAGTTTCGGCAATGCCGGACAACTGAGTAATCAGGGTACTTTCAACAATCACGGCGTGCTTAACAATGCTGGGACCATCAGCAATAACGGCCAATTTAATCTGACGCAAACCGGACTCATTACCGGGGCCGGCGATTTCTATAATAGTGCTCAAGGACGCGTCGATATTTCCGGTACCAATCCGCATCGATTTGATGGCAATGTCAGTAACGACGGTGTTTTTCGAACGGTTAACACCTCGGTGGCTTTTACCGGCAACTTTACGAATAACGGCCGCTATGAGAGCGATCCGTCGACCAATCAATTCAACAATCTTTCGATAGGTTCCAGCGGCTATTTGGTGGGCGGTGCCGGCGATGTTTTCATTGTGACCGGTGATTTCAATAATGCCAGTACGCAAAATACGCTATGGAATACCGCGAATGCCGATCTGGTTTTCAGCGGACCCAACGCCACGCAACACGCAATGAGCTTGACGGGCAGCGACCAAGGACAAACCACCAGCGGTGCGATCAATAATTTTGCCTGGGGGTCGGTGACAGTGGCGAGCGGCAACGGCTTGCAGTTAATCGATGGCAATAGCACGCCCGGTGCTGCGCTGTATGCCAGCCGGCTGGTATTGGCGGATGGTGTAAACCAATTAAGCAACATCAGCAGCGATTACAATATCTACGTAGATCCGACTTTGCCCGAAAATCAGTATCTTTTGGGGGCGATACGCAGTTTTGGTGGCGGTAGGGGGCAATTGGCGCCCTGGAGCTTGCAGCCTTTTGCCGAAGAGACTACTACCGCGTCGGAATTAACCTTTAATCAACAGACCTTTGCGCCAGCCCTAAACGAGGCTTGCACTACTCCAAGCGGCATTTTGGCTACCCGGTGCTTGCAACTACAGGCGCTCAGTCCGGAGGAGCAAACCAGTGCGGTTGCCGCTTTGACTCCCGATCAAGTGCCGAGCCAGATGGCCGGGCCGGTGAAATTGGGAGCGACGCGCATGGATGGTCCGCTCACCCGGTTGGCGAGTTTACGCGCTGGCGGCGGCAGTGCGCCATTGTCGGTTAACTTTAACGGTATCCAATTATCCGCCAATACCTTGGGCGCTCAGGGGCTAGGCGGCGCAGCCGGCGATGACGAGTTGTTCCGCGATTCGCCGTTGGGTCTGTTTTTGCAAACCCGGTTTAATTTTGCCAATCTGCAAGGTGACGCCTGGGATCGCGGCTTCGATTCGCAAGCGCGCACCGTGACGGGCGGAGCGGATTATCGGCTTAGCGATAAATTGGTGGTTGGCGCGGCGTTTAACTACACGCACTCTTCTACGCAGTACGCCGATTCAGCCGGTAATATGAGTAGCGATACCTATCTGGGTGCGATTTACGGTAGCTATTATTTGCCCGAGGATATTTATCTGGATTGGGTGGGAAATTATGGCGCTAATGACTATGCCTTCAATCGCCAATATGCTTATTCCGGCTTCGCCGGCCAATCCACGTCTACAACCACCGGCAATCAATACGGTTTTGCCTTGAGCGGCGGCAAAGACTTTAATTGGGACGAATGGGCCATCGGCCCTTATCTGCGTTTGGAGTATTTGGGCATGAACATCGCCCGATATCAGGAGCAAAGCGGCAACGGCTTCGACATCATCACCGGCGAGCAGATCAATCATTCCTTCGTCAGTAATCTCGGTACCCAAATCAGTTATGCGCTCAGCACGCCATGGGGGGTGTTCACGCCGGCAGCTCGCGTGGAATGGGAGCATCAATACCTTAACGACAATCGTTTGATCCACATGCGTTTGGCGCAGGCCGAGCCAGGGCAGGGCAATTTTACGATTCAGACCGGTGAACCCGACCGCGATTATCTCAACCTCGGCGGTTCGGTTAGTGCAACATTACCCAATGGCGGATCCGGATTCGTGCGTTACGAAACCCGCTTAGGGCAAGCCAATATTTCTGACCATATCCTGGAAGCCGGCCTGCGGATGACTTTCTAGCTCCGCAAGCTCTTCTTGACCGTTACTGATACGGTGGCGGCGGTGGTGATCCGGGAGGTGGTGGTGGAATGCTCGGTTGCGCCGTTCTGGGGGCTGGCGATTGGTAAGAAAACTGCCCGGATACCGGTACTCTGTGCCCCTTGGCATACATGCATTGCACATAAGCATTGTCGTAACCTTGTTGAGTGGCATAGCCGGAGCGTCTTGATTCGCCGCTGCCGACGATAGTCCCGGCTACTAAACCGGAGCCCGCGCCGATTGCCGCTCCGCCTCCCCCACCAATTGCGGCGCCGGCTGCTGCGCCTACTGCCGTGCCGACCGCTGCACTGCCAATTTGGCTATCGGCGCTGGCCTGGTTCGGTGTGGCGCCGACTTGCCCGGCCGCGTATTGCTGACATTGATAATCGTCCTGGCGGAATTGTTCGAACGATAGGCCAGTGCCGGGCAGCGCCATTACGCTGGGGCCGGAGGGCATATGGGCGCAGCCGCTGAAGGCCAGTGCCGCGCAGATTCCCGCCATTTGCTTTTTAGTGTTCATGTTTGCGGTCTCCCTTTAATTTTGCGGCGTGGGCTCGACTTGTTGCCAGCCATTCGCACACTCTTTTATGTAAGGATAGTAGCCGGCCGGATCGTTACAGTAATACCAGTAGCCTTCGGCTAAGGGACCGTTCTGGGGTTGACTGCGCTCGCGTTCAATATAGACCGGGGGTTGCACTGGTACGGTGATAATTTCCCGCGGGTAATACGGATACGCCGGGTAGTAAGGATAAGCCGGGTAAAACGGTCTGGGATAGAGTGGCGCACCAAAGTAAAAGCCAAAACCCGGACGGAAATGGCCGCCGAAATGCCGACCGCCGTGATGGTGAAACGGGTCGGCGTTCGCGCTTAGTGCCCATGCCGACAGTAAAGCGATCAGCGGGGCTGTCATCCACTTTTTGAATTTAAACATACTTACCTCTGGTTTGCTTGCCGGGTTGGAAACGGGATCTCAATCAGCACGCTTAAACCGCCTTGCGGCCGGTTGCTGGCGCTGATGCTGCCGCCATGCGCTTCGACGGCGCGATGCGCGATGGTGAGTCCCAGGCCGGTGCTGTGCGGCTTTTGTGCTTGGCCGCTACGGAAAAACGGCTGAAAAATAGCCGTCAAATCCTGAGCGGGTACCCCAGGGCCGTCATCGTCCACCCGAATTCTTAAGCAATGATTATCGCTACTGAAATCGGCGGCAATTAATACCGTGCCTTCGGCTTTACAGTGCTGCACCGCATTACGCAGCACGTTTTCGATAGCGCGATGCAATAGTTCGCTTTGGCATTCGACCACCGCATCGATGTTGCCGTGATAGCTCAAAGCGATACTCTTTGGTCCCGTCTCGAAACGCACGTCGGCGACAATATCGGCCAACAGATCGGCGAGATTGATTCGGTCGATTTTTTCCGGCGCGACGCCCGCTTCCAGCTTCGATAGCATCAATAGTTCGCCCACCAAATCACTGATACGTTGCGATTCACGTTCGATACGTTCCAGCGTGGCCGGCAATTTTTCCGGTTGTTGTTGGGCCAGACCGATAGCCGCCTGAATCCGCGCCAACGGTGAGCGCAGTTCGTGAGACACATCGTGCAGCAGATGTTGCTGGGCACTGATTAGCGAGCAGATTTTTTGCACCATATGGTCAAAGTCGCGACCCAGGTCCGCCAATTCGTCGCTCCGTCTACCCATTGCATTACCGATTCGCGTATTCAGCCGGCCTTGAGCCACAGCGCTAAACGCATCGCGCAGGTTGCGAATGGGTTTGGCGAAATACCAGGCCAACAGTCCGCTGAACAGCAGACTGGCCAAACAGCCGGAGATTATCGGTAAAATCGGCGCGGGCGGTTCGCGGTGCGGGCGAGGGCTATGCTCCTCCGGGTTACCGCTCGGCGGGGGCGGCCGATCTCCAGGCATAGGGCCGTCGAAGCCAAAGGGAGATAGTCCGGGATGACCCGGAAATGACGGCCTGAACAGGTCGCCAAAGCCGTGCTCTGGCAAGGGCACGAACAGCAAATAGCGGTGACCGTTGTCGGCCGAAATCATTTGTATGGCATCCGGGTAGGCATTTTTTCGATGTAAGGCTCGGGCCTGTTGCAATACCTCTGTCGCTAACGGCCTGCCCAACAACTCCCGGTCCGTATCGTCTACTGCGTATATCGGTGGGAAACGGGTGTTTTGTAAGGTCTGAATAAAGTCGTGCAAGCCCTTGACGCCGCCATGCGGCAACGTGCTGGCGGCCAGTTTGACCAGCGAGGCGCGTCTGACATCGACGACATCGGCCGCCTTGGACGACAGGTTTTGCTGCGCGGAGTGTCTGAGCCAAACGGCGGTACCCACACCAATGCCCGCCGTTAACAACGCCAGCCAGAACGCAAAGAAAAACTTCCAGAACAATCTGCCCATCTTATTCCTTGATCATCTGGTAGCCTTGGCCGCGCACGGTCTGAATGTAAGAGCGGCCGTCCGGCTGGTTGCCGAGTTTCTGGCGGATGCTGCTCATATGCACATCGATGCTTCTATCGAAACGTGCCAGTGGCCGTCCCAGAGCTTTTTCGGAGAGCTCGTTTTTGCTGACGACCCGGCCCACCTGACTGGCCAAAGTTTCCAGCAAATTGAACTCGGTGCTGGTTAGGTCCAGGTCTTGTTCGAACCAGGCAGCTTTGCGTTTTTCCGGCCACAGTTTCAGCGGGCCGGCCACAATCGGTCCGGGCGAGAGATTGGCGGCGGGCTGGGTTCGGCGCAAAATTGCGCGGATTCTTGCGACCAGCTCTCTGGGCGTGCAAGGCTTGGGGACATAGTCGTCGGCACCGGATTCCAGGCCAATGATGCGGTCGACGTCATCGCCCTTGGCTGTGAACATCAGTACCGGAACCCTGCTTTCCAGGCGGATGCGCGTCAATATCTCGGTGCCTTTGATATCCGGCAACATGATGTCCAAAATGACCAGTTGATATTCGCCGGATAGGGCATGTTGCAGTCCGGATGCGCCGGTATTGCTGACGTCCACCGCAAAACCTTCCTGCGCCAGATACTCCTGGAACAATCCGGCCAGTTCTACGTCGTCATCGATAATTAACACTTTGTGCATGATTGTCGCTCGTTGGCTGTGTGCTCATCATCATAGCCCCGGCTTCCGCCGACAACCAGCGGGGTTTACCTGATTTTACACGGCACTAACAGCACTTAACCTCTGATTTGAAATACTGACTACGACGAAATCGAACAGGTTTTGTCCTTATGTTTATCATCATTTTTGAGGCATTTTTTATGAAAAAATTAGTATTGTTACTCGGCTTGTTACCCTTAACCGCGATGGCTCAGCCACCGCATGGCGAACACCACGGCGGCGGCAAACCGCCGATGCATATGTTCGGCGAAGCGGACGGCGAGCAACATTTGCCGCGGTATTTGAAGAAACTTGATCTCAGCGAAAAGCAGGAAGCCGATATCAAAAATTTAATGAAGACCCGATTCGGCGACGGGCAGGCCCGTTTTAAAGAAGAGCATGCATTGAGAGGCGAATTGCACGCTTTGAGCTTTTCCGCCGATTACGATGAGGGAAAGACCAAAGCCTTGCTTGAGAAATCTACCGCTATGCATCAGCAGATGGCTTTGGAAAAATCCAAGCTTGATCATGAGATTTTTATGTTGTTAACGGCTGAACAGCAAGAAAAACTGAAAGCTGAAATCGGCAAATTCGAACACTGAATGAACCTGTTGTCCCTGCATAGCCCGTTGCAGTGGCTGCTGGCACCAGGGCAGTCCGGCTAAGGTGGAATTGGCAATAAATACAGTGTCTTTGTGAACGATCAGAATCTTAGCGACGCACCAA
This sequence comes from Methylomonas sp. 11b, assembly GCF_000515215.1. Taxonomy (NCBI): domain Bacteria; kingdom Pseudomonadati; phylum Pseudomonadota; class Gammaproteobacteria; order Methylococcales; family Methylococcaceae; genus Methylomonas; species Methylomonas sp. 11b. The sequence continues at coordinate 4,494,050 of NZ_KI911557.1, forward strand.
GTTAGAAAATTGTTAATGACCAAACAGCCATAATTTCGTAAAATCACTCAAGTTTTTATCTATCAGGAACGGGATGAGTCGCAAGACTTATCCCGTTTTCTACATCTAAGGTGGCCAATCTTGAACAAACCTGCATTACTGGTACTAGAAGACGGGACAGTGTTTCACGGCATTTCGATCGGTGCCGACGGCTGTTCCGTGGGAGAAGTGGTTTTTAACACGGCACTGACCGGCTATCAGGAAATACTCAGCGACCCGTCATACGCACGGCAAATCGTCACATTGACCTATCCGCATATAGGCAATGTCGGTACCAACGCTGAAGACGACGAATCGGCAAAAGTGTTTGCCAGTGGTCTGGTGATACGCGACTTGCCTTTGCTGGCCAGCAGCTGGCGTAACGCTAAAACCCTGCCGGAATATCTGCGCGAGCACAAAGTGGTGGCGATTGCCGACATCGATACCCGTAAGTTAACCCGTTTGCTGCGGGATAAAGGCGCGCAGCGCGGTTGCATCATGGCCGGCGAGAGCGTTGATTTAGATGCCGCGAAACAGGCGATCGAAGGTTTTCCTGGTCTGCAAGGTATGGATCTGGCTAAGGAAGTGACGACGGCCACGAGCTACGAATGGACCGAAAACGTCTGGAAACTCGGCGAAGGCCATACTCAAGCGCCCAATCTGACTAAACATGTCGTGGCTTACGATTTTGGCATTAAGCGCAATATCCTGCGTTTGCTGGTCAATCGCGGCTGTAGGGTGACGGTTGTGCCGGCTACTACGCCAGCCGAAACGGTTTTGGCAATGAATCCCGACGGTGTATTTCTCTCCAATGGCCCAGGGGACCCGGAGCCATGCACGTATGCAATCGAAGCGATTAAAACCATCTTGGATAAAAAAGTACCGGTGTTTGGCATTTGCTTGGGGCATCAGTTATTGGCCTTAGCCAGCGGCGCAAAAACCGAAAAAATGAAGTTCGGCCATCACGGCGCCAACCACCCGGTGCAAGAACTGGCAACCGGTCGGGTGATGATCAGCAGCCAAAACCACGGCTTTGCCGCCAGCCCGGATTCTTTGCCGGCCAATCTAAAGGCAACCTATGTGTCGCTGTTCGACGGTAGTTTGCAAGGCATCGCTCGCACCGACGTGCCGGCCTTCAGCTTTCAAGGGCATCCGGAAGCCAGCCCTGGTCCGCACGATGTCGAGTCCTTGTTCGACGATTTCATCGATTTGATGAATCAGCCTCGTTCCGCTTAAGTTTTATACAGAGTGATATGCCAAAAAGAACCGACATAAAATCGATTTTATTACTGGGCGCCGGACCGATTGTCATCGGTCAGGCCTGCGAGTTCGACTATTCCGGCACCCAAGCTTGCAAAGCCTTGCGAGAAGAGGGTTACCGGGTGATTCTGGTCAACTCCAATCCGGCGACGATCATGACCGACCCGGATATGGCCGATGCGATTTACATTGAGCCTATCGACTGGCAGACCGTCGAAAAAATCATCGAAAAAGAACGCCCCGATGCGGTGCTGCCGACCATGGGCGGCCAGACTGCGTTGAACTGCGCGCTGGCGCTGGACAAGCACGGCGTACTGGAAAAATATGGCGTGGAAATGATAGGCGCGACCAAGGAGGCCATCAATATGGCTGAGGATCGCGCGCTGTTCAATGAAGCAATGGCACGCATCGGTCTGGAAGTGTCCAGAGCTAAAATCGCGCATAACATGGAAGAAGCGTTTGCTGCACAAGAAGAAGTCGGTTACCCCACGGTAGTTCGTCCTTCCTTTACGATGGGCGGCAGCGGCGGCGGTATCGCCTATAACCGCGAAGAGTTCATCGAAATTTGCGAGCGTGGCCTGTATCTGTCCCCGACCAGCGAATTGTTGATCGAAGAATCCATTTTGGGTTGGAAAGAGTTCGAAATGGAAGTGGTGCGGGATTCAAAAGACAACTGCATCATCATCTGCTCGATCGAAAATTTCGATCCGATGGGCGTGCATACCGGTGATTCGATCACCGTCGCGCCGGCGCAAACTTTGACCGATAAGGAATATCAAATTCTGCGTAACGCTTCGTTGGCAGTATTGCGGGAAATCGGCGTCGATACCGGCGGTTCCAATGTGCAGTTTGCCATCAATCCCGATACCGGTCGGCTGATCGTCATTGAGATGAACCCCAGGGTGTCGCGCTCGTCGGCATTGGCTTCCAAAGCCACCGGGTTTCCGATTGCCAAGGTCGCGGCCAAATTGGCTGTGGGCTACACGTTGGATGAACTGCGCAATGAAATCACCGGCGGTGCGACACCGGCGTCGTTCGAGCCGTCTATTGACTATGTGGTCACCAAGGTGCCGCGGTTTGCCTTCGAAAAATTCCCGCAAGCCAATGACCGTCTGACGACGCAGATGAAGTCGGTCGGCGAAGTGATGGCGATTGGTCGTACTTTTCAGGAATCTTTGCAAAAAGCCTTGCGCGGTTTGGAAGTGGGTGTGGATGGTTTGGATGAAATTGCCGATCTAAGCGATGCCAACAGCGAAGACATTATACTCAGGGAGTTGCGTTATCCCGGTCCTGAGCGCTTGTGGTATCTGGCTGACGCCTTTCGCAGCGGTTTGAGTTTCGAAGATATTCATCAGGCTTGTAAGATTGATCCATGGTTCCTGGCGCAGGTCGAGGATTTGGTTGTCACAGAAAAAACCTTGTCTACCAAAACCCTGGCCACATTGGAGCCGGGTGAGTTGTTGCGACTGAAGCGTAAGGGGTTTTCCGATAGACGCTTGGCAAAATTGTTGGAAACCAAAGAATCGGAAGTCCGCTATACCAGACATAAAAAAGGCATCCGTCCGGTATACAAGCGTATCGACTCCTGTGCGGCAGAATTCGCTTCTGATACCGCTTATTTGTATTCGACTTATGAGCAGGAGTGCGAAGCCAATCCGTCCAATAAAGAAAAAATCGTCATTCTCGGCGGCGGTCCAAATCGGATTGGGCAGGGTATTGAATTTGATTATTGCTGCGTGCATGCCGCATTGGCGTTACGTGAAGACGGTTACGAAACCATCATGGTCAACTGTAATCCGGAAACCGTTTCTACTGACTTCGATACTTCGGACCGTTTGTATTTCGAGCCATTAACGCTGGAAGACGTGCTGGAAATCATCGAACTGGAAAAGCCGAAGGGTGTGATCGTCCAATACGGCGGACAAACACCGTTGAAACTGGCCCGGGCCTTGGAGGCCGCTGGTGCGCCGATTATCGGCACTTCGCCCGATTCCATAGACTTGGCCGAAGACCGCGAACGCTTCCAAAAATTGCTGGAGCGTCTGAATCTGTTGCAACCGCCCAATGCCACCGCGCGTTCGGTAGAGCAAGCCGTTAATTCCGCTCGCGAGCTGGGTTATCCGTTGGTCGTACGTCCATCATATGTGTTGGGTGGACGGGCGATGGAGATCGTGTTCAACGAGGAAGGCTTGCGTCGCTATATGAAAGAAGCGGTTAGCGTTTCCAACGATTCGCCGGTGCTGCTGGATCGCTTTCTGGACGATGCGGTGGAAATGGACGTCGATGCGATTTACGACGGCGAAACTGTGTTGATCGGTGGCTTGATGGAGCATATCGAGCAAGCCGGCGTGCATTCCGGCGACTCGGCGTGTTCCTTGCCGCCTTATGATTTGCCCGTGCATATGCAGGATCAATTGCGTGCGCAAGTGGCGAAAATGGCCGAAGCGCTGGGAGTGCGCGGTTTGATGAACACCCAGTTTGCGATTCAAGGCGAAACTATTTACGTGCTGGAAGTCAATCCGCGCGCCTCGCGTACCGCACCGTTCGTGTCCAAGGCTACCGGTTATCCGCTGGCGAAAATCGCCGCGCGGGTTATGGTCGGTAAATCCTTGAAAGAACAGGGCATCACCGAAGAGCGTATTCCCGAGTATTTCTCGGTGAAAGAAGCGGTGTTCCCATTCATTAAGTTCCCCGGCGTCGATCCGTTGTTGGGGCCGGAAATGAAATCGACCGGTGAGGTCATGGGCGTCGGTAAGACCTTCGGGGAAGCGTTTGCTAAATCTCAGCGCGCGTCGGGTGTAGATTTGAGCCACAGCGGCAAAGTTTTGATTAGTATCCGCGACGCCGACAAACCTAAGTTGCCGGAATTAGCCAAAATGCTGATTGCGAAAAACTATGAAATCGTCGCTACGCGCGGCACTGCCAGGGTGTTGAAAGAAGCCGGCATTCCGTGCAAGGAAATCTTCAAGGTCAACGAAGGTCGGCCCAACACCGTGGATATGATTAAAAACGGCGAGGTGCAGTTAATCGTCAATACCACCGAAGGCGTTAAAGCCGTGGCTGATTCGTTTACGATGCGTCGCGAAGCCTTGCAGCGCAAAGTTACCTATTACACGACGATGGCGGGCGCGCGTGCAGCGTGTTATGCCTTGGGTGAACTCGATGCGGGCGATGTGAATTGCCTGCAAGACTTGCACAAAACATTTTAACGGATGAATTTGAATTCAAGAGGGGAGCAGTAAATGCAAAAGTTTCCACTAACAGTGGTGGGTGCCAATAAATTGCGCGCCGAATTGGAAGAACTTAAAACTGTGGTTAGACCGCGTATCATTCAGGCTATCTCTGAAGCGCGTGCCCACGGCGATTTAAAAGAAAATGCGGAGTACCACGCGGCGCGCGAGCAGCAAAGCTTTGCCGAGGGGCGGATAGCTGAAATCGAAGGCAAGTTATCCAATGCCAATATCATTGATGTCACTAAAACCGAAGCCAACGGCAAAGTCGTATTCGGGGCGACAGTGGAAATCGAGGATCTCGATTCCGGCAAGACGGTAACGTATCAGATCGTCGGCGAAGACGAAGCCAATATCAAGGAAGGCCGCATTTCGGTGGGGTCGCCGATTGCCAGAGCATTAATCGGCAAGGAAGTGGAAGATGTGGTGACGGTAAAAGCGCCGGGTGGCAATATCGAATACGAGATTCTCTCGGTTCAGTATATTTAAGCTGATTGGTTGATGGGGAGGAGCGCCTCCCCATTGGCTTTATTTTTTTGGGTTCAAACGATAAATAACGGCTACTTGACCAATCGATTGCACCAGTTCGGCCTTGGTTTGGGCGCAGATTTGTTCTCTAATAGCGGCACGCTCGTCTCTTTCCGCGCGAATTTTGACTTTAATCAACTCGTGAGCGTCAAGCGCCACATTAATTTCTTTAATAACCGCGTCGGTCAAGCCGGCCTGGCCGATAATCACCACGGGATTTAGCGGGTGAGCTTGAGCTTTCAGCTTTTTCTTTTGAATAGGGTTCACTCTATTTCCTTGAACTTTAAAAACCCGGCAATTTTACACGAATAGAAAATATGGCACGCAGCAAAAGTAGCCAGCAATGGATGCAGGAACATTTCCAAGACGAGTATGTCAAGAAAGCACAGGCAATGGGTTATCGCTCTCGTGCCGTGTTCAAACTGATAGAAATCCAAGAAAAAGACAAAATCATAAAACCTGGTATTAATATAGTTGACCTAGGCGCCGCACCGGGCGGGTGGTCGGAATATGTCAGCAAAATCGTCGGTAAAAAAAATAAGGTGATTGCGCTGGATTTGTTGGCTATCGATCCTATTGACGGTGTGGATTTTATTCAAGGCGACTTCCGAGAATACGAAGTGCTTGAGCAACTCTATAAAGTGCTTGATGGCGAACCGGTTCACTTGTTATTGTCGGACATGGCCCCCAATATGAGTGGTAGCCGGGAAATGGATCAGCCGCGGGCGATTTACTTGGGCGAATTGGCCCTGGATGCCGCGCAACACATATTGGCTAAGGGCGGTACGTTTTTGATCAAGATGTTTCAGGGCGCCGGATTTGATGAATACTATAATCAAGTGCGTCAGCAGTTCAGTAGTGTAGTGATTAGAAAGCCGAAAGCTTCGCGGGCCAGAAGTAACGAAGTGTATATTTTGGCGAAAGGTTTTAAATAAATATGCGATAGTCGCCGTTCATAGGGCTATGATGGCGGTGGGATGCGAGTAGTCCTGATACAATTACTCGGTTTTTAAATTTTGAGGCCAATCCAGGCCGGAGCGCGTAACTTGAGCGATATGATTAAAAATTTAATTTTGTGGGTGGTCATCGCCGTAGTGTTGATGGCTGTATTCAACAGTTTCGGGTCGCGGGCGATTCGTAGCGACGCGACTTTTTCGTACTCGCAATTGATCGACGCTGTCAAAGCTGGACAAGTTCAGCAGGTTGCGATCTCCGATAATACTGTCAAAGGCAAAATGGTCTCCGGCGATAAGTTTAAGACTTATATGCCTAACGATCCGCATTTGATCGACGATCTGTTGGCTAACGGTGTGGAAATATCTGTTCAGCCTCCCGAAGAACCTTCGATGCTGATGCAAATATTCGTGTCATTCGGCCCGATTTTGTTGCTGATAGCGGTTTGGGTATTCTTCATGCGCCAGATGCAGGGTGGCGGCGTGGGCGGTCGTGGCGGCGCTATGGGCTTTGGTAAAAGCAAAGCGCGGATGTTGGATCAGGATCAAAACAAAGTGACCTTCGCCGATGTGGCGGGGTGCGACGAGGCGAAGGAAGAGGTCGAAGAAATGGTCGACTTCCTTAAAGACCCCGCAAAATACCAAAAGCTGGGTGGCAAAGTGCCGCGCGGCGCCTTGATGGTCGGTCCCCCGGGTACCGGTAAAACCTTGTTGGCTAGAGCGATTGCCGGCGAAGCAAAAGTGCCGTTTTTCACTATTTCCGGTTCGGACTTTGTGGAAATGTTCGTCGGTGTCGGTGCTTCCAGGGTGCGTGACATGTTCGAACAAGCTAAAAAACACGCACCTTGCATCATCTTCATTGACGAGATCGATGCCGTTGGTCGTTCACGCGGCGCCGGTTTAGGCGGTGGTAACGACGAGCGTGAACAAACTTTGAACCAGTTGCTGGTTGAGATGGATGGCTTCGAAGGTCACGAAGGTATTATTGTTATCGCTGCAACCAACCGTTCCGACGTACTGGATAAAGCGTTGTTGCGCCCAGGTCGTTTCGACCGTCAAGTGGTGGTCGGATTGCCCGATGTTAGGGGGCGTGAGCAGATTCTTAATGTGCATCTGAAAAAAGTACCGGCGGCGGACGATGTCAAAATAAAATACATCGCGCAAGGTACGCCAGGATTCTCCGGTGCGGATTTAGCCAACTTGGTTAACGAGGCTGCCTTGTTCGCCGCGCGCTATAACAAGCGTTTGGTCAGCATGGTTGATTTGGAAAAAGCCAAGGACAAGCTGATCATGGGTGCGGAAAGACGCTCCATGGTGATGGACGAGAAAGAAAAGAAAATGACCGCATATCACGAAGCCGGTCACGCTATCGTTGGTCGCTTGGTACCTGAGCACGATCCTGTCTACAAAGTCAGCATCATGCCGCGCGGCCGTGCGTTGGGTGTAACAATGTTCTTGCCGGAACGCGATCAGTACAGTGCCAGCAAACGTAAACTGGATAGCATGATTTCCAGCTTGTACGGCGGTCGGATTGCCGAGGAATTGATTTTCGGTTGGGAACAAGTTTCCACTGGTGCTTCCAATGACATCGAACGCGCTACCGAGTTGGCCAGAAACATGGTCACCAAATGGGGCTTGTCGCAACGTCTTGGCCCCTTGGCGTACAGCGAAGAAGAAGGCGAGATTTTCTTGGGCCGCTCCGTAACTCAACATAAATCTGTGGCGGAAGAGACTTCGCACACCATCGACGAAGAAATCCGGTCTATCATTGATAGAAATTATGAAAGAGCTGAAAAGATTCTGAAAGAAAACGAAGATATTCTGCATGCAATGGCAGATGCCTTGATGAAGTATGAAACCATCGATAAATATCAAATCGATGATTTGATGGAAAGAAAGCCGGTGAGAGAGCCAAAAGGTTGGGACGACACCCCGTCTTCCAGCGGCGGTATCAAAAGCGATCATTGGGATCAGAAAGATACCGACCCGTCGATCGGAGGCGCGGCCGAGCAGGGCTGATGCCTTAACGGCAAAAGCGAGAGAGGCTCCGGCCTCTCTTTTTTTTGGGATTTAGTTAAGAGAGTTTTGAGTATGGCAAAAAAATATTTCGGTACCGACGGTATTCGCGGCAAGGTCGGAGAATACCCCATCACTGCCGACTTTATGCTAAAGCTGGGCTGGGCGACAGGCAGAGTGTTTGCCAAGGAAGGCAGCGGCTTTGTGTTGTTGGGTAAAGACACGCGGATTTCCGGCTATATGTTCGAGTCCGCGCTTGAAGCGGGTTTGTCGGCGGCTGGTGTCGATACCCGCTTGTTGGGACCTATGCCCACCCCAGGCATCGCATACTTGACTAGGACCTTAAGAGCCAAAGCCGGCATTGTGATCAGCGCTTCCCACAATCCTTACTACGACAACGGTATCAAGTTTTTTTCGGTGGACGGCGCCAAATTGCCGGATGAGGTAGAACATCAGATCGAACAATATCTGGATACGCCGATGACCACTGTCGAATCGGCAAAATTAGGTAAAGCCAAACGGGTTAGCGATGCTGCCGGTCGCTACATCGAATTTTGTAAAGCAACCGTGCCGCCGCAATTGGACTTTAAAGGGATGCGGATTGTCATCGATTGTGCCAACGGTGCGACGTACCACATTGCTCCGCACGTGTTCAGTGAAGTGGGGGCTGAAGTAGTTACCATCGGTGCCGATCCCGATGGCTTAAATATCAACGACGAGTGCGGCGCCACCAAGCCGGAAAATCTCGCCGCGAAGGTCTTGGAGTTTCGCGCCGATTTGGGCATAGCACTGGATGGCGATGGCGACCGGATTATTATGGTCGATCACAAAGGCGAAATCGTCGATGGCGACGAGTTGATTTACATCATTGCTAAATCACGTCTGGAAGAAGGCAAGCTGTTCGGGCCGGTAATAGGCACTCTGATGTCGAATCTGGGCATGGAACATGCGCTGAAAGCCGTCGGTGTGCCCTTGTTGCGCGCAAATGTAGGCGATCGTTATGTGATGGAAATGTTGACGGAGCACAAAGGCATGCTGGGTGGCGAAGGCTCCGGACATATTATCTGTCTGGATAAAACCACCACGGGCGACGGCATCGTTTCCGCCCTGCAAGTGCTCGCGGAAATGCAACGCACCGGTAAAAGCCTGAATGAGCTTAAATCCGGCATGAGCAAATATCCGCAAGTGTTGGTTAACGTCAGAATCGATAAAAAAGTCAAAATCGAAGAGATCGACAGCATCAAAAAAGCCGTGGAAGCAGTAGAGAAAAAACTGGGAGAGCGGGGCAGGGTGTTGCTGAGATCGTCCGGTACCGAGCCGTTGATCCGAGTGATGGTGGAAGGCGTTGACGAAGACGAGGTTGTGAGGTTTGCAAACCAACTCGCTGCCGATGTCAAGAAAGCGATTCCGGCTTGAACTAAAAGGTTTAACTCGATATTATATGCGGTCTTATTTAGCTCGGAGGATGTAATGCGTCGGTCTTTGATTATGGGTAACTGGAAAATGAACGGCTCGCTGGAAGATGGGCAAAAACTTGCTCAAGCTTTAGCTGATGGTCTTGGTAATGTTCAGCAAGAAGTCGCGGTTTGCGTTCCATTCGTCTATTTGTCAGATATTCGTAGCGTATTGGCTGCATCCCCTATCGCACTTGGCGCGCAGAATGTTGCCGACCAAGCATCCGGTGCTTATACCGGCGAAGTATCAGCGGCAATGCTCAGCGAAGTCGGCTGCAAATATGCATTGGTGGGTCACTCCGAGCGTCGCAGCTACTATGGCGATACCAATGAATCGGTTGCCAAACGTTTTTGCCAAGCCCTAAGCAAAGGTGTAGTGCCTGTGCTTTGCGTTGGTGAAACGCTGGAAGAGCGCGAGCAAGACAGAACCTTCCAAGTGGTTGACGAGCAATTGGACGCCGTGATCGCCGCCGCAGGCATCGAAGCGTTCGAAACAGCTGTGATTGCCTACGAACCCGTTTGGGCTATTGGTACCGGTAAAGTGGCGACCGATGAGCAAGCGCAAGAAGTACACAAGTACATTCGTCAACGGATTGCCGATAGAAATCCGGTAATCGCGGAAAAAGTACAAATTTTATACGGCGGTAGCGTCAAGCCAGATAACGCAAAAGGCTTGTTTGCTATGCCCGACATTGATGGTGGATTGGTGGGTGGCGCATCCCTGGATGCAAAAGGCTTCCTGCAAATTTGCCATTCGGTTTAGTTTCATCCGATTAAGGTCTTTATGTTGTACCAAATTATAATAATTATTCATATCTTCCTGGGTATAGGCATCGTGGGCTTAGTCCTGATGCAACAAGGAAAAGGCGCCGATGCCGGCGCGACTTTCGGCGGTGGCGCATCCGGTTCAGTATTCGGTGCCCAAGGTTCAGCTTCATTTTTGTCCAGAACCACTGCTATTTTCGCCACCTTGTTTTTTATTACCAGCTTAGGCTTGGCAGTATTAAGCGGCTATCAAGGTAAAAAAACCGACGTCATATTGGATTCGACGCCTGCTGCTGAACCAGTTAAGTCTGATGTGCCGCTAACTCAGGGCATGCCCGCAGACGGCAGCTTGCCAATTCAGGAACTTACCTTACCTGAAGCGCCGGCTATCAAAGAAGTCGAAAAACCAGCGGCAAAGTAAGCTCGTAACAAATTAAGCCGACGTGGTGAAATTGGTAGACACGCCATCTTGAGGGGGTGGTGACGCAAGTCGTGGCGGTTCAAATCCGCCCGTCGGTACCATTTGAAGATGCACGGAAGTGCAAAGAAGTATAAAAAACCCGCAAGCTTTCTAGCTTAGCGGGTTTTTTTATGCCTCATGATATTTATCGGGTGTGGTCTGCCTTAATCCAGTCTGATATGCAGCACGGAATGTATCTCAGACCTTGTAAGGTGTTTGTATGGCTATCAAGCTCAATTAAGATGCGGTTTAAAGGACAACTAAGCAGAACGATAAGGGTTGCAAGGGGATCTGTCGGTACATCTTAACGCCCGGAGCCCAAGCGGCCGCCATTGCTGAGATTTGGAGCCCATGAAAAATCAAATCTGAGCTACTGACTAGTTTTGGATTTTGTTACCATTGGCTTGACGGAGTCTTGAGTCGCAGACCTATTTCACGTTGCGAAATCACGGGTCCAATAAAACCAAAGCAGGGATTTGTACTTGGATCAGCAAATTTTTCCGAAGGTGTTCATTAGCTATAGCCACGATACGTCAGAGCACAAGTCTGACATTCTGGCTTTGGCTTCTCGTCTGCGTAACGACGGCATCGATTGTGAGATCGATCAATTTATCAATGGAGCTCCGCCAGAGGGCTGGATTCGCTGGATGGAGCGGCAAATAGAATGGGCTGAATTCGTGCTAGTGGTTTGTACAGAGAGTTATCTGCAACGATTCAAAGGCGAAGATAGACTGGGCGGAAGGGGCGTAAATTTCGAGGGTTTACTGATCAGCCAAACGTTGTACGATGATTTTTTGGAAAATACCAAGTTTCTGCCGGTGATTCCGGAACACGGCAGTATCGACCATGTTCCATTGATCCTAAAACGTGGTTCAACTTATAAAATCAATTCCGATTATGAAAGACTCTGCCGGGTTTTGACCAAACAACCTGAGGTTGTAAAACCACCCATCGGTAAGCGGATGGTTTTACCTCCGATCAACCATAGAGCAGAAATTGATCGGGTATCAATTGAAAAGATCCAAATCACAGCTGCCAATCAACCAGTTAACGAAATTGGTCAACAAAGCAGGGGAAAACTAATCAATAATCTGGCTGCTCAGTTTCAACGCCCTGAATTGCTGACACTGATTACCGAATTCGTCGAGCTCATTGATGATCATTTCGATACTGCCTTTTCCAGCCATCAAACCGACTACAAACACTTTGCAACCTATTTAGTCAACCAAGCGGATGATGAGCGGCGTAGGCGGCAAGTTTTAATTTTGCTGGACGCACTTGATGCGATCAAAGATAAATCTAGTGTGTCGGAAGCAGAAACTTTATTGGCTTATTTGCTACACACATTGATTCGAAAGGACGAAGTCAACGCTGATCGCATCAACCGCGTACCGTTTAATTATTCGGAAACTCTGGATTTATTCTCGGCGAGTCGCAATAACCAAGCGCTGATTCCGGATTATGGGAATGATGAATTTACCAATGGCAGACAGAAGTCGGATATTTACGACCACAGCCATTATCAACCGCCGAGTGGGCATTGGGATAAAGAACGCGTATGTCGGGAAATAGCTAAAGACTTATTACGTAGTCTTGCCGATCCAAATGCGGATAGCGACAACGCAGTGACTTTGTTGTCGAGTCGCCTGCGTGCTTACGACACCAATCCTCAAAATCGACCCATCAAAGGCATCCGCATCCACCAAAGCAGTTTGGATAAACATCCTTTGGCAAACAACGAAATCGCTGAATATTTTCTCAGCAAAATCGGCCGCTATTTGCCGGTATTTGTATACGGCGACGTCGGTTCAGGTGATGAAAAGGATTATCTTTACGTCAGCGAAGACGATATTCGCGGCATGTTGGTTGAGCGCATAGCGCCTTACCGAACCGGTCACGAAGCCATCGCAACTCAACAAAAGGAAACCAGTATGAGCCATCAAACCACTTCGCCGATTACCGTCAATGTGGTTAACAATAGTCCCGGTACTGCTATTGGAAACAATATCACCCAAACCATCGAAAGCAGCACCAAGCAATCACTAGCTGACCAACTGGAACGCCTTAAAAACGCTGCTGATGAGGATGAAAGCATAGAAAGAAAACCATATGCGGAGATTCTAGCCGCCACAGAAACCCTGAAAACCGAAATTGCCAAACCGCAAGCCGACAAGTTGACCCTTGCCAACGCTGCAAAAACGCTGGAAGGTTTCAAAAATGTTGCCAGCATTGCCGGCAGCATCGAAAAGCTTAGCCAACTCTTGATTCCCCTGATCAGTTGACATTTTATGACCAACATCAAGCACCCAGACCCCATCACCTATTATCTACCCGCCGTCGGTACCTGGCCCGCCAGTCATTATTTGCTGGATGGTCGTTGCCAGGATGCGATTCAGTTAGCGCAAGCCAGCGGTCGGCCCTTGCTGGTGCGTGGATTGCCAGGCACCGGTAAAAGTGATCTGGCGCGGGCGGCGGCAGAGTTTCTGCAGCGGGCGTTTGTCTACGAAGTTGTCACCGCACGTAGCGAACCACAAGATTTACTGTGGCGTTTCGATGCCGTAGCAAGGCTGGCCGATGCCCAGGCACAACAAAAAGAGCGTGCCCAAGACATTCGCCATTATATTGTTCCCGGCGCTTTATGGTGGGCGATTGATTGGCAACGTGCCGAACAATGGCAAAATGATTTTAAAGTTCACGCACAACGTCCAGATGCAAAACTGCAAGATCAAAAAAGCCAGGCTATCGATCAACAGCAACGTGCCCAAACCAAAGGTTGTGTCTTGCTACTCGACGAAATCGACAAGGCGGACAGCGAATTACCCAACAGTCTGCTGGAGGTACTGGCCAACAGTGGTTTTCGCTTGCCCTGTGCCGAAGCTTACGAAATCAAAGCTAGCCAGTGCAAACCGTTAATTATCATCACCACCAACGAAGATCGCGAACTACCCGCCGCTTTCATACGCCGCTGTTTGGTTTTACCTTTGGCTGCCGGTGATGATTTTCAACTATGGATCAAAGATCGTGCGCGCAGTCATTACCGTGATCCCGAACTTGAGCCGGATGACGATGGTCGTCCGGCAATGGCTCAAGCCATCCTCGATCAAGCCGCAAAAATATTGATGGAAGACCGGCAGCAATTGCGCGGCGAGGCGCATTTACCGGGATTGGCGGAATACCTGGATTTACTGCGCGGCCTGCATCAGCTGGCACCGGACGATCCGCATACACAGCAAGTTTGGTTGGAGCGGATATGCGCATTTGCCTACCGTAAGAGCGCCTCGTTAACCGGCTAGCCCGATGCTCTCCGACAACTCAAGCAAAGCCGCGCTCGGGCGCGCCCATTTGTTGCAAATGCTTGTGGATCATGCGGACGCCGGCAGCGAAAGGCAGATGGCGCTGGCGGACGTCCTTGGTTTCGATTTTTCTTCGAAAATTGGTCAGTTAAAGCCAGAGCAGGGCGTGACCGAGTTGACTAGCCAGTTGCCAGGGTTTACATCGCAAACCGGCACGCCAAGATTGCCGCGCGGCCTTTTCCGCCCGCTGCATGCGCAATATTTGCAAGTCGCCGCCAGTGAAGAACAGTGGCAGAACCCCGCGTCTCTGGCCAACTACGGCGTGTTAAGCGACGACGACCAGCTGCCTTGGGACGAAGCGGCCTGCGTTCCACCCTTTCAGCCGCTGGTACCCTGGACACGACTGTGGCCGCGTTTGCATCAGACCGTCTCGCAACGCCATAAAGCCAGCGTGGATGTCGCGGGGCTCACCGAGCTATTAGCGCAAGCCAAATGGGTTCAGCGACTGCCCCGGCAGACCCGGCAAACCTGGCCAGCTAAAGTGCATTTAATTCTGGATTTTTCCGACCGCCTGACCCCTTACTGGGATGACTGGCATTGGCTGGCAGACAATCTAAGTAAATTGCTCAAAGATCGCCTGCTGGTGTCGGTACTATATCGGTCGGATGCGACCGCCTTGCATAGTTATTCATCGCCGCAAACTCGGCCCTGGCCGCAGCCAAATAGCCACCAAACCCTATTGATAGCCAGCGACTTGGGTATGCTGGATAACGCCAGGCCCTATGCCCGGCAAATCTGGCAGCACCGCTTACAGACTTTTCGCCGGCAGGGTATACCCTGTTTGGTGGCCGCACCGTTGGCGTACAGCCAATTGCTGGCGGAAGCGGCCAACCTCTTGCCGTTGCTTCGTCTTAGTTCGGATAGCAGTTTGCGACCGGTGGCTAAACTGTCGCCTTTGCATCAGGCCAACGTCTACGGTGACGACGATCTAGCCTACCGCGTGTTGCTGACCCTGCTGGCGATGGCGACGCGCGCGGAACCGGCCTTATTGCGGGCTCTGCGTCTTAGCTTGCCGATGCAGGCCGATAATGCCGGATTGGAAGGTGCGGTCTGGCTGGATGCCCGATTGAACACCTCAGCCGGCGCCTGTGCGGTCAACGAAGCGGTGGCGGCCGAATGGCAGCGAGCGTTTTCTGCGCTCGATGCCGCTTTGCAGCAACAGCTGTTGGCCTGTCTGCGCCGGTATCATGCCGGCTTGCCGCAAATGATCCATCATGAAGAAACCTTGCTGTGGTCCAGCCGAGTGAATCCCGAATTGGCAAAGTCGGAACACGGCCATGCGCAAGAGGCTCGCGGGTTTTTTCATAAACTGACCCAAAGCTTGCAAGAAGACGACAGTGGCCAATACCATCGCGCCGCCCGGCATTTGCTGCTGAACATGGCCGACCACCACTTGCAGCATACCGCCGTCAGCCTGTCCGGCGAGGCTTACCTGAATCGGCTGTCGGTTGCCGTCAGCCGCAACCGGCCTATGGATACCCAGCCCTTGCCGGTTGGTCTGGATTGGGCTGCTTGGCTGCAAAGCCAGCCGGATATTCCGCCACAGTCGGTCAACTTGTTGCAACACCAAGATGGCGCGCTAGTTATCGACCATACGGATTTTCAAATAGAACTGGGCTGGCAACGTTTGCTAACCTTGAAACTGGATCGGCAGGTGTTGCTTTGGTCGGTGCAAAAGGCCGGGCAAACATTGCATTATCGGCCCTGGCATTGGCTGCAGCAGCCAGTGCTGGCCGATCCGCTGTTGCAATCTGTGGCCTTGCCATTGAGCCAATTGCATGCCGGGGACCTCTGGCTGCACACCGGCCGCCAGCAAATCTGTTTGAATCAACTGGTGGCGCCGGCTTGGGCCAAGGAATGGGGTGTCGATCGCTTTGGCTTGTATGCCGATTTGAGCTTTCGCTCTGTGACGCAGCGCTTTCGCTGGATAGAGCCTGGCAGTTTTATGATGGGTTCACCTACTTCGGAGATAGAGAGATATGATGACGAAGTACAGCACGCAGTGACGCTGACAAAGGGATTTTGGTTGGCCGATACGGCTTGTACTCAACTTTTCTGGCAAACGGTGATGGGTGAGAATCCCAGCAGTCTTAACGACGATCCCCGGAAACCCGTTGAGACGGTTAGCTGGGATGACGTTCAGCAATTCATAGAAGTCCTAAATCGGCAAACGGCCTCGCTGAACTCTCGCCTGCCGAAAGAAGCCGAATGGGAATACGCCTGCCGGGCAGGCACGGAAACGCCGTTCAGTTTCGGAGTCAACATTACCCCGCAGCAAGTCAACTATTACGGTGATCGGCCGTATGCCAACGGCGAAGAAGGTGAATACCGTGGTACCACGATGGCGGTGAAAAGCCTGCCGGCCAATGCCTGGGGATTGTTCGAAATGCACGGGAATGTCTGGGAATGGTGCCAGGACGGTTGGCAGGAGACTTTGGGCAGCGAGCCAATGACCGATCCGCTGTTTGATTTGCAGGATCTAGACCTTGACCGCGTGATGCGCGGCGGCAGCTGGATCACTATCGGCCGGGAAGTACGTTCCGCTTTCCGTGGCAGGTACCAGTCAGGCAACAGTGATGTCGAAATCGGTTTCCGTCTTGCCCTAGGTTGAAGGCGCTTTCTGGCAGGCACAACTCCGGACGGACAGCCGGAGTGGAACGCAGGCGGTCAGGCCGGAGACGGTGACAATAAATTTTCAGGAAGGCAGTCATCATGAAAACATCAGTTTTTCGGTTCCAACTCTCATGGCTGAATGTTATGCGCGCAGAACTTACCATGACGCTTTGAGAGGTTTTATCGATGAGTCACTTTAACGCCATTCTCGGTCAATCGCCGGAAATACATGTATTAATCCGAAGCGCCCGTATAGTTGCGGCCACCGACGTCACTGTTTTGATCAAGGGTGAAACCGGTACCGGGAAGGAGTTGCTTGCTGCTGCCATTCAGCAAGAAAGCCCCCGCGCCAACCAAACTTTCATTACTCTAAATTGCGCCGCTATGCTGGAAGGTCTGACGGAAGTCGAATGGGAGTCCGAACTGTTCGGCCACATTAAGGGCGCATTCACCGGCGCAATTAGCAATAAGCAGGGTCTGATTCAAGCGGCCGACGGCGGCACGTTGTTTTTCGACGAAATCAATTCTTTACCGCTATTCATTCAACCTAAAGTGCTGCGTTTTTTGGAGACAGGCGAATGCTTGGCGGTGGGCGACACCAACTTCTACAGTGTTAATGTCAGAGTCATTGCCGCCACCAATACCGATCTAAACCAGCAAGTCGCCAACGGCACTTTTCGCCGAGATTTGTATTTCCGTTTGAATGTCGTGCCGTTGGAATTACCGCCGCTACGCCAACGGAAGGAAGACATCCCGCTACTGGCCGATCACTTTTTGGCGGACTTCGCCGAACTCCACAATTGGCAAGCACCGGTTCTCAGTCATCAGGCGATTAAATTACTGCGCGACTACGCTTGGCCAGGCAATATTCGCGAGTTGCGTGATTTGTGCGAGCGTTTGAATATCCTGTTTCCCGGCACAGTCATTGAGCAGGAAAACTTGCCGGTCGAATTCAGACCCGCACTTTCATCTTTTATTTCGATTTCACCAAAGCTACTACCCGAGAAGTTTCCTCCCTCCTGGGCCAGGGCTTGGGGCGAAGACACATTTGGCTTGTTTGCCGAGTTGCACTACCAAGGGTGTGTTCAACGCTTTCGTTGGATTTTGCCAGGCAGTTTTTGGATGGGTTCGCCGCCGGGCGAGCCGGACCGCGAGCCTTGGAATGAAAGCAAAGAAACTTGGCACCTGGTTACCCTGACCAAGGGTTTTTGGCTGGCTGATACCGCATGTACCCAAGGCTTATGGGAGTCTGTGATGAGGGAGAATCCCAGCCGTTTTAACGACGATTCCCAAAAACCCGTTGAAATGGTCAGTTGGTATGAGGTTCAGCAATTTATTGACACCCTGAGCCGGCAAACCGCTGTATTGCATGCTCGTCTGCCGAGCGAAGCTGAATGGGAATACGCCTGCCGGGCCGGCACCGAATCAGCATTCAGTTTCGGGGACTACATTACCCCGCGGCAAGTTAATTATAACGGCGACCTTCCCTACGCCGGCGGCGAAAAAGGCGAATACCGCCAAACCACCGTGGAGGTGAAAAGCTTGCCTGCCAACGCGTGGGGCCTGTACGAAATGCATGGCAATGTCTGGGAATGGTGCCAAGATGTCGGGTTGGCTGATTTGGGCAGGAACGATGTAGCTGATCCGCTGTTCGATCTGTCGGATCAAGACCGTGACCGCGTGTTGCGGGGTGGCGGTTGGTACTCTCAGGGTAGGCTCGTGCGTTCCGCGATTCGTATTAGGCGCCAGCCAGACTACCGTATCTACGATATTGGTTTTCGTCTTGCCCTGGGTTGAAGTAGGTAAGCGGACGTAAGGACAGGCCTAGCAGAGTTTGTACTCAGGATGGACATGTCATTTATCAGCAGGATGTATCTGACATTGTTCCGGTTTGCCGTCCTTATACGCCGCCGATATACCGCCCGGACCAGTGGCGCCGGTGATTAGCAGATAGGCTTGGCCGTCGATACATACCTTATGTAAACGCCAGGTTTGGATCTGGCCTTGAATATTGATGTGCTCCAGGCTTATCTCTTCCAGTGGCAACGATCTCGCCTCCGGTGGCGGCAGGGCGTTGGCGGTGGCTGCTGCAATGCTTATCAATAAACCGAAAATAAACTGCTGCATATTTTTCTCCTGTGTGTTTTAGGGGCCAGCACCGCTTCAGGGCGACTGTATCAATGTTACTCGATGAACCGAAAGCTTTCGAAATTATGGTCAGAGCAGGGTAATTGGGACGCTAGGGACTATTGCCGGCGGCAGCAGGTATTTTTCCACAGATTTAAGGGTGCGGCAGTCGTACAGTGACTATGCCGACATCACAGGGATTGGTGACAGGACTGATAGACGTTCGTTGCCGGTCGGATAGAAATAGGCCTTACTTTCTGGCTCTGGGCAGAAAATGGACCTTTCTGGTCACGAGCAATAGCACGTTGAATCATCCTGCCTTAATGGTCGGTTTCAAGGCTGATCGGTTCGACTCGCGGTTTGGAGCCACCTTTTTACAGGTGGTAATTTTTCGATATTTCAAAGGAGCCAGTCAAATGAACGCTCAATTAAATCAAAGTTTCAGAGTTCTGAATGCTGAAGAACTGCAAAACGTATCCGGCGGTTGGTGCGGAACTACTTACCCCGGTTTTTGGAAAGGACCAAAACCCGGCCCTCTGCCCGACCTGTTCAATAGCGCGGTTAGCAGGCTTAACATGGTAAGCCTTAATCCCCAACCGTTACCACCCGCTGAGATCGGCTTCTTCGTAAAGTAAGAGGTTCTGATCAGAAAGCCGGCCAAGTGCCGGCTTTTTTACGTTGTGGCAAGCAAATAAATAAACGTCTTCTTGGCATCGCTGAGTAGCTTTCTAGGCAAAAAAACCATGCCGCCAGCAAGATGATCGCCAACGGCATGGCAGGTAGGAAGGAAGGGAGCGCAGGATGATTTACGCGGCGGCTTTTCGACGTTTACCCAAACCCATTACCCCCAGCATGCCGCTCAGGAACAGCCAGGTCGCGCCGGGCAGCGGTACCGCGGAAACGCCGGATACCGAGAAGGCTTGGTTGAAGGTGGTGCCACCGACGATGTCGGTGCCGATTCTCAGCCAGTCCGGGTCCAGGTTTCCGTCGCGTATCCAAGATTGCAGGTCTGGCGTGAACGGGCCGCTGCCGCCGACTATCGGTTTGGCTGCAGATAACCAGAGAAAATTACCGTTTTTCAATTCCACCTGCGGCACGAAAAAGTAATGGTCGGCCGCCAGCGAGATGGCGTCGTTAAAATTAACCTCAAATCTCACTTCCTGCCCGGAAACCGCACCTTCGCCGCCGGTGGTTTGATCGGGCAACGGATGGATGCCGTTTATTACCGAGTTGGCGGCCGAGGCGTTACCATTGAGTAAAGTGACGCTATAACTCAGCGAGTTGCTGGCCGATTCGCGGCCCAAAAACGCCACATCCGAAGGCGAGTTGACACGGGTCGGGACGCGGCCGGATGGCGGATTGACCGAATCTTTTCCGAATACCCGGTAGATTTCTACATTGACGTTGGCGATGTCGTCGAGCGTGGCGCCGTTGGCCAGCAACCCGGTGAACGTGGCTTGGTTTAGCTGGGTATGTTGCGTCAACACGAAATCGTCGGCCGATTCTATTTCCTTGCTGGTGCCGCCGGCTTGTGCGCCGGTGGCGATTCTATAATCCGAATTGCCGGTGCTGAAAGTGAAGGCTGCGGCGTCGGCGTTGGCGGCAAATAGCGTGGAAATGGCCAGAATGGGGATTAATTTGGTTTGCATGGGGATACTCCTAAAATGGTTAAAGTGCGGAGAACTTGTCTCGGATAAAGAAACTGCTGACAGCTTCTGTCTCTAACAATGCGAGTAGCGTGCCAAAAGTGTTTTTTTATAAATAATGTTTAAAAATCAGTTAATTATGATTGTTTGTGACATGATTTTTCTGGCGAGAGGGTGCGACGGAAGTTGCGGCTAAAGCGCTTGAAAGCGGATGGGTGCAAGGCGTTAAGCGACGGAGGACGGTTGACAGAGCTGCATAGTCAGCAACTTTTGTCGCTGGGTGGTTTCGGAGAGGATTAGCAGAATGATTGCCAGGCCCTTAAATGTGGCCGATTACCGGTGCAAAAGGCCGTTTAGCCAGTGCGAAATTTAGGCTTACCGCTATTTCAATCGAGGATAGAATGAAGACCGGATTCGTAAACCAAGCTTTGACACAAGTAAACATGAAGCAGAAAAGTAATCCTGGGCTTTTTTTAGCGGGATGTTTAGGTATAGCCTTATCGGTTGCCGTGCAGGCGCAAACGCCGGAACCGCTGGCACCGTTGCCGCTCACGGTGGACTTAGATGCCCCGCGCGTGGTGTTGGGGCAGCGCTTATTCCACGATCCCAAACTCTCCGATCAAGGCCAGCGCTCTTGCGCCAGTTGTCATCCACTAGACAGCGGCGGGATGGACGGTAAGGTCCGTGCCGAATCGGCGGACGGTGTTTCGCTGCTGCGCAATACTCCCAGCTTGTTCAACGTTTCCTTTAACTACTTTTTCAATTGGGATGGCGTAGTCACCACTTTGGAGGCGCATACCGAAAAAGTCATGCTTAATCCGAAAATCATGAACGCCAAATGGCCGGAGTTGCTCGAGCGTCTGCGCACGGTGCCTGATTATGTCGATGCGTTTAACCGGACCTATCCGGACGGGTTGACGAAAGCCAACGTGGTCGATGCCTTGAGCAATTTCGAACGCAGTTTGATCACGCCCAATGCGCACTTCGACCGTTTTCTGCGCGGCGACACTGCGGCGCTTGATGCTGATGAACAGCAGGGTTATCACCAGTTTAATGCCTTGGGTTGTGTGGCTTGCCATCAGGGCGTCAATCTGGGCGGCAATTTATTCCAGAAGTTCGGCATATTCGGCGCACCGCAAGGCCAGCAGGGGCCCGTGGATCAGGGACGTTTTAGCGTGACCGGCAATGAGCGGGATCGGGGCGTGTTTCGGGTGCCGAGTTTACGCAATGTCGCCGTCACAGCGCCATATTTTCATGATGGTCGTGCCGCCAATCTGGAAGCGGCGGTGGATACGATGGCCGAGCATCAATTAGGCAAACGGCTGGCGACGAAACAGCGCGATGCTATCGTCAAATTTCTGCGGACATTGACTGGGGAATATGCTGGCAAGGCTTTGGTCGTCAAGAACACAACCAATCCATGACTGCTATTTCCTGGCAGCCCAGGCTGATCGTCGCCGGTCTGTTGCTGGCCTTGACCTATCTCTGGCTACAAAGCGCCAGTCCGGAACTGGAAAGGCGTAACCGCCTGCAAACTACGCTGCGCATCATCGAATTGCGCGATGCCGAATTGATGCGCGATATTTTGCTGGCCCGTGCCGGTCTGCTCGCTAACTACGATTCACTAACAAAAGCCGGTCAGGAACTGCTGCGTTTATCGCAGAGTTTGCAAACCGAATTGCCACCGGCAAATGCTGACGCCGAAAAACTAATGGGTAAATTAGCGGACCAGCTAACCGCGACTGTCCAGGATAGCTTGGTGCAAATCGAGTATCTCAAATCGGACAATGCCTTGCTGCGCAATTCGGTGATGTCCTTCGACGAGATCGGTAAGAACTTGCGGGCCTCAGCAAAGCCCGCTGACAGCGCAAAGCTGGGCAATTTATGGCGCTTGATGTTCAGTTTCATGGACAGCCCGCAGCTGGAATTAGCCAACGAAATCCAGCAGGAGCTTGATCGGTTGGCCGGACTTGCCGCTCTGTCAGATGACTATCGGCTGCTGATCGCCCACGGCCGGCTGATCATAGACGTCTCGCCTAAGGTGGATACGCTATTACGACAAATCATCGCCCAGCCTATCGTCAGCCGGGTCGATGATTTGCAACAAGCCTTGCGCCAGTACAGCGACAGCGTGGAGCAACAAGCCGACGTCTATCGTCTGGCGCTATATCTGGTCGCCGTGGTCCTGCTGGCGTATTTGCTGTATCAATTCGCGCTGCTCAGAGCGAACACGCTGGCTTTGCGCCGGGCCCACGCCAACCTGCAACAAGAAATCAACGAACGTTTGCAAGCGGAATCCTGGTTGCGGGAAAGTGAAGCCCGGCTGCGGGCCATCACCGACTCAGCCCATGAAGCGATTATCTCCGCGGACATGCAAGGTAACATCGTTTCCTGGAATCAGGGCGCGCACCAAATGTTTGGGTTTAAGGCCGACCGGATGTTGGGGCAGCCATTTCAGCAGTTGCTGGCAAACCCGTCGCCAGACTTTTTCGACCAAATTCGGGAAGAAGGGGAGATAAATCGACTCAATAGCCCGATGCTGGATTCGATAGCTTTTAGGCAGGACAGCAGCGAGTTTCCGGTCGAATTGTCCCTATCCAGTTGGACGCGCGGCACCGAGCGCTATCTGACTGCCATCATCCGCGACATTAGTGCCCGTAAACACTTGGAACAAGTAGCCCGGCAGCAAGAACTGCAACTCATCCAAGCTAATAAGATGACGGCCTTAGGTACCTTGGTATCCGGCGTCGCCCACGAAATCAATAACCCCAATCAACTGATTTTGTTTAATTCCGGTTTGCTCGCCGATATTTGGAGCGATGCGCTGGAAATTCTGGAAGATCGCTATCAGGCGAGCGGTGAGTTTTCGTTGGGCGGTTTGCCTTACAGCGAAATGCGTAATAGTGCGGCGGTGCTGATCCATGACATTAACGATGGCGCAAAACGTATCGAACGCATCGTCGCCGAACTGAAAAATTATGCGCGCCCGCAAAGTGCGGAGGCCTCAGTGTCTTTTGCTATCAATGAGGTGGTGGAACGGGCAGTGCGATTATTGAAACATTTGATAGACCAAAAAACGCAGCATTTCAAAACCGATTTGGCTGAAGCTTTGCCCTTGTTGCACGGTGATCCACAGCAGGTGGAGCAAGTGCTGGTCAATCTGCTGATCAATGCACTGGAAGCACTTCCGGACCCGCAAAAGTCTGTTAGCGTTGCCACCAAACTGCTGGACGACGGCGGGCACGTGTGTGTGGAAGTCCGCGACGAAGGCATTGGCATAGCCGCCGAGCATATCCAGCAACTATGCGACCCTTTCTTTACCACGAAGCAGGCCAATGGCGGCACCGGGCTGGGTTTGGCGATCAGCGCCTCTTTGCTGCGCGCCCAGGGCGGCCGCTTAAGTTTTTCATCCGCGCCGGGTCAAGGCACCTGCGCCCGGGTCATTTTTCCGCTAAATCCGGTGCCAGCTATGGAAGCGAATCATGCAATGTAAAGATCTGGGCAACCTCCCTATCTTGTTGGTGGACGACGAAGCGCAATTGCTGCACAGCGCCAGTCTGGTATTGCGCAGCGCCGGCTTCGCCGAGGTGCTGACTCTGGACGACAGTCGGAAGGTGTTGCCGTTACTAGCTAGCCGGCCCGTCGGCGTAATAGTGCTGGATCTGACCATGCCGCATCTGTCCGGCAAGGAGTTATTGGAGCAGATAGCCGCCGAGTATCCGGAAATCCCGGTGATCATGATGACCGCCACCAACGATTTGCAAATCGCGGTGCAGTGTATGCGCAGCGGCGCGAGCGATTATTTGCTAAAGCCGGTGGAGCAAAATTGTCTGGTGGCTGCGGTGCGGCGGGCAGTAGAGGGCAGAGTGCTGCGCGCGGAGTTTTTGTCGCTGAAAGACCGGCTGTTAACCAACAGCCCGCACGAGCCCAGTGGATTCGCCGACATCGTTACCCAAAGCCCTGCCATGTTTGCGATATTCCGTTACATCGAAGCCATTGCCGCCTCACCGCAGCCGGTATTGATTACCGGCGAAACCGGGGCCGGCAAAGAGTTGATTGCCCGCGCCTTGCATCGTCTGTCCGGGCGAACTGGCGACTTGGTGGCGGTCAACGTCGCCGGTTTGGACGATACGCTATTTTCCGACACGCTGTTCGGCCACGCCAAAGGCTCGTTCACCGGCGCCGAACGGGCTCGGGACGGTTTGCTCGCCAGTACCGGCGAGGGTACGCTGTTTCTCGATGAAATCGGCGACCTCAGCATCGCTTCGCAGGTCAAGCTGTTGCGCTTATTGCAGGATGGTTCGTTTTACCCGATAGGTGCGGATCGGCCCCGGCAAAACCGGGCGCGGATTATCGTCGCTACCCATTGCGATGTCAGACGCCAGGTCGAACTAGGCAATTTTCGCAAGGATTTATATTTTCGGTTGCGGACCCATCATATTCAACTGCCGCCGCTACGCGAACGCAGGGAGGATCTGCCGCAACTGACGCTGCATTTCGTGGAAAAGGCCGCCGACAGCCTGGGAAAGCCTGTACCCAGCGTGCCGCCGGCGCTGTTTCAGTGGTTGCATAACTATGCGTTCCCCGGCAATATCCGCGAGTTGGAAGGCATGGCATTCGATGCGGTGGCCCGCAGTCAGGGCGCGGTGTTGTCCTTGCAGAGCTTCAAGGAGGCCATTGCCGACCAAGCGCCGATGAATGCAGATGGCGAGGCAATGGACGGACTGACCGCTTTGTCCGGCCAGTTTCCGGAGCGTTTGCCGACTTTGAAGGAAGCCGAAGAGTCGCTGATTGCGGAAGCCTTACAGCGCGCCCAAGGCAATCAGGGTGTTGCCGCCGGCTTGCTAGGTATAAGCCGGCAGGCTTTAAACAAGCGACTGATTCGCCGCGACGCGGAGAGCTTCTGAGCCGATAACCAGCGGATAGATACTGCGAGACTCCATATAGAATCTAATAAAACCAAGCTAAGGAGAGCCGTTCATGGCTTTAATATCATTGCGACAACTTTTGGATTACGCGGCGGAACACAGCTTTGCCGTGCCGGCTTTTAACATCAGCAATATGGAGCAAGTGCAGGCTATTATGCAGGCGGCCGATACCTGCGACAGTCCGGTGATTATGCAAGGCTCGGCTGGGGCGAATCGTTATGCCGGCGAGGTATTTCTGCGGCATTTGATATTAGCCGCCGTCGAGCAATATCCGCATATTCCGGTGGTGATGCATAGAGACCACGCGCCGTCGCCGGACATCTGCGCCCAGGCTATTCAATCGGGATTTAGTTCGGTGATGATGGATGGCTCTTTACTGGAGGACATGAAAACCCCGGCATCTTTTGAATATAACGTCGAGGTGACCCGCCGCGTGGTGAATATGGCGCATGCCTGTGGTGTGTCGGTGGAAGGGGAAATCGGTTGCCTGGGCTCGTTGGAAAATCAGCAGGATTCGGATCACAGTCGCTTGCTGACCGATCCTGACGAGGCGGTAGAATTTGTCAAACAAACCCAGATCGATGCATTGGCGGTGGCCATCGGCACCAGTCATGGGGCGTATAAATTTAGCAAGCCGCCGACGGGTGAAGTGTTGGTGATCAGCCGTTTAAAAACCTTGCAACAGCGTCTGCCGAATATGCATTTTGTCATGCACGGTTCTAGTTCTGTGCCGCAAGACTGGCTGCAAGTCATCAACGAATACGGCGGCAATATTGCAGAAACCTATGGCGTACCGGTTGCGGAAATTGTGGAAGGCATTAAATACGGGGTGCGCAAAGTCAATATCGATACCGACTTGCGCATGGCATCCACCGGCGCGATACGCCGTTTCGTCGCCCAGCCGGAAAATGCCTCAGAATTGGATGCCCGCAAGATTTACCAGGCCGCTAGAGACGCCATGCAGACGCTTTGTCGGGCACGTTACGAAGCATTCGGTTCCGCTGGACATGCCGGTAAAATTAAAGCCAAACCATTAAGCGAAATGGCGAAACGCTATAAGTAGGCGGCAAGGCCCTCGGCGTTGATCGTTCGAAAATGGCTTCGACGTAAGCAGTTTGGAGTGTCAGGTTTGGCAACTAGGTCTGCCGGCCACGCGCAAGAAAGTTTTAGGTTCATCACATAAAAACCAGTATCATAATTCCGCAAATTCTATTGGCTATTTTTTAACCGACATTTAATCAGACTAAATACCTAATCCATCACCGCACCATGCCAGCCAACCTCCTTAACAAACAATCAACTGCCAGACGTAAGCTAAGTAAGCTGCTGTCTTTTGGGTTGCCTTTGGTTTTGTTGTTGGCGTTTTTGGGTAAGCAAATCGTCGGTTTCGATAGTATCGGCTGGAGCAATGGTTTTAGCCACCCATTGAACGGTTGGGATCATTTGGTGACGATGCTGGCCGTCGGCATCTGGGCTGCGCAATTGCGCGGACAGGCTATCTGGATGCTGCCGCTGGCCTTCGTTGGGGTGATGAGTCTTGGCGGTTTGGCCGGCGCTGCAGGTATCGCGCTGCCCAGCGTCGAAGGCATCATCCTGTTATCGTGCGCGGTATTCAGCGTCCTGATTACCCGCAAGGTGCGTTTCAGCGCCAAAGTCAACGTGTTGATCGTGGCGTTTTTTGCGTTTTTCCACGGTTATGCGCACGGTCAGGAAATATCCACCTCGGCCAGTCTGATTTCATACACTTTGGGATTCATGCTGGCGACTTTGCTGCTGCATGGCGCCGGCATCTTGGTAGCCAAATTGGTGGTGTTCTGTGCCACTTGCCTGTTGACCGCCATGTTTGCCAATGCGGCGCTGGCTAAATCTGCCGATTCCATCCATGAAGACCGGTTGGACGCGTCTGTCAAACTGGTTCACGATTCCGGTTTGCAGCAAACTGCGCCGTTCTGGCTGACCATGCAGATTGCAGGAGGGGCAGGGAATGATAACGCGTTCTCCCGGCAGCGAATACTCGATGCCGAATCGACATGTTGTCGAGACCAGCTAGGCAGTGTCCGATCACACAGCGGTTCCAGTGGCTCAAAGTTACTGGTTAGCGCCGAGCATTCGCACAGTCATCAGCTGCTGGCCAAAGCTAAGCCTGCTCAGGGGCTGGCTATTTGCCGGGATAGGGCGATATTCGATGGCGATCGTCTGGTCAATGCCGGATTGGATTTCAAGCACTACTATCGGGATGTCAATCACACCCCCGGAAAACATCTGCTCAGCAACGGCGTCGGCCTCACTTCGCCGCCCGTATCAAGTGTTTTAGCTCCGCAAGCGTTCCAAAACTCCTGCACCACCCCGAATTCATTCATTGAAGAGTCTGATCTTCAATCGAAATTTGCCCAACCTCATAGCGGCAATCTCCATACCCAAACGCTCGAATACTCCAGGCCTGATTGCGCCGTTCGTAATCAAGATCTTACCTGGCAATCCGCTCATGGCAGCTTTCTCTGCCCCACTAAATTTCTATCGTACTTAACCGCCGACGCTAGGTTTCCAGGCGGCATTTTCAGTATTCATGTGCTTCCGGTAAGCCGAATTAGCTTGCCGTTTGCAATGTCAGTAAAACCGCTCGACCGAGTGTTTCCCGTTCCAAACATAACAATAACAATCAACCACATATTCAACTTATGAGGAAAGCAATGCACACCCTAACCCACGTCCGCTGTGCCCATGTCTTTTGTGCGCTAACACCTGTTAACGGTCAGTAAAGGAGCTGAAATGAATCCGTATATCGCAATGACGAAAAAGAAACCTTTGATTGTCGCCCTGGAAATCATTTTGGGCCTAAGCTGCGCGACGCTCCAGGCTGCACCCGGCACAGAGCAGCCGGAACAACAGGCGCAGTCCGAAGCTACCGATACTGCCGACAAACCGGCTAAAGCCAAGGTGAAGGCCAAAGCCGATAACACGGAAGAGCTGGGCGCGGTGGAAGTGGAAGAAGACGGCCGCGGCAAGAATTTGATCGGTATTGCACCGTCGGCCTCGCAAGGCGAAGTCAGCCAGAAGCAATTCGAATACCGGCCGTTCTCGCGTAACGGCGAATTGGTCGAAGTGGTACCCGGTGCCGTCGCCACCCAGCATAGTGGCTCCGGCAAGGCCAACCAATACTTCCTGCGCGGCTTTAACCTGGACCACGGTACCGATTTTACGACTTACGTCGACGGTATTCCGATGAACATGACTACCCACGCCCACGGTCAAGGTTATATGGACATCAACAGCATCATTCCGGAGCTGGTGAAAAAAGTCGAATACGGCAAGGGCCCGTATTACGCGGAAGTGGGGGACTTCTCGGCGGCCGGTTACGCCAAAATGTTCAGTATGGACAGGCTGGATAAAGGTATCGCCAAATTTACTGCCGGGTCGTTTGATTACTACCGAACGCTGGTGGCCAATTCCCATAAAATCGGCGACGGCGATTTGCTCTATGCCGGCGAATTCAATCTGTACGACGGTGTTTGGGAAGTGCCGGAAGATTCGAAGAAATTTAACGGCCAATTGCGCTACACGCTGGATCGCGGCGATTGGGGCATGGCAATCAACGGCAAAGCCTATACCAACAGCTGGACTGCCACCAACCAGATCCCGCAAGCCGCGATTGATAGCGGCGCCATCGGCCTGTACGGCAGCATGGACCCGACCGACGGCGGCGAGACCAACCGCTATAGCGCCTCGGCCAGCTTTTGGAACCAGGGCGGCAACTGGAAAAACGACGCGAATATCTACGCGGTCTATACCGATTTGAATTTATTCTCCAATTTCAGCGGCTTTACCCGCGGTGACGGCGGCGACCAGATTTTGCAAACCGAGCGCCGAGTACAAACCGGCGGTCATTTCGAGCATACCCGCTACAACAAGCTGTTCGGTTTTGAAATGGACAACAGCATCGGCCTGCAATTTCGTAACGACCAGATCATGGACTTAGGTCTATACGAAACCACAGCCCGGCAGATCGTCAATACCGTCAGCAAAAGCAATGTCGGTGTGACCACGGTGGGCACCTATTTCAAAAACACCACCCACTGGCACGATAAAGTCCGCACCATCGCCGGTTTGCGTGGCGATTTCATCAATAATGAGGTTGAGGTTTTGGCCAGCGGCAGCGGCACGGCCGAGACCAATGCGGCTAACTCCGGCAGCCGTGGCAAAGCCATGATCAGTCCGAAACTGAGTTTGGTGGTCGGCCCCTGGTACAACACCGAATACTTCGCGAATATCGGTTACGGCTATCACTCCAACGATGCACGCGGCACTACGCTGCAAGTACATCCAGTGACCGGCACCGATTTGGACCCGGACGGCAATGCGGTTAGCCCACGGATTCGTCCGGCGGCCTGGTCGCGCGGCGGCGAGGTTGGCGCCCGCACGAATATCATCCCCGGTTTGAACAGTACCTTTGCCTTGTGGTGGCTGCAATCCAGCGAAGAGCTGGTGTTCGTTGGCGATGCCGGTACTACCGAAGTCAACGGTAAATCGCAACGTTACGGTATCGAGTTTACCAACTACTACAAACCCACCGAATGGCTGACGCTGGACGCCGATTATGCGCTGACGACCGCTCAATTCAACAAAGCTCCGGACGGCGCCACCAATAAATTCATTCCTAATTCGGTGGGCCGAGTAATCAGTGCCGGTGCCCTGATCGAAGCGCCCAACGGCCTGTTCGGCACCTTGCGTTTTCGACATTTCGGCAGCGTACCCTTGGATGAATCAGGCGCGGTTTGGGCCGGCGATACCAATATCGTCAACCTGGGCGCGGGCTATAAGCAAAAGCAATACAAGTTCGAGATCGATATCTTCAACATCCTGGGTTCGCAAAGCAACGATATTGCCTACAACTACGAATATAACTATCCGAACGGCGTCGCCGGGGCAGGCCTAATGAAACATCCGGTAGAGCCGCGCATGGTGCGTGGCACCATCACGGTCAATTTTTAAGGGCAGCCTGATGATATTTCGCACCTTTAAAGATGGACGATGGCTGATGGCGGCATTGTTGATGATCCAATCGGTCTGGGTTTACGCGCATCCGCCCGGCCTGAGCTCGCTGGATGTAACGATCAAACCCGCGCAAATTGATGCCAAGGTGACCTTTGCCTTGCAAGACATCGAAGCCTTCGCGCCGATGGATAGCGATTTGGACGCGGAGGTGACCGATGCCGAGCGTGAAGCGGCCAAGCCAGCAATTGCCAAATTGCTGGCCGCGCAACTGCGCGTCAGTGTCGATAGCCGGGATGTTCAGCCTAGCGAACCTGGGCAGGTCAGTTTCGACGATCAAAATAATGCGCGGGTGGAACTGCACTATGCGGCGCATGTGCAAACAGCTTTGTTGCTACAGTCGAAGTTTTTGGCTTTGCTGCCCGACGGCCATCAGCAGTATTTGACGGTCAGGGACGCCGACGGCAAAGCGCTTGCCGAGAAAATGCTGGGCAAACACGACGATCAAATCAGTTTACCCATCGCTAACGCGGCGGCGGAGTCCCCCCAAGCTCCGTTTGCGGCGTTTGGCGATTTTTTTAAGCTGGGCATCGAGCACATCGTCACCGGTTACGACCATCTGCTGTTTTTGTTCGCTTTGTTGGCGGTCACTCACAGCTTCTGGCCGGCCTTGAAAATCATCACGTTTTTTACGATAGCCCATTCCATCACCCTGGCTTGCGCCGGACTTAACTTGATCGAGTTGCCCAGCAGTTTTGTCGAGCCGTTCATTGCCGCGACGATTATCTATGTGGGTGTGGAGAACATCATCCGCGGCGACCATCCCAAGGGCCGGCACTGGTTGACCTTTGGTTTTGGTTTGATCCACGGTTTTGGTTTTGCCGGCGTGTTGCAGGAAATGGATATTTCTTCGGGCGATACCGGCATCTTGTTGCCCTTGCTGTCGTTCAATTTAGGCATAGAAACCGGACAAATCGCCGTCGCCGCTATCGTGTTGCCGATGATCTGGTGGCTGAATAATAAAGTCGAGACTGCCGAGAAGTTTCTAAAAGCCGGTTCGATTGCCGTCAGCTTGATGGGCGCATTCTGGTTGGTGGAGCGAATCATGCTGTAAATACAACCGAATGGCGGGATCCAAGCCCGCAGTTGCTGCCTCAAGGCCACCTAAACTGGCCTGATTCAATCCTGATCCAAAAAAATGGTTCATCCGAGCCACGGATTGCTATTGCCTGTCGTTTGGGTAAAGCGGTGATGGGTTTTCAGGTAAGCGTCTGAGTAAAAAAGATTTTTTAATAAAACAACAACAATTTTATAGAGGAGGAAGGCCGTGGAACTCACCCATACACTAGAACAAATTCTGTACATGATCTCGTCGTCGCTCTACCTGCCGGTATTGCTGATCGTCACTTTGCTGGCCGCTTATTCGGTCTATGTCTGCGGTCGTTTGGCGCAGGAATGGCTGGAACGACGCAAGGCCGGCTCGCGCACCGTGCGCTTGTTCAATCTCGATCTGGCCGTCGCGCTGGGGCGCCAGCAACGCGCCAATGCCGCGCCGCTGGACGTGGAATTGGAGTTGCTGCTGCAAACCCACGAACATCAGCAATTGATCAAGTTGGACCAAGTTCGCTTTGTCATTAAATTGGGGCCGGCGCTGGGTTTGATGGGCACTTTGATTCCGATGGGTATTTCCCTGGCTGCCTTGGCACAAGGCAACATTCCCAGCATGGCCGGCAGCATGGTCACCGCGTTTACCGCTACCGTCACCGGTTTGGGCTGCGGCGTAATCACCTATCTGGTGGCATTGGTACGCGAGCAATGGCTGCGTGCCGATTTTGCGGCGATGCGCCATCAGGCCGAACTGGCTGCCAGTCGGATTCTGGACGCACAAGACCTGACTATCGCGGAGGAAAGCCATGCGCTATCTGAGACGCTCTAATCTGCACCGCAACAGCGAGCCGCTGGAAGATCCGATTGCCGGCGTCGCGAATCTGTTCGATGCCAGCGTGGTGTTCATCGTTAGCATGATGGTGGCCTTGTTCATGGCTTACAACATGCTGGATTTGATGAACCCGGAGTCGACTGTGACGATGACCAAGGAGAACGCCGACGGCACGATGGAGATCGTCAGTAAGAAGGGTTCGCAGATCAAGGTATCCAAAGTCACCGACCGCAAACTCAGCGGTTCCGGCGAGCGCTTGGGGACCGCCTATCGCTTGAACGACGGCAAGGTAGTTTATGTGCCGGAATAAATACTGGGCCTGGCTGCTGATCCCGTTGCTGTGGTTGGCGACCGGTTTGGCAGCGGCCGAAACGCCTATCAACCTGAGCCTGATCCTCGGTGACCTGGATTCGCAAACCGCCGTCGAAGCCACGGCCAAACTGCAAAATGATCCGTTGTTGAAAGGCGTGTCGATCCGAGTGTATTCCAGCTCCAAGCTGGCGCAAGCCGATAGTGCTGCATTGCAAACATCCCATCTGGTACTAGCGCAGATTACCGGGCGCGGCATTCTGCGCGAGGGCGGCGAGATGTTCAAACAGATCGTCGCGCGCGGCGGCAAGCTGTACGCGGTGGGTTTGAGTTACGACGCGGATTTCGCCGACTACGGCCTGCAACTGGACAAAGAGCTGCAAGCCTATATGTCGGCCGGCGGCGCCGACAATGCCGCCAACATGATCCGACTGGCCTTGGCCAAATTCAAAAACGTCCAGGCCGACATCGCGCCGCCGCAAGCTCAGCCGGAAATCGGCGCCTTCGACGTGCGCAGCAAGCAATTGTTCGCGGATTTTGATAGCTACCAAAAAGCTTACGCGGGTTTCAAAGCAGGCCAACCGTGGATAGCCATTTTGTTCTATCGCTCCTCGGCTTTGTCCGGGCAAACCGATACGGTAAAAACTTTGGCCGAAAATCTGGAGGCCAAAGGCTACAACGTACTGCCGGTGTTCGGCTACCCCTACGACAAAACTCTGGAAAAAATGCTGATCAATGCCGACGGCAAATCACGGGTCGAAGCCATCGCCGCGCTAGCCTTGAAGATCGGCGCCAGCCCGGACAAAACCGTACCGACGCTGACGCGTTTGGGGGTGCCGGTGTTAAACGGTATTGCCTTGAATAGCCAAAGCCAGACGCAATGGACCGAGTCCGCAACTGGTCTGGACGTCATGGAGCGGGCCTGGCAAGTGGCCTTGCCGGAATTCGCCGGCGAAATCGCCCCGACCGTGGTCGCCAGCAAGGAGAGCGTACACGACAAGATCACCGGCCAGGATTTCGTCCGCGAAACCCCAATCCCGGAACGCATCGCCCGCTACGCCGACCGCCTGGACAAGTGGGTGAAATTGCGCAGTACCGGCAACGCCGACAAAAAAGTCGCCTTGATGTACTACAACTACCCGCCGGGCAAGGAGAACATCGGCGCCTCCTATTTGAACGTGTTGCCGGAATCGTTGCTGCAAATCTTGGAGAGACTGCGTAAGGAAGGGTATCAATTGGGCAATGCGCCGCAAGATGGCGATGCCTTGAAAGCCGCTGTCAAAAATCACGGCATCAACCTAGGCAACTGGGAGCCCGGCGCGATTGCCGAAGCCGCCGCCAGCGGCCGCGCGGTGTTGCTGCCGATCGAAGACTACCAAAAATGGTTCGACACCTTGCCGGAAACCTTCAAGGCGGCGATGCTGAAGTCGTGGGGCAAACCGGAAGACAGCAAGATCGGCGCCTGGACCGACGCCAAGGGCAAGCGCTTTTTGATCCTACCGGCGCTGCAATACGGCAATCTGCTGCTGGCACCGCAACCGTCGCGCGGTTGGGAGCAGGACGTCAAAAAACTCTACCACGACGTGACCATGCCGCCGCACCATCAATACGTGGCGTTTTACTTATGGCTGCAAAAAGGCTATGGCGCGAACGCGATGATCCATCTGGGCACCCACGCCACCCACGAATGGCTATCCGGTAAGGAAGTGGGTTTCAGCGCAGTCGATCCCGGCGAGATTCTGATGGCCGACGTGCCGCAGATTTACCCCTACATCATGGATGACGTCGGCGAAGCCTTGCAGGCCAAGCGCCGAGCGATGGCGACGATTATTTCGCATATGACGCCGCCTTTGGACAAGGCCGATCTGAATCCGGAACTGGCTAAGCTGGCGGGTTTACTGGACGACTACAACGTCGCCGCGCAAAAAAGCGAACAGCTGGCAAAGATCAGGCTGGATGAGATCAACCAGATCGCCGGCAAGGCCGGGCTGCTGAAAGACCTGAAAATGCAACGCGCCGAAACCGGCGACCAGCTGGAAGAGCTGGAACATTATTTAAAGGAAATCCGCGAGAAAAAAGTGCCGATGGGCTTGCATACCTTTGGCAAGGCGCCGGACGAAGCAACCCGCTTGCGTTTTGCCGAAGCCATCGTGTCGCGCGACACCAAGCTGAAAGGTGAGGCCCGCAAGCAGAAAATCCAGGCCATGGCCAACATCATAGCCGACAGCGCCAACGCCGAAATGGACGCGCTGATGGATGCGCTGGCCGGCTTCTATATCGCAGCCGGCAGCGGCGGCGACCCGTTGCGTAACCCGGACGCGTTGCCGACCGGCAAGGATTTGTACGGTTTCGATCCGTCGCGGATTCCCAGCGAGTCGGTTTATAACGAAGGCGCACGACTGGCGGAGCAAGTGGTCGCCGATTTCAAAAAGCAGCACGGCCACTATCCGGAGCGGCTGGTATTCAATTTGTGGGGCGTGGAAAGCTCGCGCCACGAAGGCGTGATGGAAGCCGAGATCATGCATCTGCTCGGCGTCAAACCGCATTGGGACGAACGCGGTCGCACCCAAGGTGTGGACGTGATTGCGCGGGATAAACTGGGCCGGCCACGCGTCGATGTCACCATCATTCCGTCCGGTTTGTATCGGGATTTGTTCTCCTCAGTCATCAAGCTGTTGGATCAGGCCGAAACCAAGGCTCAGGAACAGGACGAGCCGGACAATCCATTACGCCGGCATATCCAGGAAACCCAGGCTGAATTGGTCAAGCGCGGATTGAAAGCTGAGGAAGCGTTGGACATGGCTTCGGCCCGCTTGTTCAGCGTGCCGTCCGGTGCCTACGGCACCAATTTGGATCGGGCGATTCCGCTGTCCAACACCTGGACCGACGAAAAGCAACTGGCCGACATATTCTTCAACCGCATGCACCACGTTTACGGTCGCGGCCATTGGGGCGAAGCAGCCAGCCAGGACGCGACGCTGGCGGTGGACTTATTCAAAATGTCGTTAAAGGATACCGACGCGGTGATCCACAGCCGCTCTAGTAACGTCTACGCCAGCCTGGACGGCGACGACTTCTTCCAATATCTGGGCGGCACCGCAATGGCGGCAAGGCAGGTCAACGGCAAAACCCCTGAAGTGTTGGTCGCCGATTTGTCCGACCCGACCGCTGCCAAGACTATGAGTCTGGAGCGCTATCAGGGCCGGGAAATGCAAAGCCGCTACCTGAACCCGAAATGGATAGAGTCGATGTTGAAAGAAGGCTATGCCGGCGCCCGCTTCATCAATATGGTCGCGGAAAACCTGTGGGGTTGGCAGGTGACGGTGCCGGAAGCGGTCGGCAGCGAGAAATGGCAGGCGATGTACGAAACCTACGTCGAGGACAAATACCAGCTGGACATCCAGAAAAAGTTCGAACAGGCCGACAACCTGCTGGCCTACCAAGCGATGGTGGATCGGATGTTGGTGGCTATCAACAAAGGCTACTGGAAAGCCGATCCGGCGGTGAAAGCCAAGCTGGAACAAGTTAACAAGGAAGTCATTGCCAAAGCTGGCGTGGCCTGCAACAAGGACACTTGCAGCAGCCCGGAAATCACCAAGCTAGCCGAACAACAGGATGCAGCCAAGGCTGCGAAAGCAGCGGCGCCGGGGGCGCAAGCCCAACCACCGGCATCCGCAGCGGCTCAGTCACAGCCGCAGCCCATACAGAGTCAGCCGCAATCGCAACAGCCACCCGCGCAGTCTCAAGCACAAGCTGCGCCGGATGCCGCCAAGCCTCTGGAAGGCTATGAGATGGAAGAGAAGAAAGCCGCCAGCGACAGCGACAGCGCCGAGCAACAGCAACCGTTGAGTTCGGCGCAAAGCTGGTGGTTGAGTTTCGCGATATTGCTGTTGTTTGCTGCCGGTTATCTGCGCGGTAGTTGGGAGCAGCGTAAGCAAAAAACCTAGAGGTCGGCCCGAAAACCTTGGTTATGTCTTTCCAGCGAAGGCGGTAACTCAGAAAAGTTGGAAGTCTGGATCCCCGCTTGCGCGGGGATGGCGGCTATAGGGGATTTAAGGGCCGACTTAGGCCCGATATGAATAACGGCGTGGTGCCTTGATAGACGAAATTCGAGGGCTGGTCCGCGCTCGATGTAAGAAAAATTAAAAATATATCCAACAAACCATAAGCAGCCATCTCGTTTGGCGGTTGATTACAGGAGGAGTACTTTGTCTCGTTTATCTTTAATAACGCTGTTGGCCTTGAGCAATTTGGCCTACAGCACTCAAATCCTGGCGGAAGAAATCGATCAAGCTGCGGCGGGGTCTACCGAAACCACGAAGACAGACAAATCGGCGGGCAACGAAGACACGTTGGGCGCAACCGTGGTGACCGCTACCCGCTCGGAAATGAGCGCCGCGATGGCCCCTGCGAATGTCAGTGTGATTACCACCGATAATACTGAAAACCGCCTGACCCAACGTATCGGCGATGCGTTGAAAGACGTGCCGGGGGTGTATTTGCGCGGGAGTGCTTACGGTACTAACTTTCCTGGATCCAGCGTGGCGTCTTCAAGTTTTCACGGTGTCAGCGGCACTAACCGCTCCTTGTATTTAATCGATGGTCTGCCGGTCAATACCGGCAGCAACGGAAATGTCGATTGGAATATCCTGAACATGGACGACGCCCAGCAAGTGGAGTACGTGCCGGGACCGTTCTCGGCTTTGTACGGCAGCGGGGCGATGGGCGGGGTATTGAACGTGATCTCCAAGGTGCCGACCAAACGCGAGGGCCGCTTGTCGTTTGGTGCCGGCGGCGCGGCGGTCGATCAATGGGGCATCAAGGGCCGTTACCGGGACCGTTTCGAAAACGGTTTAGGGATTTCGTTGACCTTTAATCATATGGATAGCGACAATTGGGCGGTCTCGGATTATGTCACGGTCGCGCGCAGTACCACGGCCACCAACGGTGCGTCGGTGCCGGTGTTAGGCGCAACGCCGACCATCAACAACCAGGGCGCCCCGGTGTATCTGATCGGCGACAAGGGCAGGCGCCCCTGGGAGCAAAATAACGCGTCGCTGCATCTGTATTACGATCTGACGCCCAGCACCCAAATCGACGGCGGCATGAGTTGGAGCCGCAGCGAAACTAGCGATACCGGTAGCTATAACAGTTATTTGACCCGTAGTAACGGCAATCCACTGGCGATAGGCGTCGGCAACGCCGGCAATCCCAGCAATAACATCAATATCGACGGTCGCCGTTACAACGTCTACGAACAATTATTCCTGCATTCCTTGCCGTCAATCGAAGACACGCGGCGTTATTTCACGCATCTGAAGCACGATTTTGGGCATGATGTGAAGTTGAATATCGACTTCCAATACATGCAACACGAGACTTACTCGCCGTTTGCCAACGTTACCTCGGATTCGCTAAGCGGCGGCACTGGCCAATTGACGGTGACGCCCAGCAACCGGATTGACGGTAACGTGGCATTGCGTTTTCCTTTTCTTTGGGCGCAACGCAATTTCCTGACTGTGGGCTTTGGCGCCACGCACAGCGAGTTGGAAGGCCAATCGCGCTATGCACTAGGCAACTGGCGTAACTGGGACTCAATCACCAGCCGCACCGCTTTTGGTAGCGGTGAGTCCAGTATTTATTCGGCCTATTTGCAGGATGAACTGTGGATCATGAGCAATCTGATCGCGCATTTAGGGGTGCGTTATGACGATTGGTCGACCTCGGGTTTGAATCAAAGTACCAGTCCCGCAGTGAACCGCAGCTATCAGGAACGCTCGGTTGGACAGTTTAATCCCAAGTTTAGCCTGACTTGGTTGCCAGTCGACGGCTACAAGTTGTTTGCGTCCACTGGTTGGGCATTTCGTCCGCCCACCAATTTCGAGTTGTACGGCAACACGCAAACATCAACGGTTTTGACCGAACCCAATCCGAACTTGGAACCGGAAACCATGCATTCCTGGGAAGTGGGCGGCGAGGCTACGCCTATCGGGGGCACCACTATAGCAGCCAGCTATTTTCATCATTACATCAGCGATCTGATCTATGCCAAAAGCGGAATTCCGACTCCCGGTTTACTGCAAACGCTCACCGAAAGGCAGAATGCCGGCAAGGCCGAGGTGGAAGGCGTGGAAGTTAAGTTGCGGCAGAAACTGTATTGGGATTGGCTGCACTTCAACGGCACGTACACGCTGAACGATTCGATCATCACCGAAAACACCGCCAATCCGTTAATCGTCGGTAAGCAAATGGTGCAATTGCCGGAAACCATGTTTAGCGGCGCACTGGACGTCAAATACGACAAATGGATCGGTGGCATCATTGGCCGCTATGTCAGTCAGCCGTACTTCGACGATCAGAACCTGGACCAATACACTAATGTGCCGGGTAGCTACGACCCGTATTTTCTGGTTGATACCCGCATCGCGTATCAGGCCACGAAGAATATCGACTTGTCGTTTTCGGTGAATAACTTGTTGGCTAGGGAGTATTCGGCGTTTTACCAACAAGCCGGCCGCACGGTTTATGGGGAAATTTCTTACAGCTTTTAGCTTTAGTGATTGTCAGTTTCCGGATATTCGCACGCTACCGAGTATTCGGAAGCAAGGCTATTGGCGGCTCCAGCGCTCGCTTAGCGTGCACAGTTCACAAAAATTGGCGATGTCAGCGCTGGCTTTGCCGTCTTCATCTGTTCTTAATCTTTTCCTAATCAAGACTTAAACATTGCGCTCTAGAATCAACTCATAGATGAATTATTCTCGATAAAGGGGATTTATGTTTAGAGTGGCAAGTGTCGTTGTAATTAGTCTGTTGGTTTCGCCGTTAGCAATGGCTGATGGGCATGGACGAGGTCATCACAAACATCACCACCATGACCGGTACGTCGAGGTCGAGCGGGTGTATGTACCGGAGCGGGTTGTGCAATACGTCCCGGCACCGACGCCTGCACCGCGCTACAACAGTAACGACCAACGATCCACTCAGGGCTTGGTAGGCGGCGCGTTAGGTAGTGTAGCGGGTTACGAGATGAGTAAGGGCGATCCGTTGGGAGCCGGCATCGGTGCCGCCGCGGGCGCTTGGATCGGCAACAGTATGAGTCGTTAATCAGCTACCGCCAATTAATTAACCGGCTTTGAATTTTTGGATGCTCATGCGACAGGAGGACAAAATGAGAATAAAAAATGGTAAAAAATATCAACAAGAGCAATACAGTAGAGTGGAAAAGTTATTGAATGTATTGTTGTTTTTTGTCGTTGTCTATTACAGCTACTATGTGTTGTCTTTCTCCCAAATGGGCGCTTGAGATCACTGGCAGTAGCGGTTTATTGTCAGTTTGCGTTCCCGTTATACAGTCCGGATAACCAAACGCTAGATCGAATCAAAACCCTGCAAGTCGCAAGGCTTGCAGGGTTTTTTATTGCCCGTTGTTGGACAATATCGAGGATGCGTCTAAAAATTGCAGTTCCGGAAAAACTGCCCGTCTATCAGTTCTTGATAAGATTGGTGTTTCGGAGATTCAATCCCAGCCCTTGAATGTGCAGGCTATGCTTAGTTTATTGATAACCTGTTCAAGCCGTTGACAATGCTGGACCCAGCTGATAGCTTTGCTGTCTGGCACTCACCAATATCGAGTGCTAACGGAATTTGGGGGATGACGTGGCTGGCGGACAAGATTTAAACGAAAGATCGCTGTATTTATTAAAAACCTTGGTTGAACGTTATATCCAGGACGGCCAGCCTGTTGGTTCGCGATTGTTGTCTAAAGATCCGCAGCTAAAGCTTAGTCCGGCCAGTATTCGCAATGTGATGGCGGATCTGGAAGAGATGGGCTTGATCCATTCCCCGCACACTTCCGCCGGCCGAGTACCGACCGTGAGCGGCTATCGTTTATTCGTCGACAGTTTGTTAACCGTCAAGCCTTTGGCATCCAGCGAGTTGGATCAACTGCAACATGGCTTGAAAGGCGAGGCGGATAAGGCTAGCGACGTGTTGAGCAAGGCCTCTAAATTGCTGTCGGACGTGACGCGGATGGCCGGCGTGGTGACTTTGCCGCGCAGAGAAAGCGTCACCTTGCGGCACATCGAATTTCTACCGATGTCCAATACCCGGGTGTTGGTGATTTTCGTCACCGACGACCAGGAAGTGCACAACAAAATTATTCATACCCACAAGCAATTCAGTCCTGCGGAATTACAACAGGCTGCCAACTATTTGAATTCGGTTTATTCCGGCCGCAGCTTGGCGAAAATTCGCGATTTGATCGTGCGGGAGATGGAACACGATCAGCGGCAGGTCAATCAAGGCATGATGGACGCGGTGAACATGGCACAGCTTACCTTCACCGAGCAACCCAACGACGATTATGTATTAAGCGGCGAAACGAATTTAATGGGCTTTTCCGAGTTGTCGGACATGGAGCGTCTTAAACAACTGTTCGAAGCTTTTAGCCAAAAGCGTGGCGTCATCCATTTATTGGATCAGTGTTTACAGGCCGAAGGTGTGCAGATTTTTATCGGTGAAGAGTCCGGCTATAGCGCATTCGATCATTGCAGCTTGGTGACGGCGCCTTATTCAGTGAATGACGAAGTGGTTGGGGTGTTGGGTGTGATTGGACCGACCCGCATGGCTTACGAAAAAGTGATTCCGTTCGTGGATGTGACGGCAAAATTATTGGGCGCGGCCTTGAATCCGAAATAAATGGCCCTATCGTTAGGCCAACAAAAAGTTTTAGAACCATGGAGTAAGTAATGAGTCATCAGCAATCTAGCCACGAACCACAATCGGATAGCGATTTGATAGCCGAAGTCTTGGAGCAAACCAAGCCAATGGACGCCGACGAACAGCCTAATGAAGCGCCCGGCGCCGCAGTCACTGTGGAAGCCTTGCAGGAACAACTGGAGCAAGCCCAGCAACAGGCTGCGGCCAATCTGGATAAAGCCATCCGCACCATGGCTGAGATGGAAAATTTAAAAAAACGCGTGCAAAAAGACTTGGACGACGAACGCAAATACGGTCTGGCGAAATTTGCCAAAGAATTGCTGAGTGTTTTGGATAGTCTGGAATTAGGCCTGCAAGCGGCGACCGGCGATAGCCCGGAAATAGTGAAATTGCGCGAAGGCAGCGAATTGACCATCAAACAATTCGAGTCGGTATTTGCCAAGTTTAATATCGAAACCGTCGACCCCATTGGTCAAGTGTTCAATCCGGAATTACACCAGGCCATGGTGATGCAACCCAGCGCCACCGCCCAACCCAACACCGTGTTAAACGTCTTCCAAAAAGGTTATGTATTGAACGGCCGTCTGCTGCGTCCTGCCATGGTGGTGGTGGCCAAAGCCGACGATAAACCGGCCGATAGTGCAAAAATCGATGAGCAGGCTTGAAATTAAGACGATCAACCGCATATCGCTAACAACTTTTTAATTTATTACCAAATCAAGTCTGGAGAATATCAATGGGCAAAATGATCGGCATCGATTTAGGAACCACTAACTCCTGCGTCGCAGTCCTGGAAAACGGCACCGCGCGGGTTATCGAAAACAGCGAAGGCGCGCGCACCACGCCTTCTATCATCGCATTCACCGGCGACAACGAAGTATTGGTCGGCCAATCGGCTAAACGTCAGGCGGTCACCAACCCTGAGAATACTTTGTTCGCGATCAAACGTTTGATCGGCCGTCGCTTTAAAGAAGATGCGGTACAAAAAGACATCAAGATGGTGCCTTATAAAATTATGGAAGCCAACAACGGTGACGCTTGGGTGGAATGTCACGGTAAAAAAATGGCGCCGCCAGAAGTATCATCACGGGTGCTGATGAAGCTGAAAAAAGACGCGGAAGCGTTTTTGGGCGAAGAAGTCACAGAAGCGGTTATCACCGTGCCTGCGTACTTTAACGACTCGCAACGTCAAGCGACTAAAGACGCCGGACGGATTGCCGGTCTGGATGTGAAACGGATCATCAACGAGCCGACCGCTGCCGCGTTAGCGTTTGGTATGGACAAACCGAAAGGCGACACTACCATCGCGGTTTACGATTTGGGCGGTGGTACTTTCGATATTTCCATCATCGAAATCGCTGAAATTGAAGGCGAGCACCAATTCGAAGTATTGGCCACCAACGGCGATACTTTCCTGGGTGGTGAAGACTTTGACTTGCGCATAATCGATTTCCTGGCCGGCGAATTCAAACGCGACAGCGGCATCGATTTGCACAACGATCCATTGGCGCTGCAACGTCTGAAAGAAGCCGCGGAAAAAGCCAAAATCGAATTGTCATCAGCCGAACAAACTGACATCAATCTGCCGTACATTACCGCCGATGCGTCCGGTCCGAAACATTTGAATGTCAAACTGACGCGGGCCAAACTGGAGTCGCTGGTTGACGAACTGATCGAAAGAACCAAAGGTCCTTGCTTGCAAGCGATTAAAGATGCCGGTATTTCGACATCTAAAATCAACGACGTGATCTTGGTCGGCGGTCAAACCCGCATGCCGAAAGTCCAAGCCTTCGTGAAAGAGTTGTTTGGTAAAGAACCACGCAAAGACGTTAACCCTGACGAAGCGGTAGCCTTGGGTGCGGCGATTCAAGCCGGCGTATTGGGTGGCGACGTCAAAGACGTATTGTTGCTGGACGTCACCCCGCTGTCATTGGGTATCGAAACCCTGGGCGGCGTGATGACCAAGTTGATCGAGAAAAACACCACGATTCCGACCAATGCCTCGCAAACCTTCTCGACGGCAGACGATAACCAAACCGCAGTAACCGTGCATGTGTTGCAAGGCGAGCGCGAAGTGGCGGCGGGTAATAAATCATTGGGTCGTTTTGATTTACAAGACATTCCACCCGCACCGCGCGGTATCCCGCAAATCGAAGTATCGTTTGATATCGATGCTAACGGTATCTTGAACGTATCGGCGAAAGACAAAGCCACCGGCAAGAAACAATCCATCGTGATTAAAGCGTCCAGCGGTTTGTCGGATGAAGAAGTCGAACGCATGGTGCGAGATGCCGAATTACATGCTGACGAAGACCGCAAACTGAAAGAACTGGTGTCGGCGCGCAACTCTGCTGAAGGCATGATCCACGCCACCGAAAAGTCCTTGAAAGAATTGGGCGATCAAGTATCCGGCGACGAAAAATCGGCCATCGAATCGGCGATCAAAGACCTGCACGCGGTGATCAAGTCTGACGATAAAGAGGCGATTGAAGCTAAAACTCATGCCTTGACCGAACTGTCCGGTAAATTGGC
This sequence comes from Methylomonas sp. 11b, assembly GCF_000515215.1. Lineage (NCBI taxonomy): Bacteria > Pseudomonadati > Pseudomonadota > Gammaproteobacteria > Methylococcales > Methylococcaceae > Methylomonas > Methylomonas sp. 11b. The sequence continues at coordinate 4,537,888 of NZ_KI911557.1, forward strand.
GGAACGCGTTTACGCACAGAAAGGTGCGGAAGGCGGTGCCGAGGCCGGACATGCCGCAGGCGCCTCTGACGCTGCCGCCGAGCATGATCACAACGTGGTCGATGCCGAATTTGAAGAAGTTAAGGACGATAAAAAGTAAGGTGTAGGGCGGATGCCATCAGGCGATCCGCCCTTGCTCTTGACAAGGAGGAACGCCCAGCGGCTTCTGCCTTATGAGTTACCGGGTTGAGTATTTGTTTATGATTTGGTTTATTCGTGCATGGAATGGAGATTTGTCGCCACGTTTAGCATTTTTATTATTGGTTGTTCTTCCAATAGTAATTGTTAGGGTTTTGGGTAAGATTTATGGTCATGCCAATTTGTTTGCATATGGATACTTGTTGCACCCTGCATTATCAATACCTTTTGGACTTTTTGAGTTTTTAATCTACTCAACAGGCCTGATTTGTTTCTGGAGATCTATAAGTCTGTGCCAAAAAAATTGGAAAATTTATTTGGCACAAATTGTTGCAGTTGGGATTGCTTTTTTTCATGTTATCAGACTGATATTTGGTGTGTTATTTGTTTTATTACCAAATTATTAGAACTCTGGCGTCTACGGCTAGTATTGACCGCGTACGCCTAGCATATTGCATTCTTGAAATTTAAATCGATTTTTACGGGAAAAATAATGGACACGTCAATAATCGAAAGCGAAGCGCTACATCTTCCCCCATCAGAGCGCGCAAAGCTCGCTCATAGTTTGCTGCTGAGTTTGGAAAATTTATCGGATATAGAATTAAAGGAAGCTTGGCTAGACGAAGCCCAGCGACGTGCCGATGAAATAGATCAAGGTTTGGTCGAATTAATTTCAGCGGAGGAAGTCAGCGCTAAAGCGCGGTTATTGTTGAAATGAATTATCGATTTCACCCCGGCGCGCAGCATGAACATTTAGAAATTATCGGATTTTACGAATCAAGGCAGCCAGGTTTAGGTGCTGTCTATTTGGCGGAATTTGAGAGCTTTATGATTAGCGTTGCCAATATGCCAGGACGTTATCGAGTTGAGCGAAAACCAAATATTCGAGTGGTTTCCCTGCTTAAATTTCCTTATAGAATTATCTTTAGGGATAATCATGCTGGCGTACAAATTTTGGCGGTTTCGCATAAGAAAAGAAGGCCCGATTATTGGTTGGGCAGGCTATAACTGAATTTATCCACACTGAAATAATAGATACTCAAGAAAAATAAATGGCCGCAAAAGAAGACTTTTACAAACTGCTGGAACTGGATCGCAACGCGAGCGAAGCCGAGATCAAAAAGAGCTATCGCAAGATGGCGATGAAATTTCATCCCGACAGAAATAACGATAATCCAGAGGAAGCCGAGAAGAAATTCAAGCTGGTCAAGGAAGCTTACGAGGTGCTGTCCGACCCTAAAAAACGCGCGGCCTATGATCAATTCGGTCATGCCGGCGTCGATTCATCGATGGGTGGCGGTCGTGGCGGCTTTAGCGGGGCGGAGAATTTCAGCGATATTTTCGGCGATGTATTCGGGGATATTTTTGGCGGCGGTCGGCAGCAGCGCAGCAGTGTGCAACGTGGCGCCGATTTGCGTTACAACCTGGAACTGACTCTGGAAGAAGCCGTCGGCGGTACCGAAGCGACTGTCAAGGTGCCTGTATTGGTGGCTTGTGCTGAGTGTAACGGTAGTGGTGCGAAAAAAGGTAGCAGTCCGGTGACGTGTAATACCTGTCACGGCCATGGTCAGGTCAGGATGCAGCAAGGCTTCTTCTCGGTGCAACAAACCTGTCCGACTTGTCGGGGTACCGGTAAGCAAATTAAAGACCCTTGCCCGAAATGTTACGGCCAAGGCCGAGTGCAGGAAACCAAGACTCTAAATGTCAAAGTACCGCCCGGTGTCGATACCGGTGACAGAATCCGCTTGGCCGGAGAGGGCGAAGCCGGTGCGAACGGTGGCCCAGCTGGGGATTTGTATGTACAAGTGCAGGTCAAGGATCACCCGATCTTTACCCGCGATGGTGCCAATTTGTATTGCGAAGTGCCGATTAGTTTTACGACCGCTTGTTTAGGTGGCGAATTGGAAGTTCCCACTTTGGATGGCAAGGTAATGCTGAAAATTCCGCCGGAAACTCAGACTGGTCGGATGTTCCGCCTACGTGGTAAAGGCGTCAAGCCGGTCCGAGGCGGCTTGGTCGGCGATTTGTTATGTAAGGTGCAACTGGAAACCCCGGTTCATCTAACTAAAGAGCAGAAAGCCATGATCGAGAAGCTGGGCGAATCTTTGACCGGCGGCGGTAAACATCACAGCCCGCAAGAGCATAGCTGGATGGATGGCGTTAAAAACTTCTTCGATAAATTAACGGGATAAACCATGGTGCGGATCGCGGTAGTTGGCGCTTCCGGGCGTATGGGTTTATGTTTGCTAAAAGCGGCGATGGCGACCGAAAACGCCGAGTTGACGGTGGCGGTGTCTCGCCCGAATAGTTTGGCGATTGGCAAAGACGCCGGTGAACTGGCCGGTGTGGCGGCGGCAGGCATTCAAGTCACTGATGATCTGGCCGCGCTGACTGACAAGTTTGACGTATTGATCGACTTTACCCGGCCCGAGGCGTCGATCAAGTACATCGACATCTGCCGGCAAGCTGGCAAGAAAATAGTGATCGGTACCACCGGTTACAGCGATGCGCAGAAAGCCGCAATTGCCGAAGCGGCCAAGGATGTGGCGATAGTCATCGCGCCTAACTTTAGTGTTGGCGTCAATCTGTCCTTAAAGTTGTTGGAAATGACTGCCAAGGTGATGGGCGGCTATACCGACATCGAAGTCATAGAAGCCCACCATCGCCACAAAGTCGATGCGCCGTCCGGTACTGCGTTGCGGATGGGCGAAGTGGTCGCCGCTGCGTTGGGACGCGATTTGAAAGACTGTGCGATCTATGGCCGCGAAGGCGATACCGGTGCCCGCGACCGTAAAACCATCGGCTTTTCCACCATTCGGGCCGGCGATATAGTCGGCGAGCACACCGTAATGTTTGCCGACGAAGGCGAACGGGTGGAAATCACCCATAAAGCCACCAGCCGTATGACCTTCGCCAACGGTGCGGTGCGAGCCGCAACCTGGCTGGCGGACAAACAAAGCGGCCTGTTCGATATGCAGGATGTGCTAGGTTTGAAAGGCTAATCAGCGCTCAAACCCAGCCTAAAGACCCGTGAATCAGCCAAGTCTTATATTCGTAGAGGCGTTACCTCGCCAGTCAGTTTATAATGCCGGTAATCCGCAATAACCTGAGCATGATCGAAAGCCAGCAGGCTTGGCAGATTGTCAAAATTGAACAGTCCGTAGTTTTTCGCATCGTCCGCAGCCATTGGCGTGCCATGGGCTTGCGCCAGGTAGACGGCGGTGACAGTGTGATTGCGCGGGTCGCGTTGCGGATTGGAGTAAAGACCCAGCAATACGGTTAGTTCCACATCCAGGCTGGTTTCTTCCTTGGCTTCGCGGATTGCCGCGTGCTCAAGCGTTTCGCCGACATCGACAAAGCCGCCAGGTACCGCCCAGCCGTAGGGTGGGTATTTCCGCTCTATCAACACGAAGGGGCGCTGTGGATGATCGATCAATTCGATCAAAATATCGGCGGCTAACAAGGGTGTGATCGGCTTTGCCATGTTGTTCCTGATAATGATGAGTTTTAGCGCATAGAAAATATGAGTGTTCTGCTAAATTTAACCATGTTTTCAAGAGTTGCTGAAATTCTCGATTCTTTTTCCTCGACAAATTAATCATGAATTAATCCGCTTTTCATATCATCCCGGCTGCTTTACGCGGCGCTTTTAAAGTCGAATTAAATTTCCAAGAAGTAAAACATGAATGAGTTTATTCCCGGCCAACGCTGGATTAGTAATACCGAATCCGAATTGGGTTTAGGTATGGTGATGGATGCTGAATTTAACCGTGTCACCGTATTGTTTTTAGCGACCGGCGACAGGCGGGTTTACGCCAGAGATAACGCGCCTTTGACCCGGGTGCAGTTCAACGAAGGCGATGTGATCGAATCGGCGGATTACGCGAAGATTAGCGTGCAGCAGGTGCAGCAGCACAATGGTTTGTTGACCTACATAGGTGTTGATGAAGACGGTCAGTTGCAGCAAATCGACGAGATGGAGCTTAACCATCATATTCAATTTAACAAACCGCAAGACCGGTTATTTACCGGCCAATTCGACCCGACGGCCTGGTTCTTATTGCGCTATGAAACCTGGCGGCGTCAGCAACAGCATCAGCAAGCGGCTACCAAAGGTCTACAGGGCGCGCGGGCTTCGCTGATTCCGCACCAGCTATACATTGCCCATCAAGCCGCCAGCCGCGCCTTGCCGCGCATCATGCTTGCCGATGAAGTGGGTCTGGGGAAAACCATAGAAGCAGGTTTGATCATTCAACATCGCTTGATCAACGGTTTAAGCAAACGTGTGTTGATTTTGGTGCCGGAAAGCCTGTTGCATCAATGGTTGGTGGAGATGCTGCGCCGCTTCAATCTGCGCTTCAGCATTTTCGACGAAAGTCGCTGCTTTGCCAGCCCCGACGAGAACCCGTTTCTCAGCGAGCAGTTGGTGCTGTGCAGCCAGCGTTTTTTTGCCGATTCTCCGCATCGCCAGCAACAAGCCTTGGATGCCGGCTGGGATTTGGTGGTGGTCGACGAAGCGCATCATCTGGAGTGGAGCGAAGACGCACCTAGCGCCGACTACTTATTCGTCGAGCATTTAGCCTTGGCGTCTCCCGGTCTGATTCTGTTGACCGCGACCCCTGAGCAATTGGGTAAGGAAAGCCATTTTGCGCGTTTGCGCTTGCTCGATCCTGACCGTTTTTATCGGTTTGAGCAGTTCTTGCGCGAAGAAAGCCAGTTTGAACCGGTAGCCAGACTGGCCAATTTGCTGATTTCCGGCGCAGCGCTGGATGCCGAACAGCAGGAGCAATTGAAAAACTTATTAAGACAGGACAATGTCGACAAACTGCTGCAACAGGTTAACGACAGCCAAGCCAATGCTCGGGAAGAATTGATCAAGTTGTTGCTCGATCATCATGGCACCGGACGGATTTTGTTCAGAAACTCTCGGCAAACCGTGCAGGGCTTTCCGGATCGGCAACGCCATGCTTATCCGCTGCAAGGTGAAGACACGGCGGATTTAGCCAACAGCCCTTATCTGCATTGGCTGGTTGGGCAGTTGAAAGCCCTGGGCGACGAAAAAGCCCTGTTAATCTGCAAACGCGCGGAAACCGCAATCCAGCTGGAGCAATTATTACGGCAGCATGTCGGCCATACCGCAGCGGTGTTTCATGAAGGTATGAGTATCGTCGAGCGGGATCGGGCTGCGGCGTTTTTTGCAGACGAAGAGAGCCGGGCGCAAGTATTGATTTGTTCGGAGATCGGTAGCGAAGGCCGCAATTTTCAATTCGTGCGCCATCTGTTTTTGTTCGATCTGCCGGAAAATCCGGATTTGTTGCAACAACGCATCGGTCGTCTGGATAGGATAGGCCAGAAGCATGTCATTCAAATTCATATCCCTTATTTGCTCGATAGTGCTCAGCACGTATTGTTTCGCTGGTACGACGAGGGCCTGGACGCATTCCGGCATAACTGTTCGGGTGCCGCGCAAGTTCTGAAATTGCTTGGCGAAACCCGCGATAACGCGTTGCTTAGCCGCGATGCGGCGGCAGTGGATGCCTTAATCGCCAACACGAAGGCTTTGAACAGTCAGGTTGAAGAGGAATTGCATAAAGGCCGCGATTTGCTGTTGGAGCTAAATTCTTGCCGCCCGCAAGAAGCCGCGCGTCTGGTGGACGAGATCACGGCCGGCGAACACGACGGTAGTTTATGGCCGTTTATGGAAGCGATGTTCGATTGTTATGGTGTCGATGTTGAAGATCATTCGCGCGATTGCCATATCCTGTGGCCCAGCGAAAATCTGCGCATCGCCCATTTCCCGATGTTGCAAGACGACGGTTTGACGGTAACCGTCAATCGTGACATCGCGTTGGCCAGGGAAGACATGCAATTTCTCACCGCCGAGCATCCGATGGTGTTGTCAGCCATGGATTTGGTGTTGTCCAGCGAGACCGGCAATGCCGCAGTGAGCGTGGTCAAACATCCGCAACTCAAAGCCGGCCAATTTCTGCTGGAGCTATTGTTTGTTGCAGAATGCAGTGCGCCCGCCGAGTTACAAATCGGCCGGTTTTTACCGCATACGCCGTTACGCGTTTTAGTCGATCAGCATAAAAAAGATCTAACGCTTGTCATTAGCCACGATAGCCTGGTCGAGACCGGCGATAGTTTCGATAAGGCGCAAATCAGTCAGTTTTTGAATAGCCAGCGTCAGCATATTCAAGACATGATCAAAGTCGCGGAACAGTTGGCGGGCGGGCAAATGCAGAAATTGATAGCGGAAAGCAGTAATCTGATGATTGCGACCTTAACCGGTGAAATCAAACGTTTGGTGCGGCTGAAAAAGATCAATCCCGGTATCAAGGAGCAGGAAATAGAGCAACTCAAGGAAATGACCATGCTTTCGCACGAAAGCATACAGGAAACCCAGTTGCGGCTGGACGCGGTGCGTTTTGTTATTACCAGCTAGGCTTGCAGGCAGAGCTTTAGAGTGTGTGCGGCCTATTTTTCGCAGACAAGGTGTTTAAACGGTTTTGATCAGCACGGTGGTATCGTCAATTTCGATGCACTCAAACATCAGGTCGTCGATTGAGCCTTCGACATGGTCGACATAGTGCAAGCCGCACTCTGAATCGACATGTTGATGCTTCAGAATGCCGTGGACACTGAACGGCGTTCCGGATTCCGGTAATACCATGGTGATCTTAACCTTGCCGGCAATATCCGCGCTAATCGGATCTTGGAGTTTAACTCGGATGCCGCTGTAGCTGATGTCCAGAATTTCCGCATTTAGCGAAACTTCCCGGGCTGTTCTGGAATTGAAAATAATGCCTGCCTGTAGACCTCTAGGTTTTACTCTACGGTGAATTCGTTTTTCGAAACTCATTTGTTTTGACCCCTGCTGAAGAATCGCGCTTACGCTATCGAGGATTTATTGTAGGTGCAAAGTTAATTTTTTCTACTTTAGGTGTGTTCATCATGCCATATCTTTTCTATTCACACACCCGTTAATTACGGGCAAAACATAAGGTTTTTGCATGTTATTTTCAGAATTGGGTTTGTCCGAGCAACTACTTAAGGCGGTTGCCGAGCAAGGCTATGAAACCCCGACGCCGATACAGGCGCAGGCCATTCCGGTCATTTTACAAGGCCGCGATGTGCTGGCCGGCGCGCAAACCGGCACCGGCAAAACCGCCGGATTTACCTTGCCTCTGCTTCAACTGTTACAAGAACAACCGGTTCCGCAAAAGCCGCGTCCGGTTCGGGTATTGATCTTAACGCCGACCCGCGAATTGGCGATGCAGGTTTATGAAAGCGTCAGAACCTACGGCAAGCATTTACCGTTTTTTGCCGAGGCGATATACGGCGGCGTCAGTATCAATCCGCAAATTCAGAAGATCCAGCGTGGCACCGATATTGTCGTTGCCACGCCCGGTCGTTTATTGGACTTGATTCACCAACAGCATATGGATTTATCCAAGGTTGAACATTTTGTACTCGACGAAGCCGACCGGATGCTGGACATGGGCTTTATCCGCGATATTCGTCGAATCATCGCCTTGTTGCCCAGTAAACGTCAGAACCTGCTGTTCTCGGCGACCTATGCCCCGGAAATCAGCGCACTGGCCGAACAAATCCTCACCGATCCAGTTGAAATCGCTGTCGCAAAACGTAATGCTGCCGCAGATACCGTCTCGCAGTTGGTTTATGGCATTAACCGCGAATACAAGCGCGAATTACTGTCCTACCTGATAGGCAATGGTCATTGGCAGCAGGTGTTAGTGTTTGTCCGCACCAAACATGGCGCGGATCGTTTAGCCAAACAGTTGATCAAAGACGGAATCCGTTGCGCGGCCTTGCACGGCGACAAAAGTCAGGGTGCACGGGTACGGGCACTGGAAGAGTTTAAAAACGGTTCGATTACCGCATTAATTGCGACCGACATCGCCGCTCGCGGTTTGGATATCGATCAATTGCCCCATGTGGTGAACTTCGATTTGCCGCAAGTAGCGGAAGATTATGTGCATCGTATTGGTCGCACCGGCCGCGCTGGCGCCGAAGGTCAGGCAATTTCCCTGGTCGACCCTGAAGAGGCCTATTTGTTGGCTGCCATCGAAAAGCTGTTGAAAAGGCAGATTCCGCGAGTTGATGATACGGGCTATCCCAATGTGTCATTGGTAGTAACCAATAGCAAGCCAAAACCGCAAACGGCTCAACCGAACAAACCGGCCAGAAGACCGCAAAATGGTCGGCCAGGAGGGGAACCTGGCAAACGCGCACCTAATTCACGTAAACCGCGTCAGCAAACAGCCAAGCCCCGCTAATCAGTTTGACTCGTCGTGTCCGGCCATGGGCACGACACTTCCTCATGCCGAATGCTGGTTTATTCCGCGGCCGGCACCTCAAAAATATGAATTGCCAGCCATACCGACTCAATGTCCGGGTTGGTCCATTCCACCCGGTGCCGACAATGCGCCGGAATCAGCAGGTAGTCGCCCGGCTTCAGGTCCACAGGTGCAGATTGGGCAAATGTCAGCCTGGCTGCCCCTTGTAACAATATCACCCACTCGTCCTGATTTTGATCGTACCACTCGTTTTCGGCACTGCAATGACCCTTGGAAACGATGCGCTCGATGCGAATAGTAGGCTTGCTAAACAAGGTTTGGCATAATTCTATTGGCAACTGAGCTGGAATGTCTGTAAAAATGCACGAACTGCTGATATTCATAAAAGCGGGTACATAATAAAAAATTGGGGGAGGGGAATGAAAATGAATAATACGTCTTTTGCTTCGTTAATGGCGGTGGCCATCGATAAACTACCGGGGATTATGCAGCTGTCCAAACGCATTTGCGATACTGCTAAATGTGTGGATTTTTTGGCGCCGCTGTTTCTGCGGCTTTATTTGGCGCCGGTGTTTTGGATGGCGGGCACCAAAAAATTCGCCAATTTTTCCGACACGGCCGAATGGTTCGGTAATGTCGAATGGGGCTTGGGTTTGCCGGCGCCTTATGTGTTGGTATTTTTGGTGGCGCTATTTGAAATTGTCGGCGCCTTGTTTTTATTGTTCGGCTTTGCTACTCGACCGATTACCGTTCCGTTGATGGTGATCATGGTGGTGGCCGCCATCAGTGCCCATATTCAAAACGGTTGGCTGGCCATTGCGGCCGGTAGCGGTATTTTTGCCACCGAACGCACGATAGGCGCGATAGAACGCTTGGAGCGCGCCAAGGAAATTTTACAGGCGCAGGGCGACTATCAATGGCTGACCGAAAACGGGCCCTTGGTCGTACTGAATAACGGGATTGAGTTTGCCGCCACCTATTTCATCATGCTGCTGGCGCTGTTTTTCCTGGGCGGCGGCAGGTTTGTCAGTGTGGATTATTGGCTGGCGCGCAAATACTTGCCTGAACTAGCACCCAGGGCCTGACGACAACAGCCCAAACCGAGCTGTTGGCGCTGATCCATTCGCCGGCCTGTCGATCCGAAACATGACCGATTAGGCCGGCATCCAGCCATTGTGCGACCTGAGTTTTATTGTCGCGCGAAAACTGGTAAGCCACTTCGACCAGATCTAGCTCCTCTGCGACCGAGATTGCTAGTCCGGCTGCGAAAAATCGTTGCAACTCGGCCCAGGGAATGGACGAGGTTTCCAAATTCACCTTGGCTTTTTCCAGATCGGGGAGTGACTCGTTCATTAACATTTTCCGGTTGGGATGTTGTAGTATGCCCAGCTATTTTATCGTAACCCGATTTATAAAACAGAAGTGAGGATTCATCGATGTCGCTATTGAGTTCATTTAAAAAGCGTTCCACCCTGGATGCGGCGATCAAGCAAGTTGCCCAGGCCCGTAAAAGCGAAGGCAGCAAAGCCGAGCAATTATACAAGGGTGCGTATCAAGGCTTTGCTAATGTCATCGCCGACCATTTGATTGTTTCCGAAGCGCTGTATCACTGGGGTTTTGGTTTATTGCACGAGGCCCGGACTCAGGAGCCGAAAGCCGCTATCGAAATTTACGAAGACGCCATTTCCAAGTTTTCTTTTTGCTTGCTGATTTCGCCTAACTATTTAGGGGCGGCGATAGACGGCGGCGTAGCATTTATGGAATTGGCTCGCATTAGCTCGGAAGCAGCCAAACCCGATCTATACGAGTTGGCGGAAGATTTTTTCGAAAAGGCCTGTGCTATTCAAAAAGGCAGCGCGGCTTACAATCTGGCCTGCGTTTATGCGTTGCGCGGCGATAACGATGCCTGCTTGGCTGCGTTGCAAACCGCCAGGGACTTTGGCAGTTTGCCCGACGAACAAAATATATTGCAAGACGAAGATATGGCTGGCGTGATCAATGCCCAATGGTTCAAGGAGTTTATGGAGGAGGTCCGTGCCACGCCGGCACCGGAAAAAACCAAACTCAAGGACATTGAAATCAATGTGGAGCCGGGCTTCAAGATAGAGAAGAAAGAGGACTTTGATTACTACTCTTAAATTATTTGGCCATTCAAACTTTAATACCCTGCGGGGCCCGGCTTAGCGGGGTTTTAGGTCTGCATGAGTCAGGCTATCTATCTGCGCGGTTTTCAATATAGCCAACCCTTTTTTTCCGCGGACGAGGGGTGAAAAGCACTAATTGAATAGAAAGTTAAAGGCGTCATCGGCGCCGATGCCGGTCGATTGAAATCGATACATTAAACAAGCGGCCGATAGCGGTTTCCACCGGCAATTGAAACCCGCTCGCGCATCTTGGTCGAAACCCCAAACGACCATGCGGCGCGTACTTTGGTCATCGCTTTGGCGCCGCCTATCCCGCCCACCGAGATCAACAGTATCGCAAAGACCAGTTGATAGCTCGCATTGTTGCCGCGTGAATGCGGAACAACCTGTTTGATCCAGTCTTGGAAACCGTTCTAAAAACTTGAGCGCCGGAATTAATCCGGCCAGATCGTTCAGGTCGTTCGTGGTGCCGGCAAGATAAACTTTGTTAGGTCTTTCAGGATTTAGCCGATAGTGAATGCGCTTCGGTTTCGATAGCAGGCTTGGCGTCGCCGACATCCTTGTAGCGCTGAGCAGTTTCATCGAATGCCTCGGCGATAGCCAAAAAGGCATCGGTGATATCCGGATCAAAGTGAGTTCCCCGGCCTTTAGCGATCAGTCGCACAGCTTCTTCGTGGGGATACGCTTCTTTATAAACGCGTTTGCTTATCAGAGCGTCGTAGACGTCAGCGATTGCCATCAAACGGGCGCTCAGCGGTATTTGCTCTCCCGAAAGCCCTTGTGGATAACCGGCGCCATCCCATCTTTCATGGTGACAATAAGCAATCTCCACCGCGTAATTCAAAAATGACCAGTCGCTGTCGCCAAAATCCCGTGCCGCCGACAAGATGGCAGACCTTCCCTCCTCGCAGTGCGTTTTCATAATCTTCCACTCATCCGGCGATAACTTTCCCGGCTTAAGCAGTATCGCATCGGGAATGGCAACCTTGCCGATGTCGTGCAGAGGTGCGGATTTAAACAACAGTTCGATGGCTCCATCGGAGAGACTATAGCGCGCATTAGAGCTCAACCGTTCGGCCAACAGCTGCACGTATCGTTGGGTACGGCGTATATGGTTGCCGGTCTCGTTGTCCCTGACCTCTGCCAACGCACAAAAAGCGGCGATGATGGAGCTTTGCGCGGCGATCAGCTGCCGATCTTTGCGGAACAACTCTTCCGTGCGCTCGGCCACTAATTGCTCAAGGTTTTCGTTGTGCTGTTTAAGCTCACGTCTGGTGGTGGCCAGGACCAGATGATTATGGACCCGGGCCAACACCACCGGCGCGGAAGCCGGTTTGTGAATAAAATCCTCGGCGCCCAGCGAAAGGCCACACTCCTCGTCCACGGCGCTATCCAAGCTGGTCAGAAAAATCACCGGAATATCGCGAGTCGCGGGGTCGGCTTTAAGGCGCTTACAAACCTCGAAGCCGTCGATACCCGGCATCATGACATCCAGCAATATCAGGTCCGGCGCGTCGCGGCCGATCAGCGCCAAAGCCTCGGCGCCATCGCTGGCAAAGCTCGTGCTGTATCCCTTGCCCAGGATGTTGCTCAACACCTCGATATTATTTAAGGAGTCGTCTACGATCAATATTTTTGGTCGTTTATCTTGGCTATTCATGGTCTGTCCAGCTATTTCGTTCTAAGAGTTTCTCTAATGCGATCAACGCTGCATCGTAGCGCAATTCTTGTGTCGCTTGCGCAATTTCCGCAAATTCCAAGGCTAGTTCGTGATCGCCTATCTTGCGGACGAGATCGGTGACCGAATATCGGGCATCCAGATTCTTAGCTTTCAACTGGAGAAGCAATTTCTTTAGTTCGGGAATCAGGTTGGTATTTTTAAACAGTTCTTTTGAATTGATAGATGAGACAAGCAGTCTATCGTCAGCATTTTCTAATGACTGACTTAGTAGAAGTATTGCAGCCTCGCATTCCTGTGCAAGTACTTCCGTTTGCGCCATCAAATTCCTCTCCTCACCGTTTTTGAGCATCCGGCACAGTCGGTCGGCCGAGGATTGAAGCGCGCCGAAACCTAAATTGCCGGCCTCGCCTTTCAGGCTGTGAGCAACGAAAAACAGTTGCTCCGAATTGTCATCAGCAAGTCGTTGGCGCAATAGCGTTGCAGCGTTCCGATGCTGTTCGGCAAACGCGAGCAATAGGCGCCGGTAAAGGGCGATGTTGCCTCCCAGTCGGGCCAAAGCCGCTTGCACCGCCACGCCTGGCAGATTGCTCTCGAGTTTGGCAATTGCCTCGGTATCCGGGCAAATCTTGACAGCTTTTTCCTGTTGCGCCGCAGCGGATTTGGGTTTGATCCACCTCGCCAACGCATTGGCAAGTTCTTCCGGTTCAACAGGCTTGGCGATGTGGTCATTCATGCCGGCCGCTAAGCAGGCCTCTTTATCCTGATTCATCGCCGCCGCGGTCATCGCGATGATGGGCAATTCCTTTAACGCCGCCGATTGGCGAATCCTGCGGGCGGCCTCCAGGCCGTCCAGCACCGGCATATGCAGGTCCATCAACACCGCATCGAAATTGGATTTCTCCAGCCAATCCAAGGCCTCCAGGCCATTGTTGGCAGTCGTGACCTCCAAACCGCCTTTAATGAGAAATTCCTGTGCCACCTGTTGATTGAGTTTATTATCCTCAACCAGCAAGATCCGAGCGCTACGGATGGCTGCTAGCGTGGTTCGGGTGGCGTTGAAAACTTCGGCGACGGGAACAGGCTGGCTGGTTTCGTTTCGTTGCAGTTGAACCAGGGTGTTAAGCAGGTTGGAGGGAGTGACCGGCTTGGCGATGATCGCATCCACCCGAATGTTGCCGGCGGACTTGGCCAGTGCCTCGTGCTCATAAGCCGTGATCATGATGGATATTGGCGGCCGGCTGTTATGCTCGCTATCGGCTATGGTCTCGGCCAGCTCCAGACCGTTCATGCCGGGCATTTTCCAATCCAATAACAACAGCTCGAAGGGTTTGCCACATCGCGCCGCTTCGGCGAACAAGCGCAAACCTGTTTCGCCCGACCGGGCCGTCGCCACCTCGAACTGCCAAGCTTCCAAAATCGAGCGCAGTATCGTCAGCGAGGTTTCCTGATCGTCGACTACCAGGGTACGCATGGGGTGTAAATCCTGCAAACGCCGGCCCGGTGTCTGCTCGCTTGACGAAATGCCGGCCGGCAGGCCTAGTCGAACCGTAAAGGCAAAGGTACTGCCGGATTCGGGTTCGCTCTCCAGGGTGATTTCTCCCGCCATCAATTCCACCAGGCGTTTCGAGATCGTCAGCCCCAAGCCGGTGCCGCCGAATTTGCGGGTGATACTGGCGTCGGCCTGCGCGAAAGGCTGAAACAGCTGACCGGCTTGTTCGGCCGTGATGCCGATGCCGGTATCTCTCACCGCAAAACGCAGGCGTATGGCATCGTCCGTCCTTTCCTGTGCCTCGACGCGAAGGTGGACTTCGCCATGTTGCGTGAATTTAATGGCATTGCCGACCAGGTTGTTAATGATCTGGCTGAGGCGGAGCGGGTCGCCCAGCAGCTGATCGGGCACATCTAACGCCATATCGATGAACAGCTCGAGGCCTTTTTCATCGGCACGTATGGAGAACAAGTCTGCCGTCGCCCGTAGTATTTCTTCCAAGTTGAATTCGATGGCCTCGATGTCTATGCGCCCGGCTTCGATTTTCGAGTAATCGAGAATGTCATTGAGAATACCCAGCAAGGCTCGCGACGAATTCAATACCTTGCCGAGGTAATCGCGTTGCTTCTGGTTCAGCTCGGTATCCAGCGCCAGTTGCGTCAGGCCGATGATGGCGTTCATCGGGGTACGTATTTCGTGGCTCATGTTCGCCAAGAAATCGGATTTGGCCAGGTTGGCATTGTCGGCTTGTTTTCTGGCGTCCAACAACGCCGTCGTGCGCTCATTTACCAAGTGTTCGAGATGATTTTTGTAGTGCTCCAATTCGACTTCGTAGCGTTTGCGGTCGGTGATGTCCATGCGTATGCCCAGGATGCGGGTGACCATGTCGTCTTCGCCTCGCTGCACGCAGAACGCTTTAACACTTATCCAGCGATAGGTGCCATTGGCATGGCGCATCCTGGCTTCGTAACTGTAGGCATTGGCCCGTTTCGACAGTACGGCACCAATTTTTTCGGCGATGTCGGCCCGGTCGTCCGGATGGAGCCGCTCCAGCCATTCGTTACGATCACCCGGACCGGGTTTCGCCTGGTAGCCTAGCATCGTGAAATAAATCGGTGACACCTCGAAACTGTCTTTTTTGACATCCCAATCGAAAACGCCGATTTGTGCCACATCCATCGTCATACGCAGACGCTCTTCCGATGTTTTGAGCTGTTCTTCGACTTGCTTGCGTTCGGTAATGTCGAGTGTAAAACCGTTGATCTGTCCGCTTTCTTCATCCAGGTAGGCGGACATCGAGAACCATTTGGTTTGCCCGGTTATGAGCACCGCTTGCGCTTCAAAGTCGCGTACCTCTTTATCTGTCTGCAGTAACTGATAAAAGGACTTCAATTGATTGAGATCGGCCCACAACTTCTCGGCCGGAACATAACGTTGCAGAAAGGTATCGACGGAGTTGCATTCCAATTGGCGTGCCAAAGTGAGATTCAGAAAGCTAAACTGACCTTCAAAATTTCTCTGAAAAATGCCGACCGGTGCATTCTCGATGATGTAGCGGTAATTCCTTTCGTTGTTCTGCCATTTCAAGCGGCTGTGTCGCGCAACCAAGGCCAACACTAACGAAGCGATCAAGATGACGAGTCCGGCCGTGCCGTACCAAACCAAATGTTTTCGCCACTCGGCCAGATAATCCTGTTCGGCGATGGCGGCCAACACGTACAAGGGATAATCGCCGACCCGCCGAAAACTATAGAGGCGTTTGACGCCATCGGCCGGGCTGGCCTGTAAGTAGGAACCGTGGGCCATACCCTTGGCAACGTATTGGTTCAGGGGGTGGTTAGGCATGGCTTTGCCTAGATTGGCTTCCAGGTGCGGATGGCGAGCCCAAAGCCGCATCTGTTCGTCGCGGAGTAAAACCGCGCCGTGCTCGCCAAGGTTCAGCGTCGCGTAAAAACTTTCGAACGAACTCAATTGCACAATGACGTTAACGTACCCGGCAAAGCCGCCGTCGGGAAAATCGATGCGCCGGGTTAGGGATATATGCCAGATGTCCAAGGTACGGGATATTTCCGGCGGGGAAATGTGTAAGCCAATCTGGCGATGATCCCTATGAATTTGAAAGCTTTCTTTGTCGGTGACTTTGATGGCCGGCTGAGCGTCGATGGAGCTGTAGATACAATCGCCGTTGGCATTGAATATCTGGATTCCGCCGATCTCGATCACCGCCGCTTGCTGAATATCCTTGGCCTTTTCCTTCAGCAAGGCTCGCATAGCATGGTTTTCAACGGCGTTATCGAACTGGCTGCTGCGCATGTCGTCGGGTCGAATATGCCCCTGAAGATCTTTCAGAATCAGATCGATTTTTTGTATCGTGGCCAGTGCATGCCCCTCTAGAACCAGAGCGATATTTGCCGTCTCGATACGCGCATGTTCTACGTGGCTATCGCGCTCTTGCTGCAGACTCAAACCCATCAGCGCCGCAAATCCCAAGATACCGACCAAGCCCGCGGCGATTGCCAAACCAAAAGCGGATATTCTTGGAAAACGTTGTTTCATGTGTCACTCCCGGCTATAAATTATCATCTAAATCCGGCAATTGCTAAAAAGCCGGCGAAATGGCCGCGTAATCGGCATAGGCTAGTGGGTAGGTTTATTCATTGAACGGTCCTGATTTTCAAGGAGGTTTTTTAGTCATGAATTCGGGCCGCATGGTCTTGTAACAGGCCCTTGCAACAGTCAATTGCCGATATTTAGGCAAGCTCAGCCTCGGTGAGGCATGAAGTGCTTGCTGATTTGCCGGCTTCGTCCAGCTGGGGTAAGGGGCTTCCGGTCTCTGCGAATTGGATGGCTATCAATACCCAAAGGAATCAAGTTGAGCCGTGATGAGATGGCCGCGCATAAACTGGCGCGAGACGAATTCCATAGTGAACGGTCTTATCCAATCCCGCCGTAAGAACAATTCGACAGGCTTATTTTGCGACGCCGCCGTGCTATTAGAACGCTGCTAATTTTGAAACGAGAAAACCGAACGCATACGGGCAAATGTTTCCGCTACTGTTGGTAGCAGGCATTTACAATCGCCCGCAATTTTTCCAGGCCCAATTCGCGGGTAAGCGCTATATTGCGCTCGGGAATCCCCTCCGGGTCGGGATGACTAGCGACAGCTTTTTCGATACTGTCCTCGCGAATCAGATGCAGCATGGGGTAAGGGGAGCGGTTGGTGTAATTGCTGGGGTCGTTTGTCGGCGTTTGCGCAAAGCAATAGTCCGGGTGAAAACTAGCCAATTGGTAGATGCCTTCGTAACCTTGATCGATCAGCAATTGCTCGGCGATAGCCAGTAAATCCAGGAAATCCTCAAAGTCGGCAAACGCCTCGCTAAATATCAACAAGGTGGTTTCGGTGTCGGGTTCGGAATCGAGATGCACGCACTCGGCAATTACCGCTTCCAGGCTATCCTCGATGCTGTTGCTCGACACGACTTGATAGCGAATACTGTCTTTTTCCTGCTCGCGGCGGGCAAACGGGCAAATATTGTATTCAATAACAAAAGTTTTTAGCCAAGCCTGAGTGGCGGCGATAATCTGTTGGTTAGTCATGGTGATCGAAAAAAATGATGAAAAGCACTAAACACTGTCTTTGGCTGTTGGCGTTATTGCCGGCTTTACTGAACGCCGAAGTCTATCAATGGACCGATCAGCAAGGTCGCCGCCATTATGCTGATCATGGCAATGAAAACGCCAAAGTTGTAAGCATCGATCCAGGCGTCGCGTATTACCGGGTAGAAAAGGTGTTCGATGGCGATACTATCTTACTAAGCGACGGTCGGAAAGTCCGTTTTTTAGGGATCAATACGCCGGAGGTTGCCGGTCGTAACAAGTCAGCCGAAGCCGGCGGCGAGCAGGCTAAGGCCTGGTTGAAGCAAAAGTTGGAGCAGCGGAAGGTATTCCTGCAAGGCGATGTGGAAAAACAGGACAAATATCAGCGCACCTTGGCCTACGTGTTTACCGAAGACAAGGAGCATATCAATCTGGAGCTGGTGAAACGCGGTTTGGCGACGGTGAATATTTACCCGCCGAACTTCAAATATCTCGACACCTTGCTTGCGGCTCAACGCAGTGCCGAGCAAGCCAGGCTGGGGATTTGGGGTGAACAGGCCTATGCGCCGCTGGCTGCGGAGCTGCTCGATGAAAATAATTATCAGGGCTGGAAGCGCGTGACCGGACGTATCCGCGGGGTCAAAAAGACCGCCAAACACAGTTATCTGCAATTCTCCGATACGGTGTCCATTAGCGTGGAGCCAATATCGGCGGGGTTGTTTCCGCCGCTGGAAACCTATGTAGGCAAAGACGTGGAAGTGAGGGGCTGGGTGAGACGCTCGAAACAGCGTTTTGCCTTGCAGGTCAGGCATCCGGCGGACATCGTGCTGCGCTGATGCGGCCCGTGTCAGGCTAGTCTTCTTCCGCAAATAAAGCCTGAATCATCAGCTTTTCTTCGTCGTTGAGGATATGCTCAGCCGAAAACCAGCGGGTGCGTTGAAACGGGATTTCCCGCTCCGCGTCGCGCAGTCCGGCGCGACGATCAATCTCGCGGCGCTCGGCGCGCCGGCGATCTAATACCCGTCGGTCTTGTTTTGGCCACAGCACATATTGTTGCTGAACGAAAGCGATCCACTCCGCTGAGTTGAAGGCGAACGGATTAGTCCGGCGTTCTTGCTGACGGCGCGCCCCTCGGCGGCGCGCCGAATCATCGCTAGTCATCATAGTGGCTACCACTGACCTATGCCGCCGCATACACGAATGCTGTAGAGGACAACCGGCGAATTGATGTTGAAAAAATAGTTCCTAAATAACATTCGACCAAAATAATAAACTTCCCAAGAAAATCTGAGTATTTAGGTCGGGATTTTAAATGCACTCGCCAAAATGCTCAATCAAACTTAATTCTCCGATGTCATATTACTGGACAAAGTTCCCGGTAAACGCAGCAGTTGATCGTCCATAGTCAACAATTTGGGTGTCGAGCTAAAAATCCGGCTGCTATTGCACTGCGGTTTTTTGTTTTGTAATAAGTTGTTGGTCCGACGAAAGGCCACTACACCGATGCCTAACCTGCAAAACGGCTTTGACATTGCTGATGGAAACCCGGGAGAAATTGTTGGCTATGCCTTATTCCACCGAATAAGGTAGGCCTGCACCAACTTTTTTATGGCAAAGCCTTTGCTGTTTTGGCGGCTATGGAGCTATGCGCCATTCGCATCTGGAGAGCTCCGGGAACAATGTATTAATTAATAGCCGCGAATCAACCAAGCCTTTTTTCATCAGCGCAATCAATGTTTTATTAGTGGACCCAACCGGCACGACAGCCCACTCCTTGGGGCATTTATTCAGCAGGTTTTTTTGAGCAGTAGTAAGTTTTTCTCTTGTCATCGTTACACCTATTTTCGGATTTGGTATTGCTAACGAGTCTTGTATATGGGGTTTTACTTGACGTTGGCATACGTTAAGCCAAAAAACAGGCTTTGTTAAATTAGTAATATTCATCAGGTCTATTAATAGCGTGCATTTGGGGCCATCGATAGTTATTGGGCTCCGCCGGCGTGGAAACAAGGATAGTGAAGGGCCTGACTAACGGGATCGATGCACTCACAGTCGGCAGGCCTCATAGATCCGGGCGAGTTCCAGCAGATTCGTCGCGCCGGTTTTCTCCATCACTTTGGCGCGGTGGATTTCAACCGTACGGTGACTAATGCCCAAGCGCCGGGCTATTTCTTTGTTGGTTAGACCGGCCACCACCATCCCCATAATCTCCAGTTCACGTGAAGTCAGACCGCTTAGCCGATTACACAGCGCTTGTCCTTTCATGGTCTCTGCGTGAGTGATGATTTCAATCTGTAGCGCTGCCTGTACCCTGTCGAGCAACAGATCGGTACTGACCGGCTTGGTGAGAAAATCAACAGCTCCCGCCTTCATCGCGCGCACTGTCATCGGTATGTCGCCATAGGCGGTCAGGAAAATAATGGGGAGGTGGATCTGGCGGCGGATCAGTTCGGCTTGCAGCTCGTGACCATCCAGTCCCGGCATGTTGACGTCCAGCACCAGACAGCCGGGCTGGTCCGGGCAATAGCGTTCCAGAAAGCATTCGGCGCTGGCAAATGTTTGATACGCGAGGCCCGCGGTTTCAAATACCAAACCCAGACTATCGCGGACCGCATCATCGTCGTCCACCACGAATACGCAGGGCTGAGTATTCATTTTGCAAACGGTAAGGTAAAGAACAGACTCAGACCGTCGCCGACATTCCGCTCCGCCCACATATTGCCGCCATGGGCTTGAATCAAGGCACGGCTGATGGCCAAGCCCATTCCCAGGCCCGCGGGTTTAGTCGAGTAAAAAGGTTGAAACAGGGTTTTCAGGGCAATGGCATCCGCCAAGCCTTTACCGCTGTCACAAACACAAACTATTGCCATGTCAGGATCATCGGCGTATCGGCCGGTGGTTACGCGCAATACCTCGGACAGCTTGCCGTGTTCCTGCATCGCTTCCAGACCATTGCTGATCAGATTGACCAGCACCTTTTGAATTTGCAGTGCATTGACCGTCGTCTGCGGTAAATCGACAGCAAGGTCCAGTTCTATGTTAAACGTGTCTAAGGTTCTGTCGTTTTTTACAAATGCGCAGGCTTCTGTCACTAAAAAGTTAATATCGACCCGTTCGCCGACGGTCTCGGTTTTATTCAAATGGCTGAATAGCTGCCGTATGACTTCGCCGGCACGCTGAGCTTGTTGCACGCAGGCTTCCAACACGTGCTTGAGTTTTTGCGCATCCGGTTTTTCTGATTGGTATAGGCGCAACGCCACATCGGCATACGAGGAAATGGCGGCCAGGGGTTGGTTAAGTTCGTGAGCAATCGCCGCTATCGTCTGTGTCGCCAGCGATACCCGAAATGACTGTTCCATCCGATTTCGGCGTTCGCTCAATTCCCGGGTCAATTTGTAGTCGGTGATGTCGAAATTGATGCCCAGCAGTCGATAAGGCCGGTTATTTTTGTCGTGCAATAAGCTGCCGCGCGCATGGATCCAGCGATACGAGCCATTCTTGTGCCGCAAGCGGAATTCCAGTTCGTAAGCCGACTGATGGCCGGCGAGATAGTCTTCGGTGCTTGCCAAGACCCATGCCCGATCATCCGGATGCAATCGAGATTCCCATTCTTCCCAGCGGTTCAGCATCTCATGGTCGTCAAAACCGATTTGCCGTTTCCATTCCGGCGAGAGAAATAAGGTTTGCGACACTAAGTCCCAGTCCCAATAACCGGCGTTCACTTCGTCGATGATCAGCGCCAGACGGGTCTCGGTATGCCGCAATTCCGCGTGGGTGCGCTTCAGTTCGGTAATGTCTACATGGGTAATAATCATGCCCTGGAAACCTTGGGTAATACGTTTGGCATGCATCATAAACCATAGCTCGCCAAGCGCGGTCCGACACGGATATTCCATCATAAATTCCGACTGATGCCCCGCTATCAGGCTTTCAAGACCGGTCAAAGCCTTCTGCGCGTCCCGGTCGCCTGCCGCCGACGAACGACGGCAAACCTCAAGGTAATTGGCGCCTTCCGACAATTGACTGGACGAACCGCCGTTCTCCATAGCAAAGCAATCCCAAGGCGCGTTGACTGTAGTCACCAAGCCGCTATCATCCAGCACTGCCACATGCGCGGGCAGCGAATTCAGAATACAGCGTACGAAAGCCTCGCTGCGGCGCAGGGCGTCATCAGCTACTTTGAGCGGAGTAATGTCCAAAAATGCCCCAACGGCCCCGCGCGGTTGACCCTTATCGTCCAGCAATGGCGATGCATTAGACACCACGGTAATGACTTTGCCGTCCGGGCGGACTATATCCAGAGTCTCGTCGGTCACCACTTCTCCCCGGCAAGCACGCTGGATCGGCAGATCCTCGACGGCCAACGGATAGCCGTTTTGTAATACCGTGATGGCCGGCGGGTTCCCGCTGGACAGCGATAGTTCCGAGGTAGGGGGTAAGCCTAACATTTGCTCATTAGCCCGATTTCCGCGGATATGTTGCCCGCTTTTGTCGCCGGCGATGGCGAGTCCAATGGGTACCGTGTTGTAAATAACCTGCATTTCCTCCACGCGGCGCTGCAAGCGTTGGTTCAATAGGGCAATTTTCTGCTCGGACTGTTTGCGCTCTTCGATGTCGATCACATGCACCACAATACCTTTCCGCCGTCCTGTTTCATCAGCATTAGGAATATAGGTCGCATGCACCCAGCGGGGTTTGCCGTTGCCATAGGGAATTTGTTGATCAAAGCTCACCTGCTCGCCTGCTAATGCCCGTTCCAGATACGGGCGGACGATGTCCCACGCCGCGACACCCAAAATATCCGGCACGGTGCGGCCGATAACCTGTTCCGGAGAGATGCCGAACCAGCGTTCGTAAGTCGCATTCACGCGCACATAGCGAAAATCGACATCCAAATAGGCGATCAGCGCCGGCGTGGCATCCATGATCAGTTGCAGTTCCCTATCCTGATCGCGGTATACCGATTCAGCCTGTTTTCGCGCGGTAATATCTTGAAGATAGCCATGCCATAAAATGCTGCCGCCCTGTTCCCGCATCGGCATGGAATGCCCTTCTATCCAGATTTCGCCTTTACTGGGATGTTGGTAGCGGAAGGTGTCGCGCCAAGGTTCAAGGCTGCGCGCCGATTCGCTGATGGTTTCGTTGATAAGTTTGATGTCGTCGGGATGAACTCTGGCAAATACCGGACTAAAGTCCTCGGCCACCGCTTCGGGAGCCAGTCCGTACAGGGATTCAAGCGCCTGACTGGCATAAGGCATGCTGGCTGAACCATCCGCAGCCAAACGGAACGAACAAATAACGCCGGGTACGGAAGCCGCCACTTTGGACAGTTGATCCTGCAAATGACGTCCGGCTTGCAGGAGGCTGCGCCCGTCCGCATCGCGCAGAATGAGGGAATACAAGGTTTGCCCGCCAGTGTCTATCTCGGAAATGACGGCTTCCATCGGAAATTCTTCGCCGCTAGCGCGCACGCCGGTCACTGTGCGAAGTTCGTTCGCCTGATGATCGCTAGCGTCTCCCGATTTCGGCGCTGAATAAATGGCCGGAAAACCAGCCGGAATAAAGTGTTCGATAGCGTCGCCAATGGCTTGATCCGCGCGGCAGCCGAACAGGTTACCGGCTGCGGGATTGAATAATACGATACGGTATTTTGCGTCGATGCAGACGATTGCATCCCGCGCCGATTGTATAAGCGCCGCGCACAGCGTCGGGCTTTGCGCCTGCACCGATGATTCTGCTTGTGTTTGTCGAGTGAGGTCGGTGAGGGTAATGCGCAGTTCCGGCTGGTCGGCGGGATCGGTGACCATTAGGCAGTCGAGTCTGGCAGGAAATGCAGTGTTGTCGCCACGCAGCATGTGCAATTCGCAAGATTGATTTTCGCTGCTTTGCTGAATCTGCAATAAACGCCTTTGCCAAAAATCGCGGCTCTGATCGGCAATCAAGCTTGAAAAATCACGGCCAATTACGTTTTGGCACTCAACAGCCAGCAACGTGGTGGCTGTAAAGTTTATGGCGGATATTATATGGTCCGGGCTGAGTGTGAGGTAGGCGAGCGGGGCGAAATCGTAAAGATGCTGGAAGCGGTCTCGCGACTGCTGAAGTGTATGTTGGGCCTGAAGCAGCGATTGATTTTGGGTCTCTAATTCAATCTGACGCACTTGCAGTTCTTGCAAGATTGTCTCTGGAGCATCCTGGGAACAGGAGGTTTTTTTTGAGTTTGGGTGTCTGTTCTCCACTTCTGGTCGAAAAGGACTTGCAGTGTTTGCAGACTTGTAACGCTCGTCAGTCATGAGTCATTTTCCAGTTGGGACAGCATTGAGACCGCTTCGGGCTTATCTTCGATGGGTGTCACTCAAGCAGTATTGTGCGGGTGGTTAGCCGGTAAGCCCTGTTTCGGCAACAGAGGGCGTTAGCAACCGGGTTTTTATCCGGCCATAGCCGAAATAGCCAGCCTTAGTTTGTGATGATCTATGCCTGGACTTGGCTTCTTGCCCCAGTTCGCGCAGAAGTATGCTGGCGAAAAATTGACCCTGTCAAACTTATCTTCAATGCTCGGTCGCTTTTGCCCATTTGCAACTTTCAGCGAATTCGCTCCGCAGTGTTTACAGCTTGGCGAGTATAGGGAATCTGCGGGCAAGGTGAATAATCAGATTTCCGCCTAAGTAGCAGTACGTATTTTTACCGGATAGCCGCTGTGTTAAAACGCGCCATGTTGGTATGGATTTCCCGTTTCAGCAATATGAATACCTGATGCAGCCCTCGCCAAACAATCCGGAAATAACTGATGAGTGAAATGGACCAGCCAAGACAAAACCAGCTACTCGCCATGCTGCCCGAAGCCAATTACGCGCACGTTTCAAAACTACTGGAACGGGTTGAAATGCGTTGTGGCGATGTGCTCTGTGAACCGGATGAATCACTGCGTTATGTCTATTTTCCCGTCACCGGCGTGATAGCCAAGCTTTACTTTACTGAGAATGGCGCCTCCAGCGAACTGGCCTTGATCGGCAACGAAGGCATGCTGGGCATTTCGCTGTTCATGGGTGGGGAATCCATGCCGCATCAAGCTGTCGTGGTCATACCGGGCTATGCCTATCGTTTGCGCAGGAGTCTATTTGAGGAGGAAATTGAACGGATAGGCGGACAGCGTAGCGGCGCGTTACATGGCATGTTACTCCGCTATACCCAGGCATTGATTACGCATATGACGCAGATAGCCGCCTGCAACCGGCACCATTCAATTGATCAACAATTCTCGCGCTGGCTGTTGATGATTCTGGACCGGCAGAGTGGGAGCGAGATAGCGATAACGCAACAATCCATCGCCACCCTGTTGGGCGTACGCCGCGAAGGTATCACCGAGGCTGCCGGGAAATTACAGCAAGCCGGGGTGATTCGGTATTGCCGTGGGCATATCAGCGTACTGGAGCGCGCCGGCCTGGAAGCGCAAAGTTGCGAGTGTTACCAGGTCATCAAAAACGAGTTTGCTCGGCTAGTGGCTATTAGCGCTAATCTGTCACCGCTGTCCAAACCTATTACTGCAATAACGTCTTATGGACATGTCAAAGATCTCAGGAAGCGCTACGCGTTTGGCTGATAAAGTCTATCGGCGCTGAAAAATCGCCCCGTGATTTTGTCTGGTCACTCAGGCTATTGAAACCCAGTCACCGATAGGGGGGCGATTTTATGAACACTGCATCAGCCAGAGCCAATAGCTGCTTACTAGTTATGGACTACGATCCTGCCAATCGGATGGCTAACAAACATTCCTTAGCGGCGTTTCAAGATCACGATTCGGTATTTTGCGAGGAAGAACCCAGTCATCACGATCTCAAACTCGCTGAAGACCGTCAGCCCGAACGATCGCGCTGGGACCGGCAATCGCCGGATATGCTGGACGCCGGCTATATCGCCAATCAAGCGGAAACGGTCAAGCAGCCCAATGTTTCGAACCTGATACAGGCAGCATTGGATGATGCGACATTATTAGCGGGAAAATCTCACCACTGCACTAGTGTCGCGGACGCCGAATCGCCCACTGAAGTTTGCCGAATGCAGCATGAACAACAAATGCTTGTGGAGAAGACCGAAGCCCTGGAGCAATTGCGTGAGGCGGAAGCTAAGTACCGGAGCTTGGTAGAACAAATGCCGGTCATCACCTATATCGCATCGCTGGAAACGCCGGTAAAGCTGTTATATGTCAGCCCGCAAATTTCTCAATTGGGCTATACCCAGCAAGATTGGCTTGATGATCCGCAAGGTTTGCTTAAGCAGGTGCATCCGGACGATCTGGCCGTGACCGTGGAAGCCTACGCCTATACCTATGAACATCATGCGCCTTTGCGATGCGAATACCGATTACGCAATCACGACGGACACCATCGCTGGTTTCTGGACGAAGCCAATGTGGTGCGAAATGAAGCTGGCGATAGTTTGTTTTTGCAGGGTGTCCTGGTTGATATTACCAAAGACAAGGAAACCGAGCAGGAACTGAGCTATTACCGGCAACGCCTGGAGGAACTGGTATTCAAGCGCACTGAGCAACTGGAAAAACAATGCGCCATCCTCAAGTCCGCCAATGCCAGCCTTGACGCCACCTTAGTTAAGCTCAAACACGCCAATACCGAGGCGCGCAACAGCGAGAGGCGCTTTCGCTTACTGCTGGATTCGGCCGGCGAAGGTATTGTCGGATTGGATGCGAATGGTCGTTGCAGCTTCGTTAACCGGGCCGCGTTGCAGATGTTGGGTTATTCCGAAGAAGACGCTCTGGGGCAAGACATAATCACCATGCTAGCTGACGATTTAACACTAGCCCTGGAAGCTCTCAGGTCGCCAGACCTTGCCCGCGATATAGCCGGTCAGCGCAGTGTCGCCAGTTTTAAGCGCAAGGATGGCGGTTCATTTCCGGTCGAATATTCGTTTTATCCGGTCGCGCTGGATGGATTCGTCGACAGCGTGGTACTGGTGTTTTGGGACATGTCCGCATCTCATACCAAAATTCGGAGTTTGGCCTATCACGCCAGCCACGATCCTTTGACTGGACTAGTCAATCGGACAGCCTTCGAACAACGGGTGACCAGAGTATTGGCCAGTGCCCGCCCCGGCTATTTTCAACACGCGCTTTGTTATATCGACCTGGATCATTTCAAGCAGGTTAACGATACCTGCGGACACGCAGCCGGGGACGAATTATTGCGCAGAATAAGTGCCGTTTTGTCCTCCAAACTGCGGCAACGCGACACTCTGGCCCGGCTGGGCGGTGACGAGTTCGCGTTGTTGCTGGAACACACCACGCTTGACCAGGCACGCAATATCGCCCATGAACTGTGCGATAGCCTGCGCAATTTCAAATTTAACTGGGGGGATACCGAATTTACCGTTAGCGCCAGTATCGGAGTAGCCGCGGTGACCTGTAGTGTTCGAGATGTCGATGAGTTTTTAAATAACGCCGATAGCGCGTGCTACCGAGCCAAAGAAAAAGGCCGTAATCAGGTACATGTGTTTTTACCCGACAATGTCGAGCGCCTCAATCAATTCGGTCAATGGAAAGCTTAAGGATTTTGCCAAAACGGATTTTGTGTATAAAGAACGGAGCCAGCGAATTACTAAGTTGCTAATCCGGCCCTATTTATTACCGGTATCCCGCTCCGGCTAAGTTTATCGAAGCCAAGTGGGCTATATCCTCCGGCAAGCTCGGAGCAAACGGTATTGAACGACCGGATAAAAACTCAGTGTTCAGGATGAATGTTAACTTACTCGGAGTATCGCCATGAAACACTACCTATTAATAATACTGGGCCTTTTGCAATGCCTTATCGTCGTGCAAGCCATTGAACATGCGCCCGCTAAACCCATCAATCAAGAACAATTACAGACAATAGTGCCTTACGCGGTGAAGGGGACGGTACAAACCTTTACCAAAACGGTTCACGGCGGCGTCCAGCATGTGGTGATCAAATCGGCGGACAACACCTCGCAAATCAAATTGATCCAGGCGCATTTGCAAAAAAGGGCTGAACAATACAAAGCGGGAGATTATTCGGTCACCGAACGTTTGCACGGTGCGGATATGCCTGGACTGGCGCAGTTAAAAAAGGCAAAAGTCGACGATATAAAAGTTCTATATCAAGCCTTGGATAACGGCGGACAGATTCATTTTTCCACCGAATATCCTCAATTCGTTCAGGCCCTGCATGAGTGGTTCGATGCCCAAACCCAGGACCACGGCAATCCGGACATACCCGGTCACAATAGCCATCATTCGCCGCCTGCGGAATGATATTGTTGACTAGGCCCTTAATTACCTGGAGTCGTCTTCCCGCAAAGGCGGGAGCCGTTTAGACTGCGCAGCGAAGCCAATATTGTCGCTCCCGCCTTGACTGGAGCGACAATATTTAAGGGCCGGGTTAGCAAATAGGCATGGGAACTCAACTCGTGGGTTCCCTCATTTCCCTAGCCTTATGCTTGGAATAGAAAAGTGGGGCAATTACTCGACGCTTAAAGCGTTCCTTCTGGCAAAATACCTGGCTATCTACAAGCCGGGTCTGCGTCATGCTCGAAAAATCAATTGGTCAATCAGCCGCAATCCTGAATAGTGATTTCATCGCCATCGCGATAATTAAGGATAGGCACATCGTTTGGGCCAACGCGGCCATGCATCGTATTTTTGCTTACGAGCCGGATGAACTAATTAACCAGGCTACCCGAAACCTGTTTCTTGACCAGGACAGCTATGAGGCATTCGGGCGTGAGGCTTACGCTGCTATTGCGGAGGGCAGCACCTATACCGGCATCATCCCGCAGAAGCGCAAGGATGGCTCGACGGGTTGGTATGAATTCAATATTTCAAGTTTTGGGGATTGCTCTGATGTGGCCGTGGGGGCAATCGTCGATAGAACCGCAAGCTATCAAGGTCTTCAAAAACTAGAAGTGAGCGAGTCCCGCTATCGGTCAGTCGTGGAAGATCAGACCGAGGTTATCAGTCGGTTCCTGCCTGACGGAGCCTTTCTGTTCGTCAATGATGTTTTTTGTCGGGTTTTTGGCAAAGTCGCCGACGAGTTGATTGGTCATCGCTGGCATCCGGCAGCCCATCCCGACGATATTCCCATGATCGAGGCCAGGCTAAGCGAGATGTCGCCGGACCACCCCGTCGTCACCATCGAGAACAGGGTGTATGTCGCTGGGGGCGAACTGCGCTGGATGCAATTCATCAATCGAGGATTCTACGATATTGGCGGCATACTCAAGGAAATTCAGTCGGTTGGTCGTGACATTACGGTCCAGCGCGAAGCCTTGACCAGTTTGCAGGCCAGCGAGGAACGCTACCGAACGTTGGTGGAAACAACCAGTGTCGTGACATGGTTCTGCCCTGCCAATGGTCTTCAGGTTGCCCCCCAACCGGCGTGGATGGCATTCACCGGCCAGACAGCGGAAGAAATGCTCGGCGCGGGGTGGGCCAAGGTCGTGCATCCCGACGATGTCGAAGCGGCTGCGGCGCTCTGGAAATCCGCAGTCGAGCGCGGCGAACCGTTCTTGAACGTACACCGCATTCGCCGCCATGATGGCGTATGGCGCTGGATGAACGTGCGTGCGGTGCCGGTTCGCGATAGACAAGGCCGCATTCTCGAATGGATGGGCATGGGCCAGGATGTTACCGAGCAAAAGCAGGCCGAAATGGCGCTGGCAGAAAGCGAGGAACAACTCGAAATGGCGCTGGCGGCATCGGGATTGGTTTTATGGGATTGGCATATTCCTGAACGTAAAGTCACAACAGGCAATCGCTGGTTCGAATTACTCGGCTACAACAAGGAGGAGTTGGGCGACAACGAAGACGACTGGATGGATTTGGTCAATCCCAAGGACCTTGAACACTTCAAACAGAAAATCTCAGCGCATTTGCAGGGTGAAACCGTCAGCTTCGAAAGCGAACACCGGTTGAGGCACAAGGATGGCCATTGGGTATCGGTCGAAGCAAGAGGCAGGGTTACCCTTCGGGACAGGCAAAATAACCCGCTACGCATGGTCGGCACGATATTGGATATTAGCCAACGCAAGCGCCTGAATGAAGAAGGTGTGGACTTGCTGAAGCGGATTGAATCGCTCATACGCGAAAGTTCATCGCCTTTAACCTCTAAGGCAGAAAACGTTAAAGCAGCCGAAAGTCTGACCAAGCGGCAGCGGCAGATTCTCGGGATGATTGCTACGGGAATGACCTCTGCCGAAATCGGAAGACAGCTACACCTAGCCACGCCAACGGTCATCTCGCACCGCAGGAACCTGATGGCAAATCTAGGCCTGCACAGCACGGCCGAAGTCACGCGCTTTGCCATCGATCACGGTCTGATTACTACCAAGTAGCGCATCCAAGCTCTTCGATTTTATGTGATTGGCATATATGTGCTAAATAATTACCATATACAGGTGGTTATTTTTTTTGCTCATTACCGTATGCTTTTTACATGAATTTATGTAAAAAGCATACGGTAATGAGCAAAATAGACTTCGGGCGAAATTGCCCGCTTGCGCGATTTTTGGAAGAGGAATCGATGATAGACAATGGCGGACGCAAAGCCCAGTTCGCCAGCACTTTGTTACTCGGGCTCGGCTATCCGCTATATATCAAGCCACCCGACAATAAATTTAATGCGTATTTGTTGCGGCAAATTCAGGAGGAAAGGCAGAATGATCTATTGTCGGAAGTGGCAAGCATTTGTTCGCATTGCCCTCAATTAGCTCACTGCGAGGCAGGAGCCTTATTTCAAGTCTGCTAGAGACCAATCCGCAAACCACTCCGGCAATTCGCGCGACTCGCCTAGAGCGAGTAGTCGATGATCGATGCCGTCATGATTGCCCCACACTACTTCGTTCAGCGCGCCATCGGTAACGAGCGATTCGATATCCTTGCAGTAAAGCCCCTGGTCGCGCTGGACATAGAAGCCGTAAGTTCGGCAAGCCACTGGGCGGTGGGCATAGACCAGACAGGCGCCTTTCGCCTGGTCCAGCAGCGGGCAGATGATCGGGCGCGACGTCTGGCCGGCCAGTGCGGCTATCGCCCGGCCGACTTCCTGAAGTTGCTCCGGAGGTAAGTCCTTTAGGCCTTCTTGCAGGCAACGCCATTCCTCCTCGGTGATTTTGGGTACTGCGGCAAGCCGTCGGCAACAGCTATCGCAACCCTGGCGGCATAGCCAATCGGGTTGGCCGTCGCGGATGGTTTTTACGCGCGTATTGATATCTGTCTGGAGCTGGGTGAGGGTATTCATTTGAATATACTGCCTGTTTAACCAGGTTTTGCAAAGCCTTTCCGAGCATGACGCCGGTTCGGCGCGGTCTAAATAGCCGGCTGCTTTTAACCGGATCCTAATCAAAGCTTAAGTAGATTTTAAGTCGCCAAACTTAGAATTTTCCGCAAGTGAATAACTTGTGGAGTGATTATGTGCGACTCGAATGCTTTATTGAATCAACAGCTTGGCGAAAAATGCATTGGCGGCGGCACTTATGTTGCCATTGACGGCCTCTTAAAATATTGCATAACAGCGCCCTTACTCGAGCTGCCGATAGATTTTAAGGAATGGTACAAACCAGTCGGCAGCAATATCCCACAACTTTATCACTTCTAATGCGTGCCGCGGTGTCCATCCCGCAGCGGCATCGCTCTATGTCTTAAGCATAAATGCTGAAATGTTATCTAACGATTTAAACATGTCTGTTTTGGAGAAAAAATGACACAAAAATATTTACCCACTATGTTGGTACTTGCCACATTAACCAGCGGCTGCGCATCCATGAGTGGTTGGCATCCGATCATCGATCCGCGCTTGGACCAACAGCCGGAAACCGCGCAACGCGACATGGTCGAGTGCAAGTCGCTGGCGGAACAAGCGTCGGATATCACCAAAGAAATCGGTATGGGCGCGGGCGTCGGTGCGGTTACCGGTGCTGCGGGTGGCGCGGCAGTCGGTGCGATAGCCGGCAGCGCCGCAACCGGTGCCGCCGGTGGCGCTATATTGGCTATTCCTGCAGGATTGTGGGAAGGGTACAAAGCCAACGAGGGCTTTAAACGGGCATTTAAAACCTGCATGCGTCAACGCGGTCATACGCTGGTTAACTAAAGAAAACCTCTGAAAATACCTGATTGCTGTGTACGCGGGAGAGCCGCTATTTAAGGACCGAGAGAATAACAGTTCTACACATTATAAATATCCGTTATCAGGCAGGGGCTTGATACTATATCGTCGGGATATTTGTTGAACTTATTTAGAAATGACGATGCGTGAATTAACCGACCGAGAGTTGTATCAGGCCCTGCAATACGCCAAAAGCCAGGATGAAAATGCTGGCCGCGCCATACTTCAGCAATTCCAAACCGAGCAGCCTGCCTTGGCGCAAACCATCTTTGGCGTGTTTTCGGCGTTGATTGCCGATAAGGATCGGAACCTGGCGAATCTATTCATGGATCTTTGTTTTGATGTGATTTGCGTATTCAAGCATGCTTTCGGCGATTTGCCGGATCAGCGGGTCTTGAGCATGGAATGGTTACAGAACACCGCCGCCTTACTCGATGCCGAGTTGCAGGCATTCATGCCGGGTAACCAGATGGATACGAAGTTTCGCGATAAATTTCAGAATCGATTTACCGAGCGCCTGATCGATAGCAACTCGCAACCTGACTTGGTTAAATTCATGGACGAAACGATCAGCGAATATGTCGCCGAAAGCCCGACTGATCCGGATGCGCTGCGCACCACCCGGACCATGATTTTTGTCGTTATTCAGCTATTTTGCGCGATGTACGATCAAGCGGAACGCCTGGCTAAGGCTTAATAAATCCAGCGGTTTGGCACAGTCGGAGGCGATGGGTCATTAGAAATGTTCATTGCGCCGAGCTGAAAATCGGACTCGGCGCTCCGGTTTACGATTAATGCAACGCCGCCAATGCGCTGACATAATCAGGCTCGTCGGCAATTTCACTAACCAATTGGGTGTAGATCACCTTGTCGTTTTCGTCGATGATGACGATGGCGCGCGCGGTCAGGCCGGCCAAAATGCTGTCTAACAGTTCGACGCCGTAGTCGTGTGCAAATTTGGAACGGAAACTGGAGAGCGGCACCACGTGTTTGATGCCTTCGACTTCGCAAAAGCGTACTTGCGCGAAAGGCAGGTCGGCTGACACCACCAGCACCACGGTATTATCCAGATGCGCGGCTTTTTCGTTGAATTTGCGGGTCGAGGTAGCGCAGGTGGGCGTATCCAGGCTGGGGACAATATTCAGCACTTTACGTTTGCCGGCGAATTCCGCCAAACCCACATCCTGCATTTTACGATTGGTTAGCTGGAAATCAGGCGCTTGCGCACCTACCGCCGGTAAGTCGCCGATAGTGTTGATCGGCTTGCCTTGGAAAGTGATGGTTGCCATAGGAATGCTCCAGGTATCTTGAGTTGTTATTTTTTTCGTTTACTGAAATCGATCAAGCGCTTGCGTTTTTTCACTTGGCGATCAGACAGCGGGTTTTTCTGGCCTTGAAACGGGTTTTCCGGCGACTTAAATACCAAGCGTATCGGTGTACCCGTCAGTCGCAGCTGGTCGCGGAAGTAATTCATCAAATAGCGTTTGTAAGCGCCTGGTAACGAGTCTGTCTGGGTGCCGTGGATTACCACCACCGGCGGATTGCGGCCGCCTTGGTGCGCGTATTTCAATTTAATCCTTCGACCACCGACTAGTGGCGGCTGATGCGCTGTCAGAGCGTCGGTCAAAATCCGGGTCAGCAAGGGCGTTGACATATCGGTCATGGCCGAGTCGTACAAGGTATGCACTACGTCGAACAACTTCCCGACGCCGCTGCCGTGTAGGGCGGAAATCGGATGT
Organism: Methylomonas sp. 11b; assembly: GCF_000515215.1. Lineage (NCBI taxonomy): Bacteria > Pseudomonadati > Pseudomonadota > Gammaproteobacteria > Methylococcales > Methylococcaceae > Methylomonas > Methylomonas sp. 11b. Next base: position 4,571,159 of record NZ_KI911557.1, read on the forward strand.
TTTTCGGCGAACTCCAAAAACGACAATTTGATTTCGATCTGCTTTTTCACGAAATCGCGGTGTTCGGCGTTCAGACCATCCCATTTGTTCAAGCCGATGATCAAGGCCCGGCCGGCTTCCAGGACCAAACCTAAAATATGTGCATCCTGATCGGTCACACCTTCGCGGGCGTCGATCAAATAAATCACCACATGAGCTTTTTCGATAGCTTGCAGCGATTTGATGATGCTGAATTTTTCCACCGTCAACGATACCCTGGAACGGCGGCGCATGCCGGCGGTATCGATCAAGGTGAATTTCTGACCGTTGCGTTCGAAGGGGATATAAATACTGTCGCGGGTTGTGCCGGCTTCGTCGAACACTACGACGCGTTCCTCGCCGAGCAGTCGATTCACTAAAGTCGATTTGCCGACATTGGGGCGGCCGACGATGGCAATGGCGATGCCCGGATCTTGTTCTTCGAATTCGTCCTCGACTACCGGCAACAGCTCGTCGATGCGATCCAGCAAGTCGTGGACATTGCGGCCGTGCGTGGCGGCAATCCCGATGGGTTCGCCGAGCGCCAGGCTATAAAAATCGTTGGTCACGGTATTGCTGTCTATGCCGTCAACTTTATTGACTACCAGCACTACCGGTTTGCCAAGCTTGCGCAACATGTCGGCAATGGCTTCGTCGATGGCGTTGAGGCCATCGCGGGCGTCGACTAGAAAAAACACGACGTCGGCTTCCTGCAAGGCGATTTCCACCTGCTTTTTGGCGAAGACGTCTATGCCTTCCTGTTCGTTGGTAATCCCGCCGGTATCTACTATCAGACAATCGCGTTCACCGCGTTTGACGCGACCGTATTGGCGGTCGCGGGTCAGGCCGGGATAGTCGGCGACTAATGCTTCGCGGCTGCGGGTTAGATAATTGAACAGTGTGGATTTGCCGACATTGGGGCGGCCCACTAGGGCTATAACGGGTAACATGAATTTATTTTGCTCTCAAGGCGGCCAAGGTGCCGTCTTTGGCGTAAATGTAAACAGTGTCGTCCACGACTACCGGCTTGGCTTCTATCGCCGCTTTACTGACCTGAATGCGGCCCAATTGGCGGCCGTCGCTATTGGACAGCCAATGTACGTAGCCTTCGAAATCGCCAACTACCACATAATTTTGATAAACCACCGCCGCTGTCAATTGGCGGTTGTGTAAGTCTTTTTGTTTCCACAACGAGGCGCCGCTACGTTGATCCAGTTGCCAGACCTCGCTTTGGGTGTCGCTGACATAAAGGTAACGATAATCCAGACTCAGGCCGGTGTAGGACGACACCGCTTCGTTGCGCCACAGCACGTCGCCGTCCACTTCCGAAACAGAGGACGCGCCGCCGGTGAAGCCGGCAATATAAATCGCGCCGCGCGCCGCGACCGGATCGACATCCAGATCGACCAAGCGTTCCACTTCGGAACGGCCGCTTGGAATCGCGATCGTGGCTTCCCAGATGGATTTGCCGTCTCTTAATTGCAGGGCCTCCAGCTTACCGTTAGCCGAGCCGGCGATCACATTGTCATCAATGATGATGGGCGCGCCGGTGCCACGGATACTCAAGGCCGGTACGTTGTGCTCGAAGGTCCAGAGTTGTGCGCCGTTATCTTCTTTTAGGCCTATGATCTTGCCGTCGGTGGTACGGACGATGACGATCCCGCGACTCACCACGGGAGCGGCCAATACTTCGCTAGGCACGTCAACTTTCCAGCGTTGTTCGCCGCTGGCTTTGTCAAAACCGATGACTTCGCCGGTGCTGGTACCCATCACCACCGTATGTACACCCAGGCCGGGACCGGCCGAGAAGCTGTAATCGGTGTTGTTTTCCCAGGTCAGGCTGCCGTTACCGGCCCCGCGAGCTTGCAAATGGCCTTTGTTGTCGCCGACGTAGACTGTGCCTTCAGCGACTGCGGGTATCAGTTTCAGATATTTTTCGTCCGCGCCATTACCGATTGATTCCTTCCATAGCACCTCGACTTGCACTTCAGGGGTATATTCCTGCAAGGCGGCCGGTGGATCGGCGTTGTCGTCGTCGCCGGTGATATATTCCGTTAAGCCCGAGATAAAGTCGCGTCCGGCATCCAGTCCCGCGCAGCCGGCCAGCATAGGCAGACAAGCAAGCAGCGGGAAAAGTGAGCGGTATCTGAAGTTCCTGATTAACATGCTAAAGCGTGTATCCGTTGGAGTGAGCTTAATTGGCGGTCGCCGGGGCAGCGTTGCTCGGCGTTGCGACGTCGTCCAGTTTGAACTGAGTCAACGGCGTGGCTTGACCGGTTCTGATTGCGCTTTGGTAAGCGCTACGAGCTTCGTCCAAGCGGTCCAGCGCCACATACAGGTCACCCTGCAATTCGTCGTAACTGGCGGAAAATCCTTCGGATTTGGCGGGATCGACCGCAGCGATCAATTGCAAGCCTTGTTCGTATTGACCGGTAGCCAACATTAACTGAATCAGACGCAGACGGGCGACATGTCTTAATTCATCGCTGTCGGCTTCTTTGATTGATTTTTCCAGAATCGCTTTAGCGCCTTCCAGATCGCCTTTTTGCACTTTACTTTTGGCCAGTTGCAGGCCGGCATAGTGGGCGTAAGCGGTGCCGGGAAATTCGATAGGCAAGCGTTCCGCCAGTTTTTCGGTGGATTCGCTATTGTCCTTGGCCGCGCTGTCCAATAATTGTTGGTACATTTGCGAGGCTTGGTTGCGTTTGTCCAGTTGGTGGTTTTGCCAAAGATTCCAGCCGCTCACCAATACTATTGCGGTGACAACACCGGCGATCAATGAAGTCTGATTGGCTTCCCACCATTTTTTCAACTGTTCCAGCTGTTCTTCTTCGGTATCGTAAATTGCCACGGTAGTTCTCTTCTATTCTCAGGTTACAAGGGATTATTGGCTGTGCCAGTCTTGCAGGGTTTGCAGGAGTTGGTCGTGATTGTGCGTGCTTTGTTCAGCGTCGATACGCAAGGGTTTCAAGGCCACTTCGCCGCGTTGGGCTTCGTCGTCGCCGATGATGATGGCGTACTCTGCACCTGATTTATCGGCTTTTTTAAACTGACTCTTGAAGCTGCCGCCGCCGCAATTGACTTGCAGTTTTAAGCCGGGAATCGCATCGCGGATGCGCTCTGCCAAGCGCATGCCGGCCACTTCGGCACTGGTGCCGACGCGTATCATGTAAACATCCGTGGTACGTTCGACCGGTACGTTATCCAGCAACTCGAGCAGGGCCAGGATGCGCTCCATGCCCATCGCAAAGCCGATGGCATGGTTGGCTTTGCCGCCCAATTGTTCGATCAGGCCGTCGTAGCGGCCGCCGGCGCAGATGGTGCCTTGCGAACCCAAGTGCTCGGTGACCCATTCGAATACGGTCTTGCCGTAATAATCCAGGCCGCGCACCAAGCGGGTATTCAACTGGTAGGCGATGCCCAGGTCGTCCAGCGTGGCTTTCAGGCTATTGAAATGCGCCAGGCTTTCTTCGCCCAGGTGCTCAAGCAACACCGGAGCCTGTTGCAGCATGGCCTGCATGTCGGGGTTTTTACTATCCAGAATGCGTAGCGGATTGGTTTCCAGGCGGCGCAAGCTGTCTTCGTCCAAAACCGCCAGATGTTGTTGGAAATAGTCGACCAGTTTGCCGCGGTAGGTCAGACGTTCTTCGCTGGTACCCAGGGAATTGATTTGCAGTTCGACTTTATCGCGAATCCCCAATTGCTTCCACAGCCGGTCGGTTAGGGCGATGATTTCCGCGTCGATATCCGGGCCCGGCATGCCATAGGTTTCCACGCCCAGTTGGTAGAACTGCCGGTAACGGCCTTTCTGCGGGCGCTCGTGACGGAACATCGGTCCGTAATACCACAAGCGGTGGCTCTGATTGTGCAATAAACCGTGTTCCAGACAGGCGCGCAAACAGCCGGCGGTGCCTTCAGGACGCAGGGTCAACGAATCTCCATTGCGGTCGTCGAAGGTATACATTTCTTTTTCGACGATGTCGGTGACTTCGCCGATCGAGCGTTTGAAAAGCTCGGTTTTTTCGACGATGGGCAGCCGGATTTCCTGATAGCCGTATGCGCCCAGTACTTGTCTGGCCTGGCCTTCCAGCCACTGCCAATAAGGCGATTGCTCGGGAAGGATGTCGTGCATGCCGCGGATGGCTTGGATAGCCTGTTGTTGTTTTGCCATGATCTTGTTTGCTGCCGGATTATTTGCTGATCGCGGTTTTTACTTGTTGAGCCTCTTTGGAAGCCGGAAATGAGCTAATCAATTGCTCGCGGTATTCTTCGGATACTTTGCTGTTGCCCAGCGCCCGTTCGGTTTGAAACGCTATCCACAGCGTTTCCGGGGTATGTTTGGCGACACCCAGGTAGCGTTCCAGAAAAGCACGGGCCGACATAAACTGGCCATTCTGATAGCTGATGCGTTGCATCTCCTGCAAGGCCGGCGAATAGTCCGGTTGAGATTGCAGTGCTTGACGAAAATACTCTTCGGCGTGCTGCATGTCGTTTTGTTTTGCATGGCAAACGCCCAAATTGGTCAGCGCGAACCAGGGCCGGCTGTTCATCGGCGAGGCCATGGATTCTTGCAGCAGGGCGATGCCTTTGTCGAATTTGCCTTGCTCGCACAAAAAACGCCCGTAGTTGTTCTTGATGCTGAAGTTGTCCGAGTCTTTACTCAAGGCTGTTTGATAGCTCTCGCTGGCCGCTTCGGTTTGTTTGATACGCTCGTAGAATACCGCCAGCGCGTTATGGGTTTCCGGGTTGCTGGAATCCAGTCGCACTGCGGTTTCCAGCTTTTCCTTGGCGACTTCGAGCATGCCCATATCCAGATAGCGGGCGCCCATCTGTAAATTGAGCTTGGCTTTTTCGGCATTGCTCATCGTGTCGCGGGTCTCCGGCAGTAAGCCGCAGGCACCCAGCAATAAACCGATCAGCACTAATCCGCGCGCTGTTCGCCTATTGGCCATGCGAAAGTCCTTGCGCTTGCAGCTTTAAATGTCTGCGGCTCTTATCTTGTACTTGACCGACCAATTGCCCGCAAGCTGCGTCTATGTCTTCGCCGCGGGTCTTGCGGACGGTGGTGACGATGCCGGCATTATGCAGAATATCGCGAAACTTCAGGATAGCGGCGTTACTGGAGCAGCGATAGTGCGATTGCGGAAACGGATTGAAAGGAATCAAATTCAGTTTGGACGGCACGGTTTTCAATAATTTGACCAGGGTGCGTGCATCTTCGGGGCTGTCGTTGATGCCGTCCAGCATCACGTATTCAAACGTAATGTGTTTGCGCGGACCTGTTTTGGCGTATTCGCGGCAGGCCTCCATCAATTCTTTCAGCGGATATTTGACGTTGATCGGCACTAGTTGGTCGCGTAATGCGTCATGCGGAGCATGTAACGATACGGCGACGCTGACATCACAGACTTCGTTCAGGCGTTTCATCGCCGGCACAATACCGGAGGTGCTGATGGTGACGCGGCGTTTGGACAGGCCATAGCAAAAGTCGTCCATCATTAAATTCATCGCTGCCACGACATTGTCGAAGTTCAGCAGAGGCTCGCCCATGCCCATCATCACCACATTGGTGATGCGGCGTTCCGGCCCCAGTCTTTGTTGCGCCAGATAGAGCTGGCCGATGATTTCGGCGGTGGACAGGTTGCGGTTGAAGCCTTGTTTGGCGGTCGAGCAAAAGGTGCAGGCCAGTGCGCAGCCCACTTGTGAGGACACGCACAGGGTGGCGCGGCGTTCTTCGGGGATGTAAACGGTTTCCACCCGATTGCCGCAGTGCATCTGTACCGCCCATTTGCAGGTGCCATCGGACGCCAATTGTTCGGCAACGATTTCCGGGACTTTGATCTGGCAGTGTTCTTTTAAATGACTGCGCAGCGATTTGCTCAGGTTGGTCATCTCGTCGAAATCGGAGATGCCTTCCTGATAAATCCATTTCAGCACCTGAGTGGCGCGAAACGGCTTTTCGCCGAGCTCGACAAAAAAGGCTTGCAAGCCTTTTCTGTCGAAATCCAGCAGATTAATCAATGCTGGCTTAGCGGATACGGTCGCAGAGTTCATCAGCAGAGAAGAAGTAAGCGATTTCTCTCGCAGCAGATTCCGGTGCATCGGAACCGTGTACGGCGTTTTCGTCGATGCTGACCGCGAAGTCGGCGCGAATGGTGCCGGGAGCGGCTTCTTTAGGATTGGTGGCGCCCATCAATTCACGGTTTTTCAGAACCGCATTTTCGCCTTCCAATACTTGCACAACGACCGGGCCGGAGGTCATGAAGCTGACCAAGTCTTTGAAAAAGCCGCGTTCTTTATGCTCGGCATAAAAGCCTTCGGCTTGCTCTTGGCTCAGTTGCAGCATTTTGGATGCGACGATGCGCAGGCCGTTTTTTTCGAAGCGGCTGACAATTTCCCCAATCACATTTTTAGCGACTGCATCAGGCTTGATGATTGAGAAAGTACGTTCGATTGCCATTGTGTAACTCCAGTGAGGATAGTGATTGAAAAATTAATTACGCATTATATCTTGTCAGGCAGGGTGTTGAGAAACGCCCTGCCGAATAGTGCTTTTCCGAAACGGCTGAATAGGCCCGGTTTGTGCTGCGCCGAGCCTCAATTTTTTGGCTAGATGGAAATTTTATCGGTGCGATGATCGTTGCCGTAGAACCAGTTGACCAACATCCGGGTGCCGGTAACCGCAGTAAATACCGAAGTGGCAATCCCAATCATCAGGACCAGCGCGAAACCCTTAACCGGGCCCGTGCCAAAGCCGAACAATAATACTGCGACGATGAAGTGAGTCACGTTGGAGTCGAGAATGGTCGCAAACGCTTTTTCGTAACCGACGTAAATACTGGCCTGCCGGCTCAAGCCATTACGCAGTTCCTCGCGGATCCGTTCGTTGATCAGCACGTTGGCGTCCACTGCCATACCCACAGTCAAGACGATACCGGCCATGCCTGGCAAGGTCAGGGTGGCTTGCAAAACGGACATGATGGAGATCAGCAGTACGACATTGAACAACAAAGCAAAGTTGGCGATCAAACCGAACGCGCGGTAATAAGCGACCATGAAAAACACGACCAGCAGGAAGCCGGCGGTAATCGACATCATGCCTTGATCGATATTTTCCTGACCTAAGCTGGGGCCGACTGTGCGTTCTTCGACGATTTCAACCGGAGCGGCCAAGGCGCCGGCTCTGAGTAATAAGGCCAAGGTGCGGGCTTCTTCAGGGCTATCCAGGCCGGTGGTTTGGAAGCGTTTGCTGAAACTGTCGCGGATGGTGGCGACGCTGATGACTTTTTCGACTTTTTCCTTATGTTGGACTTTCTCGCCGTTAACGACCCGGGTTTCGGATTTGTATTCGATGAACACCACCGCCATCGGCTTGCCGATATTTTCCTGGGTCATCTTGCCCATCTTCTTGGCGCCGACGCCATCCAGCGTGATGAATACGGCAGGTGAACCGTCTTGATCCAAGCCCGATGACGCATCGGTGATCTGGTCGCCAGTCACGATAACCGAACGTTTCAACAGCACCGGAGCGCCGTTTTTGTCTTTATACAAACGGCTGCCGATAGGTTCGTGACCGCCCAGGGCCGACTGCACATCATGCTCCACGTCCACTAAACGGTATTCCAGTGTTGCTGTGGTGCCTAACAATTCTTTCGCGCGGGTAGTGTCTTGTACGCCGGGTAATTGCACGACGATGCGGCTGTCGCCTTGTTGCTGAATGATAGGCTCGGCTACGCCCAGTTCGTTCACCCGGTTACGCAGCGTGGTAATGTTTTGGCCCAGCGCCGCCTTCTTGATTTCACGCAGGTTGCGTTCGGGAATGTTTAACGTAAATTCATTCGGACCGCTTTCCACTAGATCGAGGGTGCGGAAGTCTTTGTTGAGTACTTCCGTGGCGGCAACTCTGGATTCTTCGTTAGGCAGCACGACTTTGATGCCGCCAGCTTCCTTCGAAACTGATTGATACCGAACTTTTGCATCGCGGAAGGCCGAGCGAATATCGTTGGTATAGCGCTCTTCCGCTTGTTTCAGCGCGCTGTCCATATCCACTTCCAACAGGAAATGCACGCCGCCGCGTAAGTCCAAGCCAAGATGCATAGGGTTTGCACCGAAAGCGCGCAGCCAAGCAGGGGTGGCAGGCGCTAAATTTAAGGCGACTGTCGCTTTGCCGGACATTTGTTCGCGCAATATGTCCGCCGCTTTCATTTGTTCGTCGGTATTGTTGAAGCGCGCCAGAATTTTGCCGTCGGCAAATTCGAAGCTTTTCAGCGTAAAACCAGCGTTTTTGATGCTGGCGGCGACTGCGTCAGCCTGAGACTGCTGCAATGGCGTCGGGCTAGACGAAGCCAATTGCACTGCCGGGTCGTTGCCATAAAGATTGGGCAACGCGTAAATCGTACCAACCAACAGCACGAAAATTACTAGGATGTTTTTCCAGACAGGGAAATGATTTTGCATGGTTATTCCATTAAAAGCAGTGACAGCCAGGCTGTTGCGAATAAAAGCGGGGGATATCGCAGGGTTAAAGCAAACTTATTCTTTGGTTCTTTTGCTGTTCAAGGTTTTGTAAGTACCTTTTGGCATCATGTTGGCGATGGCATGGCGCTGTACCTGAATAAAGCTGTTATCGGATACTTCCAGTTTGACGAAGTTGTCGTCCAGTTCGGCCACTTTACCTAGAATGCCGCCGGTGGTGACCACTTCCGCGCCTTTACCCAACGCAGCCAGCATTTGTTTTTGTTCCTTGTTGCGCTTGGATTGTGGGCGGATGAACAGGAAATAGAAAAATATCAGAATGCCCAACGGGAACAGCATGCCTTCAAAACCGGGTTGTACGGCGGTGGGCGCTGTTTGGGCCAGCGCATCAGAAATCAAGAAACTCATGGTAATCCTCTTATTGTTATCGTCGTTTTAATGGTCCGGCCGGGCGGACAGGCGCGCATTATGCCACACTAGCAGTGCTTATCACATTACGCAGTCGATTTGCCCGGTTTATGCTAGCGTCCGGCCGATGGCTTCGCCCAGTTGTACCGCTTTGCCGGCGGTCAAGTCTTCATTCCAGGCGGTTTTTTCTTTACCGAACAAGACGATAATGGTTGAGCCCATATTGAACCTGCCCATTTCCACGCCTTTTTCAAGCGTCGGCGCGTCTTCTTGATAACGCCAAGTTCTGGGTGCGCTGATGCTAGGTGGCGTTACTACACCGTGCCAGACGGTTTCGACGCTGGACACGAAAATCGCGCCCACCAGAATCAAAGCCATTGGTCCGGCGTCAGTGTCAAAAATACAGGCTACACGTTCGTTGCGCGCGAACAGATTCGGTACGGCGCCAACTGTGGTGTTATTCACGCTGAATAGTCGGCCGGGAATATGCACCATTTCTTTCAAAGTGCCGGTTAAGGGCATATGCAGCCGGTGATAATCCTTCGGTGATAAGTAAATGGTGGCGAAGGAACCGTTTTCAAAGGCCTGTGCCCGTTCCGTATCGCCGCCAAGCAACTCCAGTGCGGTGTAGTCGTGGCCTTTGGCCTGGAAAATTCGACCATTGCTGATCGGTCCGGCTTGGCTGACCGCACCGTCCGCCGGGCAGGCTATGGCGTTGGCTGCTGAGGCAATTTGTCTGGCACCGTCTTTTAATTCGCGGGTAAAAAAATCATTAAAGCTAGGATAGTGATCCAGGTCTTGAAACCTGGCTTCCTGCATATTCACGCCGTACATCTGCACGATGGATTTGATAAACAGGTTTTTCCAGGTTTTGTTTTGGCAATGGGTCAGTTTGGACATCAAGCCGGACAGCGCGTGGTGCGGCAATGCGTATTGCGGCAGCACGGTAACAATTTCTTTTAAATTCATGATTCGGAATCGGGGGTTTTGCCGCTGATGAAATACGCAAAGGCGATGACTTCGGCGACAGCAATATACAGTTGTTGGGGGATTTCCTCGCCGAGCGGGACTTGCGCCAAAATTCGCGCCAGCTCCGGTTCGTTTTGCAGCGGTACGCCGTGTTTTTCGGCGATGGCCAGAATTTGCTGAGCGGTAAAGCCTTCGCCTTTAGCCGTAACCTTCGGCGCATTTTTGCCGTCGTACTGGAGCGCGACGGCAATGTCGCTGTTGTAGAAGGTTCTACCGCTCACGTCAGGTTCAAGGTAGATTGACCAATTCGGGCGCCTGCCAGCTTGGGTCGCGATGCTCGGCAATTACGGTGGTGTAAATGCCGCCGCGCACATTGAATTCGGCGCGCAAGCGCATGAAATTAGGTGAAATCGCCGCGACAATATGATCCAAAATCTCGTTGGTGACCGCTTCATGAAAGGCACCACGCTCGCGGAAAGTCCACATGTACAGCTTTAAGGATTTGAGCTCGACGCACAATGTGTTGGGTACGTATTCCAGAACCAGTTTGGCGAAGTCGGGTTGGCCGGTCATCGGGCATAAACAGGTAAATTCCGGGATGTCGATGCGAATCGTAAAGTCGCGCGCCGGCCTGGGGTTTTCGAAAGTGGTGAGGTCTGCGCTGGGTTTTGTAGTCATTGCTTGATTTGGGGTGCTAGGGATTCCGGAGTGGCGGATATGACATCCGCCGGTTAAGTCTGGTTATATTTTACCAGCTAAGATGCCATAGCGTATTAAGCATTTAAAATCAATTATTTATAGCATTATTTTACGTTGGCGGGTGTGTAGGGTTCCGGGTTTGTCCTTCCTAAACGAGTCGAAACAATTGGTCGGCGGAATTGTCAACAACTTGGGGCGAATGATGTAAAATTAGTGCTAAGGCGAATCGTAAAAACCGCTAGAATGTAAGTTCAATTTGCAGGGGAGTCGACGATGGAAATCAACACTACATACCCAAACCCAAATTCCTTGGCTAGCCAAGGCGTATCCAGAGAGCAAAAAGCCGGCGCAATTGAAGAATTGGCCGAGCGCAGAAAGGCAAGTAATTCGCAAAGTCAGGTTGAGAGAACCGAGCCAAGCCCAAGCGACACAGTCAGTTTGTCCCAGGAATCTTTGAAATTGGCGCAGGCTGCCAGCGGACAAAATAGCGACAGTCAGGCCAGAATCAACAGTCCGGAGCAGGCGCAAGAGGTGGTTGGGAAGTTAATCTCGGACATTCAAAACAATCCAGTTCAAGCCCAATCTGCTGTCGCCAACAGAGCGCGCGCCAACTTAAGCGCATTATTGAATTAGGCTCGCTACGTTTCTTTCGGCAGTTTCCGCAAATAGGGGCCAGTCTTTTGGCTGGCTCCGCTATATTCCGGTAATTTCATACCAATCCTCGTCTCGCCCCGATTGACTGAAGTCTTGAAATAGTCGTTGGCGATAAAAACGAAGCGACTATCACTAAAGAAGTGGAATCCTGTGCTGCCAGTTGATCTCGAATGGTTGCTCTACTCGGTATCATCAATCGCCATGCGGTAGCCCACGCCGACTTCAGTCAGTAAATAACGTGGCCGCGCCGGGTTGACTTCCAGCTTGTGGCGCAATTGCCCCATGTAAATACGCAGATAATGTTGATCGTGGATGTGTTCCGCGCCCCAGACTTCCTGTAGTAGCTGGCGATGGGTGACCACCACGCCGGCATGGCGAATCAGAATCCCGAGCAATCGATATTCGATAGGGGTGATGCGTACTTCGTTATCGGCGACGAATACTTTCCGACGCGTCAAATCTACCTTTAATAGACCGGTTTCGAATACCTCTAGGTTGCTACGGCTGCGAGCGACCCGGCGCATCAAGGCTTGCAGACGAGCGTGCAATTCGCCGCTACCGAAGGGTTTGGTCAAGTAATCGTCGGCACCGGCATCTAGTGCCAGGATCTTGTTTTGTTCCTGGCTGCGCGCCGACAAGATCAGGATGGGCAAATCCGACAATTGGCGCAGGCGACGGGTGACCGCTATACCGTCCATGTCAGGTAACCCTAGATCCAAGATCACCAAATCTGGATGTTCGCTATTCAGCATTGCCAGCCCCGATTTGCCGCAGTCGGCTTCGATTGTGGACCAACCGCGATGGGTGAGGCTGGTTTTTAGGAAGCGTCGGGTTTGTGCGTCGTCTTCTATCAGTAGAATCAGGGGGATTGCTGTCATGCCACGCTCCCAAGCGCTTCCGATTCTGCAAGCAGCGGCGGCGCATGCAGGGGTAGTTCAATGCTAAATTCCGCACCTTTGCCGGCGCGGTTATCGGCTTGAATAAGCCCGCCATGCGCCTCGACGATAGCCTTGCACAATGCCAGCCCCAGGCCAACCCCGTTTTGCTGGGTTTCGGTGGCGCCGCGATAAAACTTCTCGAAAATCCGGGTTTGTTGATGTTTGGCAATGCCAGGGCCGTAATCCGTTATGCTTAAGCGAAAGCGCTTCGGCAGCGCTATCGCTTCGATGTCAATGGGGCTGCCCGGCGACGTATACTTAACCGCGTTTTCGATCAGATTGACCAGTACCTGTTCCATCAGTACCGCGTCGATCCACAATAGCGGCAAGCTATCCGGCAGCAGCGTGCGTACCGGTCTGTCCTGTAAGTGTTTATCCAGGCGGTTCAAGGCACTGCCGACGATTTCTTCAATGGCGTTCCAACTGCGGTGCAAAATGATCTGACCGCTGCTCAAGCGGGCCATATCCAGAATTTTGCCGGTGAGCTCAGACATGCGTTGCGCTTCGTCCAATACAGATTGATTCAACTCTTGGCGTTCCATGGCTGATAAACCGGCATCATTCTCGATAGCGGTGCCGACCGCACCAATGATGCGGGTCAAAGGCGTGCGTAGGTCATGGGAAATGGAGCTTAACAACGCATTGCGCAAGGCTTCAGTTTCGGCTTGCAGATTGGCCTCGCGGGCTTGAGCGGCTAGCTGAAATCGCTCCAAGGTTTGCGCGATTAAATGGCAGAAGGTGTTTACTTCCGGCGATTGTCTGACCAATGCTTCAGTTTGTAGGATGGTTAACACACCTTGCACGGCACTAGATCCGTGCAGCGGGTAATAGCTTAAAGGGTGCTGCTGTCTGACTTCGCCTTTCTCGAAGGCCCCTTGTGCCAGAGCAAGATCGATGTTGTGCAGTGAAACGGGTAATACCTGATTTGTCTGTATTTGCAGGCCGTTTTCGGTATTGGCAATCAGCAGCACCGAATCCGTACCAAATTCATTGTCGATATGTTCGGCCGCGATACGGGCAACGGCGTTGTGATCCTGGGCCGCGGACAGGTCACGACTCAATCGATAGAGCGCATTAGTATGCGATTCACGTTGTTTGGCTAACTCGGCTTGCAAGCGTGATTTTTCAAGCAAGCTGCCGGTGACGTTCGCGACAATGATCATTACCGCCAAGCCGACGATATTTTCCAGGTCGCTAATCGCAAACGAGAAAATTGGCCGGGCAAAATAAAAGGCAAAGGTTGGCGCGCTGAGTAGCGAGGCGACGATGGACGCGCTGCGACCATAGCGGCTGGCGACCAGAAATACGCCCAGCAAGTAAGTCATCAGGATGCTGGCCGGTCCCAATAGGTCGCGCAAAGGCCAATCGATCAGCGTGCAAATGAAGGGCGCGGCTAAACCCCAGGCATGGCCGATGAAACGCTCGTTTCTCGCTAAGTTCGGGCTGGAGCCGAAAACGCCAGATAATTTCATCAATCCGTTTAAGGCTTCTGCTGGTCAGAAAGACCCTGCATTGACCAGCATATGAGTGCCGATACTGGCAAAGTATGCCAACAGGATTACCGGACACCATTTCATATGGCTGCCGAACGTATATTGTCCTTTGGCTTGGCCCATTAAACCGATGCCTGGCGCGGAGCCAATTGCCAGCAGGCTGCCGCCAACGCCCAACGTCAAGGTCAGCAACAGCCATTGTCCTTGCGGAATATCGGGATGCATGGTTAACACGGCGAACATCAAAGTGCCGTTATCGACGAATGCTGACGATAAACCGATCATCACATTCGCCAGAGTCGGGCTGAATTGCCCGTATAGCACCTGTGAAATCGCATCAAGATAGCCTATGAAGCCTAGGCCACCGATGCCCATCATCGCGCCGTAGAAGAACAGTAAAGTATCCCATTCCAGTCGGCCCACTTTATCGAAAACATCCAGGCGCTTGGCTTCAATAGACAGCGAATGCAAATCGCCACCGCCGAAAAATAGCGAAAACTCCGACTGTTGCGGATTACTTGGCTTATCGGATTTTTGCAAATAGAAATAAAAGAATTGTAACAAGGATAGACCTGCCATCATGCCGGCTGCCGCCGGTAATCCCAACGCCATATCAAAACCAACCGCCAAGCTGATGGTGACGCCGAACAGGAATATGATGCGTTTGGCCCCGCGTGGTAACAAAATTTGCTGGGGTTCGATAATGGGTTTGTCTTTGGGTAGTGCAAAATGCATAGCTGCGGCTGGTACCAAAAAGTTGACGAGACAAGGTACGAACAATTTAAAAAACTCGGTAAAACCCAGCATGCCATGTTGCCAAACAAACAGCGTCGATATGCCGCCCAACGGGCTAAATGTGCCGCCGGCATTGGTGGCAATCACGATGTTCAAACAGCCCAGTGAGACAAAACGCGGACTGTTTTTGCCAACGGCTACCACGACAGCGCCCATCAACAAGCCGGCGGTTAAGCCGTTGACGATACAGGAAATTAGAAAAACTAAAAATCCCGTTATCCAAAATAGTCGTCGATAGCTGAGGTCTTTACTGACCAGCCAAATCTTCAGCGCATCGAAAATGCCCATATCCTCCATGGCGTTCAGATAAGTCATCGATACCATGATGAATAGCAGCAATTCGATGTAAGTCTGCAAGTTCGCCTTAAAAGCGGTAGTTGCCGGTAAACTGTCGCCGTGTTGTTGATACGCCAGGACGATGACAAACCAGATCAATGCCGCTGCCAGCAGCATTGGTTTGGATTTGCGGAGATTGGTCACATCTTCGAGCATCGCTGAGATATACGCGATGATCATCACGACCAGCGAAAAGTAGCCAACCCAATGCTGAGTAAGATCAAGATGAAACGACTGCGGCGGCGTCGCAGACTCGGCAAATCCGGGGCCGGGAAATATCAGCGACACTAATCCAAATAGATAGACAACCCGCAGCATGCGTTCTCCGGTTAACGAGATAAATGAAGATGCCTCAAAATTGCTTGGTTTCCGGCGACTTTGGACGATCTACGGATTGTATTTTTAGCCGTGTAAAAAAAGCGTAAAGAGGCAATGTTTGCAAGCAAAGCCGCTACATGTGCAAAATTTGAGATCGACTTTGTTAAAGGCTGCTAGCGTTTGCTGCCAGGCGCACAGCTGTGGTTGGTCAAGCGACAACAGCAATGTTTTTACACATTGATTTTCGAGACCAAATGCTTCGTTCAGTTTAAGGCGTAGTGTTAAGCGGATTTAAATTCCATTCGAATCGAAATGGCATTTCGAAGATAATAGCCGGCTTTGTAAACGTCCTTGAGCGTCTCTAACCAGGCATGAAGCTGGAAAAAATCAAACTTTCGGGTTTTAAATCCTTTGTCGATCCCACCACGATACCGATCAACGGCAATCTGACTGCGATTGTTGGTCCTAACGGTTGCGGCAAATCCAATATCATCGACGCGGTGCGTTGGGTGATGGGCGAAAGCTCGGCCAAGCATTTGCGTGGCGGCAATATGGCCGACGTGATTTTCAACGGTTCGTCGGGGCGCAAGCCGGTCAGCATGGCCTCGGTGGAACTGGTATTCGACAACAGCGAAGGTAAGGCGGGTGGGGAGTATTCACAATACGCCACGATTTCCATCAAGCGCCAGGTCAGCCGCGACGGCCAGTCGCTGTTCATGTTGAACGGTTCCAAATGCCGACGTAAAGACATCACCGATCTGTTTTTGGGTACCGGTCTAGGTTCGCGCAGCTACGCGATTATCGAGCAGGGCACGATTTCGCGGATGGTGGAAGCCAAGCCCGAAGATCTGCGGGTGCATATCGAGGAAGCGGCGGGCGTTTCCAAATATAAGGAAAGACGGTCGGAAACCGAAACCCGCATGCGCCATACCCGCGAGAATCTGGAGCGGCTGAACGATTTGCGTGACGAGGTCGAAAAGCAAATCAAGAATTTGGCCAAGCAGGCGGAAAAGGCCGAGAAATACACCGAGCTGAAAAAGCAGGAACGCCAATACAAACAAGAGCTGCTGGCGATGCGCTGGCAAAATTTTCAGCGTTCCGCGCAGAAGCTGGAAGAAAAACTGCAAAGTATCGCCGCCGAGCACAATCGGCTGTTCGTGTTGCTGCGCGATACCGAAAAAGCCATGGAGCTGAAACGCGGCGAACAGAAAGCTCAGCAACAACATCTGGACAGCACTCAGGCCGAATACTATGCGGTGGTCGCCGAAGTCAGTCGGCTGGAACAGACCATCAAGCACAATCAAAAAAGCCACGAAGAAACCCTGGTTGAGATCAATCGTTTGAAATTGCAGGCGGAGCAAGCGCAATCCGAATGCGAGCAGGATAGGCAGCAGCTGGAGGAAATTCGCCAGACCTTGCTGGAAGCCGAAGAAACCATGATTGTGGCCCGCGAACGCGAGGAAGACTTGCTGGGCATTCAACAAGACGCGCATTTGCAAAAGCAGCAATGGCAGCAGCAGTGGGAAGCGTTTTTGGCGGAAAACGCCGGTTACCGCGAACAAGCGGAAGTGCAGCGGACCAAGCTGGTACAGCTGGAAAATCAAAACCGGCAGTTGCAGACGCGCTTGGACAAATTAAACGGCGAACGTGGCGGCCTGGCCGACACCCGGTTGCAACTGGCATTGGAAACGCTGGATAGCAGTATCGAATTGATTGAAGCCGAACGTGATGCGTTGCAGCAGCAACTGGAAGTCGTGCTGCAACGCATCGCCGAACTACGGCCGGCCATCAAACAACTTCACGACAGCCTGCACGCCAGCCGAGCGGAATTGCAGAAGGTTAACGGCAAGATCAGTTCCTTGGAATTGTTGCAGCAGCACGCGATGGGTAAGGATAAAAAAGAGTTGGGCGTCTGGCTGGAGCAGGTAGGCTTGGAGCAACAGCCGCGCTTAGCTGAATTTCTGGATGTGGAAGAAGGCTGGGAAACCGCCGTGGAAACGGTATTGGGCAGTTACCTGGAAGCGATCTGTGTAGATAGCGCCGATTCGATATTGGGCGAGTTGCAGGATTTGACCAAACAGTCCTTGGTGGTGTTTGAAACGCATGCCAGTTCAAGCGGTGCTAGTGCTGATTCGGTGGCTTTGGCGAGTAAGTTGCGCAGTCGCTGGGATTTATCCAGTCTATTAAGCGGCATCTACTGCGCCGAGACCATGCAACAGGCCCGGCAAATGAATTTACAGGCGCACGAGTCGGTGGTGTTGGCCGACGGCACCTGGCTGGGTAGGGATTGGATCAAAATCAGCCGGGGCAGCGACAGCAAGGCCGGTGTATTGCATCGCGAAAAAGAATTGCGGGAACTTAAGCAGCGGCAAAGCGAACTGCAAATGACGATTGCCGAGGATGAAGAACAATTGGCGAACGCTGAACAGGAGTTAAAGGCCGCCGAAAGCAATCGTGAGCAGTACCAACAAAAGGAAAAGCTGCTGAGCGCCGAGTTTTCCGCGAAAAGCGCCGAGTACAGCGCGCAGTCAGCCCGCTTTGAGCAGCAAAAGCGCCGCCTGGAGCAACTCGATCACGAGATAGAGGAAATCAGCCAACATCTGGCGGAAAACGCCGAAAGCATCTCCGAAGCGGAGATGATCAAGCAGGATGCCGAGCAAGCTTTGGGCGACCTGGGCGACAAGAAAACCGAATTGGAGCAACTGAATCAACAAATTCAAGCGCAACAGCAAAACACCGATGCCTCGGTCGATGAGGCGCGCCGACATTTGCATAGGCTGCATGCGCAAATCGAATCGCTGAAATCCTCGGAAGTGCTGACCGCCAAACAGATCGAGCGTCTGCAATTGCAACATCAACAATCGGCCGACCGCATCGCCGAGTTGGAAAACAAATTGCACTATGCTTTGGCACCGCTCGACGACGAGAAATTGCAGCTGGAAGAGTTGTTGGAGAGAAAAGCCGAATTCGAGGATAACCTTCAGTCCGAACGCCAGGCGCAACACGCCAGCGAACAGACAGTCAGTCAATTGGCTGAGCAATACTCGCAAACCCAACGGTCCTTGGAAAAACAAAAAGAAGCCTTGGATCAGGTGCGTTTCGAGCAACAGGACAGCCGGGTGCGGCAGCAAACGATTGCGGAGCAACTAACAGAAGTCGATGCCGATCCGGAGGCGATACTAACCAATCTGTCCGAAGGCGCAACGGAAGCTAAGTGGAAAAATGCGGTCGATGATTTGACCGATCAGATAGAAAAGCTGGGGTCCATCAATCTGACGGCGATCGAGGAATTCAAAACCCAGTCCGAACGGATGAAGTTTTTAAATGAACAGCATGATGATTTGGTCGATGCGTTGAATACCCTGGATCAGGCGATCAGCAAGATCGACAAAGAAAGTCGCCAGCGCTTCAAAGAGACATTCGACAAGATCAATAACGGTTTGAAAGAGAAGTTTCCGCGTTTATTCGGCGGCGGTCAGGCTTATCTGGAATTGACCGAGGACGATTTGCTGGAAGCCGGCGTCAATATCATTGCCCGGCCGCCCGGCAAGCGCAACAGCTCGATTCATCTATTGTCAGGCGGTGAAAAGGCCTTGACGGCGGTAGCCTTGGTGTTCTCCATTTTTGAACTGAATCCGGCGCCGTTCTGTTTGCTTGATGAAGTGGACGCACCGCTCGACGATGCTAACGTGGTGCGTTTTTCACAAATGGTGGAAGACATGTCGGCAACCGTACAGTTTTTGTATATTTCGCACAACAAAGTCACAATGGAAATTGCAAAACATCTGGCAGGTGTTACCATGAAGGAGCCTGGAGTATCCAGAATGGTGGCGGTTGATATTGATGAAGCAGTGAGCATGGCAGAAAGCTAATGGATAAAGAATTATTAAGAGTCGTGATTATTTTGATCGGCGTGCTGGTGATGATCGGCATGGTGTTGTGGCATTTCGTCAAATCGTTGCGAGAAAGACGCACGCCCGACGATTATTATGACGAGGACTCTTACGACGACCGAGTGGTTGACGAGTTTTCGGTTGAGGAAGACGACGATGAGATGGATGTATTTGCGTTGGGCAGCGAGTTGGTTGATGGAGATGCTCTGTTAGACGATCAAGCCATCAAGCCCAGCCCAAAACCCTCGGCCGATGTTTCGCGTAAAGATGTCGATAAGAAACAAGCCGCTACCTTGGCTAATTCTCGGCGTTTGGAATTGCCGGCCTTGATCGAGTTCAGCATCGTGGCGCGCGCCGATCAGGGCTTTAACGGCGAAGATCTGTTCGAGGCTTTCGAACGTGTGGGCTTACGCTATGGTAGTGTGCGGGTGTTCGAACGCGTGGATGCCAATCGCATGGTCGATTTTGCTGTCGCCAGCATGGTCGATCCCGGTACTTTTCCCGATACCGGGCTGCAAGACTTTTATTGCCCCGGCATCGTGTTTTTCATGCAGCCACGTGAGGTTGATGCGCCGTTGGCGGTATTCGATGACTTCATGGAAACCATCGATACTCTGGCCGACGAACTGGACGGCGTGGTCTGGGACAATCAGCGGCAGCCGCTGACTGCGGAAACCGTCGCGCAGTTTAGACAAATATTGGCCAAGGCCGCCTAAAGCAGTACCTCGCGGGGGCAGGGCAGCCGCCGCATTTATTCTGTAAACCTAACGAATTAACTAGAAGCTAAGTGGATCAAAAAAATATCAGAAATTTCTCCATCATTGCCCATATCGATCACGGGAAATCGACATTGGCAGACCGATTCATTCAAATTTGTGGCGGATTAAGCGACCGGGAGATGGAGGCGCAAGTACTCGATTCCATGGATCTGGAGAGGGAACGCGGCATCACTATCAAGGCGCAAAGCGTCACCCTGGATTACAAAGCCAGCGATGGCGTCACCTATCAACTGAATTTTATTGACACACCAGGACACGTGGATTTTTCCTACGAAGTCTCGCGTTCCTTGGCCGCCTGTGAAGGCGCCTTACTGGTGGTCGATGCCGCGCAAGGTGTGGAAGCGCAAAGTGTGGCCAACTGCTATACCGCCATCGAACAAGGTTTGGAAGTGGTGCCGGTGCTGAACAAGATCGATTTGCCCTCCGCCGAGCCGGAGCGGGTGATGGAAGAGATCGAGAATGTCATCGGCATTCCGGCCGACGAAGCCTTGAAAATCAGTGCCAAGACCGGCATCGGCGTCGAAGCGGTGCTGGACCAATTGATCCAAAAAATTCCACCACCTGCCGGTGACGAAAATGCGCCGTTACAGGCTTTGATCATCGACTCCTGGTTCGATAATTATCTGGGCGTGGTTTCGCTGGTGCGTATCGTCAACGGCAATCTGCGTAAAAAACAAAAGATCACCGTGATGACCACCGGTAAGTCGTTTTTGGTTGAGAAACTGGGGGTCTACACGCCAAAGCAGTTGGAGAAGCAACAGTTACACACCGGTGAAGTGGGCTTCATCGTCGCTGGCATCAAGGATATTTTCGGTGCACCGGTAGGGGATACCATCACCGCGACAGATAATCCTGCAACTGAAGCCTTGCCCGGCTTCGAGAAAGTTCAGCCCCGAGTGTTCGCCGGTTTGTATCCGGTCAGTTCCGACGACTTTGGTGCGATGCGCGAAGCATTGGACAAATTGCGCTTGAACGATTCGGCATTGAATTACGAGCCGGAAACTTCGCAAGCCTTGGGCTTTGGATTTCGTTGCGGCTTCCTGGGCATGCTGCATATGGAAATCGTCCAGGAGCGACTGGAGCGCGAATACAACATCGACCTAATTACCACCGCGCCTACCGTGGTTTACGAAGTAGAAACTCATGGCGGCGAAATAGTGATGGTCGACAACCCGGCTAAACTGCCTGACGTTGGCACCATCGTCGAGATTCGCGAGCCTATCATTCTGGCGAATATTCTGGTGCCGCAAGCCTACTTGGGCAACGTGATCAATCTGTGTATCGAAAAACGCGGCATTCAGAAAAACATGCAGTATGCCGGTAGCCAGGTGTCGCTGAGCTACGAGTTACCGATGAGCGAAGTGGTGCTGGACTTCTTTGATCGTTTGAAGTCGGTCAGTCGTGGTTATGCGTCTTTCGATTACGAATTTTTGCGCTTCGAGCCTGCCCCGCTCGTTAAGCTGGACGTCTTGATCAACGGTGACAAAGTCGACGCCTTGTCTATTATCGTTCATCGCGACTTGAGCCAGAATCGCGGCCGCGATTTGGTCGAAAAGATGAAAGATCTGATTCCGCGGCAGATGTACGAAGTGGCGATTCAGGCGGCTATCGGCGCAAAAGTCATTGCACGCTCTACGGTAAAAGCCATGCGCAAAAATGTCACAGCCAAATGTTATGGTGGCGACATTACCCGTAAGAAAAAACTGCTGGAAAAACAGAAAGCCGGTAAAAAACGGATGAAGCAGGTGGGTAGTATCGAGATTCCACAGGAAGCCTTCCTGGCGGTGTTGCAGGTCAACAAAGAGTAATAACGATCAATTATGGATTACGATTTTTCATTTTTTCTGGTGGTAGCCAGTTTTGTCACCGGCGTTGTCTGGGGTGGGTATAGCTTATATCTAAAGCGGGCCAATCTGCCTTATCCTACTGAGAACGAGCCGCTATTGGTCGAATATGCCCGTTCGTTTTTCCCGGTGGTATTGATCGTATTGTTGCTGCGCTCGTTTCTGTTCGAACCGTTCCGGATTCCGTCGGGATCGATGATGCCGACATTGCTGGTAGGTGATTTTATTTTAGTGAATAAGTTCAGTTACGGGGTGCGCTTACCGGTTCTGAACACCAAGGTTATCGAAGTTGGCGAACCGAAGCGGGGCGATATCGTGGTGTTCAGGTTTCCGAAACAACCGGAAGTCGATTACATCAAACGGGTGATTGGTTTGCCGGGGGACCGCATCGCTTACTTTGACAAAAAGCTTCACGTTAACGGCGTTCCTGCCAAGCAAGTGTCGCTGGGGCGCTATCAGGGCGTTGGGCAGGGCAGCAATATGACCGGTGCCGAGCGTCTGGAAGAGGATTTGCTGGGGATTGAACACTCCATCCTGGTGAGTCGCGGAGCCTCGTCTGTTGAGGATGTGTTCGTGGTCCCGCAGGGCCAGTATTTCGTCATGGGCGACAACCGCGATAACAGCAACGACAGTCGTTATTGGGGCACGGTACCTGAAGCCAATCTGGTGGGTAGAGCCTTTTTTATCTGGATGAATTGGGACTGGCAAAATAACGGTATTGCTTTCGACCGGCTAGGCACAGTGCTGCGTTGAGCGGTTTACTGAGCGGCAATCCGAAAAGACAATGCTTATTGCGGTGGATTCTCGATAGCCGCTGGTTTATTTCTAATTTTTCTCGGGGGGTAGTGTTATGCCGTCATCATTAAAAAAACAACGCGGTTTAACCTTTCTGTCTATTGCCTTTATCTTGGCGCTAATCGGTTTCTTTACCCTATTGATTCTAAAAATTGCGCCGATTTACATCAATCACAGCCGGGTGGTAAACGCCTTGAAAGCCGTGGAAAATACCACCGATATAGTGACTAAAACCAAGGGTGATATAAAAAGTAGCTTGGAAAAACGCTTTGATATGAATTATGTAGAGCACGTGACCAATGACAATATCAAAATTGTCGCGCAACCCGGCTATGTGCGGGTTGACATCGACTACGAACGCGTAGAGCCCATCATGGGTAATTTGAGTGTGTTGGTTGAATTCCATGAGGAATTCGAAGCTGGCAACAGGTGATTAAAAAACCGGAAATTCTTGCCGGTAAGTTGGGTTTGACGTTTAACGATCCCAGCTTATTTACGATGGCGTTGACTCATCGCAGCATGGGTGCCAGAAACAACGAGCGTCTCGAATATTTGGGTGATTCTGTTTTGGGCTTCGTAATCGCCCAAAAATTATACGAACTGTTCCCCGATGCGGGCGAGGGTGCCTTAAGCCGGCTACGAGCCAGTTTGGTCAACCAAAATTCGCTGGCGGAAGTGGCTCGACAGCACAATATCGGTGATTATCTGATCCTCGGTTCCGGCGAATTGAAAAGCGGCGGCTTTCGTAGAGACTCGATTCTGTCGGATGCATTGGAAGCCATCATGGGGGCCTTACTGAAAGATCAAGGGGTTGAGGCCTGTCAAAATTGGATATTGCGATTATTCGATGACAAGCTGGCTGCGCTGAAAGTGGACGATTGGACCAAAGACCCGAAAACCCGTTTACAGGAATTGATGCAAGCCAGCCGCAAACCCTTGCCGATTTACGAATTGGTCAGTATGTCCGGTGCGGATCACGCGCAAACCTTTGAAGTGAAATGCACTATCGCATTGACACCGGAAACGCGCAATGGCGTCGGTATTTCCAGAAAGAAGGCCGAGCAGGCTGCTGCCGAAAATATGTTAAATTTTTTACAATCCAGGGATAAATGAACTGCGGATATGTTGCTTTAATCGGTAGGCCCAATGTCGGCAAATCGACCTTGATGAATCACTTGCTGGGTCAGAAACTCAGTATCACCTCAAGAAAACCGCAAACCACCCGGCATCGAATTCTGGGTATTAAGACGACAGCCGCCGGGCAGGCCATCTTTATGGACACACCGGGCATGCACAGCGACGAAAAAAAGGTATTGAACCGTTATCTGAATAAGACTGCGGATAGTACCTTGTTGGGGGTTGATGTGGTAATTTGGCTGTTGGACGGCTTGTATTGGCACGAGTACGACGAGAAAATTTTCCAGAAACTCGAGCGGGCTGGATTGCCGGTTATTTTGGCTATCAACAAAGTGGATAAAATCAAGGATAAGGATGCGGTGCTGAAATTCTTCGCCGAGGCTCAGCAAAAATACCCGTTTCAGCACATTGTGCCGGTTTCGGCACTGAAAAATACCAATCTCGAGCTGCTGGAACAGCACATCATGGCCTTGTTGCCCGAGGCCGAGCCGATTTATCCGGAAGATCAAATCACCGACAGGCCGGAGCGCTTTTTTGCCGCCGAAATTATTCGCGAAAAACTGACCCGGCGTTTGGGTGACGAATTACCTTACGCGCTGACCGTGGAAATTGAACGTTACGAGGAGTTTCCGGAGCTTTGCAAAATATACGCAGCAATTTTGGTAGAGCGGGATAGCCAAAAAAGCATCGTCATTGGTAAGCAAGGCGAAATGCTGAAAAAAGTCGGTAGCGAGGCGCGGGTTGATATCGAAAAATTGATCGGCCAAAAAGTCTATCTGGAACTGTGGGTCAAAGTGAAAAAGGGTTGGTCGGATAACGAGCGAGCCTTACTGAGTCTGGGTTTCAGCGATTTTGGTAATTAATGAATGGTTCGGCCGTTTATTTACAGCCGGCGTTTGTGCTCCAGCATCGGCCATACCGGGAAACCAGCGTATTGTTAGATGTTTTTACCCGGGATTTTGGCGTGATGTCCATGCTCGCCAAGGGTGTGCGTAAGGAAAAGTCGAAAATAGCCGGCTTGTTGTTGCCTTTCAGTGCCTTGCGGCTGTCTTTTGTCGATAAAAACGAATTAAAAATTCTTTCTCAAGTTGAATATGTCGATAGCTACCCTTTAGAGCGCTTGGCGTTATATTGCGGATTTTATGTGAACGAGCTGGTGCAGATATTTGTGCACAAATACGATCCTCAACCCGAGATATTCAGTTGCTACGAGCGTTGCCTGAGTGATTTATTGCTTGGTGAGCGTATCGAGCAGACTCTGCGTTATTTTGAACTGGATTTATTGCAAGAGGCTGGCTATGCCGTTGCGATGGACTCCGAAGCTAACGGTAATCCAATAATGACAGGGCAACGCTATAATTTTTTAACGGATTTCGGCATGGTCGCGGATAACGAAGGCTTGATCGGTGGTGAAACCTTGTCAATATTGGCCGCAAGGGCGCCGCTGGAAGGTCGCGCTTTGCTTGAAGCCAAACTACTCTTTAGAAAAATGCTGGATGGGCATTTGCAAGGCAGACAGCTGAAAAGCCGGGATGTACTGGCAAAAATCATTAAGTATTTGTAGGCAAAAGACGAAACTCAGGACGGGTTTACCGTCTTTCATCCATCTTACTCATCCGCTTGCGGACTTATATTCAATGGAAAAGCAAATCATCTTATTAGGCGTCAACATCGACCATGTTGCGACCTTGCGCCAGGCTAGAGGTACCCGTTATCCCGAGCCGGTGCAGGCTGCGCTGATCGCCGAGCAAGCCGGTGCCGACGGCATTACCGCGCATTTGCGCGAAGACAGACGGCATATTCAGGATAGAGATATTTATTTGTTAAAGGATATGTTGCATACCCGGCTGAATCTGGAAATGGCCGTGACCGATGCTATGTTGGCGTTGGCGGTTAAGGTCGAACCGCAAGCTTGTTGTTTGGTACCGGAGCGCCGAGAGGAGTTAACGACCGAGGGTGGTCTGGATGTGGCGGGTGCCGGGGATAGGATGCGTTCTGCCTGCCAACAATTGGCGGATGCGAATATAGAAGTCTCCTTGTTTATCGATCCGGATTGTCGGCAAATCGACGCGGCTGTTGAGGCTGGCGCGCCGGTGGTGGAATTACATACCGGCCGTTATGCCGACGCTGCAAGCAAACTAGAGCGAGAGCAAGAGTTGCAACGAATCCGCACGGCTGCGGCTTATGCGCACCAAGCAGGATTGCAAGTCAATGCCGGTCACGGCTTGAATATCGCCAATGTGGAAGCTATTTGCCGGATCGAGCAGATTGTCGAGCTAAATATTGGTCATTCCTTGATTGCGCAAGCTTTGTTTTCCGGCTTGGATTACGCGGTTAGGGATATGAAGCGCGTCATGCGGGAGTCGCGTTTACACGGTTGATTGCATGCAGAAAGAACTCGAATTTTATCAATTAACCTCGATAGGCAATCGCGAGGTCAATCAGGATTGCATGGCGCACCGGGTGTGCGCTGATTACGCACTATTTGTCGTCGCTGACGGATTAGGTGGACATTACTCCGGCGAAAAAGCTTCACAATTTTTTTGCCGTAGCTTGATTGCCCTAGCGGAAAAATATCATGCCCATATAGCCTCAGTGAAGGCAGAGACGGTGATGGCTGCTTGGGTCGCGGAAGCTGTCAGGAATATGAGTGAACTATTTGCCGACGATCCGTTTGCAAGCGATGCCCACACCACCTGCGCAATTCTGTATATGGACCAGGAGCGAGCGATAGTGGCGCATTGCGGAGACTCGCGAGTTTATCGTATCAATTCCGAACAAGTCCTATGGCGGACAAAGGATCATTCTGTGCCCCAACAACTGTTTAACGAGGGCAAAATAAGCGAATGGGAAATGGGGGTTCATCCCGATCAGCATAAGCTGACCCGTAGTATAAATGTGTTGAGTGCGCCTGCGGTTGATATTGTCAGTTTCCCACCTATGAAATGCGGCGAAACCTTTCTGCTCTGTAGCGACGGTTTCTGGGAGTTTGTAAAGGAGCAGGAGTTGTTGGCGCTATCGCAAGAGGGTAGTGGAAAGCCGGAGTTGCAGAAGATGGCAAAAATGGCGGTGTTACGCGCCCAAGGTAAAAGCGATAATGTTACCGTGCAGTGGATAAGACGGCGTTAGCTGTTTAGTAGGAGGGCAGGGGCTGAACCAACGCAGCCCCGGTAAACCAATAGCTTAGTGTGTTGCCAAGCCGTGTTTTTGAATTCGGTAAAGCAAGGTGTCTCTGGAAATACCCAATAAGCGCGCCGATTTGCTGCGATTGCCCTTGGTTCTGTTCAAAGCTTGCAGAATCATATCTGCTTCCAGTGCATCAAGTTGTAACCCCAACTCCGGCAAAGTAAAGTCTGAGCTGACTGTTATTGCGCTACGGTTGAACTCGTGGGGCAGATTTTCCGGCTCGATTACTTTGCCCGCCAACAGAATGCTTAGTCTTTCGCAAAGGTTGCGCAATTCACGAACATTGCCCGGCCATTTGTAGCTGCGCAGCGTTTTGATGGCTTGTCTGCTGAACGTAGGCGGTTCCAGGGAATGTGTGGCTGAAAAGTGCGTGAAAAAGTGTTTAGCCAGTATTTCGATATCTTCGGTGCGCTGATGCAATGCAGGCAATTCCAGAGGCACTACATTTAAGCGGAAATACAAGTCCTGACGAAACTGACCGTTTTCTATCAATTTGGTGAGGTCGGCATTGGAAGCCGCAATCACGCGCACATTCACCATATACGGCTTGGTGCCGCCAACGGGCAAGCATTCTCCCGACTCCAGAAAGCGCAAAAGTTTTGCCTGGATTCCCAAGGGTAAAGAATTGATTTCGTCCAGAAACAAAGTGCCGCCATCGGCTGCCTGAAACAGTCCTTGCTTGTCGGATACTGCGCCGGTAAAAGCACCTTTCTTATGGCCGAATATTTCTGATTCAACCAGACCTTCAGGGAGTGCTGCGCAATTTAAGGCGATGAAGGGTTTATTTGCGCGCGGGCTATCCTTTTGAATGGCCGTTGCCAGTACTTCTTTTCCCGTGCCGGTTTCGCCTTTGATCAACACGGTAACGTCGGTCGCCGCAACGATACGAGCGCTGCGAATCAATGCTTCGATTGCGGGAGATTGTCCAATAATAGGATCGAAGTTATCCACTGTAAAACCTCTCAAAACGTCATGATGTGTTCAACGCGCATCGGATAGAGCCATGGGAAGGCCGCCAATAGCGCAAAGATAATAAACAAGGCTGCAACCGCGTGTTTAAAGTGCCGGATTTTCGAAAGCCTCGCCAGTAATGAGGTCATTATACCGACACCCATCACGGCAGGTAAAGTGCCCAATCCAAATGCCAACATCGTGAGCGCGCTGTGGGTAATGCTCCCCGTGGTAACTGCTAGTGCCAATGCCGTATAAATGAGGCCGCACGGTAGCCAGCCCCACACCATACCAAACAACAAAGCTTGGGTGCGATTTTGTACCGGAATCAAGCGGCGGCCGAATGGTTCGATCAGCTTCCAGAAGCGTGCGCCCATTTTTTCTATGTAGGCAAAGTAAGGAAACCAGCCGCCGAGGTAAAGTCCGGCGCCTGCCATCACCACGGCCGAGAGCAGTTGCAAAAACCTGTGCGCCTGACCTTGAGCAAAAGGTAAAGTCAAGAAGGCCTCCAGGACGCCAACCAAGGCGCCGGCCATCGCGTAGCTGAGAACCCGGCCGATGTTGTAATTCAGTACGATGCCGAACAGACGGCGTTTATCGTTGCGAAGTTCGGGTTTCAGGCTGTAAGTTAGGGTGCCGATAATGGAGCCGCACATGCCTATGCAATGCAGGCTGCTGAATAAACCCATTACAAACGCGGCAAGATAGGAAGCATTAAAGTCGAGGTAAAGATGCATAAACAAAAAGCCGGGGTAATAAGGTATCGAGTGAATTAGC
The DNA here is from genome assembly GCF_000515215.1 of Methylomonas sp. 11b. Classification (NCBI taxonomy): domain Bacteria; kingdom Pseudomonadati; phylum Pseudomonadota; class Gammaproteobacteria; order Methylococcales; family Methylococcaceae; genus Methylomonas; species Methylomonas sp. 11b. The sequence continues at coordinate 4,599,624 of NZ_KI911557.1, forward strand.
GAGGATTATAGACGCTTTCCGGAACGGTAACGACGCGCAGATATTTAAACTAACTGCCGTTGGACAAGTTATTCGCACAGATGCGATTCCGCCCTTGATGCTTGGCCTGATACAACGCGTCGTCCGCCGCTTTCAGTAAACTGGCAACGTCGTCGAACGTGTGGGCCTGCAAGGTCGCAACGCCGATGGATATAGTCACGAAATTGTTGGGGTTGCTCTGTGTGTGCCGTATTTTCAGATTCTCTATGGCTTCGCGGTACTGCTCGGCACGCATCAGGGCGCCTATGCTGTCGGTGTTGGGAAGCAGGATGGCGAACTCTTCACCGCCCAATCTGGCTACCAAGTCTTCGGGTCTGTGGGTAATTGTTTGTAAGGCGCGCGCCACCCTTTTCAGGCACTCGTCGCCCATAGGGTGGCCAAAGTAGTCGTTAAATTGTTTGAAATTGTCAATATCGGCAATTAGTAACGAGAGCGGCATGCCGGTGCGTTTGGATTGATTCCATTGGCGTTCCAACGCGGCGTCAAACGCTCTGCGGTTGGGTATCTCCGTCAGTCCGTCCAGCGAAGCCAGTTTTTCCAACAAATCGGATTTGGTTTTTAGCTGAATTTGAGTGCGTACTCTTGCTAAAACAATCGATGGCGAAAACGGTTTGGTGATGTAGTCGCTACCGCCGATTCGGAAGCCATGCACCTCATCTTCTTCCGAATGTTTGGCGGTCAGAAAAATAATCGGAATATTGCGGGTTTTATCAGACGACTTGAGCTGATGGCATATTTCATAACCATCCATGTCGTCGAGCATGATGTCCAGCAGGATCAGGTCGGGAAGTTGGCTGGTGGCAATATGTAAAGCCAGTTCACTATGCACGGCTACTTTTACCGTGTAATGGGGTTCGAGAATATTCTTGATAAGATCCAGGTTTTCCGGGCTATCATCCACGGCCAGGATGGTATGCGTGTTTCTACTTTCCATTTTCCTATATCCGATGTTCCAGTATGTGGTTGAGAGCTTGCGCAGCATCTACAAACTGGTAATTGGCAATTTGTTTTTTGATGGGCAATAAGATTTGCAGCAGAGCTTTATCGTCGATATGGCGCATAATCCGTTCAAGTTGCTGGTCCGAGTCGGAATCGAAGGTTTGTAGTTTATCAATCAATATGGCCAGCTGTTGCCGAATTTCCAGCGTGGAGTAGCGCGGTTCACCGTCGCCGTGGCTCTCGCTGTTGGCCAAATTACTGTTGATACTACTGATAACCTTGGTCATCTCCAGTGTTGTGGCGACAATATTACTGTCGATATGCGGGACATCGGCAATATTGGCACGGAAATCGATTAGCGATTCTTCCAGCCGCACTAAGTGGCTTTGCAATTGTAGCGCGCCGAGCGAGCCCACCAAACCCTTCAAAGTATGGACTAATTGATAGGCCTTGTCGTACTGGTTGTGTGTGAAGGCTTGGTCGATTTCGTTCATGGTATCCGCATGATTTTCAGCAAATTTTAGTAAAACTTTTCGATAAACGGTCAGGTTGCCGGCCGTATGTTGTAAGCCGGCGGAGGTGTCTATGCCATACAGATAAGGAAGCGGATTGCTTGCCATCTGTTCGCTGTTCGGATCGGTCTGGGGCATTCCATCAGCTCGCGGTTTAATCCATTTCGCCAGCGTGGCGTAAAGTGTTTCCGGTAATATCGGTTTGCTGATGAAATCGTCCATATCGGCTTGAAAGCATCTGTTGCGATCATTGCTCATCGCGTTGGCGGTCATAGCTATGACCGGCAAGGTTTGGCAGCCGGGTATTGCTCGTATATGTTTGGTGGTTTGATAGCCGTCCATCACCGGCATTTGCACATCCATTAACACGCAGTCGTAAGTGGTTTGTTGCAGTTTGCCCAAGGCGATTTCGCCGTTTTCGGCCACGTCGACTTGCAAATGTGCTTGTTCCAGCAGCTCAATCGCCACAATTCGATTCACTTCGTTGTCTTCAACCAGCAATACTCGTGCGCCGCTGATATGCTGCAATTTCCCGCTATCGAGGGGGAGCTTTTGTTGGTATTGCGCGTTGCGTATCGAAGCAAGGCTGGTGATGCCGAGTTTGACGCTGAAGGTAAATGTCGAGCCGAGGTTTTCTTGGCTGGAGACGCTTATCGTTCCGCCCATTTGTTCGACCAATTGTTTGGAAATGATCAGGCCCAAGCCCGTGCCGCCGTAATGACGCGTGACACTACTATCGCCTTGGCTGAACGCCTGGAATAGTTTGGCCTGTTTTTCTGCATTCATGCCGATGCCAGTGTCGCTGATACTAAACTGCAAACAAGTCTGTTGCGCGGAGCGTCTAAGCTCGGTGAGCGTGACTCTTACCTCGCCATGCTCAGTAAATTTGATCGCGTTCCCGATCAAATTGATAAAAATTTGCCTTAGCCGTTGCGGGTCGCCGATCACCGGGAGAAAAGTCTGACTCTTAGGTGGGCGAATCAAGGCTATGCCTTTGCTGGCGCAGAGTTCGGACATCGTGGAAAACACCTTATCCAGCATTTCTTCTAATAGAAAAGGTACGGATTCCAGTTGCATTTTTCCGGCTTCCATTTTGGAAAAGTCCAGAATATCGTCAATGATGGTCATCAACGAGCGCGAGGCGGTTTCCACTCTTTCCAGGTAGTCGCGCTGTTTGGCGGAGATGCTGCTGTTCAGACATAATTCAACTAAGCCGATAATCGCATTCATCGGGGTGCGGATTTCGTGGCTCATATTGGCGAGAAATTCGGATTTTACCCGTGTTGCCTGTTCCGCCTGCTGCTTGGCTTCCAACAGCCGTTGCTCGGTTTGCAGGCGGTCGGTGATGTCTTGCATGGTGCCTTGAATGCCAGTGGGTTTGTCATTAACGTCGCGAATAACTTGTCCGCGTTGGTGGACATGACGAATTTGGTCGTTACCGAGCACTATCCGATGTCTGAAATCGAGACTGCCGCTATTGATCGCGTTTTGCATCGACGTTTTGAAAAAGCTTTGGTCGTCCGGGTGAACCAGCGTGCTTAAAATGCTGGAGAAGTTGGGGGTAAAAACAGCTTTACTGGTTGCGGTGATCCGATACATTTCGTCCGACCAGCTAAAGTGATTGTCCGGCAAATGCCAATGCCAATCGCCGATATGGGAAATGCTTTGCGCATCCAGTAAGCGTTGTTTTTGGTCTTGCAGCGCATTGAGGGCCCGGCTGCGTTCCAACTCGGCGGTAATTTGCAACGCGAATAATTTCAGGGTGTCTGTGGCAAAGTTAGTATCGGGAATGGGGCGACAGTAGGATACCGAGATAAATCCGAAACTATTTTGTTGTTTGTCGTGCAATGGAATGCCCAGATAACCTTGGATTTGTTGGTGTCGCAGCCAGTCTGCGTCGGGGAATCGTTCCGCTACATTATGTTCGACGCAGCAAATAGATCCGGCGGCAACCTCGCGGCAAGGTGAGTTATCTAGGCTGAATTCGCGATTACGGACAATTTTGCCTTTTGCGCAAAGCGATAGGCTGCGGGCGCGTCCATTGCCCGTTGTTTCCGCGATTAATGCAAAGTCGGCTCCTAGGGTTTCCACGGTCAATAGCGTCAGATTATCCAGTAGCGATGTCGCATTTTGCGGCAGATTACTGGATACGATATTCCTAATCACGCTGGTTTGCTGGCGCTGTTGAGTGATGTCGGTAACCAGACCCTGATAATCGATAATCTTGCCTTGCTCGTTGCGCACCACCATCTTGCGGTCTTGCACCCATTTTATGCCGCCGTTTTGGGCGACGATGCGATAGGGTTGATGCGCTATTTCGAAACAGTCCGGATCGTTGCGGCAGGTGGCGATTTCGCGAAGGAAAACCCCAACATCATCGGGATGGATCAGGTTGAGATAAAACAGATTGCCGGTAATCAATTGTTCGACACTGTAGCCGAACAGCTGGCGGGCGTTCTCAGTGGCGAACTCTATCGGTAATCCTTCGGAATTATTCCATTTCAATACCACTGCCGCGCTCTGGCTGATAATTTGATAGGCGCGTTGCAGATTATGCTCCGACTGCTTACGTACGCTGATGTCTTGGTGCGTGCCGCATAACCGGCTTGGACCGCCGCTGACCGGGTCGTACGCTACAACGGCGCCGGAGCCTTGTATCCATACCCAATGGCCGAGTTTATGGCGCATGCGAAATTCCACTACATAGGGGCGGCCGGACTCTATGTGCTTGGCAACCACCTCTTTCACGCGCTGTCTGTCATCCGGATGCAGGCGTTTGTCCCAATCGCTGACATAGTTATCCAGTTCGTCATGGCTGAGGCCCAACATGTCCAGCCAACGTTGATTCACGGAATGTTTGCCGCTTAGATAATTCCAATCCCAATAGCCCAACTGGGCGCCGTCTATGACCAGGGCCAATTGTTCTTCAATTTGCTTTCGAGGCGTGATGTCGATATGGAACTGGATTAATTCGCTGTTGTTATGCATGGACAGACGGGTAAGCGAGATTTGCTGCCATGTTTGATTTGGAAAGGCAAAGTCGCTGGCCGGCATGGCCTTGCCGGCCTTGATATGTTGGCATAAGGGGCATTCTAATTCGGCATGGTTGGTCGGGTGAAACCAGGTGTGTACGGCTTGTCCGGCTAATTCCGCCGGGGACTTGCCCACCGACAAAGCCGCGGCTTTGTTGGCACTGCGAATAATGCCCCGATTATCGACCACGATGGCGGATTGGGTGAGATGGTCGTAAAAGTCGCCGATGGGCGCCAGTCCGGATGGCAGATGTTGCCGATTTGACAACAGTTCGCTAAAAATCAGCAAGACAGCTAGTCCCGGCAGCAAAATTATCAGTATTTCGGTCAGTTCCCTGGTGCCGTTTATGCTCTGATAGAGCACAACGGTCATGTCGCATATCAACAGTAAACACACTGCGACCAGCACGAACCGGCGTATCTGATTGTCAGTGTTTGCGTGTTGATCTGTCATATTTTGCTGATGTCGGGAATCTTGCCGGGAGGGACGGGAAAAATCTTAGACCGGGTATCGGTAAATGTGAATCCATGTCGCCGGAAAACTGTCCGGTGCTCAGCAAATTGGGATTTTATACGCTGCTCCCGCCTGTTCTTTAACGAGTTTGGGCACCAGATAGCCGGGGAGATGCCTTTGCATATGCTCTAGTAGATCCTTGGCAGCGGTTTCGGATACTTCAAAATGGCCGGTGCCGCTGGCGTGGTCCAGCACATGCAGGTAGTAAGGCAGAATGCCCAATTCAAACAGTTTTTCACTCAATGTACAGAGCGTCGTGCCGGTGTCGTTAATTCCTTTCAATAGCACGCTTTGGTTTAACAAGGTAACGCCGCGGTGGCGTAAATCACCACAAATCGCACCAACGGCAGGACTCAGCTCATTCGCATGATTGGCGTGAAATACCATCACAATTTGTTGCGACAGACTGGAGAAGGAGTTCAGCAGTTGCCGGGTGATGCGCATTGGCAACACGATGGGCACCCGGCTATGAATACGAATACGTTTGACATGTTCGATCTCCCCTAGCCGATCAAGCAGTTGGCCTAGTTTTTCGTCATTTAGCAACAAGGGGTCGCCGCCGCTGAGGATCACTTCGCTGATTTCCGGATGGCTGATGATGTAGCTAAGTGCTTGTTGGACTTTTTGCGTCGACAACTGCAACTCCGCATAAGGGAAATTGCGCCGAAAACAATACCGGCAGTGCACTGCGCAAGCGCCGGTGCTAATCAACAATACTCGGCCATGATACTTATGAATGATGCCGGCTTCGGCGACCGCGCCGAGATCGCCCACCGGGTCATGGCTGTAGCCCGGATAGTCGATCAGTTCGTTCTGAGTCGGCAGCACTTGTCTGAGCAAGGGGTCATTCGGATCGCCGGGACGCATGCAATCGGCAAAACCGCGCGGTACCCGGAGCGGAAAGGCTTTGAAATCCGGTAGCAATGCCACGCTGTCTGTTGGAATATGCAGATAGTCACAAAGGGCTTCGACGCTGGTAAATGCATCGGCAAGCGCCTGTTGCCAGCCGGCGGTTTGGGTGTTCAATGCTGCTCCGGTTTCCGATTAAAAATCTTATCCATTATAATCGTCCGACTATTATTTGTTTCACGAGGAAAAAATGGCGACTTTTAGCACCAACGAGTTCAAGGGCGGTTTGAAAATCATGCTGGACAACGACCCTTGTTCGATTATCGAAAACGAGTTTGTTAAGCCGGGTAAGGGGCAGGCGTTCAATCGGGTCAGGATCAGAAATCTGAAAACCGGCCGGGTCATTGAGCGTACCTTTAAATCCGGCGATACCGTGGAAGGTGCGGATGTCGTTGATAAGGAAATGCAATATTTGTATAGCGATGGCGAGTTCTGGCACTTCATGGTCCCCGATACCTTCGAACAGTACCAAGCCGATAAAAACGCGGTGTCCGATGCTATTAAATGGCTGAAAGAACAAGATGTTTGCACGATGACGCTATGGAACGACTCGCCATTGTCTGTCACACCACCCAACTTTGTGGAATTGACTATCACCGAAACCGACCCCGGTTTGAAAGGCGATACGTCCGGTGGCGGTGGTAAACCGGCCACGCTGGAATCCGGTGCCGTGGTGCGGGTGCCCTTGTTTGTGCAAATCGGCGAAGTCATTAAAGTCGATACCCGTACCGGCGAGTACGTGTCCCGCGTTAAAGAGTGACGGTAAGCTGGCAGCCCAGCTGCCCACTGGAGCATTTGCGCATTCGCGCGCAAATGCTGGCGGCGATACGGCGTTTTTTCGAGGTGCGGGATGTGCTGGAAGTCGAAACGCCGCTATTGTGCCCGGCCACCGGTACCGATCCGCAGCTGGATTTTTTCAGCAGTCAGTTTAATTCCCCCCCCAACCGGCCAACTCTGTTTCTACAAACGTCGCCGGAGTTCGCGATGAAGCGCCTGTTGGCCGCCGGCAGCGGCAGTATTTATCAGATCTGCAAGGCGTTTAGGAATGGCGAAGCCGGGCGTTATCACAATCCGGAATTCACGATTTTGGAGTGGTACCGGGTCGGCTACGATTTGCGGCAATTGATGCTGGAAGTCGCCGAATTGTTGCAGCAGCTGTTGCAGCCTTTTCGGGCCGAATTGCCAACCCAGCAAATCAGCTATCAACAACTATTTTTGGATTCCACCGGCTTGGATCCATTGGTATTTTGCATCAGCGATTATCAGGCTTATGCGGCTGCGAATGCGCTTCCGGAGGCTAGCGAGCTGTGCGGTAACGATCATGCCTTGTGGCTGGATTTCATTTTTAGCCATCGCGTCCAGCAGATGATGGATAACGATACGATTTATTTGCTGCATGGCTATCCGGCGATACAGTCTTCGCTGGCGCGCTTGAATGTCGATGATTCGCGGATCAGTGAGCGTTTTGAAGTGTTTATCAATGGTGTGGAGCTGGGCAATGGTTTTTATGAACTCGCCGATCCGCTTGAACAGGAAGCGCGTTTTGATAAGGAAATTGCCTATAGGCTAAGTCATGGTTTGCCGGCGGTCGCTAAGGATGCGGCATTTTTGCAGGCCTTGAAATGCGGTTTGCCGGATTGCAGCGGCGTGGCGATTGGCTTGGATCGGCTGCTGATGATTGCTCTGGGCAGTGAGTCCATTAGTGATGTGCTGACTTTTCCTGTCCGCGTTTGAGGCTCAATAATGAAAAGTCCGAAAAAACTCCCCCTTCGCCGAAGGGGGATGTAGTCGGTAGGTTTCCCTAAAAACGATTAATCGATTTGCCTAGTAGGGCCAGCTGAGCGAACTTTTTTGCTGGTCTGGGTGGTCTGCGGCATCTAGCGCTGTTTGTATGTCGTCTACGAAAAAACGCCTAAGGCCGCGGCCAAGGCGATGCGCCAGCACCGCTAGAGCGTGATCTTTGTCTAGGTAGGCCACGGGTTCGCGACCCTTGCGGTAATTGTGTAGCGCTCTTCTGACTGTGCCGCACAGATAGCACTCTGCACCCTCAGGAAGAGTGGCGTTCAAATCGCGAAGTAGATGTGGAGTTATTTTATTCATAGCATCCCCCTCCTCGTTCGGAGTGTTGGGCGGTAATCCTTATGCCATGCGAAGATCCGCAACCGGGATCTGTTATTTAATAAAAATAACGTGATTAACTTATCAATTTGGCAAAAAAAGTCAACGAGTATTTGGTGGGCTTTTTTGACGTATATCAAGACCTTGGTTCACTGCTTGGTAAGGTATCGCAGGTGGCAAGCTTAACAAGAACAAAGGGCGGACAAGTTAGCCCGCCCTCAGATTTACTTTAATCCTGCTTTTCGGTTTTGCCGGCAGGGTTACGCAACCTGATGCCCAATTCTTTCAATTGTTCTTCGCTGACCAATGCCGGCGCATTGAATAACGGGCAAGCGGCAGTTTGGGTTTTCGGGAACGCGATCACATCGCGGATCGAGCTGGCTCCGGTCATCAACATGACCAAGCGGTCCAAACCAAAGGCGATACCGCCGTGGGGCGGTGCACCGTATTTCAAGGCATCCAAAAGGAAGCCAAATTTTTCGCGGGCTTCTTCGTGGCCAATACCCAGAATGTCGAATACGGTTTGCTGCATCGCGGTGCGGTTGATCCGGATCGAGCCGCCGCCGACTTCGGTGCCGTTCAGCACCAAATCGTAAGCGCGCGACAATGCCGTACCAGGATTAGCGACCAAATCTTCCACCGAGCAGCTCGGCGCGGTGAACGGGTGATGGATAGCTGTAAAGCGTTGGGCTTTTTCGTCCCAGGCAAACATTGGGAAATCCACGACCCACAAGGGTTTCCAAGGTCCGGTCAACAGGTTGCGGTCCAAGCCCAATTTAACCCGCAAGGCGCCCATCGCTTCGTTGACGATGCCGGTTTTGTCGGCACCGAAGAAAATCAAGTCGCCATTGTGCGCACCGACTTTTTCCATTACCTTGGCCCAGACCTCAGCCGGAGCGAATTTGACGATAGGCGATTGCAAGCCTTCGACGCCGGCTGCCAAGTCATTGACTTTGATATAAGCCAAGCCTTTAGCACCGTAAATGCCGACGAACTTGGTGAGTTCGTCGATCACGCTACGGCTCAAGTCGCCACCTTCTGGCAGGCGCATGGCGACTACGCGACCGTTTGGATCGTTGGCGGGGCCGGAGAAGACTTTGAAATCGACGTCTTTCATTTCCTCGGCAATGTCTACAAGCTCCAGCGGGATACGCAGGTCCGGACGGTCAGAACCGTAGCGGCGCATCGCTTCCGAGTAACTGATCACCGGGAATTGTTCGCCCAAATCGACATCGATAATTTCCTTGAACAGACGGCGAATCATTTCTTCCATGATCGCCATGATGTCTTGTTCGTTCATGAACGAAGTTTCGATATCCAGCTGGGTAAATTCCGGCTGGCGATCAGCGCGCAAATCTTCGTCGCGGAAGCAACGTACTACCTGGTAGTAACGGTCCATGCCGGCAATCATCAGCAATTGTTTGTAAAGTTGAGGCGATTGCGGCAAGGCGAAGAATGAGTTTTGGTGGGTCCTGCTTGGGACGATGTAATCGCGCGCACCTTCCGGGGTTGCCTTGGTCAAGTAAGGGGTTTCGATTTCGAAAAACTCGTGATCGTCCAGATATTGACGTAGGTTGCGGGTGACGTCGCGGCGCACTTTCATTTTTTGCTGCATCGCGGTGCGGCGCAGATCGATGTAACGGAAACGCAGGCGGGTCTCTTCGTTGACTTCGATATCGCTCTCCAACGGGAACGGCGGGGTTTCCGCCTCGTTCAATACTTCGATATGTTTGCCCAGTATTTCGATTTGGCCGGTGGACATGTTCGGGTTATGCGTGCCTTCAGGGCGGTCGCGGACGATGCCTTCGATACGCAGTACATATTCACTGCGCACGTGTTCGGCAATCGCAAAGCTTTCGGCCATATCGGGATCGAACACCACTTGCACCAGGCCGGCGCGGTCTCTCAAGTCGATAAAAATAACGCCGCCGTGGTCGCGGCGACGATGGACCCAGCCGCACAGGGCAACGGTTTGACCTAAATGTTGGGTGTTCAATTCTCCACACTTGTGGCTACGCATAGTTGTTCTCGGGTTAATCAAAATACGGGGATAGGTAAAAATTAGGAAGTGCCAGTCGTTTCGGAAAACTGGCAGTTACCATGAGATTCCTAATGGTTATGGTTGGGGCAGCCGCTGCAACTGCTGGCTTTTTCGGGGGCTTTGCTTTCGCCGGCGACGTTTTTCTTGTTGCCGCTTTTAAAATCGGTTTCGTACCAGCCGCCGCCTTTCAAACGAAATCCCGCTGCGGAAATTTTCTTTTTTAATTCCGCTTCATTGCAGGCCGGGCAAACGATTAAGGGCTCGGCACCCAGTTTTTGCAGGGCTTCGTGTTCATGTCCGCAAGCATTGCATTGGTATTCGTAAATAGGCATCTGCTTCTCCAGTTGAAAGTGTTTAAATCGGCTTACTAAGGGCGGGGTTTTAATTTTTCAAGGCCCTTAATGTTAGAATAACTGGCTATTTTAAATGAAAACGCCCGGAGATTATGGATAAATTGACCATCCGCCAACCCGACGATTGGCATTTGCACGTCAGGACCGGCAGTATTTTAAAAACCGTGATAGGTCATACGGCTAGGCAGTTCGGTCGCGCTATTATCATGCCGAATCTGAAACCTCCAGTCACAACGGTCGCTCAGGCTTTGCTTTACAGGCAGGAAATTTTGGCAGCTTTACCGCCAGGATCGACATTTCTGCCCTTGATGACCCTGTATCTCACGGCAAGTACGTCGGTGGAGGAAATCAAAAAAGTGGCCGATGCCGAGTATGTGTTCGCCTTTAAATTGTATCCAGCCGGTGCGACCACCAATTCCGATGCCGGCGTCGCCGACATCGAAGCGGCTTATCCTTTATTCGCGGCGATGGAGAAATACGGCGTGCCGCTGTTAATCCACGGCGAAGTCACCGATGCTGAATACGACATTTTCGACCGGGAAAAAATCTTTATCGATAGTAAATTAAGCAAGCTTACCCGGCAATTCCCAGCGCTACGCATTGTTGTCGAACACCTGACGACCCAGGAAGCGGTAGAGTTTGTCCAAGCATCAGGCGCGAATGTCGCCGCGACTATTACCCCGCAGCATCTGCTCTACAACCGCAATGCTATTTTGGCCGGCGGTATTCGCCCGCATTTCTACTGTTTACCTATCCTGAAGCGCGAACACCATCGCCAAGCCCTGATAAAAGCGGCTACCAGCGGTAATGCCAAATTTTTCCTCGGTACCGACAGCGCGCCGCATTTGACCGGGTTGAAAGAAAATAGCTGCGGTTGCGCCGGTTGTTACAGCGCGCATGCGGCGTTGGAATTGTATGCCGAAGCCTTTGAGCAGGCTGGCGCCTTGGATAAGCTGGAAGGCTTCGCCAGTTTTTATGGCGCCGATTTTTATGGGTTGCCGCGCAACTCCGCGAGCGTTACTTTAGAAAAACAAGCCTGGATCGTGCCGGAAGCCTACGCCAATGTGGATGGCACTATTACACCATTACGGGCTGGCGAAAGTTTGTCATGGCGCTTAGTCGTCGCCTGATTCCTTATGATAAGTGGGGCAATTCAACCTGGTTAGCGGTTTGTTTCAACCGGCCCTGTCACCTTTTTATGTCGACTTTAGATGTGTCGGGCTTTGCCGACTGTAATAGTGTTGGCATGAAATTGGCTTAACTTATTGTCATAACGCTGGCGTGATTCTGGTCACTTGGATGTCCAGTGCTCGGAATCGATATTTTCTCGAAAAATGACCATACCCGATAAACTGATTTACCGCTGGGGCATTCTGCCGCTTTGGCTGCTGTTGACCACAAGCGTCTATTTTCGTTCGCCCATACCCATCGACGAAACGCGCTATCTCAGCGTGGCCTGGGAAATGTGGCTGCGCGGCGATTTTTTGGTGCCGTATCTAAACGGCCAGACCTATAGTCATAAGCCGCCCTTACTATTCTGGTTGATTCAAGCTGGTTGGGGCGTGTTTGGCGTTAACGCATGGTGGCCGAGTTTGGTAGGACCTCTGGCAGCTTTAGCAAATCTGTTGCTGACGCGAAAATTAGCGGAAAAGCTTTGGCCGGAGCAAGCGGTAGCCGCATTGTTGGCGCCGTGGATATTGATTGCAACCTTGTTATGGACTTTGTTTGCCACATCGATCATGTTCGATGTTCTGCTGACCAGCTGGGTGTTGTTAGGCATGCTCGGTGTTCTGGAAGTTGTACAAGGTGAGGAGCGCAAGGGTTGGATATTGGTTGCGGCAGCGTTGGGTTTGGGAATTCTAAGCAAAGGACCGGTGGTTTTTTTGCATTTAATTCCAACCGCGGCTTTTGTAGTTGTCTGGGCACAGCGTCCTGTTGTCTATTCACGCTGGTTTGCTGGCTTATTGATAGCCGCCTTGATCGGAGCTGCGATAGCGCTAGCCTGGGCGATTCCGGCCGCCATGGCCGGTGGCGAGGAATACGCCAACGCGATACTTTGGCATCAGACCGCTGATCGCGCAGTAAGCACTAAAATCCATACCCGCTCAGTGTTCTGGTATCTGCCGTTTTTGCCGATGTTTTTGTTTCCGTGGTTGTTTTGGCCACGTTTCTGGAGCAGTTTGCGCGGTAGCCGATTTTTTAGTGATTGCGGTCTACGTTTCTGTCTGGTTTGGCTGCTATCAACCTTTGTAGTGTTCTCGTTGTTGCCCAGTAAGCAGATTCATTATCTGATTCCGATGTTACCGGCGTTTGCGTTGTTGGTAGCCAGGGTGGTACTGCATGCCCACAAGCCGAAATTAGCGGGCGAGTGCTTGCTGCCGCTACTGTTCGGCGCAATCGGGATGTTTTTAGTTTATCTGCCCAAGGTGCCGGGCTTGTCGAAACTGAACTGGGTCCAGACTGTGCAGCCAGCATGGGGTTTGAGTGTCTTGGCTATTGCCATTATGTTGGCGCTGCTGGTTTGGATTAAACGCAAGTTGCCGGTTGCGGCAATATCAACGGCTTTGGTGGCGGCAATTTTTGTTGGATTTATATTTTTCTTCCGCTATGCCGGTCCGGCATACGACCTGGCGCCCGCGGCAATGCAGGTGAAAAACTACAACGAACAGCAAATCCCTTATGTCTATGTCGGCAATTACCAAGGTCAATTCAATTTCTTGGGGCGATTAACCCAGCCACTGCCGGTTTTACCTGCGGAACGGCTTGCCGATTGGGCGGCGCAACACGCGGACGGGTACCTGATTTCCCTGGAAAAAAACAAGCCTAGCGACGCCGTATACTTACAGCCCCATCGGGAATATTGGCTGGTATTTCGGTACGCGGGGCAGGCTGCTGAGGTCAAGCCGCTATAACTCAAACCTGTACAAAATTCTTATCTGTGCATAAGCGTTTGATACAATTCACAACTTTTTTAACTTTTACCAAGATATGAAGATTTCTGTAGTGGTCCCCGTTCACAATGAAACGGACAATGTCGAATTGCTGATCGAGGAAATCCATCGCGCGCTGGGCGATGGGGAAACCTATGAAATGATTTTTGTGGACGACGGCAGTACCGATGACACCGGCGTTAAACTGCAAGGTGCGATGCAGCAATATCCGACGCTGCGAGTACTGACACATCAACGCAGTTGCGGGCAAAGCCGCGCGGTGCATACGGGCGTCTCGGCGGCGCGCTATCCGTGGATTGCCACCTTGGACGGCGACGGTCAGAACGATCCGGCCGATATACCTAATCTGGTCGCGGCCTGGCACGAACAAAACGATAGCCAATTGTGGATGGTGGCCGGCTTTCGGCATAAACGTAACGACACGGGTTGGCGCAAGTTCTCCTCCAAATTCGCCAATGCCGTTCGCCAGTCAATTTTGCATGACGCCACGCCGGATACCGGTTGCGGCTTGAAGTTATTTCTGCGTGATAAGTTTTTGGCTTTGCCGTATTTCGATCATATCCATCGGTTCTTGCCGGCGTTAATCAGAATGGCTGGCGGGCATGTCATTTCGGTGAAAGTGAATCATAGGCCGAGAAATTTCGGCACGTCAAAATACGGAACCTTGGATCGGGCCTTGGTCGGCATTGTCGATTTGCTGGGCGTGGTTTGGTTGAAAAAACGCCATAGTCTGCCGATTGTTAGCGAGATTCAGCGTGGTTAATCGCTGGATTCAATCCGTTTGCCCCGCCGTATCTCAGGAGTAATTAACATGGAAAATGGTATCGTTTATTTTTTTACGCATTTGATCGATAAATGGCAGCACCATTTATCGATCATGGACTCGAATGACATCATTTGGCTCACCATCGGATTGGTAGGGCAGACCTTGTTCATGATGCGCTTTATCGTGCAATGGATACACAGTGAGCGGCACCAGAAGAGCATGATTCCTGTGAGTTTCTGGTATTTCAGTTTGTCGGGCGGTGTCATTGTCTTGGCTTATGGTATTCATCGCGTTGATCCGGTGATTATCCTGGGCCAATTGCCGGGTACTTTTGTGTATGCCAGAAACTTAATGCTGATTCGCCGCGAACATCGCGACGCGTTGGCGGAAATGACTGAGCAAGATGTGGGGACCTAAACGGTTTGACCTCCTGGAAAAGTGCATAGCCCGATTTTGCGCGAGGATTTTTCCTAACTATTAAAAACAGACTGAATTTTTACCCTAAACTATGGCCCGAGCAAATGGCGTTTTGGCGAGGTGTGCTATGAGGGTGTTAATTTTGCTGTTGATGGTTCTGAGTGTTCACTCGGCACGCGCGGAAGTATTCAAATGTATCGGCAAGGACAGTAAAACCGTTTATCAGGCCAAGCCTTGTCAAGCCAGCGATAAAACCGTGCAGTTGGATATTCAAGCCAATGAAGCCCAAGAAGCGGCGGCCAAAGCGAAGCTGGAAGCCCTGCAAAACGAACAGGAAGCAGCCAAAGCCTCCAAGCTGGAAGCCGAAAGACGCGATGCGATGCTGAAAAATCAAACCGAATCGACAAATGCCCTAAAGCAAAGCGCAATTGCGCAACAGCAGCAAGTTGAAGCGGAACAGCGCCAGGCGGCAGCCTTGGAACGACAGACGCAGCAAAACAGTAATCGGGTGCTGATTGTCGCGCCTCCCACCGTGTTACCGGGCATGCCCGCGCCGGTGACCACCGAAATTTTACGTTAGTCAGCCTCGGGAACCTCATGCTCTGGTTAAAAGCCTTACATTTAATTTTTATGGTGACTTGGTTTGCCGGCTTGTTTTATTTGCCCAGATTATTTGTTTATCATGCAATGAGCGACGACAGTATCAGCAACGAACGTTTCAAAGTGATGGAGCGCAAACTGTATTACGGCATCATGACGCCGGGCATGATTTGCACCTTTATATTCGGCGTTTGGATGTTGGGCGATTACGCCTGGATGCTTTATTCCGCCAGCGGTTGGCTGCATCTTAAGTTGGGGCTATTGGGCTTGCTAGTGGTTTATCATTTGTTTTGCGGCAAATGGTTGCTGGATTTTAAGTATGATCGCAACCGGCATTCGCATGTGTATTTCCGCTGGATCAACGAAATTCCGGTATTGTTCTTAGTCGCCATAGTCCTGTTGGCCGTCGTCAAGCCGTTCTAATACGCGGCATCCTCGGTATGTCTGTCGCCGTGGCGAGCATGTTGTTCACTCAGTTCAGCCAAGCGTTCCGGTGTGCCTATGTCCATCCACAGGCCGGAAAACTTCTCGCCGCTAATCCGCTGTTGCTGCATGGCGCGGTTTAACACCGGTCTTAGTTTTAACGGCGCGACGGGGATGTTGGCAAACAGCTTGGGGTGATAAACGCCGATACCGCTGAAGGTCAGTTTGTTCAAACCTTTTTCCGACAATACGCCGTCGGCGTTCAGTGAAAAATCGCCTTCCGGATGATGCGGCGGATTATTGATCATCACCAGATGAGCGAGATCGATGGCTTTGGTCCGCAAATTGGCCAAGGGATAATCGCAAATAATATCGGCGTTAAGCACCAGGAACGGCTCGTCGCCCAGCAAAGGCAGGGCCTTGGCAATGCCGCCGGCGGTTTCCAGTGCGGTTTCGCCTTCATCAGAATACACAATCGATACATTCCAGCGCTTACCATTTCCGCAATAGTCTTTAATCTGCTCGCCTAGATGGGCGATGTTGATGACTATGTCGCCAAAGCCGGCGGCCGCTAGATTTTCTATGGTGAATTCGATTAGCGCTTTGCCGGCTGCTTTCAGTAAAGGTTTAGGGGTGTGGTCGGTCAATGGTCGCATTCTTTCGCCGCGTCCGGCCGCCAAAATCATTGCCTTCATGCGGATGCTCCGACACGCGGCAGCACCTGTTCTTGCAGAAACTGCTGCATGTCTGCGAACTCGGGATAGAGGTCGCAAACACGGGAGATGTAAGCCAGGGTGCGCGGGATGTCGGCCAAATAATGGGATTTGCCGTCGCGAAGATGAAGTCTGGCGAAAATGCCCACTGCTTTCAGGTGGCGCTGCATGCCCATCAGGTCGAACCAGCGTTTGAATCGATTAAAATCGGCGTTCAGCAGTCCGATTGCCAACAGGCGTTGATGATATTGCTGGGCCCAACTGATGACTTGCTGTTCGGGCCAGGCGATGTAACAGTCGCGCAGCAGCGATACCAGATCGTAACTGATAGGGCCTATCACCGCATCTTGAAAATCGATAACCCCAGGAGAGTTGTGTTCCAGCACCATCAGGTTGCGCGAGTGGAAGTCTCGGTGCACGCAGACTTGCGGCTGTTCAAGCGCCGAATCGATCAAAATAGTGTTGATAGTTGTCGCGAGCTTATGTGGAATGGCAATGCCGAGTAGTTTTTCCAAAAACCATTCGTAAAAAATAGCTAGCTCGCGGAGGAGCAGGGCGCTGTCGTAAGCCGGCAAGCCGCAGTCAAGCGGGTTTACGCCGGTTTGTAGTTTGAACAAGCTGTCCATGGCCTGGCTATACAGCAGCTCGGCGTTGCCGATTTGTAAGCGGTCGAGAAAACTCGTAGAACCTAAGTCTTCCAGCAACAGAAATCCTTGTCGGCTATTCTGTTGATAGATATTCGGGATATGGATATCGCTTGGTTTCAGCAATCCGGCGACGCGTACGAACGGTTCGGTATTTTCTTTGTCCGGCGGCGCGTCCATGGCAATGTGGCAGCCGTCGCGGTGCTCAACTCGGAAATATCGCCTGAAACTGGCGTCGCTGGAAGCCGGGGTAATTTGCTGTATATCAAGTGCGACGTCGTTATTGAGCCAATCGACAAGCTCCGCCAAGCGGCGGTCTGAGCTGGAAACGTACATTTTTATTAATTGCGGGTCAACCTAAGGTAAAATGATGGGAAGCATTTTATTCGATTTCCATTCCGCTAAGTCAATTTAGCTGCATTCGCCAAGACATGAATTATCGGTTTTATACAATTTCTTCAGCATTATTGTTTTTTACGGGCGTCGCCTCTGCTGCCAATAATGCGGCGTGGAATTGTGAGCAAACCAAAAATGGCGAATGGACTTGTCTAAATCAAACACCTGCTGGCAACGAGCCAACTGCTCAGCCGCAAGTGATTAAACCTACCCCACCCGCCCAAACCAAGCCTGCCCAGCCGGAAACGGTCGCGCAGCCGCCTGTTCCCGTCGTGCCAGCGCCCGTTCAGCAAGCGGTCAAGCCGGAGCCGGAAAAGGTTAAGGTGGTCGAAAAGGTGGTGGAAAAAGCCGTTGCAGAGCCACAAAAGTTGCGGGTTAAAGTCACTGAAAATCAAAAACCGGTGCTGGAAAAAGTCGAGCCCAAAACCGAGACAGCCAATGCCAACACCGGTAAAGTGCCCGGTTGGACTTGTAAAACCGGTGATGATAAGAGCGGTTGGAACTGTAATCTGGTGGGTGCCGATCCGAAAGGCGAGGCCCATGTCGTGGCTGAGGGCGGCGGCAGTGAAGAGTCCGGTTCGTCTTGGTTTACGCCTACCTTTGATCGCAAACAGGAGCGTAATTTTCAAACCTTACGGGCGGAGTTTGATAAAGATCCTTGGCAAAGCTGCGAAGTGTGGGGCGCTAAAAAACGTAAAATCAGAGCCACCTCCGCCGAGGTTCGCGATGCGGCAACCACCGATATCAATGCCGATTTTTCGGAAGTGTTCGACGGCGAAGTGCTTAATTTTGCCGGGAATGTCGATATGGTGCGCGCCGATCAGCATTTGATCGCCGACAAGGCCAGCTACGATACGGTTGCCGAGACGCTAGATGCACAAGGTAGCGTGTTATACAGTGAAGACCAAATGGCGTTTTCCAGCGAGACCGCCTCCTTGAGCCTGGGTAAAGACGAAGCGCGCTTGCGGAAGGCGCAATTTATCGTCGCGGAGGCGCCGTTTCGCGGTAATGCCGAGGTGGTTTATCGCGAGAGCAAAGGTTTGTCGCGTTATAACGACGCCGCTTTTACCAGTTGTGCGCCCGGCAATCAGGACTGGATCGTGCATGCGTCGCGGATGAAAATTAACCGGGACAGTGGGCAAGGTTCGGCGAAAAACGCCTGGTTGGAATTTAAAGGCGTACCAGTGCTTTACACGCCGTATATTTCTTTTCCTACCGACAATCGGCGTCTGTCGGGCCTGTTGGCGCCCACCTGGGGTAACACACAGCGGAACGGTTTCGACTTTTCCGTGCCGTTTTATTGGAATATTGCCCCCAACTTCGACGATATCGTCACGCCGCGTTACATGACCAAGCGTGGCGAGCAATTACGTAATAAATTCCGCTACCTGACCGATATGTCCAGAGGCACGTTTTCTGCGGAATATATGCCCAACGATCAATTGGTCAACAAGGCCCGTTACTCTGCAAGCTGGAAAGACCAAACCAGCTTGTTACCTGGTTTAAATTCCTTGCTGGATTTGAATTATGTGTCCGACAAAACCTATTTCAACGACTTGAACAATGCTTTGGGCTTCCAAAATACCAGTTATTTGCCCAGTACCGCGTTACTGAGTTACGGCGGGTCTGTTGCCGGCACCGGTGTAGGTTTGTCGGTGGGGGCATACCATTATCAATCGGTGGATAAAACCATTCCCGATGCCTCGATGCCCTACGATATGCTGCCTCGTGTCAATTTCAACGTGGCGCGTGCGTTCGAAGGTTTGCCGGTTACGCTGGCGATGAATAACGAGTTTACTCATTTCTACCACACCGATTTGGTAAACGGTCAGCGCTTCAATATTGCACCATCGATTAGTTTGCCATTGGAAAGTAGTGCTGGATTTGTCATACCTAAAATTACTGGTCAGTACACTCAATACCAGTTAAGTAGTCAGACTCAGGCGGGACTGCCATCTACAATAAGCCGTGCATTACCAATTTTTTCGCTGGATAGCGGCATGACATTCGAAAAAGAATTGAATTTGTCCGGTTCTCCATATCTGAATACCTTGGAACCTAGATTATTTTATTTGTACATCCCTCGTAAAGATCAGAGCAACATTCCCGTTTTCGATACCGCTTTGTACGATACTAATTTTTACAGCTTGTTTAGGGAAAATCGCTTCGCCGGCGGCGATAGAGTTCAGGACGCGAACCAGGTTACTTTAGCTGCGACATCGAGGTTCATCGATTCAAATACTGGCTTAGAACCATTGAAGTTGAGTATTGGTCAGATCCTCTATTTCCAGGATCGAACAGTGGATTTGTATGATAAAAATAACCCAACCGTGCGTCCGTTTACAGCCCCCCAAACAAGCAGTACGTCCAACCTGATCGGAGAGCTCAGTGGGCAATTCAGCCGTAACTTGTCATATATGACCGGAACGCAATGGGATCCTGAGGCTAATGGTTTTGCCAGAGGCCAAGTTGCATTAACGTATCGCAGGCAGCCAAACGAGATACTTAATCTAGGGTATCGCTATCGCCGTAATCCTCTGGATAGTTTACAAACCATCTCGCAAACCGATGTATCGTTCCGCTTACCGTTATTCGGCGAATGGTACGGCTTCGGACGTTGGCAATATTCTTTGAATTTCGACAAAACCACGGAAAGTTTCATTGGTGTGGAAAAGGAAAACTGTTGTTGGCGCTTCCGCATCCTCGGTAGGCGCTTTATCAATGGTGCAAACACCGGTACTGTTACCTTTATCGATCCGAGCACCAAGCCGGAAACCGCGTTTTTCGTACAGTTGGAACTGAAAGGTCTGTCCAGCTTCGGCGACAATGTCGATACGTTCCTGCAAACCAACCTGAAAGGCTATCGCAAAGCCAGCTATTTTGAGTAAGCAACGCATGATAAAAAAATGGGTAGTGATTTTCTGTTTGCTGCTAAGCGCTTACATCGCTCCGGGCCAAGCCCAGGTGTTGGACCGAATAGTGGCGGTGGTGGAAGAGGATGTGATTCTGGAACGCGAACTGAATAACGAAGTTGGGGCCATCGTCAGTAAATTGCGTAGTAACAATGTAACGATGCCTCCCGAATATGTCCTGCGGAAACAGGTGTTGGAACGCATGGTAGTCGATAAGTTACAACGGCAACTGGCGGCTAAATCGGGCGTACAGGTCAGCGATGAGATGCTTAGCGCTTCTGTCGCTGATATAGCCAGCCGCAACGGCTTGTCGGTTGAAAGTTTTCGTAACGAGTTGGCCAAGCAAGGCATGGAATACAAAGCTTTCGAGGATAATCTGCGCAACGAAATTATCATCAACCAGCTGCGCGGTCGGGAAATAGGTTCGCGGGTCAAGGTCACCGATGCCGAAGTGTTGCATTACATGGAAACCCAGAGCAAAGCCGGCCAGAGCAACTCCCAGTATCATTTGGGGCATATTCTAATCGCGGTGTCGGAGGCGGCTTCGGCCACTGCGATTCAAAAAGCCAAGGACAAGGCTGATCAGGTGATCGCCGATTTACGCGGCGGCAAGGATTTCAAACAAGTCGCGGTGAGTGTCTCCGACGACGATAATGCCCTGAAAGGCGGCGATCTGGGTTGGCGCAGCATCGGTCAAATTCCGTCCCTGTTCACCGAAGTTGTCACGACGATGAACCAGGGCGATGTTTCTGAACCGATTCGCAGCCCCAGTGGATTTCATATCATCAAAATGTTGGAAACTGAGGGTGCCGGGCAGCATATCGTTACCAAAACCAAGGTCAGGCACATTCTGATCAAGACTAATGAATTGGTGGACGACGCCGAAGCGCAGAAGCGTTTGGTGGCGCTTAGAGAACGGATTAACGATGGCGACGATTTTGCCAACTTGGCGCGCGCGCATTCCGACGACAAAGGGTCGGCGATTAACGGCGGTTCGCTGGATTGGGTGGGTCCGGGCGCATTAGTGCCGCCTTTCGAGGAAGCGATGAACAAGTTGGCGATTAACGAGATTAGTCAACCGGTGCAAACCCAATTCGGTTGGCACATGATCCAGGTGTTGGGTCGCGAAAATCAGGACAACAGCGAGCAATTCAAAAAAGACAAGATCCGCGAGGAAATCCGCAAGCGTAAAATCGAGGAAGAAACCGAATTATGGTTGCGGCGCTTACGCGACGAGGCTTTTGTGGAAATCGATCTGGATAGACTGTAAGGCACTATGAACGCTTTCTCTGTCGAAAGTCGTAAGGAAGATAAGTTTAAAAGGCGCTTGCAGCGCATAGTCACCGAAGAAGACCTGACCCAGCAACGAGAGTTGATTCAGCGTACCGCGGCCGAATTGGATATAGATCTATTGACTTGCGCCGCGGCCTTGGTTTATCTGAGTCAACCAAACTTGTATCCCGCACATATCCAACAACCCAAATTGTTGGTCCCTCTACCGCAGCCTCACAGTCGCGGTCAGCATGCAAACGGCAAAATGGTGCGTTATCGTCTGGCCGTCGGCAGCCAGCACCAAGTTAGCCGCGATGATATTCAAGCGGTATTGGTCGAAGAGTCCGGTGTAGATAAGAAGCGCATCGGTCGGATCGACATTCGCGATACCCACACGCTGGTTGAGTTACCGGACGGCATGCCGGCGGATATTTTTCAGTTATTGACCGAAGCGACTATAGGACCGCATCGCCTCAATATCAAACGGATTAAGCCGAATAATAAATTCAGACAAACCCGTAACAACAATCAGCTAGACGAGGAAAACGGCTAATTCACCAGCCGTTTTCCTACGGCCAAGCTTGGCCTACATCGTCAGGCGAATGCCTATCCAAGCGGCACGCGGCGCGCCCACACCAACAAAGCGGCTTTGTTGGTCGCCAGGCAATCCCACGCCGTCAAGTACATCGCCGGTATTGCCCCACGTGCCGAAATTGGCATATTGACGGTCGAACAAGTTGCTTACTTTTCCGAACAGCGCGACGTTTTTGTTGAAGCGGTATTCGCTACGTAAGTTAAACACGACGAATCCCGGCAGCTTGGCAGTCAAATTGGCTTCGTCGCCGCGCAGATATTGCGAGCTGTTGTAATTCATATCCATTCCCAAAGTCCAGGCCGAAACGATGTCGAAATCGGTGCTGAACTTAAATTGATGGGCGGGGATGCCAGGGATTTTATCGCCGGCTTGTACCGGAATATTGCCGCTACCGTCCGCCATCGGGTTGTTGGGGCTGCTACCCAGAAATGGCGTTTCGAAGCTGGCGTCGATATAAGTGTAATGCGTCGACCAGCGCCAGCGCTCGTAAAAATTGCCCGACAACCCCGCTTCCACACCTTGGCGTAAAGTAGAGCCGACATTGTCGAAATAACCGACATTGCTGCCGACGCCGCCGGTACTTTTGAAAATGATGTCGTTATTGTTGATAGTGCGGAATAAAGCCAAATTCCAATCCATGTAGCCAGGCAACAAGTTTTTCAACCGACCGCGCACGCCGGTTTCGAAAGTATTGGCCACCACCTGCTTCAACGGCGGATCGGAAACGAAGGCGTTGGGCAAGCGGCATGGATCGTCCGGGTTGGCGCAGCTCAGCTCCATCGGCGTCGGCACCCGCGACGATTCGCTGTAGTTGCCGAAAAAGGTTAATTCGGGCATGAAGGCGTAGGTCAAACCCGCCGCCGGATTGAAGCGATCAAAGGAATGCGAGCCGTTCAGGTCGTTGCCGACATGGTCGCGCAACTTGATATGCGACTGGTTGTAGCGGCCGGATACCGTCAGATCCAGTTTGTCGGTCAGAGAAAAGGTATCGGTCAGAAACAGGCCGTAGTGGTCGGTTTCAGTGGTCAAGCGCACATGGGCGTCCTGGAGTAGTACGCCGGCACCAGCCACGCCGCGGTCGGCGGTTAACGAGCCGAGTTGAGTGTCGGCATGATAACGGGCGTTACCATGGTCGAAACTGGCACCGCCGACCAAACGGTTGTTGAGGCCGAATATCTTGTGGTCGAAAGCGTTTTGCAAGGCAAAACCGAATGATTGTTGCAGCGTACTGGAGGTGTTGATAGTGCCGCCCACAGCAGAAGGATCGTTGGCGATATTGTTGCCCACCAAATCGAAGAGTCCTTCGTCGGCCAGTTCGCCGTCGGTTTCCTGGCACAAAAAGGCATTTTCACCGCCGCCTTCGTCCAGGCAGGCGCCAAATTCGCTGCCGTCGCCGTTATAGGTGCCGATTTTATTGCGCCGATAATACATCGTACCCGATAACTGATTGTGGTCGTTCAGCCAGGTATCGCCATCCAGCGACACCAGCATCATCCGGTTGCGGGTGATGTCGGGATGGGTGAATACTTGGTCGCGGCCGAACGCCAGCATTTCCTGAGGCAGGGCGCCGTTGCCGCGCAAGGTATTATCGGTACCACCTATGCTTAAATCCAGGCTGGATTTAACGCCGCGCCAGCTCAATGTGCCGAAGCCTTGCTTGGCTTCGCTGGGCGAATGGGCGCGCCAACCTTTCTCGTTGAAATATTTGAAATCCAGAAAATAACCCCAGGTGCCGTCGTTCCAGCCGCTGGTGACTTCTTCGGAATGGCGGTCCCAAGAGCCGCCTTGGGCTTCGAAACTGTGGCCGGGTGCCGAGAAACCGGTCTTGGTGTTGATGTTGATCGATCCGCCCAAGGCATTCAAACCAAAGGCAGGGTTCGATGCCGGCTGTAAACTCATATTGTCGATGGCGCCGCTGGGGATTAAATCCCAATTGATCATGTCGCCGAACGGCTCATTGAAACGAATACCGTTGACATACGTTGCCAAGCCTTGCGGTAAACCCATGAGCGGTGAAGCACTGAAACCGCGGTATTGCACATCCGGTTGCAAGGGGTTGTTTTGCGCATCGTTGATATTGACGCTGCCGAGGTAGCGGTTCATGTAGTCAGCCAAAGACAGGGCTTGGGCTTCTTGCAATTTCTCGGCTGACACGGTTTGCACATTCGCCGGAACTTTATTGATATCGACGCCTCCGAATTGTAAAGGCGTTACCGCCACGACTTCCACTTCCTCCAGATTAGTCGCGACTTCCGCGGCTATGGCTTCGGCTAAGGGCAACATGCTGAACAATGGCAGCACGCCGAGCGCAACTTTTTTCATAACTTTACCTGAGTAATACAAAACAAAAGCGGCATGGTAAACAAGCTGGGCCGGGGGTTCCATTGCTGGAAATAAAAAGGAAAAATTCCTGCTCTGCGTCGAGTCGGGCAATTCCGGAATATTTAAGTCAATAGCGGCCCGACGCGGTAAAATGCGCAGTCACGCCGTTTTTCGGCAAGCCCTGTTAATTGCCATAGCGACTATGACTATTCAATATATCAACCGCCCGGATCAACTCGATAGCCTTTGCCAACTGATTAGCCAGGAGCCATGGATAGCTCTGGACACCGAATTTCTCCGCGAAAAAACCTATTACCCCAAGTTTTGTTTGCTGCAAATAGCCGCACCGGGCTGGGTGGCTTGTGTTGATCCCTTGGCGATAGCCGATTTAACCCCGTTGTTAGAGGCGATTTACAATCCCAATATTGTCAAAGTGTTGCATTCCTGCCGGCAAGATCTGGAAATTTTTTACCAGATTACCGGCAAAATTCCCGGCCCGATTTTTGATACGCAGATTGCCGCGCCGCTGCTGGGTTTTCAGGAAAATCCCGGCTACGCGATGCTGGTATCCAGCTTCCTGAACGTCAATCTCAGCAAAGCGCATACCCGTACCGATTGGTCGGAACGGCCCTTGAGTCAGGATCAAATCCAGTATGCCGCCGACGATGTGATTTACCTCTGCAAGATTTACAAAATCATGTGCGATCAGCTGGATAAACTGGGGCGCGCAAACTGGTTGGAGAGCGATTTTGCCTTGTTGAACGATCCGGAGTTGTACCAACTGTCGCCGGAAAATGCCTGGTTGAAGATTCGCGGCAAAAACAAGCTGACCGGCAAGCAATTGTCCATCATGCAAAGTCTCACGGAATGGCGCGAACGTACCGCTCAGCAAGAAAACAAACCCCGCAGTTGGCTGTTGCAGGACGATTTGCTGCTGGAACTGGGCAAATTACAACCCGTGACCTTGGCCGATTTAGCCAAAATCCGCAACATCAATGACCGCACTGTTAATCGCTACGGCAAAACGATTTGCGAATTGATCGATAGCGCCAAACAACGTGCACCCAAACCCCTGGCTGAAAAAGATCAAGCCGGCAAGAAAACTCAGCAGCATGAAGCGATAGTGGATGTGCTCAGCGCGGTGGTTAGGATCCGTGCTGAGGAAAACTCGCTGAATCCCATTATTTTGGCTACCCGCAAGGATCTGGAACAATTATTGTCCGGCGATGAGGATTGCTTGTTGTTGCACGGCTGGCGTTACAACATGGCTGGCCGGGAGTTGCAGGGCCTATTGCGCGGTGACTTGACCTTGAGTTTGCAGCCGGATGGCGTGGTGATTAGTCCTGTTTAGCACGCCACGGTCTGTAATATCCCAGCGATACCGCTAAATTATCAACCCGGCTACAACAATCGGTGGCCGGCATTTCCGTATAAGCCCGCGTCTCGATTAACAGCCATTGCGGCTACTGCGCTGTCGCCTGTGCGGGAGCGAGTGCGGTAACAAAGATAACTGCATCGGCGGCGGGGAGCGGGCGAGAGTCCGCTATGCTGACTTACCGAATTGTTGTGCAAACAATGCCGCCGGCAGCGGCTTGGCAAACAGATAACCCTGCCCGTAATCGCAGCCGATAGCGGCCAGCAAATCACGTTGCTGCTCGGTTTCCACACCTTCCGCGATAACTTTTAAGCCCAATTTATGCGCCATCACGATGATGGCTTCGCAGAGCACGAAGTCGTTCGAATCCTGCGATAAATTGCGGACGAACGACTGGTCTATCTTCAAATAATCGATGTCGAATTTTTTCAGATAGGACAATGCGGAATAGCCGGTGCCGAAGTCGTCTATCGCTACTTGCATGCCGGCGTCGCGGAAAGCCATCAAATGATTATGTACAGAAAGATTGGCGTCCAGCAGCAAGCCTTCAGTAATTTCTACCACAATACTTTGGCCCGACAATCCCAGTCGATGCAAATAATTGAACCAGTCTTCAGGGGCATGCTCGGCGCTTTGAAATTGCACCGGCGATTTGTTGACGCTGATTTGAAAGTCGGGATTGATAGTGGTTCGCCAAGTTTGCACTTGTCGTGCCGCGGTTTCGAACACCCAATCGCCGATTTCTCTGATTAAACCGGTTTCTTCCGCCAGCGGTATGAATTCTGCCGGGCTAATCAAGCCACGCTTTGGGTGATGCCAACGTAATAAGGCTTCCGCTTTGTGGACTTCGCCGTTCAGCAAGTCGACGATAGGTTGATAACACAGCAAAAATTGCGCGTTGGCCAGCGCGATACGTAAGTCGCCAAGTATCGCGGCTCGGGCTTCCAGTGCATCCTGTAAGGCTTTGGTAAAGAAGCGGTAGTTGTTACGGCCCTGGTTTTTAGCGGCGTACATGGCCTGATCGGCATTTTTTTGTAATTGGCTTAAATCGGTACTGTCGTTTGGATAGAACGTGATGCCGATACTCGCGGAGACATATGCCAGTTCGCCGTCCAAGCTAAACGGTGCGCTGAGTTTTTGTAGCAGGTTTTTAGCGATGGGTTCAGACACTTCAATGCAGTCCAGCTCGCTCAAAATAACCGTAAATTCATCGCCCCCCAAGCGCGCCACGGTATCGGACTCGCGGACGCAGGTCTGTAAGCGCCGTGCCGTTTCCTTGAGTAAGTTGTCGCCCATGTCGTGGCCCAGCGTATCGTTGATTTCCTTGAAGCGGTCCAGGTCAATAAACAACAAGGCAAACAACTGTCCCATGCGGTGGGCTTTTTTGATTTCCAGTTCCAGCCGGTCGCGGAACATGCGCCGATTAGGCAGGCCGGTGAGCGGGTCGAAGTTGGCTTGCCGCCAGATTTGTTCCTCGGATTGTTTACGCTGAGTGATGTCGGAAAACAGTGCGACACGGCGTTGCGGCTTGCCTTCCGCATTGTAAATGGTGTTGATAGCCAGTTCTTCGACGAACAGGCGGCCATCTTTAGACCGGTTTTTTATTTCTCCGCGCCAAGCGCCGGTGGTGTCCAGGGCCGCCCATAGCTCTCGGTAAAACGCCGCATCGTGTTCGCCCGAACTGAGGATATGCGGTTTTTTGCCGACAACGTCTTCCGCCGTATAGCCGGTCATTGTGGTAAAAGCAGGGTTGACGCTGAGGATGGTGTTATCGCTGTCCACCACTATCATCGCTTCGCTGCTGTTGTGGTAAACCAGAGCCGCCAATCTCAGGTTTTCCTCGATTTTGCGCAACTCGCTGATATCGCGGGCAAAACCCACTGTACCCAGCAACTGGCCTTGCTCATCCATTACCGGCGCTTTATAGGTCTCGAACCATTTACGTACGCCGCGATCGACAATTTCTTCTTCGACTATCAACTTATCCCTTAAGGCCAACACGCGCCGGTCATCGGCGAGATAACTTTCGGCCAATTCCGGGGGAGCGATGTCGAAATCGTTTTTGCCGACCAAGGCTTCCGGATTTTCAGCGGCAAATACGTTGGCGAATTCCTGGTTGACTGCCAGTAATCTACTTTCAGTATCTTTCAGCCAAATCGCATGCGGTATGTTATCCAGCAATGCGCGCTGATAATATTCTTTCTGTTGTAATGCTTGCTCCGCGCGATGTTGATTGCTGACATCGCGAAAACTCCATACGCGGCCGACAATAATATCGGCGATACTTTGCGGCTTGGAATAGCGTTCAAAAATCCGGCCATCGCTGAATTCGATCAGGTCGTAACTTTCTTGATCCGGGTGATTGTAGAGCTCCTGGACTTTGTCGAAAAACTCGCCCGGATTTTTTAACTGCTTGATGGCTAAATGCAAAAGTGTTGTATCGTCTTTATCTTCTCCAACCGCAGTGTTGGGCAACTGCCAAAGTTCAAAAAAACGCTGGTTGTAAGTAACGATTTGGCGTTGGAGGCTGACGACCAGAATACCGTCAGCCGTGGCTTCCAAGGTAGCCCTTAGCAAGGAAACTGATTGGGCTAATGCGTCTTCTCGGGCTTTATTCTCGCTAATGTCTTCGTAGCTGCCCAAAACCCCGATAATTTCATGATCGGAGTTGCGTAAGGGTATTTTCGATGTGCGCAGCCAAATGGTATTGCCGTCAGGGGTGGTTTGCGGCTCTTCATAAGCCAGTTTGCCCTTACCCGATATGATTACCTGGCGATCATCCGCTTGGTAATTTGCGGCTTGATCTCGCCAATTCAGTTGATTGTCGTCCTTCCCGATTAAATCCTTTGAGCTATGTTGTCCGGCGTCGCCGGCAAATAGTGCGTTGCACCCCAAATAGCGAGAATCCAGGTCTTTCCAGAACACTCGGATCGGCAAGGTTTCCAGGATGGTCTGCAACAATAAATTGGATTCGGTCAGCGCTT
This sequence comes from Methylomonas sp. 11b, assembly GCF_000515215.1. Classification (NCBI taxonomy): domain Bacteria; kingdom Pseudomonadati; phylum Pseudomonadota; class Gammaproteobacteria; order Methylococcales; family Methylococcaceae; genus Methylomonas; species Methylomonas sp. 11b. The sequence continues at coordinate 4,628,451 of NZ_KI911557.1, forward strand.
TTTCGGATTTTAGTTGCTCGGTAATATCGAACAAAATGGCCAGGTTATCTCCGACATACGATTCGCCTAAGGATACCGAGCCTGCGAGCACAGTGCGCCGCTCGCCGTGTTTGCAATGAATTTCCGCTTGGATGGTTTCGAAACTTTGTATGCGACGGGATTTATCAGTCAACTCCTGCCAGTTTTCCATAATGGTCCGGCGGTAGACAGGGTCCGGATAGGCTTTGGGCCACCATTCGTCTAGCGATTTAATATCGTCCAGCGTGTAACCGAAAGCTTTGTTGAAAGCCGGATTTAGCAATGTGAAATTGCCTTTGGCGTCGTAAATGGCCTGGGGCACTGGGGAGTAGTCGATTATTGCCTTCAAACGCCGTTCGCTATCTGCCAGTCCTGTGGTAATCAGTTGCTGTTTGTGTAGGGTTAGTGCCAAAGTCGTGCCGGTCCAGGACAGTACCAATATATAAAACCATAGGTTCAGCAACTCGCTTTTCTCAAAATCGTCGCCAAAGAAGCCCAGATGATGTGCTGCTCCGAATAGCGCTTGGATGGTAATCAAGCCGGCAATCAGTGTCACGCCATGACGATTGAAACGGAGGGCGGCCCAAATGGCAAACAGAAACATCCAGTAACCGCGGGCGATTTTTCCAAAGACAGGCTGGAAAGCTTCGAGAAATACTACTTGGCCGGCGAACAAGGTCAGAATGATCAGCAGCAATGCTTCCAGGCCACGTTTTTCAGCAAGCCATTGGTTTGGCCAATTCCGCCAAACCAATAATATCGGCGTGGCCGTGACAATGCCGAAAGCATCCGCCATCCACCAATGTAAAATCGATTGCGGGATAGCCGCTAGTGGTATGAAACCGGCCTGATGTAAAGCCAAAGGGCCAATACCTGCACTGATCAACGAGCAAGCGGCGCCGGTCAGGGTTAGCCAGATAAAGTGGCCTGGCTCGGTCAAGTCTAAAGAAAAACGCTGTTGGTTTTTTAGCAGGTAGGCGGCTGTCGCCGATTCCAGTGTGTTGCCGGTTGCAATGGCAAAAGACAGTGGGAACGAGTCGTCTACCATCAAGCCGGCGGCAAAAGCACCCAGAAATATGCCTGGCCAATAGCGAAGGCCTTTCAGCAATAAAGCGGCCAATCCCAATCCGCCGGAAAACCACACCAAGGTGACATTGCCGGTTTCCGAGAAATAGGTGAGTACAATTTTAGCCAATAGGCAATAAAGCCCGGCCAAGCCGAGTATCGCCGGAAAGTCTAGCCAGCGGTAATTGGGAAATGCCATGAATCGCTTCACATCTGGTGTTTGGCTAAAGTTGCGGCAGTAAACCCGCCGCCAGCAAGCTTTCGTAGGCTTTATAAGCCGCTATTGCCGATAAAATCAGGAAAAACACGCCGCTGGCTTTATGCAGCAAGGACAAGGGGATTTTTTGCAATACGGTACGCCCGGCCAGCACGCCGAGTCCTGAAGTAAAGGCCAGTGCCAGCGTCGAGCCCAGCCAAACCGCAATCGGTTGCGCGGTGCTGCTGAACGCTACAACGGCCAGTTGGGTTTTATCGCCAAATTCGGCGACGGTAATCAATAAAAAGGTCGTAAAAAAAATGCCGTGGCCGCTTTTCTCGGCGATTTCTTCGTCGTCATCGTCTTCGTCGTGGTTGAGTAAGGCATGCAGACCGAATGCGGCAAAGAGCAGGGCGACGGTGGCCGCGACCAGATATTCCGGTAACCATTTCGCAATCGCCGCGCCGAAAACCACCGCCAAGGTGTTGAGCAGCGCGAACGCGGCGATAGCCCCCCACAGCACTGGAGCCGGTCTGTGCTTGGACGCTAAGGTCATGCATACCAATTGGCTTTTATCGCCGATTTCAGCTGCCGCGATCAGCGCAAAGCTGGTGCCGCCGGTCGCCAGTAATTCCGTAAGGTTTAATGCGCTTATTTGGGTGATGAATGCTGCTAGGTATTCCATTCGGTACTGAGGCGTTTGATCGGAAGATAAAAAGCCCAAAAGGCTTTTGCCTTTTGGGTGGCGTGCTTGGTTTAGTCGGTGTTTATGTCAGTATTTTGTCCAAGATCATCATGATGATGAAACCGGCCATTAATGAAAATGTAGCGATGCGCGAGCGGCCTTTGGAGTGCGTCTCCGGGATGATTTCTTCGCTGATGACAAACAACATCGCACCGGCCGCAAACCCCATAGCAATCGGCAGTACCGATGAAAACACCGTGACCATGGTAATGCCTAGCAGGCCACCCACCGGTTCCACCAAGCCTGTCAACGTGGCGATGGCGACGGCTTTCCATTTGTTGTAGCCCAAGCCCACCAAGGGCAGCGCTACCGCCAGACCTTCCGGCAAGTTTTGCAAGGCAATCGCAATAGACAATACCAAGCCATTTTTCATATCGCCGGAGCCAAAGCTGACGCCGACCGACATGCCTTCCGGGAAGTTATGGATGGTGATGGCGATGATGAATAAAGAGATTTTTTGCAGCGAATCCAAGGAATGATCGCTGACCGAATCAAAATGCAGATGCGGCAAACGGCTGTCGGCAAAATGCAGGAACAGCGCACCGATCAGCATGCCGGCCGACACGATCCATAAACCTTTGCCGGGCCAGATTTGCTCGCCGTAGTCCAGGCCGGGTACCAACAAAGAAAAGGCGGTGGCTGCCAACATCACGCCAGCCGCGGCACCCAGCAAACCATTGAATAATCGGTCGGAAATGTTTTTAAAGAACAGGGCAGGTAAGGCGCCGATGCCGGTCGCCAATCCCGCCAGCACGCTGGCCAGAAAGCCGATCACCACCACTTTGTCAAAAATAAGGTACAGACTGCCGAATACCAAAAGCTGGGAGAGCAAAAACAAACCGATAAATACACCCCAACGTTGCATCAGCGGCAAGGTCATTACATGCAGGTATTGGGGATGGGCTTGCAAGCGAAGATAGTAGTCTTCGAGCGTTTTTTGAATATTCAGCATATTTTTACCTTTATTGTTCTTGTGGCTAAAGCCGGGATTATACTGAATTCATTCGAATTGCCGATTTTTACCCACAATGTTTGCGGGGAGTTTCTCGGTCATCGGCAGATAACACTAAAGTTGTAAGACGGGAATCCGCTGTTGTTCACCATGCGGCGCAAGCGCTTTATAAAAAGGCTCTGGTTGTATCCTAGGCCGGTTTCGATTTACAGTGCCGGTTTTGGCGGCCATCATGTGGCTTGATCCGGTGTTTCGGCGTTTTTCAGGAGTTCGACAGAATGAAGGTTTTGCAAGGTTTTACAGCAGTTAGCGTTATCGCGGTCACCAGCGCTTGTGCACCCGTTCAACAGCAGGTTTCAGATCAGACTTTTGCTCTGGGCGGATCTCAAGCCGGCTATGGTTCTGGTGCTGTGGGTGCCGTCGCCGGGGCAATGGGGCAGACTAGCCAATTGGGATTGATCGACATATTGGTCGGCCAGTTGGGAATCAGTCCGCAGCAAGCGCTGGGCGGTGTGGGTTCAATTTTTTCCGTGGCGCAGCAACGCATGAATCCCGGTGACTTCTCGCAATTGAGCAATGCCGTGCCGGGAATGGACCGCTATTTGTCCTCGGTGCCTCAACAGGTTTCCGCTGCCGGTTCGCAATCTTTGCTGGGCGCTGCGGGCGGATTAATGGGCGGGCAACTCGGCAGTCTGGCGAATTTGGCCGGATCGTTTCAATCTTTGGGCATGAATCCGTCCATGGTCAGCCAGTTTGTGCCGGTGGTTTTACAGTATGTGCAAAACCAAAGCGGCGCCGGCGCTATGAGTTTGCTTCAGCACGCTTTATATTGAGCTTCGCGCCAACTTTTCCGGCTTGAGTCCGGCTAAATTGGCGTCGACCTCAGCGTAATTTTTACAACGACAGACTAAAAAATCATGGAAATATTATTGATCGGCGCAGTGTTGATGATCTTCGCCATTTTGCTATCCGCGTGGCTGATGACTTTTGCAAAATGGTTTCCGATAAAAGGCATAGACGGCGAATTTTTGAAGGACTACAAGACCCTGATCAGAGCCCACGTGGATTTTGCATTGATGGCACTGTTTTGCCTAGGTTTTTACGGCGCGAAAGTGCCGTTGCCGGTGACGGCTTGTTGGTTGGTGGTGATCGGCGGCCTGACCAATCCCGGCGTGTTTGTGGTCGCGGCATTCGATCCCGACTTTTGGTCCAAGCCGATCTGGCGGATTTATTCGGCTTTGAGTTTTGTGGTAACCACGCTGGGCTTTGGCTGGGTCGGCATCACCTTGCTGCAATATGCCCTGTAATTCGGCTGGCGATGGAACCGACTGTTAAAAACCGGCCCAAGGCTTTACACTTCTTTGCTTTATTTTCAGGTTAAAAAATGACTGCTGCCTTACCCATACATGATTACGCCTTGCTTGATGATGCCGAATGCGATGCCCGCATCGTTGCCGCCAAAGCCAAACTCGGCAAACGCTGTATCGTGCTTGGACATCATTACCAGCGCGATGAGGTGTTTAAACACGCGGATATTTTCGGCGACTCTTTGAAATTATCCCGGGAAGCCGCGCAATCTGAGGCCGAATACATCGTGTTTTGCGGGGTGCATTTCATGGCGGAAGTCGCGGATATTTTGTCGCGGCCGGAGCAAATCGCGATCTTGCCGGATTTGGCTGCCGGATGCTCGATGGCCGACATGGCCAATAAAGTCAAAGTTCAGCAATGTTGGGATGAACTGGCAAAAATCATCGACGTGGAAAACACGGTGACGCCAGTCACTTACATCAACTCGGCCGCTGATTTGAAAGCGTTTTGCGGTCAGCACGACGGCATCGTTTGTACCTCTTCAAACGCACAGAAAATTCTGAATTGGAGTTTTGCGAAGCGCGAAAAAGTATTGTTCTTTCCAGATCAGCATTTAGGACGCAACACCGGCTACCGGATGGGCATCCCGTTGGAGCAAATGGTGACCTGGGATTTCAATAAACCGCAAGGCGGTTTGACCGAGCAGCAAATCCGCGACGCCAAGATTATTCTTTGGAAAGGCTATTGTTCCGTGCATCAAGCGTTTCAACCGGAGCAGATTGACGCGTTCAAGGCAAAGCACCCGGAAACCATCGTGATTTCCCATCCTGAAGCCTGCTTCGAAGTCTGTGAAAAATCCGATTTCATCGGTTCAACCGAGATGATTTTAAAAATCGTCCGCGAAGCCGAAGCCAATACCCGTTGGTTGGTGGCGACCGAACTGAATCTGGTCAACCGCCTGAATCAGGAATGCAAAGCCCAAGGCAAAAGCGTGCATTTCATGGCGCCCACTTTAAGCATGTGTTCGACCATGTTCCGTACCGACCCGCAACATCTGTGTTGGGTGCTGGAAAATCTGGCGGCCGGGCATGTGGTTAATCAGGTCTCTGTGCCTGCCGAGCAGGCCGCGTTGGCGAAAAAGACTTTGGATAATATGCTTTTGGCATCGTAACGCCTTCTAAGTGCATGCCCGCTTTGAGTTATGGCGTTGCTTACCGGCTTGAGTCTCTTCTGACATATTCCAGCGGTTCAGCGTGGTCTTTCTGGCGCCGAATGGTGAAATATCCGGGCTAGATTCACGTATGGGCGGGGGCAATATAGCCGCTGGGTTTCCGCCTTCGCGGGAGCGGCGATATTTGAGGGCCGGGCTAATAATCTGCATGCAGTGCCGGCTGTAACAGAATTTTTCTGACGCCGGCTTGGGCGGCGTGCGTGAATGCAGCAAGTCCGTCGCTAAGCGGGTATTGGTCGTCTATCATGGTTGCCACGGGCAGTTTGCCCTCGGCCAACAGGGTTAGGGCGTCTGCAAACGGACCGCAACGGGAACCGATGATGTTGATTTCGTAAACCACCACTTTGCTTAGATCCAGCGCCGCGTTGGCAGCGAAGGTGCTTTTTAGCACCAATGTGCCGCGTGGCTTGACGATGCGCAAGGCCTGGGCAAAGCCGGCAGCTTGACCGCTGGCGTCGACAACGCAGTCGAAATAGTTGTCCGGAGTCTCGGTCGTCAAGCCTGTCGCCAGCTGCCATTGCCTGGGCAATGCCAAGGAATTTGTTGATCGGCCCAGCACTGTGACCCGGTAGCCGGCCAGATTCAACACTTTGGCGATCAATAAACCCAATCTGCCGGGGCCGACGACGGCGACGCCGGTGACGGGGATTGCGGCAATTTGTTTGACGACGCGTAATGCCGCCGCCAAGGGTTCGGTAAACACGGCGGCTTGATCCGGCACCGCGTCAGGAACGGCGTATAGGTTGACAACCGGCAGGCTGAAATAATCTGCAAATACCCCGTCTTTACCGCGTATGCCCAACACTTTGCGATTCAGGCAATGCTCAGGGCCGTCGCTTCGGCACACCTCGCAGACGTTGCAGCCGATGTTGATGGCGCCCACCACGCGCCGATTCAGCCAGTCTCGGTGTTTGTGATCGGCAATTGCAACTACCGTACCGACAAATTCGTGGCCGAGGATGCCGGAAAAGCCGGCATAGCCTTTCACCAGTTCCAGATCGGTAGCACAGATGCCGGCTAGGCGCAGTTCAATCAAAGCTTCACCGGCAGCTAATTCCGGTATCGGAATATCGTTGCGGTAGGATAAGGATTTGTCTAGTCTCAATGCTTGCATGGGTATGATCAAGGAACCGTGCCGAATTAACTTTTTACCAAACATTCAGGCCAAGAATATACCTTTAGCGTTTTTCCAGCATTTTTCAGGTGGTTTGCGATGAGCTATTTACCCACAACATCTTCCGCGGCAGCATTTCAGCATTTTCTGTCCAAGCCATTGGATGCCTTACTTGCAGAACATCAAGCGTTTGATCCTCAGCAAAAGATGCTGGCTTTATTCCAGCGTTGTGAGACCGAGGTTCCCGCTTATCGGCAGTTTTTGCAAGCAAACCACATCGATGCCGCGCAGATTAAAACTTACCCTGATTTTCAAAATCTGCCCTTAATTAACAAAGTTAACTATATGCAAGCCTATCCCTTGCCGGCGCGCTGTTTCGGTGGCAGTTTGAGTGGCGCTGATCGAGTGGCGGTGTCGTCAGGCTCCACCGGTGTGCCGACGTTTTGGCCGCGTTCGGCGGCGTATGAGCTGGATGTGGCTGTGCGCTTCGAGCAAGTGTTCAAGGACAGTTTTCAGGCCGATCAACGGACTACGCTGGCGGTGGTGTGTTTTGCGCTGGGCAATTGGGTGGGCGGATTGTTTACCACGTCTTGCTGCTGGCATTTGGCGGGCAAAGGCTATCCGTTGCTGGTGGCAACGCCGGGCAATAACAAAGCCGAAATTTTTCGGGTGGTGCGAGAATTGGCGCCGCATTTTGAGCAAACCGTGCTGCTAGGTTATCCGCCATTTGTAAAGGACGTGATCGATGCCGGCGCCGCCGATGGCATAGATTGGGCACAATTTAAGCCCAAACTGGTGTTTGCCGGCGAGGTGTTTAGTGAGGAATGGCGCAGCTTGCTGTCCGAGCGTATCGGTTCAGAGTCGGTTTGTTTCGACTCGGCATCTTTGTACGGTACCGCAGACGGCGGCGTATTGGGTAACGAAACGCCGCTCAGCATCGCCATTCGCCGTTGGTTAGCGCAACGGCCGGAAGCGGCGCGAAGTTTGTTTGGCGAGTCGCGGTTGCCGACCCTGGTCCAATACGATCCGCATAGCCGTTTCTTCGAAGTACACGAGGGGACTTTGGTGGTCTCCGGAGAGAACAGCGTACCCTTACTGCGCTATCACATCGCCGACAAGGGCGGGGTCTTGACCTACGCGCAAATCTGGGAGTTTTTGCGGCAGCACGGCGTGCAGTCGTTCGAGGATTTAGGTTTGGACAGTGGTTTTCAAGCTCGTAACCTGCCGTTTGTGTATGTGTTTGGCCGCGCGGATTTTACCGTGTCCTATTACGGCGCCAATATCTATCCGGAAAACGTTACGGTGGGGCTGGAGCAGCCGGAGATCATGGCTTGGGTGACCGGAAAATTTGTCCTGCAAACTCAGGAAAATGCCGAGGGCGATAAATATCTGCATATTGCCGTGGAATTATTGCCGGGTGTGGTGCCCGAACCGGCGCTGGCGCCAAAGATAGCCGCCTCCATCCGTACTCAATTGTTGCGGCTGAACAGCGAGTTTGCCAATTACACGCCAGCCGAGAAACAATTGCCGCAAATCAGCTTACATAGTTTTGCAGATACGGAATATTTTCCCGCCGGGGTAAAACATCGTTACACCCGGCGTTGAACCTTGGTCAGGTTGTTGACGTTAGTCCGGTGCAATGCTGCTAACTATCAGCAACATTAAAACTTCAAAATAGCACTGGCATACCGGAAATTAGCGCTAGTTTATTTCCTTATATTTTACAGGGATTGATCTATAATCTAGACGTAAATCACAAAAATAGTCGGAGCAGGGAACTGGCGATCAAGCCGCAAGCAGCCGGCATACGCTTACGAGGGAACGTTCTGTTGTAAAGGAGATTGAACATGTCTGTTCCATATCCATCAGCCGACGGCGGTATTTCGGTAGAACTCGGCAAGGGTCCTGCGCTGCCGGACTCCGGTTCCGGAAAAGTCGACTTATTTCCCATCATCAATCAAGACTTCCAGAAAATTAAAACTCTGAAGGACTTGGCGCTACGTCATATAACGCTGGAACAGTTCCCGGTCGTCAACGCCTGGCGTGAGAAGCTGTTTGCGCCGGAAGGCACGCCGGAAATTTGCGACGAGTTGCCGCGCTTGCTGACCGAATTCTTACGCCGGTCCGAGAGTCAGGCCTTACCGCCTTACACCCGGCGCGCCCAAGCGCTGCGCCACATCTTCGTCAACAAAACCGCAATCGTGCATGCAGACGACTTGCTGCCCGGCCAAACCACCACCAGCTTCGTCGGTCCGGTGGTCTACGCCGATACCATCGGTTATTGCATCTGGCCGGAATTGAAGACGGTCACGACTCGCGCCCAAAATCCGTTCAAGATTCGCCCGGAAGTGGCCGACCGCCTGAATCGGGAGATTTTTCCGTTTTGGCTGGAACAAAAACCGGTGCAGGAATTAGCTAGGTACAGCGATTACGATAGCGCCGAATACGAAAACCGCGACCGGGTAGGTGGCTCTTACCAACCGTCGATCGATCCGCCATTGCGTAAAAAGGCCGGACAAACGCCAAAAGCCCAAGAATTGATGGAGCGGGTGGCCTTCTTCCTGTCCGACAAGGCCACTTGTGTTTCGCATACGGTGCCGGATTTTGAGCGGGTTTTGAAATATGGCTTCGATGGCCTAATCGAACGGGCCAGACAGGATATTGCCAATGGCACGGCCGCCACGCCGCAGCAGGTGGAATTTCTACAAGGCGTTATCGATGTATACGAAGGCGCCAAAATTTATGCGCAACATCTAGCCGAGGCCTCCGACCAAGCCGGCAACCAAGCACTAGCCGCCATTTGCCGGAAGATTCCGGCCCAGCCCGCAGAAACCTTGCACGAGGCTTTGGCGGTAGTCTGGATTTGCTACCACCTATTGTTACAAGAAAATACCAATTTCGGTTTTTCCATCGGCCGCCTCGATCAAATCCTCAACCCGTTCTATTTGGCCGATTGGCAAAAACTGGATAGCGCCCATGCTCAGGACGACTATACCTGTCGGGCTGTAGAGTTGGTCAGCCATTTCTTTCTGCACTGTTCCGATCATGTACCGCTGTCCACCTCCGGTTCGGAAACCCTGTTTGCCGGCAGCGGCTCGAATCAGGCGTTGACCGTGGGCGGCACCCGTTACGAAAACGGCCAAGTCGTCGATGCGGTCAACGACATGACTTACATCATTCTGAAAGCCACAGAGATCTTGTCGATCCGCGATCCGAACGTGCATGCTCGCTATCACCGGGATGTGCACCACCGCGATGCCCAAGGCAATCCGCTGCCGGCCGAAGTGATGGACCCTTATCTTAGACGCATCTGTCAGGTCAATATCCTGACCAGGGCCACGCCGGCGCTGCATGGCGACGCGGCAGTGGTGCCGGCCATGGCCAATTACTATGCGGCGCATGCCGGTATCAGCGCGGAAGAAGCCTTGGCTGATGCCTACGATTACACTTCTATCGGCTGCATCGAAGAGAACGCCGCGCATAAACATTACGGCAATACCGGCTCGACCTTGATGGTGCTGCCGGCGGTGTTAGAGCTGGCTTTGTATGGCGGCAAACACCGCAGCGACGGCGTGGCGCCGAAATCGCCAAACCTGTTTTACGGCGACGAGCGTTACACCACTCAGCCGTTGATTCAAATCGATAGCATGCAAGCGTTTATCGAAGCCTTTAAATTTCAATTGAACGAAATGGCCCGGCATGTCGTGCAATGCAACAATTACTTCGGCCGATTCTACGAACAATCCCGCCAGTCGCCGTTTTTGTCCGGGCTGTTCACCGGTCCTACCAATACCCCGGATAGCGAGGGTGCCAGTTTTCGCGATGTATCCGCCGGCGGGGCCAAATACAATTCGGCGGGGATTGCGGTGATTGGTTTGGCCGATGTGATCGACTCGTTTTGCGTGCTGGACACCCTGGTGTTTGGCGGCAAAATGTCTGCCGGCGAATTGCTGGCCGCCATGCAGGCCGATTTCGATGAAAACAGCCTACAACCCAAAAGCGCTTGGGCGGCATTTCTGGCGCGGGTAAAAAACTGGTTGCATCCCGAGGATGCGCCGCTCAGCTTGCCTAATCTAAGCAAAGATCGGTTAAAACAAATCAAGGAAATGGTCCGATTGGCCCCCAAATACGGCGCCGGCGTCGATCAAACCCCGGGCGGCATTTATAACAACGCCACGGCGGTCAAATACACGCATTTGCTGACCGAAATGTTGCAGGAAGTGTTTGCCCAATACCGCACTCATCGCGGCGGGCGCTATCTGCCCGGTTACTGGAGCATGACCAATCATGCCGGTTTTGGGATGCTGACCAAAGCCACGCCGAACGGACGGCGCAGCGGCGAATCCTTTGCCAGCGGCATTACGCCGTGTCCGGGTGTGGTGAAAGCCAACGGCGAGCCGGTCAATTTGCTGGATCATATGCTGTCGGTCACGTCGGTGAACGCCAACACGGTGCAAAACGGCTATACCTATAACCTCAGCCTGACGACCCGCGACAGAGGCCATTTCGAAGAAGACACCGAGTTGTTCTCGCGCTATATGAAGGCCTTTGCCGACCAAAACGGCGTGCTGGTGCAAATGTGCGTGTCCTCCATCAACGATCTGGTGGCCGCCGACCGCGCCGCCACGGCGGCCGGCCAGGCGGGCTCCGGCGAGGCCGAGCATAAAGCCCTCGAGCCGTTCAAAGATCTGATGATACGCGTGGCGGGTTACTCGGCGTATTTCGTCACCCTTAGCCCGCAAATGCGTAAAGAGATTATTCAACGAGCCAACTTTGGATTGGACACCGGCGCCGAGCAACATACGCTCAGCGCGCTTTAATAGGAGAACTGTCATGCATGCCGGATTTCCCTGTTTGCTGCCGAATTTACAAAAAACCTTGAAGCTGGGCGCTAAGGCCGCGACCCAGGCTGGCGAACTGCCGGCTGTGCTGGATAAGGCCCAAGGTCGTTTACTGGCCGGCGGTATGGCTGTCGCGCTGCGGTTGGGATTTGGCTATATATTGCGCGATTGCCACCTGGATGCCGCGCAAGCCGCCAAGGCTCATGCCTTTTTCGAGGAAAATTTCGTGATTCTCGATCCCGCCGCGCCGGGTGGTCGCCGTTATTACCAAGGCAAATTTCTGATCCGCACCAGCCGGCGCGGCGACGATATGAATGTGTTGCTGAGGTTTTGCCCCGATCCCGATGCGCTGTATATCAAGACCCCATTCGGACAGGCGCTGAACTCGCTGGCGCTGGTGGATACGCAAGTGCTGACTGAAAATCAAGCTGACCAAATTGAGAACGACCCCAGCCAGGTCGATCTGGTCGTGCGCTTCAAGGATGTGCAATCCATTATCGGCCTATTGGGCCGTTCCGGTGTGGATATCGTCGGTTTGCTGCTGGAGAATCTGGTGCAACTGACCGGCCATGTCGGACATCTTTTCAAACTGGGCGCTATCGCCACGGATATTCAGTTGTCCCTGGACCTTCCCAAAGCGGCCTGAACATGGAGCAGGAAGATGGACAGCAAAGCCTACATCTTCGATATCAAACGTAATACCAGCGAGGACGGACCGGGCATCCGTACCACAGTGTTTTTCAAGGGCTGTCCGCTGCGTTGCAGTTGGTGTCAAAATCCCGAGGGCCTAGCTCCGGGGCCATCTCTGTCTTTTCGCCCCGAGCTCTGTGATCCGGACGACTGTGATCGGCCTTGTCTCAAGGCTTGTAAATTAAAAGCCTTAACCCTGCAAGACCAGCTGCTGCGGCTTGATCGAGAGCGCTGCGATAAATGCGGGCGCTGCGCGACGGTGTGCTCTCGGCATGCCTTGGAGCTGGTTGGCCAATGGCTGAGCGTGGACGAGCTGTTTTACCGGGTGGCAATAGACAAGCCCTTTTATGATGCTACCGGCGGCGGCGTTACGGCGTCCGGTGGCGAATGCACCATGCAGATGAATTTTCTGCACGAGTTTTTTAAAAAACTCAAAGCCGCGGGCATTCGTACCGCCGTCGAAACCAACGGCATGTTCAATTTTGGGCGTTTTACCCGCTTACTGCTGCCTTGGTTGGATTTGATCTATTTCGACTTAAAACTGATAGACGAAGCTGCGAGTATCCAGCACACCGGCCATTCCAATCGGCCTATTCTGGATAATTTGCAGCGCCTGACCGAGATCGCCGACATTCCGGTCAAGGTACGTATTCCGTTAATTCCGAACATTACCGCCACCGAGGAAAACCTGCGCGGCATAGCCCGATTTTTGCGGGAGCACCAGATCAAGCAGGTCAGCGCCTTGCCTTATAACCCATTATGGCTGGACAAGCTGCAACGCTTCGGTATCGATGTCGAATATCGGCACAGCGCATTCATGAGCGACGCCGAAATTGGACATTGCATCGATTGCTTGCAAGCCAGTTGATTTCAAGGAGAGTTGTCATGCAAACCGATTTCCATCACGCCGTCACCTATGTCACCGCCCGCACTGCCGGTTTCGAGCACGATCAGGCCGACATCATCGCCTATTCGGCACAATATGTGGACGACGCCGTCAGCGAAGGCGTCGTGCATTTTGACAACGACGCGTTTTATGCGCGAATTCATTCCTCGCACAAAAGCACCGATGTCGGCAATTTAAACAATGATTACAACCACCTGATCTGGTTGCCGTTCCATTTTTTGCCGGGTAACGGCGGCAAGGGGCCGGGCGAGGATCCGGACGGTACATTTATCCAGAAAATCGTCTGCCTGCCCGATAGTCCGCCGGCCAAGGAGATGGTGCAGGCCGCCGTCAACGATAAAGACAAACCATACAGTCTGCATCGGCTGGGGATTGCTCTGCATGTGTATGCGGACACCTGGTCGCACCAAGGCTTTGCCGGGGTAATTCACGAGATTAACCAAGTGGAACATGCCAGAGAAATCAAAAGCTCCGGTATGTATGCCAAGCAACTCCAGCATATGCTGGAGGATTGGCTGGACGATGTCATTCCGCCCTTGGGTCATGGTCGCGCCAAGATGTTTCCCGATCTGCCGTTTTTGCATTGGCAGTATAAGAACGGTCGCGGTGTCTGGGTTGAACGCGATAACCCCACGGATTTTTGCAAGGCTGCGGATGCGATGTGTAAAGCCATGCAGCAGTACCTGAATAAACCTCCAAGCGGGTTGCCGGCTGCGGATAAGGCCTTACTGAATAAAATCTTTCTGGAATTAAAAATTAAAGAAGATAAGACGCGTCACGACAGATGGCTGGATATCGTCAAAAACGGCTTTAACGGCGAAAGATTTAGTTTTGGCGGCGCCGAGATTAGTTACGTCGCGGAAGGCGTGGGATCCTGGAAGGAGAAAGCCTTGGGCAGCAGTTGGGATCTGCGCGTTCATCCCTATAAGCCCGGATTTTTAAGCAGTAACTGGAAGTTATTCCACGACGCCTTGCAATTGCATCGCTTGACGGTGCTGCACGATATTTTGCCCAAGTACGGCATTTGCGCGGGCTAAGCCGATAAGCAGGAGACCACTCATGAACGCCAATACCGAAGCCGCTCTATCTTGCCGCACCCTATACCCCATCGTCTTGTTACACGGCATCGGGTACCGCGACGACATGCTGATGTTAAACTCATGGGGGCGCATTCCTAATACACTGGAGGCAGCCGGTGCTCGGGTATTTCAGGGCGGTATGGATGCCTGGAATAGCCACGAAAACAGCGCACTCGTCCTGAAGCCTAATGTTGAACAGGTGCTTAGCCAAACCGGCTCGGCAAAGGTCAACATCATCGCCCATTCCAAGGGCGGCCTGGAGGCACGCTACCTGATTTCCAAGCTGGATATGGCCGATAAGGTCGCCAGTCTGACCACGGTATGCACCCCACACCATGGCTCGGCCGTGGCGGATCTGGTCGCTGGCGACATTCCCGATACCCAAAACCTTTTGAGCGTAAATTTCTTCAAACGCCTGGCGCAGAGATTGGGGTTCGGCGCGATGGACATTCTGGCCAGGATCACCGGCGACAAAAGCCCCCAAGCTGGCATGGCCATTAAACAGCTGACTCGTAGTTACCTAGCGGAATTTAATCGACAAATACTTGATGTGCCCGGCGTGTATTACCAAAGCTATGGGACGCTGATGCGCCTGGCTATCGACGACCCTGTGTTTGCTGCCACCCATGTGTTGCTGAAGCGCATAGAAGGCGACAACGACGGCATGGTCTCCACGCTGTCCTGCCAATGGGGCAGATTTCGCGGACTGATAGGCGATGGCAATCCGGACCACGGCTTGTCGCATGGCGACTTGGTGGACTATCGCGGCATGCTGCTTACTCATTTCAATGTTCCTGCGGTGTACCTCGACATAGTCAAAGACCTAAAACAACAAGGCTTTTGAGCCGGAGCCATACGTCCGGCCTAAGCAAAAAATATAACAAATACAGGGGAAGGACCATGAACAACTATCTCAATGTCGCCAATTTCCCAACCGCTTCGGAGCCTGAAACACAAGCGTTGGCCAATGCGCTCGAAGCTATTCTTGCCAACGATCTTCAAGACGGCGCGCTGCCTATGCTGGGCCGCTTTCGCAAAATTCTGGGAGACAATCGCCGCCGCGAGGAATGGGACGCTGTCCACGAAAAACTGCTGACCTTATTCAAGTGCGGCACCAGCACGCCGCTGGACGGCCCGATGATCGGCGTTTCGATGTCTATTCGCGACAGCGATTATTTTAAGGAGGCAGCCAAGAAACACGGTGAAAACCGTTCGCTGCTGGCGCATCTGGAATGGATGGCGACGCTGTGGAATGTTACTTACGCCAGTACCGGTTTATGGATGGGTAAGACGTTTGAGCCGTTGACTAAAGAGGTGTTCGCCACGAAATGTGGCCACGATCCGGTCGCGATCTTTAATTACGATCCGGAAACGACTCGTATCGGCCGGAATTTTTTCCGCGAACCGGACGATCCCAATTTCATTCAAAGCTTGGGTATGCCGGTCCTGACCCAATTCTGGAGTTTGCGGGACCGGCCTTTGGATACCAAAGCGCAGGGCTTCGATAGCCAATTGCTTGCGCAAAATCTGGCCAAGGAAAAAGCCATTCCGTATGTGAAAACCGGCGGGATTTTCCTGTCCTTGCCTGGCAAGTCAGTGGTTGGAGAGATGAACAGCAAAGCCGTGTATCAGCTCAATTATCGTTGGCACAATTTGCATCCGGCGTTCCCGATGACACGGCTAATCGACGAATTGGTACAAATCGAAGACGGCGTCTATTTGGGACAATTGGTCATGGCCACCCATCATTACAGTCTGGGCACTTTGCAGTTACCCTTATTCGGTGATCATCCGCCGGAGTGGGAATTGGGCGAAGCGTATACCGGCAATAACTCGGTCGATTACGGCTATCAAAATAACGGTTTCTTTTTGATGATAGATACCGCTCGCGCCCGCGAGGCGTTTGCCGACTCGGCCTTTCCCAACCTGCGGCCGCGCCCCGGAGAACGCGGCTGGAAGGAGCTAGGCTACGATAAACCGGTGCCGGCCAAACCGGGCGCCTCAGCAGACGGCGTGGATTGGGCGAGCGGCTGGCGCGACGAACCAGAGTTGAATCGGAAATTCACCACATTTTGCCTGGAAGCATCGCCAAAAAGTGACGATGGCGATGTGCGGGAGTTACTACAGCCAGGCGAATCCATTTTGCAGATGTTGCAACGCCAGCAAGGCAAGATTTCCGCAGCCAGCGGATTCGACGATCACCTGCGGCATTTTGAAGTGTTGAATCGCCTGTTTCGCTGCGGCGTTGCGCCTGGCATTGCCGATGGCGTGTTTCAAGGCCAGGGCCTGGGCTACAACACCCGTTTCGATGCGCCCGAAGCGCGCGATTGGTACGGGCAAAGCGATCCTTGCAGCGGCTTTGATTATTACCACGGCGCGACGTTGAATTTGCATTGGGGTTTTGGCGACAGCTTTATAGCCAACATCGCCCGCTCTTTACAGGAGAACAGCATGATTCCGGCCGCGCTGGCCGATAGGCTGCAAAACGATCCGCGCGCGCCCAATTTGCTGAACGCGGTGTGGGCCAATATCGGCCGCTTTATATTTCCTTGGGCCGGTAAATCTTTCGAACGGATCAGTGGCCGTAAGTTGAGCATGCTGCTGGACGAGAGCGACGACCTGGCGCAACGCTATCCGGAGCGGGTAGCCGAGCTAAAAGCTCATCCGGCCTGCTTTCCGCATTACGCCTTGGTTGAAAAAAATCGTGAGCATTATTGGCCAGAGCCGGGCTTATACGCCGAACATTTGAGCAGCGGCAGTTGGGACCAGGGCATGTCGAAAGCCGACAAGTCCTTCTGGGAACGGGAAGCTGCCGAACATTGGGTATTTGGCAATAACATCCAGGATTCGCGCATCCTACCCACCGATGCGTTGTTCAGGGTATTGGATATGAATTACCATCCGCCGCTACCATCCATACAACAGCTCACCGATGCCGGACCTTCGCCGTTCGTCAGGCAGGGCTATAGCTTTTTGGGTGTAGATGATCGGGAATCGATTTTGCCGATGAACAACGGACCGGATAAAGCCAAGAAAGTCTTCCAGTTTCACTACCGCTATCCGCTAATCGGCGGGCCGGCACCGATAGGTACGTGTCTGGATGAGTTGGTGGAGATTGCAGAGGGCTTGTTTCTGGGGCAATTGATTTATTCCACCGCGCTGCTGGTGCCGTTTCACTCGGCTACCGATCCGGCGGAATACCAATACCAGTTATTCGGTTATTTCCTATTGTTGGATAACACCTGGGAGAAACATCGGCAGGCAATAGGCTTTGATATCAATAGCTGAACATGAGTATCGGATACGCCTAACCGTTAACCGTGGTTTATGGCGGTATTCGGCGTACTGTGGGGGACTCTTATTGAAAGAGTCCCCTTGATCGGGCTATCTGTAAAGGCCGGGATTGACGCTTAACGTTTTTCGTCAACTTCCTCGCCGATTTCCCATTCCTCGGTAGCGGTTTCGATGATTTTTCCGCTGGCGGCGTCGACTTCGACTTTGGTTTCTAAGCCTTTGTCGTTGACGATGTCGAATTCATAAGACGAGCCGCCGTTTTCCTCCACTTCGTATTCGACCTCCTCAATCTTGCCGGGGTTGGCTTTTAGCGCAATTGCTGCGGCATCTTCCTCTGTGACTTTGACATTCTTTTTGAATGCCTGGCTATTCGGATCAGCCACTTCAGATTCTTTCTCGGTCAGCTTGCCGCTGTCGGCATCGCACATGAACTCCCATTCCTGGCGGTTGTTGTCGCGCAGTTCCAATTCGTAAGCGCCTTTGCCGGCTACGTTGAGCTTTTCCAGTTTGACCAGTTCGCCCGCTTTTTCTTTTTTTACGGCTTGGATGCAGTTTTCCAGGCCTTGATCGGCTGCCACGGCACTAGCGGACAACATGCCAAAACCGGCTAATACAGATAATGTTAACAATGACTTTTTCATAAGCTACCTCGCAAATAAAAGGAAAAATTCCCGAATGACGGGAATCATACGCTGTTATCGATAATCAAGCCATGGCAATTCGCAAACTTTCTTAGCGAGCCTCGATTATCGATAGCCAGTTTCAGTTTGATTTGAGTTTGGCAATTGGACACGGTTTTACTGCTAATGCCCAACTGCAGCGCTATCGCTTGTAATGAACAGCCTTCGGCTAACAGACAAAATACATCAAATTCGCGGGAGCTGAGCGATACAAATGGATCTAGCTGCTTTTTGATTTGCCGCATGGCCAACAACTGCGCTATGTTTTGGTCCAGGTAATATTCACCTTGCACAAGCTTGCGGATGATCTCGGTCAACTTCACCGCGTCGGGAAGCACTGCCAAAAACCCCTTCACACCGGCCTGCATATAAGTCACGGCATGGGCGCTGGAATGGCGAAGCAGGACCATAAATTTACACGCGGGAGCAATAGATTTTATTTGATCGATTAGGGCCAGATTGTCCTGCAAGGCCGCCTCCCCATCGATCAGGACTAGGTCTAAAGCCGCGAAATTCATCGGTTCCGCAGTATTTGGCTCCGTTGTTATGACAACAACACCTTGTTTCTCCAGCTCTTCCGGATTAAGGCTAATTTCTGCAAACCCTGGTGCGGGTAGCAATAGTCTGATGACTGACACAATATCTTGCCTTTTGTCTAAACGGGTGTAATTGCAAAGCCAAGCCCTTGTGGTGCGGAAGGCATGGTTCTCTCTGGCATCGATGGCTACCGTGAACTCGCCTTTTGAATCGGGTTTTGGTTTGAGCCTAGCTGTCGTTGGAGATTAACAGAAACAGGGCGTGTTAACGCTGTTCTAATGACTCTCGATGTTTTTCTGCATCCGTTCTATGGATTGCATGTAAATTTGCACGCTGCTCTCAAAAGCCGGCGAAATGGCGGTAAATTGAAAACCTATCCGATGCGCGGTGCTTATCGCGCTGGTTTTGACATCGATACTATATTTGGCGTGTAGCCCGACATCGGCATGATGATGTTCGTGATCGTGCAGGAATAACGTGCAACTGACCGCTTCGATAGACAGTAAATCTTGTTGTAACGCATGCTCGGGATTGATTAAGGCCAGACCGCACAAACCGATATCCAGCAGTTTGAAGGTTTTTGTAAGGGCAGATTGAACGCCCGTGGCGGCGTCGGTTATGTTAAAGCTAAATTGACAATAGGTGCCGACATGCGATTGCGGTACTTTCACCCGGTAATAATTGCGCCGCTGCCGCCAATACAGCCTATCAGGCAAGGGCATCATTAACACCGCGCCCTGCGGGCTTTGCACCAGTTTGATGTTCACCCCTTGAAATGTCGCTTCAATCCCATCCACCTGCGTGAAGAAATGCACACGCTTGGTCAGTAACAAACGGTCCGTCAATTCTTTCGTCGGCGCAATGTCTATCGCCAACGTATTATGCTTAAGGTCAATTTGCACGATCGCGGTTAAAAACGATTGATTATTCACGCCATAGCGAGCGGACAAAATACAATTACGCTGCTGGATTTCAGTTAGGTAATTGACAATCTGTTTCTGGTTAAAAATCGCGTAGTCGTCTTCCATCGATAGTGATCGTAGGTTATGCAAATATTTGGAAAATATAGGTTAAAAACCGCTTTGTTGCAGGCTTGAAACTGGGAGTATTTAATGTTTAATGTGGAGCAGTGTGGACATGTAGGTCAGGGTACGCGACAGCGTTCCCTGACTTAGCAAGCTCTATGAATGCAGTGAATGATGTAGGTCACGTTGGCGCGATACGACTGTATGGATGCAGGAGTTAGGGCAACGCAGGAGCAGTTGCCGAGCGGCTACGTGACGAATCGAAGCCAAATTGTCAGGGAACGCTAGCGCGCACCCTGACCTACCTGGCTTAGTCTTGCTGCGATATAGTGGAAACAGTAATGCGAGGCACAAGTCGCTGGCCCGAAGAATGTCGCAATAAAGCACCACGTTCCCAAGTCAAGAAAGCTTTTTGCCGAAAATGTTAGAGGAGTAACCGTAAAAAAGGATATTACCAACTCATATAGAACCGGGCCCTCGGCAATTAGTCCGGCAATAAGAAAAGTAAAGGTGACCGTGCTTCGAATATTAGACTCCCGAGGATTTTGAAATACTGCTAGCCACAAACCAAAAACGCCAAGTGTATCCATAGCGAGCCATAAAATGTCTAAATAGCGTGGCTCAAAGTCCGGAATTAATAGGGCGGCCCAAAGCATCAAAAAAAATGTCGCAGGCAGGGCGCCAAATGGGGCTATCACGAGCCTCTGGTTTCCATATTCAACAGTAGATTTAGGGTTGTGTTTCAACGGCGCGCCTGGGAGTTTATTAGAAAGTTTCTGTACGCTTAGGAGGCATCAGTGTTAGCGTCATGTGCCGGATCATCAAAAACCAACAAACAAAGTATACCGGCAAGCCTATTCGACGGCATTCGTGTATATCAAATACTTAATGAAACACCCATGCAAATCCTAAATGCTCGTTAACCCCGAATATTGTCCGACATAACATCCCGCAGACTCCCGGAGACATATTTGTGCAACACGCTGGCAACTAACGTCTGATATGGCAATCCTTCCTGCAAGGCTCGGCGTTGTAACGCCGCTAAATCCCTGGCGGATATTCTGATGTTGATGCGCTTGTCTTTTTTAAAGGTTGCTTCGGCGGCCGTAGCTAAATCGGCCTTACGTTCGTCGGTCAACACGGATTCGAATTCGTCGGCTTCGAAGGCGCTTAAAAATGCCTGTTCATCTTGATCCAAGTTTACGTTAGTCATGTCCGTCTCGCAGATGGTGTTTCCTCGCTTTGCGACAGGGGATGATGGTTTTCAGAAAAATTTCTTCGCTGGTTTCGACGTAAGGCACCAAATAAGCGTAGTTATCGACATCCACAACAAGCATTCTTTGATTTGAATATTTATCTGGATTGGGGTGGGTCGCGTCATCCAGCAAATCGCCGGATTAAACTGCAAATAGTATGTCTTCGAATGAGATGCCTCGTTCGGCGATTAGGGTCTGGTTCTTCTCTGTGTTCCAGTTAAATTGCTTCATGGCCTAGCCTAACATAGCGTGCGCCTATCCTTATCAGTAACGACTATTTACCCGTCAACCTTAGGCAAACTCAGCACCGCCTCCGCCCCGCCGCCCTCGGCATTGCCGACCTTGATCTCGCCGCCATGTAACGTAGCTACTTCCCGAACGAAGGCCAAACCCAGGCCGGTGCTTTTGCGGCCGTTGTTGGGGCGCGGCAGAGAGTAGAAGCGTTCGAACACACGCTCCAGCGCGTAGTCGGGGATACCTGGACCATGGTCGCGGATGTGCAGAACGATTAGGTTCCCATCGCGGTTGCCGTGGATTTCGATCGCCGAATAGGGAGGTGCGAAGGCTAACGCGTTATCCAATAAATTGGAAATGGCCTGCCGCAATAAAAATTCTTCCGCCAGCACCGGTAGCGGTTCGTCCAGCGACACAACTGTTTGCAAATGTAATTGCAGGAGTTGCGGGGCTTTTTCGGCCAGGACTCTATTGACCAATTCGCCCAAATCCAATAGTTGTGGATCGGATAATTGCTGGCGTTGCTCTAATTCCGCCAGTCCCAATAGTCGTTCGATTAACTGGTCCAGGCGCTCGGCTTGTTCTTTGGCATTGCCGGCGAAACGGCGGCGGTCGGCATCCGGCAGCGGTTCTTCCAGCAACTCCGCCGCGCCACGAATTGCCGCCAGCGGGCTTTTCATCTCGTGGGTCAGGGTTTGTACGTAACGCTCGACGTATTGTTTGCCTTCCAATTCCTGACGCATGCTTTCCAGGGCGCGTGCCAGTGTGGACAGCTCGACGCTGCGCAATTTGGGCGGGCTGGCTTTGCCGCCGGACGCGATGCTGCGGGCGTAGCCGACCAATAGATCGATGGCGCGGGTCAAGCGCCAGTTGAATATCGCGCCGAACAGTAAAGCGCCGCCGAATAGCCAGAAGGCGCCGCGTTGTATGGCATTCTTGCTGGCGTCGACAATGGGTTGCAGCAGGGCGGTGGGGTAGGCGACGGTGACCACGCCTATCAACTTCTCGCCGTCGCGTACCGGTGCGGCGACATGCATGGTCGAGCTGGTCTTATCGCCGGGATTGGCCTGCGTGGAACGGGCGCCGTATTGGCCTTGCAGGGTTAGATACACGTCGTTCCAACGGGCGTAGTTTTCGCCGACTGCCGTACCCGCCGAGTCAAAACGGACGATGCCGGTCGCGTCGGTCACGTAAACCCGGTAATCCAGGGATTGTTTGGGAAATCCGAAGATGGTCGCTGACACCGGCCGCTTGCTGTAACGCTTGACTGCCTGGGCGAAATGGCCGTCGGCGATGTTACCCTGCAACAAGTCCGGCGCGGCCAGTTCGGCCAGCAGGTTGGCGGTGTCGACCAAGCTGGCTTCCAGCGCGGTGCGCACGCCGGGGCCGATCTGTTTTACCACCAGCAACAACACCAGTTGCCCGGTCACGGCCACCAGCAGGAAATAACCCAAAAACAGCCGTACTGATAACTTCATCGGCCTTGCAAGCTATAACCCAGGCCGCGATGGGTGCGTATCGGGTCTTGGTCGGCGGCCGCAGTGCGCAGTTTGGCGCGCAAGGTTTTGATGTGGGTATCGACGGTGCGGTCGAACACATCGCCGGGGTCTCGCCAGATTCTTTCCAGCAGTTGTTCGCGGGAGAAAATCCGCTCCGGGTGCTCAATCAATAGTTTCAGCAACAAAAATTCGTAACGGGTTAAATCCAGCAACTGCCCGCAATAGCGGATGCGGCCGCCTTGGCTATCCAAGTCAAACGCTGCTCTTGTTGTCGGCGCTTGCTTGTTAGCGCTGGAGTTACCGAGTCGGCGCAAGATTACGCCCACTCTAGCCGCCACTTCGCGTGGGCTGAACGGCTTGGTGACGTAATCGTCGGCACCGATTTCCAAACCGACGATGCGGTCGATTTCGTCACCGTGCGCGGTTAGAAAAATCACCGGAATGTCGGAGAAGCGGCGTAACTGCCGGCACAGGTCAAAGCCGTTGCCGTCCGGCAGACCGACATCGAGAATCGCCAGGGAGAACGAGTCGGTTTGCAGCCTAGACAACGCAGTTTGCAGCAAGCCGACATGCTCGGTCTGATAACCGCTGCTGTTCAGCACGTAAATCAAAGTGTCGGCAATGGCCGGTTCGTCTTCGACGATTAAGATGCGTTTCGCGGCAGTCACGGCTTTAATAGGTCATGCAGGCCGCGCTTAATAAGCCCGCCGCCAGCGCAAAGCCGGCCAGGACGATGGCAGGCCCCAGTTCGTCGTCGGCGATGCGTTTACATGGGTCGGCAAAGGCCAGTCTCAGCCCGACAAACACCAGCACCTGCAAAAATAAAGCAATGCCGGCCCAGATCAGCATGTCGATAAAAGACACGCTATTGGCGACAGCTCCCGATAGCGCCAACACAAAGCCCAGCAATGCGCCGCTAAACGCCACCGCCGGCGCCGTTTTGCCCTCGCGGATCAGTTTGAATTCGGCGTAGGGCGTAATCCACAGATAACAGAAAGCAAACAGGCCGGTCAGTGCCGCAGCGGCGACGAAGTGCAGAAAAAAGCCATTAGCGCCGGCCAGGAGGTTAGAGAGGTCTAGCGATTCCATAGTCAATTCTCGACGAAATAATGCGGGATGAAGCGGCTATTGTTGCCGGTGATTTCGGTTTTGTCTTCACGTATGCCGATGCCGGCCGGTTGATCGGCGATGACCCAGGAGCCGATCACCGGAAAATTGCCGGCAAAGTTGGGCAGCGGCGTGTGTCTTTGATAAATGTAAGCTGCACCGCCGTAACTACCGCCGGTTTCGACGAGGCTGGCGCCACGGCGAATCTGGATGTTGGCGCCTTCACGGGAATACAGCGGTTTGCGCACATAATCGCCCAGCAACGGTTGGTCGGCGAAACTGGCCGGCAGCAGATTGGGGTGGTCGGTAAACAACTCCCATAAAATCGGCAACATGCCTTTGTTGCTGAGCAGCAGCTTCCAGGGCGGTTCCAGCATGGCGGGCTGGGCTTGCGGCAGGTAAGGGCCAAACTCCTCATGCAACAGCCATTCCCAGGGATAAAGCTTGAACAGCGCGCGGATGGGGTTATTGCGCAGATCGACAAAGCGTTGCCCGTTGGTGTCCCAGCCGATTTGGTCGATCGCCAGGCGCTGTGTTTGCAGACCAGCTTGCACAGCGGTATCGCGCAGATACTCCAAGTTGCCGCTATCCTCGTCGCTGGTGTCCACGCCGGCAAAATACAGGCTGGGCTGGTGCTGCCGGTAATGTTGCCAAAAGCCGAGCAGTTTTTCGTGTATCGAATTGAATTGATCGGCGTCCGGATAGCATTCCCGCAACCAGAACCATTGCACCACAGCCGCTTCCAGCAGCGCGGTGGGCGTGTCGGCGTTGTATTCCAGCAATTTGGGCTGGCCGCTGCCGTCCCAGGCCAGATCGAAGCGGCCGTAAACGCTGGGTTCCCGCCGCTCCCAAGAATCGACGATATAGGGCACGGCCCAATCCGGAATCAGCAGTTGCTTGAACAACTTGCGGTCGATGATGGCCTGAACGGCTTTTAGACACAATGCATGCAATTCGGCGGTGGCATCGTCGAGAATATCGATCTGGCTGGCCGTGAAGCGATAGCAGGCCGATTCGTCCCAGTAGGCTTCGTTGTCCAGGGTGTGATAAGTCATACCCACCGCTTCCACTCGCTGCTGCCAGTCGTTGCGGGGAGTTAGCGCTATACGTTGCATGCTTAGCCGCCGAACGAACTGTGCGATCCGCCAAAGAAGCCGAAACCGCCGCGTCTTGTCGAGCTATGGCTGTCCGAGCCGCCATTACCGCGATAACTGGAGCCGGAACCGCTGCCGTGGCTACCACTGCTTTTACATTCGACCGGGTTGCCCATGTCGTCAACGCAATCCTGCTGACGAATCCGAAAATCGTTCGGGTTGCCGGCATAGCTGGCTAGCGATAAGCCGCCCAATAAAGCCAAGGACACCTGCATGGAACGGCGGGGAACTGTTACTTGGACCGACTGGGCTTCCGGTGCGGCTTGCAAGATGCTTTCCCAGGTGGATAGCCGGGGATAAAAGTCGTAGTAATAAATCGCACCTATCAACAGCATTAGATAAAAATCCAGTCTGTTACCGCACAGCAGAAACAGCGGCAAGCCCAACCAGGCCACACCATTGGCGATCAATGCGGAACGGAAGGCTTGCTGCTGGGCTTGGGCAACGCGTAAGGAATAGTTCGGCACATTGACGGGCGGCTTGGTCAGCGCTTGCAATAGCGGATACGCCGCCAAGGCAATGGCTACAAACAATACGCGCACCGGCCACACCGGTAACTGCGGCGCGTAACCGGCAAACACCGGATATTGCCAATACAGCATGGTTGCATAAATCACATACACCAACAGGTATACGCCGGTAAGCACGGCCATGAAACGGAAGGATGACAGCGCTTTGTCAAATTCTACACAGACGGCGCTGTTGCTGCTCAATGGGCGGCTGGAAAAGCTGCCCAGCCGATAGATGTTGCGGCGGTAGGAGTCCAGCCAAAGTCTCAGTTCCGGCGACAAAAAATTGCCTGCTACTTGAATCGACTCCCGGGTGTTTTTGTTGGAGCCGTGAAAAAAACGCCAGGATTTTGCACCATCCTGATCTTGGCTATCGGCTACCAGCAAAGCATGGGTTGGAATGGTGGTTTCGCCTAGCCAACTGCGTTTGACGATTTTATCTGGATAAAGCGTAATCGATATTGTCGACATGGTGCCAAGAATCACCCAAGCCCAATAAGCCCCTAACAAAATAAAACTAACTTCGAGGATGAAAAAATGGCTCAAAAACCCGGCCCAGGCCATCAGCAAGGCTAGCGCCAATCCGAATAGAGCAAGGAGTTTTTTCCATACACTGTAAGTAAGAACCAGTTTTTTATTTAGCGACGACGATGGCATAGGCTCAGCTACATAGGGCGGTGACGTTAGAATCGGATGCTGGGTAATCGTCGGCGAAGCATAGCCGCTACTTGATGTTTTTGCAGAAAATAGGGGATGGGGGCGCGGATGTCGATATTGGCTGGGTCGCTGTTGAGCGGTGTATTTTAGATTCGCCTTTTCCTGTTTTGGTGCGTTGGCAGTCCGTTTTGGTGCGAAACCTGGGTTTGGCTTGCTTGGATTCGCAGCCTAGAGCTTGCCGTCGCTGGATTCGGATGGCTGGCACAATCCGTGCTGCAAGTTACGCGGTGCAATGGCGCACCCTCGGTTCCCTTCAACAACGGCGTTGAAACGTTGCTGGTTTTATACCCGCTGCATCGTTTACTCGTCCGTCGTGCCTGCCTTTATTTCTTCAAGACATTCCTACGAGTAACACGCCCGTTTCCAGGGGAGCTTTAGCTTGCGCACACAGGCTTAATCAAACGAACGGCGGTGCTTGCAAAACACCGATATTCATGTTGTTCCCACATTTAAAAGGTGAGTTATGTCCTATCTGATTCCGTCAGAATTCGTCACAAAGATGGTCGATGCCGGTGAATCCAAAATCTTCATGTCAACCCGCGACACGCTGATCCGCGCTTACATGGCCGGGGCGATATTGGCATTGGCGGCGGTGTTTGCCGTGGCGATTACCGTACAAACCAACTCGCCGATCTTTGGCGCGATTTTATTTCCGGTCGGTTTTTGCATGCTGTATCTACTGGGTTTTGATTTGCTGACCGGGGTGTTCGTATTAACGCCGTTGGCTTGGCTGGACAAGCGCGCCGGTGTAACTTTGCCCGGCATCCTCAGAAACTGGGGTTTGGTGTTTTTAGGCAATTTTCTCGGCGCTTTGACGGTGGCGGTGATGATGGCCATCGTCTTTACCTATGGGTTTTCCGTCGAACCGGATGCGGTCGGCAAAAAACTGGCCGGCATTGGCGAAGCGCGGACGCTGGGTTATGCCAAATACGGCATCGCCGGCTGGTTTACCATTTTTATTCGCGGCATGCTCTGTAACTGGATGGTGTCTACGGGTGTGGTGGGCGCGATGATTTCGACGTCGGTCAGCGGTAAGGTGATCGCGATGTGGATGCCGATCATGCTGTTTTTTGGCATGACCTTCGAACACTCGGTCGTGAACATGTTTTTGTTTCCCTCAGGTTTGATCATGGGCGGCAATTTCTCGATTATGGATTATTTTGTCTGGAACGAGATTCCGACTGTTTTAGGCAATTTGGTTGGCGGCTTGGCCTTCACCGGCTTGACCCTGTATTCCACGCACGTCAGAACCGCGCCGAAACGCTCTTTCTAACTGATCGTTATTCTATTCCGGCCTCGACGCTGCTAGGCCCGAGGCTTTTCTCTGTTTAATGGGCAAAGGAGTTAAAGATGACACGCAACGAAGTGACCGAATTGGTCGTGACGCAAAAACTGGCCAAGCAACTGAGCTGGGCACAACTCGCCGAGTCGATAGGTTTGAGTAAGGAATGGACCACTGCCGCCTTGCTGGGGCAGATGACCTTGAACGCCGCACAAGCCGCCACCATCGGCGCGCTGCTAGATTTGCCGCCCGAGGCTATCGCCCAACTGCAAGTGGTGCCATACAAAGGTTCGTTGCCTAGCGCCGTGCCGACCGATCCTTTGATCTATCGTTTTTACGAGCTGGTGAATGTCTACGGCACCACTTTTAAGGCCTTGATTCACGAGGAGTTCGGCGACGGCATCATGAGCGCTATCGACTTTAGCATGGACTTGCAACGCGAACCGGATCCGAAAGGTGATCGGGTCAAAATCGTGATGAGCGGGAAGTTTCTGCCTTATAAAAGCTACTAAGGCGAATGTGCCTTAAGCCATGTCCGGGCCATTGAGCGTCACCGTCGGTCAATATTCCGATAAAGGCCGCAAGGCGCTGAATCAGGATTTTCACGGCGTTTATATTGCTAAAGAGCCGCAGTTAAGCGCCAAAGGCATTGCGATAGCCTTGGCCGACGGCATCAGTAGCAGCGAGGTCAGCCATATTGCCAGCCAGGCGGCGGTGACTGGCTTTTTGGCGGATTATTTTTGCACCTCGGAAGCCTGGTCGGTGAAGAAGTCGGTGCAACGGGTGTTGACCGCCACCAATTCCTGGTTATACGCGCAAACTCGGCAAAGCCGCGATTGTTATGACATGGATCGCGGCTATGTTTGCACCTTGAGCGCGCTGGTGATCAAATCCACCACCGCGCATTTGTTCCATGTCGGCGACACGCGGATTTATCGGCTAGTCGGCGACGAGTTGGAACAGCTGACCCACGATCATCGCTTATGGATTTCTCAGGAGAAAAGTTACCTGAGCCGGGCGATGGGTATGGATTCGCGTCTGGAAATCGATTATCAGGCGCTGACT
Source organism: Methylomonas sp. 11b (assembly GCF_000515215.1). Taxonomy (NCBI): domain Bacteria; kingdom Pseudomonadati; phylum Pseudomonadota; class Gammaproteobacteria; order Methylococcales; family Methylococcaceae; genus Methylomonas; species Methylomonas sp. 11b. The sequence continues at coordinate 4,656,956 of NZ_KI911557.1, forward strand.
GTCAGCTTGGGTGATGTGTTCGTGTTGGCGACCGATGGCGTTTACGAATACGTCAGTGCGCACTTTGTGAGCCAAACCATCCGCCAAGCCGACGACGACTTGGACGGCGCGGCCAAAGCCATCGTCCAGGCGGCCTACGCAAATGGCAGCGGCGATAATCTGTCGATACAAATTGTCCGCATCGACCAACTGCCGCTACCCAGCGCCAATGAACTGTATCAGTCTTTAACCGACTTGCCGTTCCCGCCGCAGTTGGAAGCCAGGATGGTGTTCGACGGTTACACCATCGTCCGCCAATTACACGCCAGCAGCCGCAGTCATATTTATCTGGCGGTGGACAGCGAAACCCAGGCGCAGGTGGCGATTAAAACCCCGTCCATCGATTTGCGCGGTGATCCGGCGTATCTCGAGCGCTTTCTGATGGAAGACTGGATTGCCCGGCGCATCAACAACCCGCATGTGTTAAAACCGTGCGCGCAGACCCGCAAACGCAATTTTCTGTATGTGGCGACGGAATTTATCGACGGTCAAACGCTTAAGCAGTGGATGATCGACCATCCGCAGCCGGACCTGGAAACCGTGCGCGGCATTGTCGAACAAATTGCCAAGGGCTTGCGGGGCTTTCATCGCCTGGAAATGCTGCATCAGGATCTACGCCCGGACAACATCATGATAGACGGCACCGGCACCGTGAAAATCATCGACTTTGGTTCGACCCGGGTGGCGGGGGTGATGGAGATGGGCGCTCCCATCGGCCACCATTACATTCTCGGCACCGCGCAATATGCCGCACCGGAGTATTTCCTGGGCGAGCAGGGCTCGGTGCGTTCCGAGCAGTTTTCCCTGGCGGTGATTGCCTATCAAATGCTGACCGGCAAACTGCCTTACGGCGCGGAAGTGGCTAAATGCAAATCCAGAGCCGCACAACACAAACTCAGCTACGACGCTACCTTGTATCGCAATCGGGATATTCCGGGCTGGGTGGACGACGCGATCCGCAAGGCCGCGCATCCCGATCCGCATAAACGTTACGAAGACTTATCCGAGTTTATCTTTGATTTACGCCATCCCAATCCGGCATTTTTGACCAAGACCGGACCGGCATTGTTGGAACGCAACCCGGCGGCGTTCTGGAAAGGTGTGTCCTTCATATTGGCCGGCGTTATCGCGATATTGTTGATTAAGCGATAGAATTTCGTCGCAGGTATCGATGTCCCTTATTTTCCCGCCTCTGCTATCCTATGGGCTGTGCCGGAAAACCTAGAAGAATTGATCTGAATTTAACGAAGGGCTGAAATTTAGAAAACGCCTCATGCTCCCTGGTATTCTCCCGGAAAATTAGCCCTACGGTTAATACGTAACTTCTTAATAATTACAATTCAAAACAGGAGTTATCCATGTTTTTCCGCCCGCTGCTTCTTAGTTGTTGCGGTTACCTAATAGTCGCGACCGCTCAAGCGCAACCGGTTTCTCCGGAGGAAGAAGAAAGAGCCTTATCGCAAATTTACGGTACCGAGGAAATGGTCAGTATCGCCAGCGGATACAAACAACCGATTTCCAAGGCGCCGTCCATCGCCACGGTGATTACCGCCGCCGATATTAAGCAGATCGGCGCCACCGACATCGACGAAGTGCTGGAAACCGTGCCGGGTTTGCATGTCGAACGTAACACCATCGGCTACAACCCTATCTATACCTTTCGCGGCATTTTTTCGCAGTTCAATCAACAAGTGTTGATGATGGTCAACGGCATTCCGATTACCAACTCCTATACCGGCAGCCGCAGCGAGGTTTGGGGCGGCATGCCGATCCGCGACATTGCCCGCATCGAAGTCGTGCGCGGACCGGGATCGGCGGTCTACGGCGCCGACGCCTTCGCGGGCGTGATCAATGTCATCACCAAAACCAAACAGGACATCGAAGGCACCGAGCTTGGCGGCCGGGTCGGCAGTTTCGACACTTACGACGGCTGGGGCTTGCATGGCGGCGAATGGGCCTGCTTCGACGTCGCGCTGGCTTTTGAATACCACAAGACCGCCGGTCAGGACGCCATCGTCGATGCCGACCTGCAAAGCCAGTTCGACCGCTTGCTGGGGACCAGCGCCTCGCTGGCGCCGGGGCCGCTGAATATGTCTCGCGACAATCTCGATGCCCGGCTGGATTTGTCGCGCGGTAATTGGCGGTTTCGCGGCGGATTGCAACACCGTAGTGATCTCGGCATCGGCTCCGGCGTCGCTCAAGCCCTGGATCCGGTCAACCGCTATGCCGGCGACCGCTGGAACGCCGATCTGACCTATCACACCGACGACATCGAAAACTGGGATTTGACTACTCAGGTCAGTTATTTCGAATCCAGCCAGGAAATCGAGCGTAATCTGACGCTGTTTCCAGCCGGGACTACTTTACCGATCGGTGCCAACGGCCAGATTGGCGCCGGTGCGCCGGTGACGTTTCCGAACGGTTATATCGGCAATCCCGAGGTGTGGGAGCGCCATGTCCGCATCAGCCAAGCCTTCGCTTACAGCGGTTTTCAGCAACATCAATTGCGCAGCGGTATCGGCTTTAATTACGACAGCCTGTTCAAGGCGCGGGTCAGCCAGAATTTCGGCATCGATCCCGCCACCGGCACGCCGATACCGTCGCTGCCGGGCATCCCGCTGACCGACGTTTCCGGCACCTCCTCGACGTTTATCCCCGAGGTGGATCGGAAAGTGGCCTATCTGTTTTTGCAGGATCAGTGGAACTTTGCCAACGACTGGAGTTTGACCGCCGGCGCTCGTTACGACCGCTATTCGGATTTCGGCAATACCTTCAATCCGCGCGCGGCATTGATTTGGGAAGCTCGCTACGATTTGACCGCCAAACTGATGTACGGTTCGGCGTTCCGGGCGCCGTCGTTTCAGGAAATGTATATCATCAACAACCCGGCGCAGCTCGGGAATGCCGCCTTGCGCCCGGAAACCATGGAAAACGTCGAGTTGGGTTTCGACTACCGGCCGACGGACAGCCTGCGCCTGGGTTTGAATTTCTTTAACTTCTGGTGGAAGGACATCATCCGCTTCGTGCCGGATGCCGGTGCCACCACTTCGACGGCGCAAAATACCGGTATCCAGCAAGGCTACGGTACCGAACTGGAAGCGGAATGGCAGGCCGCCGACACCTTAAAAATTATCGGCAACTACGCCTATCAACGTAGCCGTGACCAGGCCCTGGACCGCGATAGCGGCTATGCGCCGCACCATCAGGTCTATCTGCGGCTGAACTGGCAGTTTCTGCCCGACTGGCAGCTCAGTCCGCAAGCGAAGTGGATTGTGGGTCGGGACCGCAGTTTCGGCGATACGCGCAAGCCGGTCGCGGATTATACTTGGGTGGATGTGACGCTACGCCGGCAGAATTTGGCCAAACATTTCGAAGTGGCCTTTTCTGTGCGTAATTTGTTCGATGTCAGCGCCCGGGAACCCAGTCTGGCAGGCAATCCGGCTGCGATTCCCAACGACTTGCCGTTGGCGCCGCGCAGTTTTTACGGCGAAGTCAGCATTAAATTTTAGCCGAGACGCCTAGTCGTCGCTCGCTTACACCAATCATTCAGGAGTCATTTTGTTCCCGCGACTATTTTTTCAATTAGGGTTGGTTTTGTGCCTGCTGTGGCCGATTGGCGACGGCGCCTGGGCGCAAGCGCCTACCGTTGCCATCATTTATCCCGATGTGCGCGAGCCTTATCGTTCGGTGTTCATGGAGATCGCGCGGGGCATGGAACAGGAGCTGGGTAAGCCGGTAGGGCATTACTTGTTGAACGAGCGCGACAAGTCCGTCGAAAAATTGATTCAGGACCTGAAAAACGACAGGATCGATGTGGTGGTGACGCTGGGCCGCGCCGGATTGGCGGTCGCCAAAGCGGTATCTTCCCAATTTCCGGTGGTGATCGGGGCGACGATGATCCGCCCGGACGAAGTGCAAGGCTTGGCCGGCATCAGCCTGACGCCGGCCCCGGAAGCCATGTTTGATCATCTGAAAAAACTGGTGCCGGAGGTGAAAAAAGTGACCGTGATCTACGATCCACGGCAAACAGCCTGGGAGATCGAGCGCGCCGGGCGGGCGGCTCTTGAACGCGGCTTGACGCTGGTAGCGCAACCGACCGGCAACTTACACGATTCTTCGGATCAGTTCCGGCAGATTTTGCTGGAAGTTAAAGACAATTCCATCGCTCTCTGGCTGCCGCGCGAAAACGCCGCCATGGACGAATCGTCCTTGTTGCCGGAAGTGCTGCGCGAAGCCTGGGAGAAAAATTTTGTGGTGTTTTCCAGCAACCTCGACCATGTGCGCAAAGGCGCATTATTTTCGCTGTACCCGGACAATTTCAGCATGGGCCGCAGTTTGGCCGGTTTGGCTATCCAGCAATTGCAGGCGGGCGGCAAATTCGAATCCGTCGAACTGCTGCGGGATTTGCTGGTAGCCGTCAATTTACGCACCGCGGAACATCTGGGTTTGCGTTTTTCCAGCCAGACACGCCGCGAATTCGCGATGGTTTTTCCGGTGCCTTAGACGCCATGAAGCGTTTGCGATGGCCTAGGTTCAAGCGGGCGAGTTTCCTGCAACAGCTTGCCGTGACCTTTTGTTTCGGTCTGGTGGTGATATCGATATTGTCGGCATTCGGCATTTCCACGCTGTCTTACTACATCGTCCGCGATAAATGGGTTGCCCAAGGCCGGCAATCCACGGAGGCCTTTGCTGCACAGAGCACGTTGGCCTTGCTGTATGCCAGCAAGGAGAATGCGGAAGAGCCGGCCCGACGCTTCCTGGCGTTTCCCGATGTGCGCGGCGTAGCCATTTACAACAATGCTCTGGAGCCTTTGTTCGAACGCGGCGAACCGGCCATGCCCGCCGCCGATGCCGACGCGGTGCGCTGGCCGGAATCCCTGGCCTTGGTGCATGAGAACGAACAAGCCTGGTATTTTGCCGCGCCGGTATTCGCGCGCAACGCCACGGGGCAAGAGACGTCACCGTTCGAGGCGCAAATGCAGACGCCGGAATTGGTCGGCTACGTGCGCTTGGTGATGGGCAAGCAATCGCTCAATGTCATGAAAGAAAAAATTCGCTGGACCACTTTGATGGCGTCCAGCGGCTCGGCCGCGCTGTTTTTACTGTTTCTATTGGCGATGTCGCGGCGCTTGACTTTGCCGATTCAACAACTGGCGCTGAGGATGCGTAAGGCCTCGGCCGGCGCAAAAAACGTTCGGGCCCGGTTGAGCGGGCCGCGCGACATCATCGAAATGGGCGAAGCCTTCAACACGATGATGGCGGTGTTGGAAACTCGGGAAAGGCAGTTGGAACGCGCTCGCGACACGGCTTTAGAATCGGCGCGCCTAAAAGGCGAGTTTGCCGCCAATGTCAGTCACGAGCTGCGCACGCCGCTGAACGCGGTGCTGGGTATGCTGGAGTTGTTGCAGGACATGGGGTTGACGCCCAAGCAGCTGGAATACTCGATGGTAGCCCGCAACGCCGGCGAAGCGCTGTTGAAGTTGATCGAAGATATTCTGGATTTCTCGCGCATCGAATCCGGGATGATGAAGCGGCAGCCGGTCGATTTCGTGCTTTACGAAACCTTGGATGAAGTCGTGGAATTGATGTCCGCTCAGGCGCATCGAAAAAATCTGCAACTCACTTACTCGCTAGCCGACGATATACCGCTGGTGTTGAACGGCGAAGCCTCCAGGGTGCGGCAGGTGCTGATTAATCTGGTCGGCAACGCGCTGAAGTTTACCGAACAAGGCGGCATCGCCATCGATGTGCACACCGAAGCGGCGGCAAGCGATGCCATCCAGTTGAGATTCTGCGTGAGCGACACCGGGATGGGTATACCCGAGGCGGCGCAAAGCAGTATTTTCGATGCCTTTGTCCAGGCCGACGGTTCCAGAACCCGGCATTATGAAGGCGCCGGCCTGGGCTTGGCGATTTGCCTGCAATTGGTGCAGCTGATGGGCGGGCAAATCGGTGTCCAAAGCCGGGAAGGGCAAGGTAGTTCGTTCTGGTTTACCGTACCCTTCAATCCGCCGCGCGGTACCGAGGGCATCTCAGAGGCCCGACAAGCCTATTTCGCCAATCTGCGGATATTGATCGTTACCGAGAATGACAAAATGCGGCAATTTTTGGCGCAAAGTCTGGAGCGCTGGAAAATTCACTACCGGCATAGCGGCTACGGCATCAAAGCCGTGGATATGCTGCGTTCCGCCAATGATCAGGACCAGGCGTATCATTTTGTCATCATTGATCTGAGAGATGCCGACGACGCCACTTGGGTGGATATGATCGTTCACGATCCGGCGCTCGCGGATGTCAAAATCGTGTTGCTGTCCGACCCCGGCAATGCCGTCAATCTGCCGCGCTTGCCAAACGTTGCCGCGCAGTTGGCCAAGCCGGTACAGGTTTCCAAGCTATACGATTTCATATTAACCGCCGGTCAGGATTATCAGGAACCCGCGGCCGACTTGGCGCCCGAGGTCGAGCAAACCGTCGTACTCGGGCGGCGGATATTAATCGTCGAAGACAACCGTGCCAGCCAAATGGTGGCGGCGGGCATGTTGGAGCGACTCGGTTGCCGTTACGAAATCGCCGGCTCCGGCGTCGAGGCCTTGTCATGGCTGGAGCATCAGGCTTTCGATTTGATTCTGATGGACTGCCACATGCCGACCATGGACGGCTTTGAGGCGACTCGACGCATCAGACTGTTGCCGGAACCGCTGGGCCGGCTGCCCATCGTAGCAATGACCGCCAACGCCCAGCAAGGCGATAGCGATTTATGTCTGGCGGCCGGGATGGACGATTATCTGGCCAAGCCGATCAAGCTGAAGCCGTTGCAGGAGAAACTGTTGAGTTGGTTCGAGGGCAGGCCGTGCGTGACCGCCGAGCCGCTGTCGCCGGACCACGCGCTCGAGACGCTGGATCACGCGGTTTTACGGCAATTGCGCGATGAAATCGGCCAGGGTTTTGTGAAGATGGTCGGCTATTACCTGGAAGATGCGCCGGCGCAAATCGAGCAAATCGCCCTGGCGCTTGCAACGGACAATCGCTCGCAATTACGCGAATCGGCCCATGGCCTGAAAGGCGCCAGCCGCAACCTGGGCGCGGAAAAGCTAGCGCTTATTGCCCGGCAACTGGAAGAGCAGGCGACTCAAGCACAGATTGAAAACGGCGAGGCCTTGTTGCAGCAGTTGCGTGACGAATACCGCTTCATCGAACAACTGTTGCGCTTGGAAATGGGCGGGGAAGCCGCCGCTGAGCCGATCCCGCAGGGGGGGCCCAGAATCCTGGTGGCGGACGACGATAGAGCCATGCGTTTTGCCTTGCAAGATGTTCTGGAGAAAGACGGCTACCGGGTGGATTTGGCCGGCACCGGCCGGCAGGCGCTGGCGCTGTGTCAGCGGCAAATGGCTGATTTGATCTTGATGGACGCGATGATGCCGGAAATGGACGGGTTTGAGGCCTGCCGCAGAATTCGCGCGTTGCCCCACGGCGCCGACGTGCCGATACTGATGATTACCGCACTGGAAAACGACCATTCGGTGGAATTGGCTTTCTCGATAGGGGCTAATGATTACATTCCCAAACCGATTCATTTTGCGGTATTGCGTAAACGTATCGCGCATTTGTTGGAAGCCAGCCTGACGCAGCGGACCTTGAATCGCCTGGCTTACCACGATCCCTTGACCAATCTGGCCAATCGCACGCAATTCATCGACCGGCTGAACTCGGTGATCGCCGTCAGCGCGGATCAAAATCAGCTTCATGCTGTGCTGTTCCTGGATTTGGATAGGTTCAAGCTGACTAACGACACCTTGGGGCATGATGTCGGCGACCAGTTGTTGAAAGCCGCGGCGGAGCGGATTCAAGGCTGTGTGCGGCGGGAAGACATGGTTTCTCGGTTCGGCGGCGACGAATTTACGCTGTTGCTGGCAAACATCACCAATCCGCAAGTCGCCGCTGCCGTCGCCGACAAGATCCGTATCGCCATCGCCCAGCCATTCGCGTTGATGGAGCAAGAGTTTTACGTCAGCTCCAGTATCGGCATTTCGCTGTATCCGGCCGACGGCACCGACAGCGGTTTGTTGATCAAGCACGCCGATACCGCGATGTATCGTGCCAAGGAACAGGGCAATACCTACTGTTTTTATGAAGACAACATGGAATTTGTCGTGTCGACCAAACTGCGTCTGGAAAGCGACTTACGCCGGGCGCTGCAACGGGACGAGTTCTTTCTTCACTATCAGCCGCAAATCGATCTGGATTCCGGGCGGATTGTCGGCGCAGAGGCTCTGATCCGCTGGCGGCATCCCGAGCTGGGCTTGATAGCGCCCGATCAGTTCATTCCGGTCGCCGAAGAAATCGGTCTGATCGAGGCGATAGGCGCGTGGGTGTTAGGCGAGGCGTGCCGGCAGAGCCAAATTTGGCGGCAAAGCGGCTATCCGCCCTTCACGATGGCGGTCAACGTGTCGGCTCGGCAATTAGATCAGGAAGACTTTGTCGCGCAAGTCATCGCTATCGTCAACGAAACCGGCTTGCCTGCCGAATATCTGGAATTGGAGCTGACGGAAAGTTTGTTCATCCGCAATCCGGTGCGGAAGCGGGCTGTCCTGGCCAAGCTCAGGGAAGCCGGCTTGCAAATTTCGATAGACGATTTCGGTACCGGTTATTCCAGCCTGAACCAACTCAAGCAGTTTGCCTTCGACAAGCTGAAAATTGATCGCTCGTTTGTGGCGAACATACCCGACGACGCTGACGCCGCCGCCATCGTGATGGTGATTATTTCCATCGCCAAAATCCTGAAATTCAAGGTGATAGCGGAAGGCGTGGAGACGGAGCAACAGGCGCAATATTTGTTGAGAAACGACTGCGACGAGGCGCAGGGTTATCTGTTTGGCAAGCCGATGGCGGCCGAAGAATTTTCGGCCTTGTTGGCGCGAGTCAATGTGATCTAGGATTAGGCACTGGCAGTTTGCAGCCGCCTCCCCACTTAGCGAGGTTTTCGCTCAGCCATCATTCCCGAGATACCGGCAGCATTGCGATGCGATTTTCAATGTCTTGCATCAGTTGTTTGTAGGCTTCGCCGTCGGTGCCGCCAAAGCGGCGGATAAACTCGGCTTCGCTTAGCGATTCCGGTAAATCGGCGGTGGCCGGCATCATCTGATTTTCGTTGGCGACAGCCATAATCGCTTGGGTTTTTCGAGCGAGCGCCGGGCTGGCGACGGCTTGTTCGCCCATGCGCGTGCCGGCCCGGTCGGCGGCTAGGTCGTTAAACGAAAAGCCGCTTCCGCTGCGGGAATCTTCGATTTCTTTAAACAATCCCACCGCATCAGCCAAGGGGGTGCCCGAATAGGCGGCCAGCATCGCCGAAACCATATAATGTTTGGTCAGGTCGTCTCTATCGTTCAACGTTACCTGGCGCCAAAGCGGGCGCGGCCAGAGCCGCGATTCGGGGATGATTTTCGTCAGGCGCTGTTGATTGACATAAAGCGTCAGTACCAAAATCAATGCCCGGTTTTCCGCAATCGGGTCGCCGCTGGCGCTTCTTTGTAATGCCAGTATAAAAAGTGGTTTGCTGAGATTAGTGAGACTGACGCTTTTATTATCTGTCTGGCTTAGTTCGGCTAAACGCCGCTGATAAGCCTCTAGTCGCTGCAGGTCCTCCGGCGTTAGTAATGCACCGCGCAATTTGCCGGGTAAGTCTGCTTGCCAACGATAGGTAACCGTCAGGCGCTGCGGTTGAAACAGCACATGTTTGACAATGTTGGCGAAGGCTTGCCGATCCGCCGCCGGTTGTAGGGTGTTGAGCGCCAAACTCAGCAAGGGTTTGGCCAGCATGCCGGGTAGCCGGACTTTGCCAGCAGACAGTTGATCGACTTCCGGTAAGTTGGCGGTTTGCTTGAACTCCAGCGTCAAATTCAGATATTGGCCTATGGGATTGCGGGGCAAACGCAGGGTGGCGTCAATGTGGGCCCTGCCTTTGTCGATCCGTAAGCCCGCCACGCCGTTGGCGTATTGGTTGGCAAGATAATTGATCGCCAGGTCCAGTTCTTGTTGATCCAGTACGACTCGGGCGATAGCACCTGACTTTAAACGGCGTGGATCGTTTTGCCGAAAAATCAATTTGCCGCGGGCAATCTGTTCCGGGGTCAGGTCGGCGCGGGTCTGTAGTTTCGGCGTGTCGTCAATGGCCAGCCACAATGCCAATCCCAATAATACGGGCAATAGAAAGAGGGTCAGTAGCAAGCTTTTTGCAATCCATTTCATGGGTCGTTCTGTTCAATCCTTGCTGTGGGCAATGACCATGCTAAGTGCTTAATACCTTATCGCCGGCCTTGAGCTAATGCGGTTTATTGCGCTGTTCTTCATATGTGGACGGACTGATGCCGGCGCTTGCCAGATATTCGCGCAGATGTTTGATTTCCTGTTTATTGCAAATGCCGCTGTGATGCGGATGATGTAACACGCCTTCGACGTTATTCAAACTCACGTGAAAGCGCGCGCCGTGGCTAGGTTGCAGGTTGGCGCCCAGGTGGTGCAACAGCGATTCTATTTCCCGCCAATGGATGTTGCCGCTAACCGGATCCTGGAATATCGCGCGTAGCAGATTTAAATGGTGGCTCATGGCGGCATCCTCCTGCATCAAAATTGGTAGCTTAAGTTTGAACCGAGTTGGGGTTCAATTTGGCTGGTGAAAGGTGGTGTTTAACTAAATTTGTTTCAAAATAAGAAACAAATCATGTAATAAATGCCTTATTGTAAATAAATGGCAAAGGTTTATAGTTAAACCGTCTTCAATGAATCGGCTGAAACCCAGTCAAGGTGGAAAAATGAACAAGTCAAGCAATCTGTATAAAGACATCGTCACCGGATTGTTTTTTGCTACCGGTATGTTCAGCTTCCTGTCCGGTCAGTTTGTTCTTTCCACACTGTTTTTTGGCGCTGCTTCCCTGTTTAGCAATATCGAAGTGGCTAAACCGGTCCGATTTTAAGTTTTTTCGTAGTACCTCCTCGTTGTAAAGCTACACATTCCACAGCCTCCACCCTGCTCAAGGTGGGGGCTTTTTTTGTAGTCAAGCAGGCGATTTCTCAGTCGGACTTGGAGGTTTTTGCCGGGTCTGAAACCACAGTATATTCAGCTTCCAGGCTTTGCCCGTCAACCTGCGCATTTTTCAGCTTTCGCAGCAACCACCAGCCTCTGATACCGATTATTGTCAGCGGAATTAGCAGTAAGGCAAAAAACGCCGAAAACACCACGGTACCCAAGACCGCGCCGGCAATCATCGCCGGAATGGTCAGCAGATTGGACAGCTTGCTTTGTGGAGGTGACTCAAGGCGGGGATGCGCACCGGAGCTGTCGATGAGTATGGTTTTCTTGTAGATTTTTAACATGTCGGGCACCTTTTAAAATGGTACGAGGCCGGCCTCGTTCCCGAAAAGGACTAACGGGTCGTTAGCTTTCCAGGGCGGGTATTTTCGCATAACCGCCGCAAACAGATTGGATGTTAAAAAGTCGTCCAACCATTGTTGCAAGGCCGGGTAGGGCGAGCTGGCAAACCAAGCGTTATCCACTGCGGCAAACTGCCGGATAAACGGCGCAATGGCGGCGTCGGCCAAGCCGAAAGTTAAGCCGCACAAAAAGCGAGTCCGCTGCAAGCGGGTTTCCAGCTCGGCTAAAAACACCTCGCCTTGTTGACGATAAACAGTTTGGGTTTGTTCCGGATAGCGGTCCGCATATTTGTAGCGGTCCAAATAGTATTTGAAATCGCCGTCGTTCCAGTCGATTAATCGCTTCGCATCTTCCGGCATTTGGTCCAGCCAGTCTTGCGGGTCGTGTTGCGCCAAGGCCCACCGCATAATATCCAGGCTTTGTTCGATCACTTGGCCGTCGGGCAACACTAATACCGGTACGGTGCCTTTTGGCGAAACGCTTAGCATCGCCTCCGGTTTATTGCTGAGCTCGATTTCTCGGAGTGCGACGCTTAGCCCCGATACGGCAATGGCTAAGCGTGCCCGCATCGCATACGGACAGCGGCGGAAGCTGTACAAGATGGGGGAAATCGGTTCTGCGGTGGGGGACGATGCAATCATATGGGGATTGTCAGTGACACATTACTGTAAATGATCGTTGATTAAAGTCTGGTAAAATAACCCATTTTCGCGTCAACCCATTTATTTCGTCACACGCCTGAAACGGCGACAACGCTCTTTTTACTCTTAATCCTCGGACACTCTCTTGATTTCTACCGCTAATATCACCATGCAATTCGGGGCCAAGCCCCTGTTTGAAAACGTTTCCGTGAAATTCGGCAACGGCAACCGCTACGGCCTGATCGGCGCCAACGGCTGCGGCAAGTCGACCTTTATGAAAATCCTCAGCGGCGACCTGGAACCTACATCCGGCAACGTCAGCGTCGATGCCAACGAGCGTTTGGGTATCTTGCGCCAGAATCAATTTGCTTACGAAGAGCAACGAGTGCTGGATGTAGTGATGATGGGTCATGCCGAGATGTGGGCGGCGATGTCGGAACGTGACGCCATCTACGCCAATATGGAAGCCAGCGAAGACGATTATATGCGCGCTGCTGATCTGGAAACGGTGTTTGCCGAATTCGGCGGCTATACCGCCGAAGCCCGGGCCGGTGAATTGCTACTAGGCTTGGATATTCCTCTGGAACAACATAATGGCCCCATGAGCGCGGTGGCGCCAGGCTGGAAACTGCGGGTTTTGCTGGCGCAAGCCTTGTTTTCCAATCCTGACATCATGCTGCTGGACGAGCCGACCAACAACCTGGATATCAACACTATCCGTTGGCTTGAGAACGTGCTGAACGAGCGCAATTCGACCATGGTCATCATCTCGCATGACCGGCATTTTTTGAATAGCGTCTGCACGCATATGGCCGATCTGGACTACGGCGAATTGCGGGTGTATCCAGGCAACTACGACGATTACATGACCGCCGTGACCCAAGTGCGCGAACAATTGCTGGCCGGCAACGCCAAGAAAAAAGCCCAGATTGCCGAACTGCAAACCTTCGTGGCGCGCTTTTCGGCGAATGCTTCTAAGGCCAAGCAAGCCACTTCCCGGGCGCGGCAGTTAGAGAAAATCAAGCTCGACGAAGTCAAGCCGTCCAGCCGGGTCAATCCGTTTATTCGTTTCGATCAAGCTAAGAAGCTATATCGCTTAGCTGTGGAAGCCAAAGATTTGGCCAAAGGCTACGGTGCGGAGCCATTATTCAAGAATCTGAACATGATGATCGCGGTCGGCGAGCGGGTCGCAGTCATCGGTCCGAATGGTATTGGTAAATCCACTTTATTGAAAACCCTGGTCGGCGATTTGAGCCCGGACAGCGGCGAAGTGAAGTGGGCGGAAAACGCAGACGTCGGTTATTTTGCGCAGGATCATGCCGAGGATTTTGCCGAAGACATGCCGCTGATTGAATGGATGGGCCAATGGCGCAAAGAATCCGACGACGATCAAACCATACGCGGCACGCTGGGGCGTTTGTTGTTTTCCAATGACGAAATCAACAAATCCGTAAAAGTCATTTCCGGTGGTGAGCAAGGCAGGATGTTGTTCGGCAAATTGATTCTGCAAAAAAACAACGTCATGGTGCTGGATGAACCCACCAACCATTTGGATATGGAATCGATAGAATCCCTGAATGCGGCTTTGGAAAATTATCCCGGCACGCTGATTTTCGTCAGTCACGACCGCGAATTCGTCTCGTCGTTGGCGACCCGGATTATCGAACTGACGCCGAACGGCATCGTCGATTTCAGCGGTAATTACGAAGACTATTTAAACAGTCAAGACATCAACTAAGGCTAAGCCGCCAGGGCATTCCGGCGCGGATAAATCGGTCAGTAATTTCTGGCACCGCGCACGAACAGTGTCGCACCAACGTCGGTATACACCTCGCGGTGCGCGCTGCCGGCCGGCGCCAGTTGGTAGTCGCCGGCGCGCAGCAAGACGTCGTCGATAAACAAGTCGCCGTCCAGCATCATGCATTCCTCTTCCAGCCGATGGCCGTGTGCCGGGCATTTAGCGCCGGCTTCCAGGCGATAAAAACCGGATTCGCGTTCCCCGTCCTGCCACAGCGGTTTTTTCCAGACGCCGGGAGCTATTTCCTGCCAGTCGTCTATTTGCTTGGTAAACACGCTAAACGACTCAGACTTGCCAAACGGCAGCAGACCCGCCAGTACTTCCCGCAACACCTCGCGACTATCGCCCAGTGAAGTGCCGCGTAAATAGGCCAGTGCGCCGTTAGCAGACCTTATCCCGCCGTGCCGACTGCCGGCCGGCGAGGCGTGGTAATCCAAGGGACCAAGCCGCAAGTCGCCCATTTGCAAATCGCCGTGCAAGACGATGCCTTCTTCCAGACAGTTGTGCCGATGCGGTATCAGGCTGGCGCCGGGGGCGAATTCGATCAATACCGAGTGGCCTTGCAGGCCGCCGTCCCAGAGTGGTTTGACGCGGATGCCGGTTTTCAGGGCTTGCCAGGCGCCGTGTCTGGCGCGCACGGTGAGTAAGCCGGCTTGTTTGGCAAGGCTGGCAGAGACTTGCGTCATCAGGCCTTGGCGTAACGAATTGCGGCGTTCGCCGGCAACCGGAATCGGCGCGAAACCGTCGGCCAGCAGCGTTTCTAGTTGCCGCAAATCGTTGGCATCTGCGCTATCCAAAGGCGGGAATTTGTCTGTCATGTTGTTTAGTTAACCTCGCCGGCATCGGCTGTCAATAATTGCTGCATAGTCTGTAGAGCCCGGCGGATATGCGATTTCACAGTACCCAATGGCAAACCGCTGCAAACGGCGATTTCGTCGTGACTCAAACCCCGGAAAAATGCCAAAGACAGCAATTGCCGGGGCAAGGGCTCCAAAGCCGCCAGGGCCGTTTGCAAGCGATGGCCTTGCTGCACCGCTGATAGTAAATCCGGCGGCATTTGTTCGGCTGGGGCTTCGATCAGCACCAGAGCGTCCGGTTCCAGCTCGCTTAGATTGCCGTCCAGTTGCCGCAAGGCGTCCAGTGCCCGACTGCGAGCCATCGTCATCACCCAGGCTTTTACCGAACCGCGTTCGGCATCGAAGCGCGGCGCCTGCCGCCAGATCTGCCAGAACGTGTCTTGCACCACTTCTTCGGCACACTGCGACCGCCGGGTGATGCGTAGTGCCACACCGTAGACCTGATCGACCAGGCTATCGTATAAGCGCCCCAGCGCGGCTTGATCCTGATCCACGATGTCGGCGATCCATTCCCTCAGTAAGGCTTCGTCGGCGGTCGTTGCCAGCTGTCGGTTCTGGTCGTCGTCCGAATCGCTATCCGTCATCGTCCTCGCATCCCTTTAAAAGCTATACGCTGCATCGGTTGGTTTGGATGCGAGGCGATGTTGGGATAGCGCTCAAAGTGTGAACCAGGCGACATAAGGGCTGTGGATTTTTCTTGGTTTGCCAAGATTGGTGGCCGCATTTAAGAGGGCAGAGAGTAGGAGTTTGTGGTTGGACCACTATAAAACAGCCGTTTGCGCGTGGCAAATAGTCAAACTACCGAAGCGATTATGGCTTGTGCTCTGGGTTAATAACACTCGTCGTTTCCTATCGAAAGATGCTTATGTGCCAAGCACCGACCCAGTTCGTTGTACAAACCCGGCCGCAAGTATTTTTACCTGTTTTGCATCCAATGCCGAATTGGCCGCGTATCAGTCATCGCAAGCCGGCGCGAATGCCGAGTATCGCCATCCGCATCTGGAATCCGCCGCCGGTTTGCCATTTCTAACCATAGACTGAGAGGAAACCACGATGAAAAAGCTATTTCCGGTTGCGTTGTTGGGCGTCTGCCTGACCGCAGCGACAGCGGTTGAGGCCGCGGACTTTGAATTTAACGGCAACTTTGCCAACGATAACGATAAGCTGAGCTTTGCCTTTTCGCTCGGCTCGCCCGGCACGGTGACCTTGTTTACCTCATCCTGGCTAGGCGGCGGTTTCGATCCGATTTTGACGTTGTGGGACGGCTTAGGCAACCAATTGGCCGAGCAAGACGACGGCGGCTTGGGCGGCAGCCAATTGTCGAACGGGGTTAATTTCAATTACGGCGAATTCGACAGCTATTTAGCCATCAATCTTGTCGCCGGGAATTACCTGGCAACCTTGACTCAATACGACAACTTTTCGGTAAGTGCCGCGCTGGCCGACGGATTTTTACGGGATGCCGATCCCCAATTTACCGCCGCCTTCGGTTGTTCGAACGGCCGGTTTTGCGAGGGATCTTTAACCGATAGCAATGGCGATCCGGTGGAACCGAATCGCACGGCGGCTTGGGATCTACACATTCTCAACGTGGCCAATGCCCAAATCGTCAGTGTGCCGGAGCCGCCCACCCTGATGCTGCTGAGTTTGTCCGGCTTGTTTTTGCTAGGTGGCCGGCTGGGAAAGGCTAGATCCGCACCGCGAACCGACGCGGAAGCGGCCAGTCCGGTCCGTTTGGCATAAATTCCATTTTCCGGCATCCGTTTGCCGATTTTCCGCGTATTCCCTAACGCAGTTGCTTGAAGCTGCGACTTTAATTAATGAGGAATTAGACTATGAAAGACTTACATCACTACAGCAGTTGGCCGCTGACCATGTTCGCCAGCGCTTTATTATTGATGGGCGGCATACCGTCCGTTGAGGCCGCCAATCATCGCGAAGCGCCGTTAACAGCGTTGGATACCAAGGCCGACATCACCGATTGGTACGCCTTTGTCAGTTACAACGATCCCAGTAAAGTGACCATGATTCTAAATGTCGATCCCTTGCTGGAACCCAGCAACGGCCCGAATTATTTTCCGTTCGATCCGGAAATTTTGTATGAAATGAAAGTGGATAACAATTTCGACGCCGACGAAGACATTACCCTCCAGTTCAGATTTAAAACCGAAAACCGCTTGCCCGGCGTGTTTACCGGATTTGTCGGTGCCGGCACCGGCATTGTAGCGCCGGCTAATTCACCCAACCCGATCGCAGCCGGTACCTTGATTGTGCCGCCGGCCATTACCGCACTGGATGGCCCTGGCTCGGAAGGTTTGGGTTTGCGGCAAAGTTATACGGTGACGCTGATCAAAGGGAAGGGTGCCAACCGGCAAGTTATCGATCTGACCAATCAGCAAAAGCTCTATGCGGTGCCTTCCAACGTCGGGCCGCGCACGATGCCTAACTATCAAAATCTGGCCAGCCAGGGAATTTATGATTTAGGCGGCGGCGTTAGCGTATTTGCCGGTACCGTCGACGATCCGTTTTACATTGATTTGGGTGCGACTTTCGATACGTTTAATTTTAGGGCTGGCGCGTCCGGCGTCGGTGTGCCGGGGGTATTTTCCGAGGATCAAAATATCGCTGAGACCAAAAACTTCGCGCCGGACGATGTGGCTGGGTTTAACGTTAACTCTATCGCCATCGAATTGCCTATTGCCCTGCTCACCCAAGACGGTAAGCAACATAGCGCCGGCGAAGCCTTGGCGGTAGTCGGTACTTACGCCACCACCTCCCGGCCACGCACCAAAGCCTATGCGGATAAACCGGGCGGCAAACCTAAACTTGCCAATGCCTATGTGCAGATTCAACGGATGGGTAACCCGCTGATTAATGAGGTGTTGATCGGCACCGGCGATAAAGACAAATTCAGCATGAGCGAGCCCAAGGATGACGCTGGTTTTGCCGGTTATGTGCTGGATCCGTTATTGGCCAGAGTCGTCAACGCTGCTTACGGCGGTGCGGTACCCATTCCGACGCCACCGCGAGTTAATCCGGCCAACCCCAGTTTCGATCTCGGTCCCTTGGTGTTTTATGCCGCGCCGATTTGCCCAGGTTGTTCTCCCTCGCAACGCGGACCGGTCGCGGATTTGCTGCGTTTAAACACCGGTATCGGCCCCACGGCGTTAAGCGCGCGGAAACGCATGGCATTTCTGGCGGGCGATACTGCCGGCTTTCCCAATGGTCGGCGGGTGTCCGACGACGTCACCGATATTGCTGCGCAGGCTGTGGTTGGGGTTTTGAATCCGGCCTTTAACAGCTTTCCGAATAACCGGGTTGCCGACGGCGTTAACACCAACGATAGAAGCTACCAGGAAGTGTTTCCTTATGTAGCTTTTGCCAATAGCGGCCGGCAAAGCCGCCATGTCGATCCTGGTGAGGCCGGTTGTTTCGATGCCGTCTCCCTGGCTGTGGGGAGTTGTCCAAACAATTAGAAAAGAGGGAAGGGGGCGGCGCTGCTCGCCCCCCTGTTCGATAAACATCCGAAGGAGGAGCCAATGAAGCACTGGCTTACATTAGGTTTAATAATGTCTGTTGCTGTACTCAGTGATGCGGGGGCGCAAGCTTATTTACCCAAGACCGATGACGAAATCGTCGAAGTCTTGCCGGCCAGGGGCGAAAGCTGGCTGGAAATTCGTTACTTGCGCAAACAAGTCGCGGCTCAGCCCAATGACTTGGAACCGGCTTTAGCTTTAGTCCGGCGCTATATCGAACTGGGCCGCGCTGAATCGGATCCGCGCTATTTCGGTTACGCGGAAGCGGCGTTGGCGCCATGGCTGACAGTCGCGCAACCGAGTGCCGAAGTCCTGACGTTGCGAGCCACCTTGTTTCAAAATCGCCACGAATTTCCGGCGGCTCTGGAATATTTGCATTGGGCTTTGGCGCGTCAGCCGCGCTTGGCGCAAGCTTGGTTGACGCGGGCGGCGATTTTGGAAGTGCAAGGCCAACACGCCGATGCTCTGAACAGCTGTTTACCTTTGTTGAAATTGGCAGAGCCGCTGATCGGCCAAGTTTGTCTGAATTCCATTCTGAGTGTTTCCGGCCAGCTCGACACCGCTTATCGCCAGTTGGCACGAGCAGTAAGCGCTGCGCACAGTGCCGCACCGGCAGACCAACAATGGGCATTGATCACGCTGGCGGAAATGGCCGAGCGCATGGGTAATACAGATGCGGCCGACAGTTATTACCGGCAGGCGCTGCAAGTGCCGCGCCGCAATGGTTATCTGTTGGCTACCTATGCCGATTATTTATTAGACCGGAATCGTTTCCAAGACGTGGTGGAATTGTTAGCCAACGATACGCGCGCCGACGGCTTGTTACTGCGCCTGACTTTTGCCGAAAAAGCCTTACGGCTGCCAACCGCCGCTGTGCATATAGATGCGCTGACCGCTCGCTTTGCCGCGAGCCGGATGCGCGGCGATACCAGCCATCAAGGCGACGAGGCGCGCTTTTTATTGCATGTGTTAAACCAGCCCGAATCGGCGCTGGCCTTGGCGCACACCAATTGGGCGGTGCAGCGCGAGCCGCGCGACGCGCGCATTTTGTTGGAAGCGGCGCTGGCTAGCGGCAAAACGCAACAACAGCTGCAACCGCTGCTGATGTTTTTAACCGAGTCCAAATTGCAAGATGTGCGACTGCAAACGCTACTCGCGCAAATTGGTGGGAGCGGAGTATGAACGGGCCGGCAAAATTCCTTCACCCCTTAAATACTGTTTGCCCTGGGCCTCTCGACTGCGCTCAGGGCAGGCCTGTCGAAGGGCAGGCCCCACCAAGCTTAGACGGGTTAAGCTCGAACCGAATACGCGGAATCATTTGGGTCGGGTTAATCATGGTCTGGCTGCTGACTGCAAGTTTTAATGTTTTTGCCCATAAGGCCAGCGATAGTTACATGACGGTGCAGGTTGACGGGCGGCAGATCTCCGGGCAATGGGATATTGCCTTGCGCGACCTGGATTACGCCTTGGGTTTGGATGCAAACGACGACGGCAATATTACCTGGGCGGAGTTGCGAAATAGTCGGGATGTTGTGTATGCCTATGCGCTGAGTCGTTTGCAAATGACGACGGCTAAGCAAGTCTGTTCGCTGCAAGCAGGGGATTTACGGGTGGACGAACACAGCGATGGTCATTACGCCGTATTAAATTTCCGGGCGATTTGTCCGTCTGCGTCCACGCCGTTGTCGATAGACTATCGCTTGCTTTTCGATCTCGACCCGCAGCATCGCGGGCTGATAAGCGTCATTCATGCCGCTAAAACCGATACCGCGATCTTTAGTCCTGACTACCAACGTAGCGAATTTGTGCGGGACGCTGATTATTCCGGGTGGCGGACCGTGGCGCGATTCGGCTATGCCGGGCTATGGCATATCTGGATCGGCTTTGACCATATTCTATTTTTGTTAAGTCTGTTGCTGCCGGCGGCTTTGGCGTGGGAGCGGGGTGCTTGGCAGCCAAAACCAGGCTTTAGACCGGTATTTTTCGACGTGCTAGGTGTGGTTACCGCCTTCACGTTGGCACATTCATTCACCCTGAGCCTTACGGTGCTGCAATACATTTGTCTGCCGTCCCGCTGGGTAGAATCGGCCATTGCCGTGTCCGTGGTGTTGGCAGCGTTGAACAATATTTATCCGGTGTTAGTAAAACGCCGCACCTGGTTTGCCTTTGCTTTCGGCTTGATCCACGGCATGGGCATCGCCAGCGTGTTGTTGGACATGGGCTTGTCGGACACGCAGCGGCTGTTACCACTATTGGGCTTTAATTTGGGTGTGGAAGCAGGGCAGTTGGCGATTGTCGGTGCGGTTTTGCCTTTGATAGTCGGCTTTAGCCGCTATCGCTATTATCCGCTAGTCGTGATGAAAACCGGCTCAGCATCCATCGTCGCCGTGGCTTTAGTCTGGTTAGCGGAACGAAGTCTGGATTTTCAGATGAACATATTTTGAGCAACTTGGCGTATATCGGTGCTGCTGATTATTAACCCGGCCCTTAAATTTAGAAGGGCAGACCAGCCTGGGCTTCGCCGCACTCAACCTCAACGGAATACCCGTGATAAACAGGCCGGATTAGTAAATATCGTCGCTCCTGCGCCGGCGGGAGCCCAGGGGCTATATTGGATTCACTGCGCGGCCTTATTGCACATCAAGGTCCGGAGCGGATTGTTGCGGATATGACCTGGCAGCCAGCACTGCTTTTTCGATGTGGGCTATCAGTTCCACAATTTGTTGGTCCAGCATAAAGCGTAGCTCCCACTCGACGGCCAAATCGTCGGCCAGATTGTCGATACGATGATGATCGATATAACTTTGCTTTAGACGCGCTTGATGATTGGCAAGCTCGATCCGGTTGCCGGCTTGTTCGCCTTGCAGAAGTCTTGCGGCATATTCCAGGGCGGTTGCCAGTTCGGCATCGAACGCCCGGCTGAGCTGTTGCAATTCATCAGGAAAGTGGCTGAAGCGCTGGCCGCTGAGTAAGCGATAGCGTTTGCGGACTTGCAGCAAGCCGGATAAATGGCCGGCGTCCTTCACAATAGTCCGCAGCGCCGCTCGTTCATGCACTTTCTCGACCAAGCGCGCATCGGGTTCCAATACCGCGTGTGCCAACAAGTCTTGAGCGGCGGCCAGCTCTTTTTCCGCCGATAGCCGTAAGGGTAAGGTGTAAGTCAGCAGGTGACTGACATCGGGTAAGCGCTTGGTGAAGCTGGCAAGTGTGCGCAACGCCGCTACGCTGTGGTGGCGGGCCAGTGCAATCGAGCGCCGCGGCCACAGCGCGTAATCGATAACGCCCATCACGATAAGTCCGAGCAAAATACCTATGACCCGGTCGCGCGGCAGATATAGGTCGGTGACTTGACCAAAATCATGCAGCACAAACAGCGCAAACGAAAAACCAAGCTGCCGGCCCAGGTAGGCAATGCGTTCGCTGCCGGCGGTAATCCAGGCTGCCAGCGCCCAGAATGGCGCTGTGGCAAACGCAAAGCCGACGATGGTATCGAGCTGAGATTGAAAGACCAATACGTAAAAGTAAGCGCAGATCCCGCCGACGGCGGCGCCCGACACTCGTAACAGCGAGAGCCGGTAGTCGGCGCCGAGACTGGTTTGTGCGGCGACCAGACAGGTAGGAATCGCGGTGTTGATGTCGGGCCAACCCAGGCTTTCGACGATCAGCATGCACAGGATCGCGCCCAGGGAGAACTTGATGCCGAATTGCACGCTGTCGGCATGGCTTGCCCAATACTCGTAAGCAAGCCAGGCCGGCAGCCAGCTATGTTCAGGGTTATCGTCGGATTCCTGGCCGATGTCCTTACTGTCCGCCGCATCTACAGGTTGATGTAAAGCCTGTGTCAAACCGGCAATGCGTTGCAAGGCCCGCCACAAAGCGGTTAACAACGACGGATTTGATTCCCGGGCATAGCTTTGCAACACCTCCTCGCTTAACAAGTGCGTGACGTCTGCGGACACATCGCGTGATCCCACCACGCCTTGCCGCAAATTGGCGCAGGCGCTTTGCATAGCCCGATAGACATGCAGTTTTTCCGGTGTCAGCGGCTGGGCTCGATATTCCGCAGCCAGCACCTGATTAAGCCAATCCGCCAACTGCCGCAAACCGTCTATTTCCAGCAGCAGCGCCCGATAAGTCTGGTGGCGTTCGTGTAACGCCGGATGGATCAATTCGGCGTTGGCCAGCAAACCCAGCAACTTGCCGAGGCTGCCGGCAGCGGCGTGCATGGCTGCTTCCGGCCTGGGGCTATATGCACCCGCATCGGCCAGACGGGCGCTGAAGATGTATTCCACCGCGGCCAATTGCATGGCAATCTCCGCTTGTAACAGTTTCAGAGGATCTTGCGGTTTGATGGTCAAATGCACTACCGTCCATGTTCCCAGCGCCAGTACACCGATAATGGGGATGTTCCATAAGGCATGGTAAATGTTTTCATCGGGCGTGCTGGGGCTGTACAGCACCGCCACCGAATACCATAAAGCAATGCCCGTGGGCCAGGCGATCAGCCGGGCGTGAAACAGGGACAAGGCCAAGATGACGAACGATAGCGGCAGCAGTAACCAAGGGTCGTTGCCAGCCAGCATCAGCGTCAATACCGATACCAAGGTCGTGACCATCAGGTAACCGAGCTGGCGTATTCCAAACGCCAGGGATTGGCCGGCGTTGGCGTATGCGTCGTAGCTTAGGCAAATCAATATGGAGATTGCCCCTAGCGGCGGAATATGCAAGGTTTGGCTGACGAGTGCGATAGTCAGTGTGACGGCAAACAAGCGCAGGGCGGCCACGCGCCGTGTCGGCGAATCTTTGAGTTCCGCGTGGAGGAATTGCCCCAGGCTGGTGCCAAACCAAAGCCGGTTGGGTTTTGTTTGCGAGCTTAAACCAGGCCGGCTGTCGCCAATGGTCATGGCGGCAGGGCTGTATCTGCTGCGTCGGCAGTTGGTTTCCGCACCGTAACAAAGGCGGTCATCCCCATACGGAGCGGATGCTCGGGGTCGTGCTCTTTAATCTCGATCCGTACCGGAAAACGCGAAGCCAGAATGACCCAGTTCAGTGTGCGTTCAACTTCCGGCAATACGCCATGCTGTTTGATATTGTCGGGCGAATTGGCCCAGCCGATCCCGGTCACCACGCCGGGATAGCGCTTGCCCGGATATGCGACCAGAAACACTTCGGCTTCCTGGCCGGGTTTGATCGACCGCAAATAGGTTTCCTTGAAGTCGGCGATCACATACCAGTGGCGATCATCCACCAAAGCGAACATTTGCGCGCCGGCCTTGGCGTATTCGCCTTCGCGGGTATTCAAATTGGTGACATAGGCGTTAAACGGCGCGCGCACATAACAATATTCCAGATCGAGTTCGGCGGCGGTAACCATGGCTCTGGCCGCTTCGATGCGGGCATTGACGTCGCCGACTTGGGCGATTAACGATACCGCCCGGCGGCTATCGCTCTTGGCTTCTTCTATGGCACTGCGAGCGGACAGTTCTTTAGCTTTCGCATCCGCCAACTCGGCGCGGGAAGCCGCATAGCGGGAACGCGCCTGTTTCAGCTGATCGGTGGTGACATATTGTTTATCCGCCAAGGGTTCCAGTCGCTCCAGATAATTATGCAGATACTCGTCTTCCGCCTCGATTTTTTTGACTTCGGCGTCGGCGGCGGCGCGCTGGTGTTCCAGACGCTCGATGGCAATTTCTGCGGAACCGCTGGAAGCACGCCGGGAATCGACATCTTTTTCCGCGAGCAGCAATTCGGCCTTGGCTTTGTCCAATCTGGCCTGATAGGGGCGCGGGTCGATCACGTACAGCAAATCGCCCTGTTTGACATATTGATTGTCTTCGACATGCAATTCCACGATGCGGCCGCTGACTTCCGGGGCGATGCCGACGATGTTGGCCCGCACCATCGCATCGTTGGTGCGCGGATTTTGATAGTTGATATGCCAAACCAGCGAGCCGGTCGCCACAGCACCCAGCACGATGGCTATGCCGATGACCCGACCCAGCAACATCCGATTTTTCAGGCTTAACCCTTGACTATGGTTTTGACTGTTTTCCATCAGGTACCGCCGTTTTCATGCTGCATAAAACACCAGCCAGATGCTAAAGGTGCACAAAGCCCATAGGCTGGGGGCGATCAGCAGCGGTGGCCCCAAATGCGCTGCCAGGCGGTAGTGCACCAACTGCCACATGAGCAGCATACTGGTCGCCAGCCCGCCGAGGATGCAGATGATCCAGGCCGGCCAGAACGAACCTTCCAGGCTTAGCATCGGATCGCAAGCGGTCAGGAAAATCGAGAGACTCGCCGGGAAAAACGTTTTAAGGGAACCTCTAAACATTCCCTCGCCCTCAGGGAGAGGGGGGTAAGTAATTGATTTTAATTCCCTCATCCCAACCTTCTCCCGGGGGGAGAAGGAGGTGTTTTTATTTTTAGAGGCCCACTTAAGTAATTGCCCAGAGATCATTGTGCGCTTCACCTCAAACGTATGAACATTTCGGTACTCGCTAGAATTCATCATCGACTTGTTCAATATGATCGCCGCGCGCGGTGATGACCGCTTCATGCAGCCTCTGTAAATCCGCCTCCAGCTTCGAGATTTCCTCGGTCGCATAATTGTCGAACAGGCGGCCGATATGGGCCAGATGCTCGGGGAAAGTTTGTTCGTAAACCGCGCGGCCCGCCTCGGTCAAGCGGATGATCTGGCTGCGACCGTCTTTTTTCGAGGCAGACCTTTCCACCAGGCCCTTGTCCTCCAAGCGGCTGACCACACCGGTGAGCGTGCCTTTGGTAATCAAGGTTTCCTCGCCAAGTTTCTTGGGCTGCATGCCGGCGGTTTTGCCCAGCGTAATGATCACATCGTATTGCGGCAAGGTTAATTCAAGCCGGTGAACGTGCCTGGCCGCATACGACAAAAAGGCCTGGTGGGTGCGGAGTAACTGGCGCAGTACGGTCGGAAATGTAGAGTCGGAGGACATAATCTAAAAATAATTGTTCTAATTAGGATTCGATAATAGCTATAAGCCTATTCACGCTCAAGAAAAACCTGGTGAATCGCTTAGCCGGTATTTGCTGTGTTGAACTAGAAATGCTTAGAGGCCACAGTATGAAAGACAGTCATTTAATGCTCATCCAACACTTCCGGATTTTGCTCGCCTGACACATAAACCAGCGTTGCGGCAGAACGTAATAAAGTCGCTCGACTATCGATTTCGGTATAGCGGGCACGCGCCAAATCCTTTTGCGCCGATAACAGCTCGATTACCGTCGAAAAGCCGTGCGTGTAAGACTCCTGGGTAGCCGCATAGGATTCCTCGGCGGCTTTCAACAGAGCCAAGGCAAACTCGCGTTTTTCCAGTGCGGTTTTGGTGTCGGCATAGGCTTTCCAGATGTCGCGCATGATTTCCAGGCGCAAGGCCTCCAGCTGAGCTTGGGACGCCGACCTTTTGGCCTCCGCTTCCCGCACTGCATTGCTGCGTTCAAAGCCGTCGAACAAGGTCCATTCCACATTCACCATGGCCGTATCGACCATGGTGTTGGCGGAATAACTTTCGCCGCCCGATGGCTTGGTATGCACATTGCCCCAGTATTGATTACCCACCATGCCGCGCAACGAAACCTTGGGCCAGAATTCGGCTCTGGCCTTCTTCACTTCGGCTTCGCGGGCCCGCAATTCGGCAAGACGCGCCAGCAAATCTGGACGTTGTTCCAAAGCCTGATCGACGATTTTTTCCACCGATTGCGCCAGTTCTGAGGGCAACGGTAGCTGGCTCAGGTCGACCAGTTGCAGGCTGTAAGCCGGCGATATTCCCAGGCTCGTCGTTAGATCGGCACGGGTCTGCGTGACCGAGCCGCGCGCATCTTGCAGGTCATAACTGGATTTTGCCTGCTCTTGCAGTGCCAGCAACAAATCGGGTTTGGTGGCCAGTCCTTGTTTGAGTTTGGCTTGAACCGAATCGGCGTTGGTTTTCGCCGACTCATAGGTTTGCTGAGCCGCCGTCACCTTGGCCAAGGCGGCCTGATAAACAAAAAAACTGCTGGCCACCCGATAGGCAATTTCCTGGTGTTTACGGTCGAAGGCAAAATTAGCGGCGCTCAACCTCTGTGCACCGGCATCGACCAGTGCTTCCCGGCGGCCGAAATCGAATAAGGTCCATGCCAAGTCCAGACTGGCGAGAGTCGCGTAACCGTTGCTGACCAGCGCGCTGCCGGGGATGGGGAAGCTACTGGTAAAATGCTGGCCGAATGCCATTGCCGTCAGGGTGGGATACCAGCTGCTGCGATTTCTTTCCAGGCGCGCGGTGGCGGCTTTTGCTTCCTCCCAGCTAATCCGGGTTTCCGGATGCGTGTGCAGGGCCAAATCCACCAAGGCCGCCAAATCGTAGGTTTGCTGGGTATCGATTCCAGGATCTTCAGTTGGAGAACTGGACGTATCCGGCGCTGACGGGCGGTTTTGGACTTGATAAGCGTGCCTGGACAAAGCCGGCCGGGCAGGGGTTGGCGGATCATATTCCGCAATTGGCGCCGGCTTCGGTAAGGTGCAGGCTGTCAACAATGTCAGTGCCGCAACCCCCACGTTGCGATAGGCTGGCGCTAAATAGGGCAATATTGCCGAGCTGGAAACGAATTTTTTCAAGCGTTTATTGGGTTGTCGAATCACTCTAATTTGGAAAAAATCCCCTAGTCATTAATCTATTCTTTGGCCCCGAACTCTATCATTTATTCGGGGCCCGCGAGCAACAGTTCATTAATGCGGTTACTGTTTTATTCAGTCATCGCACTGCAAATTTCGGTTTTTTGATTCCCTCGCCCCCAACCCTTTCCCGGATGGCGAGGGAACGAATGTGCTGAAATTTGCCGTGCGAAAGGTCTATCGGGTCTTGAGATCACGACAAAGCCGGTATTTTGCCGATAGGAGCTACCGTTTCTGTCGTCGGCCTGGGCGATTTGCCGTTGTCGCAGTGCCGTTTTGCCGGCTCGACAGCCTTGGGGGGTGCGATCTTGCGGCCCTGCATTAACTCGTCGATCTGATATTTATCCAGGGTCTCCCAATCCAGTAAGGCTTGCGCCATGTTGTGCAGAATATCCATATGCGTTTTGAGGATGGCCTCGGCGCGCCGATAGTTATTTGCCAAGGTTTGTCTTATTTCATGATCGATCAGGCGCGCCATTTGCTCGGACATCGGCTTGGTTGAACCCATAAATCCGCTGTCGTTGTCGCCGCAATCCATGGGGCCTAGGCGATCGGATAAGCCCCACTTAGTGACCATATTGCGCGCCAATTGAGTCGCGCGTTGTATATCGTTGGAGGCGCCGGTGGTGACTTTGTTTTTGCCGTAAATCAGAGCCTCGGCAATCCGGCCGCCGAACAGGCTGGAAATCTGGCCCTCCAGTTTATCTTTGCAGGCGCTGTATTGGTCGTGTTCCGGCAGGAACATGGTGATGCCCAAAGCACCGCCGCGCGGCATGATGCTGACCTTATAAACCGGGTCGTGTTCCGGCATCAAGCGGCCAACGATGGCGTGGCCGGCTTCATGGTAAGCAGTCATCAGCAAATCCTCGCGACTCATGATCATGGTGCGTTTCTCGGCGCCCATGATGGCTTTGTCGCGGGCGCTGTCCAGGTCGTGCATGGTTACTTCCCTTTGGTTGTTGCGGGCAGCGAACAAGGCGCCTTCATTAATCAGATTGGCTAGTTCGGCACCCGAAAAACCGGGTGTGCCGCGCGCCAGATCGTTGATGTTGACATCTTCGGCCAAGGGCACTCGGGTGGCGTGGACTTTGAGAATTTGTTCGCGGCCCTTGATGTCCGGCAAGCCGATCTGCACTTGGCGATCGAAACGGCCCGGTCTCAGCAAAGCCTTGTCCAGCACATCGACACGGTTAGTTGCCGCAATGACAATGATGCCTTCGTTGCCGCTAAAACCGTCCATTTCCACCAATAGTTGGTTAAGGGTTTGTTCGCGTTCTTCGCCGCCGCCGATATTGCCGCCAGTACTGCGCTGGCGGCCGACTGCGTCGATTTCATCGATAAAAATAATGCAGGGCGCGCGCTTTTTAGCTTGCTCAAACATATCCCGCACCCTGGAAGCGCCGACGCCGACAAACATTTCCACAAAGTCGGAACCCGAGATCGAGAAGAACGGCACTCCGGCCTCGCCGGCAATGGCCCGAGCTAATAAGGTTTTACCGGTACCGGGAGGGCCTACCATCAGCACACCGCGCGGAATTTTGCCGCCCAAGGCTTCGTATTTGCCCGGATCTTTCAAGAAGTCCACCATTTCCGCTACGTCCTGTTTGGCTTCTTCGGCGCCGGCCACATCGTTGAAACGCACCTTGACTTGATCTTCGGTCATCAATTTGGCCCGGCTTTTACCAAAGCCGTTCTGCGCGCCGGCACCCTGTTGTTGCTTACGCATGAAATAGATCAATACCCCGATCAACAGCAAAGTGGGAGCCCATGAGAATAAGAGTTGGGTTAGGGTAGATTGGGTTTCCGGTCTCTCGACTTTGATTTTGACGTCATACTCCAATAGGTCGTCTATGATTCGCGCATCGCCAGGATTGAATGTGGTAAAGCGCGTGCCATTATGGCGGCGGCCATCGATAGATTTCCCGTCTATCACCACTTCGGCCACGGACTTGCTGCGCACATCCTTGATGAAATCGGAATAGGAAATGTCGTTTTGTGAGTTGTAAGCAGATAGCCTGGGATTGAATGCCGCGAATAGCGCGATAGCAATGCCAACGGTTATGGACAGGGCGATTAAGAGCTTTTTCATGATTGCGATCTCCTGTTTAGGATGCAAGGTTCAAGTAATACGCTTAGGCAAGACTTGGGTTTGTGCACGGACGTTTTCCACATCAAGCCAGGCGAGAAGAAAACACTGGTTCGACATAAGAAAATCAGCAATTTTTGCGCCATTAATTCGATATAAAAAGACCTGCATCGCCGCTTCGCCAGTTGGCGAACGAGTTAACTGTCACGTTTTTCTTTTCGGAGGTAAGAAAA
Organism: Methylomonas sp. 11b; assembly: GCF_000515215.1. NCBI lineage: Bacteria > Pseudomonadati > Pseudomonadota > Gammaproteobacteria > Methylococcales > Methylococcaceae > Methylomonas > Methylomonas sp. 11b. The sequence continues at coordinate 4,686,260 of NZ_KI911557.1, forward strand.
CGCTTGGAACATAGGTCCAAGGCCGGCCACGCGCATCAAATATGCCGGCGTTATCGACAATGCAGGTCGTAAAAGGGAGCATTTACACAAGGCTTGGACCCGGTAATGTTCAAGCCTTGTGTCCAATATGCACACAAAACGCCCCTATTTTGTGCACCGATGCGGTCCGTTGATACATGGCTGAACCGGCCTGTGTTTAGGGCTTAGTGGCTGGAAACATAAAGTTTGTTCATTTCTTCATAGCGGCTCAAAGCTTCTTTCAACGATTCCCCGGCCAACTGCAAATCGCCGCCGCGGGCTGCTTTCCATGCGGTATTCAGACGTTTGCCTGCATGCTGGCGTTTGACTTCGAGATCGTTGTTCTCGATGTCTTTTTGCTGTTGTTTGGCATTGCTGACCAGTTCGGCGACGGTTTCTTTGTCCGCGCCGTTTTCCACCGCGGATATCGACGCTTTGACTTTGGAAATGGTGCTTTCCAGAGCGGCTCTTACTTCTTCGTGGCTAAAAGTCGCCGCGGAGACAGGAAAGCACAGCGCACTGATAAGGGAGATTGCTATAGAGAAAATTATGAATTCTTTGCGTGACATCATGATGTTAACCTCGGTAAACAAGAAAAAATAAATCGATAGCGGGTTGGGCCTCGGCACTTCCGGATCAAAACGAACTTATGTTTCGAGAGCTTCGTTTCAATTGTTAGTGTGGGTAGAGTTTATCAGATTATGGTTCTTATTAGAACTTAATTTGTTTCCATCAGAACTACTTGTGTGTTTTTCATCACAATTTTTATTTGAATATGCATAATCGTAACGGTGAGAATTGGTACGAAGGCACGTGCTGGATTGAATTGATCGCCAGCAATTCCGTGATTTATTGGTAAGCTAAGGGCATAACTATTCTTATAACCACGCCTCGGAGAAAAAATGATCACGCTATTAAAAATTGCTGCCGCCACTTTGTTGAGTTTGAGTGGTACTGCGGCACATGCCTATGGCAGCAGTCAGAGTTCGCAGCACTGCGATAAACCGGTGTTTTCGGAGTTTCAGCCGGCAACCAATAAATATTTGCAATCGTTTAGCGAGTTTTCGTTGATGGCTTCGGCCAATACCACGCCGACCTCGGTTGTGGTTAATGTCAGTGCCGGCGAAACCAAATATCATTTCACCTCTAAACAACTGCAAATTACTCAACAACCCAGCGGTCGCTTGGAGATAAAGGGCAAAGTGGATAGACCTATAGAAGGTGGTTTCGCGCGCTTGAGTATTACCGCACACAGCAAACCCGGTTGTGAAAAAACCGACGGGTATCTGATTCGCATTCATTGATCGCGTAAATCTCGCTTCACCCGAGGCTTTTACCGACCTAAGCCCCTGGCCAACAACCCGCAGGGGCTGCAATCTCGCTAGTTAGCAAGGCATTTTGAATGCCCAGGGTTCTTTGCATGACTGCTTTCTAAAAATGTTTTAAACACTTTTCCCTTTGTCTTGCCGATTTTTAACCTGGGACTCAAATTTCCTAAGTCCCGCACCGGCGGGAGCCTGTGGCTGCATAGGATTCTCTGCGCGGGACTGACCGCCATAGGGCATGCAAAACCTAAACCCCTTCCCTAACTTCAAAACTCAACGATAGAGGAGCATCCGGCAATACTGGATATCTGGTCTATAGTTGCGATTAATCGACAGATCCAGTGTTGGGACGTTAGAGGCGTTCAGAGTAATGCCCAATCCTGGTGCAGTCACCAGCCGGACTACTAGGTTACCCGCGAGGTAATTTCCGGAACGGCTGGGTAGAGATAACCGCACGTCAAGAGATTAAAAAGGTGATAACAATGATTAAAAAGCCTGGGTTTTATCTGTTTCCATTGTTGTTTTTGGCATCCGCAGCTGCCGCCGATTACAAAGCCGATATCGGCTATCAAGCCTTGCTAACTCAATTGGGCGCAAACACTCCGACCGGCGAGGGCGTCAATGTGGTTCACGCCGAAGCGTCATTAGTCGAATCGAGGGACCACACTGATTACCCCATCTATGCGCCGAATATTCGTAACACCCAATTTGTCGGTAAGACGTTCAGTTTTCCGGGAAAAAAAGCCAGTACCTCACCATCGGGACACGCCGACAGCGTTGGTGCCAGATTTTATGGTAAGGATTCTATCGCCCACGGTATAAACAATATCGCCAGTTATGATGCCAACGCCTGGATCGAAAGTCTCATTAGTCCAGCTGCGTTGGCTCCAGTCAACGCCAGTCGGATTGCGAACCATAGCTGGATTGGCAAAGGCGACAGCGCGTCGGAAACGGCGATGATTTTGCGCCTTGTTGACAGGCAAGTGCAGCGCAACGAATTCATCCAGGTGGTTGGTATGAACAATGGCCTTAGCGACTCGCCCTTATTGGGTAGCGCTTACAACGCGATTGCGGTGGGTCGTACCGATGGCAGACAAGATAGGGGGTCCGATGCGGTGGATTCTTTATATATAGCGGGACGGACGCGTCCTGATGTAGTCGCGCCGCAAACCACCACCAGTGGAGCGACACCCATAGTAGCCGCTGCTGCCGCGTTATTAGTCGAGACCGGCCACAAGGGCGCGGCCAATCTATCGCAGGGATCTATTGATATTGAAGGCGTGGGAACGGTTTACAACGCCGAGCGCGCCGAAACCGTTAAAGCCGCGTTGCTGGCGGGTGCCGACAGAGCGACGAAAAATACTTCAACCACGGACAATATCGTCGACTATCGCAGCAGCGGGCACCAAACCATTAATGGTCTGGACGATAGATTCGGCGCCGGCCAGCTGAATATTTTGCATAGTTACGAAATCATCGCCGGTGGCGAACAAGATAGCCTGGAAGATGGCGGTGCCCAGAACGGCATCGGCTTGGCCGGATTCGACGTGGATACCGAGTTTGGCGGTTTGGCTAGTAATAGTCTGGCTACATATAAGTTCGCCGCCGCGATGGATTTGAATTTGCAGGCGTCTTTGGTATGGAATCTTGGGGTATCGAACGACCTGAATATGACAAGCACTTTGCACGACCTGAATCTGGAGTTGTTCGATAGCACGGCCCAAAATATCGCCGCGTTCTCGGCGAGCAGCGCCGACAACAGCGAGAACCTGTGGCTTAGTCTGGTCACCGGTCATCACTACGAATTACGGGTCAAGTCCGGTGAAGCCAGTCCGTTCAACTGGGATTACGCATTGGCCTGGCATATGAGTCCGCTGCAATCGGCACCGGTTCCGTTGCCGGGCACCTTTTACTTGTTCTTTTCCGCGCTCGGCGGGCTTGGCTGGCTGGTTCGCGGGAAACGGTGCAACATTCAAGTATGCTGATTTAAGGAAACTCTGGGCAAGCAGTTTTCATCAGCGCTTCAGCACGCTGATTGCGAGCGTAATCAACACTTTGTATGAGCGGTTGCGCTCCCTCTCTTCAGCCTATTCAGTGGGCCCTTAAATTGCTCGCTTCCGCTATTCCCGCGTTGGCGAGAGCGACGATATTTGAGAATCGGGTTAATAAGCTGCTTCAGTTAAACCAAAAAATCCGTCATGCCTATTCAGATACCCAAAGGGCATAAGTTGTGGCAAATAACTTTGCACATGAGTTATTTCACGGAAAATTCCCCGCGCATTACCACTCGCCATCTACGTATCTTTCTGTATTTAAAGAAAAATGTTTTGTGGTCTGAATGTTGTATGTGGATCAGCGTGCTTAGCCGTAGGCGTAGAAACGGCTAACACGATTTGGGACTTCCAATCATTCATATTCGGTTCTGTCGCTGACTTTGCAAACTGGACCCGCCGCGCGGATTAACCGCTTCCGAATACGCGGGAATGACGAATTTTTAGAGGCCCTGAAAATCAAGTTCCCAATGCGCTCTAATTTCAATCAACATAAAGGTTGTAATAATCGTGAATAAACTAATAAAATCAATTGGTATCGCCGGATTGGCGGGGTATGCGTTCATTGCCGAGGCCCAAGCAAATACTCTGGAAGTGTCAGGAACCATTTATAAAGTAAGCGGCGGCACTACCTACGATACTTGGAAAATCAATATGCTTAGCGGCGGTACTTTCAAAGTCGATTTGTTGGCTTATGAGGCCACTCAAAAGCAAACATCCACCGCCGGTTACCAGGAAATCGACCTGAACAACGACGGTGAAATTACATTTCTGGATCCGGATACTTATATCTACCGCGATGACGGCTTGCTGGATGCTGGCGATATGTTGGCGCGTTGCGACGATTCCGACGGCAATCACTGCCCCGATAGCAGCAATCAGCCGATTTTGACTAACACCGACGGTTCGGCGGACGGTTCCCTTTTCTTGCGCGATCCGGCATTTAACGTAACCTTGCAGGCCGGCAATTATTTGTATCTGGTGGCCGATTACACCTTATCGACCAGTGAAGCTGTCGCCGGTATCAATACTAACGATAACTTGACCTTACCGACAGGGCTTGCCGCCCGCGATCACGGCGACTATCGGCTCACCTTGAGCTCCGATACCCTGAATTTTTCTCTGGCTGGCAATACCATCACCGTCTCGCAAGTGCCGGTTCCCGGCGCCGTTTGGTTATTCGGCAGTGCGCTGGCCGGATTGGCGGCGGTAGGGCGGCGTAAGATAGTTGCGGTTTGACCTTGGTTAGCAGCGGGAAGCTTCGGCTTCCCGCTGTTTTACGGTCTGGTATCGCACCAAAACTAGCGAACTCCTTACTCGCTGCTGTTCCGAAATTTCCCTGAAAGCCTTTGTTTATGGCAAACCTGACCACGCGTCGGTTAGGTCTGTATCCGGAATCTAATATCTTAATATCAGATATTCAATTCTAAATATATCGTTTTTGTTGGTTGTCGTCTTTGCGTAGCATACGCAACGTGGTCAAACAAAGCCCAGCTTGCCGCAAGCAGATCCGATAACCCTTTTTCAGGAGCACCCATGAGATTTACCCATACCTTTAAGCCCTTACTCTTCGGTATAGCCCTGGCCCTGAGCGGCAACGCACTGGCTGAACGCACCTTGCTGAACGTCTCCTACGACCCGACTCGCGAGTTGTATAAAGAATATAACCAACTGTTTAGCCAATACTGGAAAACCAAAACCGGCGAAGACGTCACCATCCAGCAATCGCATGGCGGCGGCGGCAAACAAACCCGCGCCGTGATCGATGGCCTGGAAGCCGATGTGGTGACCTTGGCCCTGTCGGGCGACATTGATCAAATCCACGAGAAAGCCAACTTGTTGCCAAAAGACTGGCAAAGCAAATTGCCTAACAACAGCTTGCCTTACACCTCGACTATCGTGTTCCTGGTGCGCAAGGGTAACCCCAAGGCCATCAAAAACTGGGATGATTTAATCAAGGACGGCGTGTCCGTCGTTACCCCCAACCCGAAAACCTCAGGCGGCGCCCGCTACAATTATTTGGCAGCCTGGGCGTTCGCGGAAAAGAAAAACGGCAGCAAGGACGCCGCCAAGGCTTTTGTGGAGAAGCTGTTTAAAAACGTGCCGGTACTGGATTCCGGCGCGCGCGGCTCCACCACCACTTTTGCCGAACGGGAAATCGGCGACGTACTGATTACCTGGGAAAACGAAGCCTACCTGGTGTTGAAAGAATTCGGCGCCGATAAGTTCGAAGTGGTCACCCCGCCGTTTAGCATCTTGGCCGAGCCACCTGTGGCGGTGATCGAAGCGGTGGCGAAAAAGAACGGCACCCAGGACCTGGCGACCGAGTACCTGAAATATCTCTACACCAAGGAGGCCCAGGAGATTATCGCCAAAAACTTCTATCGGCCGACCGACAAAGACATCGCGGCTAAATACGCCAAACAATTCCCGACTTTGGACCTAGTCAGCGTCACGCAACTGGGCGGTTGGAGTGCTATACAGAAACAACACTTCGACGATAACGGTGTGTTCGACAAAATTTACGGGCGCTAAGAATGATTAGGCAGTGGAGGGTGTAGCCATGGTGGAAAATACCATCGAATTGCTCCGTGACGATCTCGAACGGGCCTTGTATCTGGATCTGGACGAATTCAAACTGGAAATCCAGCAACAGGAAGTTTTGAGCCGATTTATTGGCCTGAAATTGCGCAGCGAGTTTCAACCGATATTCGATGCCGGCAAATCCCAGGGCCTGCTTGGCTACGAAGCCTTGCTGCGCACGTCCACCGGCTTGGAAGCCGTGAGTCCGGACTTTGCATTTAGTTGGGCGGATAACCAGGGCAAACTGGTGAAGTTGGATAGGGTGGCGAGAACCCTGCACATGCTTAACTATCTGAATCTGCCGACGGATAAGGGCTTGCTGTTTTTAAACGTACATCCCAAATTGCTGGTGAGCGTGAATACGCACGGCAAGGTGTTCGAACACATTCTGCATCTGCATTCGGTGCCGACCACAAAAGTCGTGCTGGAGATCATGGAAAACGCGGTGGAAGCCGATCAACAGTTGCTCGAAGCGGTGGACAATTATCGTGATCGCGGCTTTCAGGTGGCTATCGATAATTTTGGTAGCCGGCATTCCAATCTGGATCGTTTGTGGCGTTTGTCGCCCAGCTTTGTGAAACTGGATTTAAGTATTATCCATCAGGCGCAAACCGATGCCAAGATTCGTCGGGTGTTGCCGAAATTGATCGAAATCATCCAGGCCTTGGGCGCGCAAGCGATCATCGAAGGCATCGAAAACGAAGTGCAACTGGATATTGCCTTGGATGCCGGCGGCAAATTGCTGCAAGGTTACTTCCTGGGCCGGCCGGCCGCGGCTGGGCACTGGCAAAAACCTAGGTCGGTGGTGCAAGACAATCCTTTAATGCCCGGTGCGCCTCAGCATTTTGGTAGTTTCAGTGTCCCGGCCCAGCATGGTATGTAAGGTGTGATGATCGTAAATTTTTAATGTTTTACCGATGGCTCGGTGAGATGGGCTCTCCTGTGGCAATCCTGCTAACCCCGCCGTTTTTCGGCGGGTTCTTTTTGCGCTTCAGTATCCATAGCTTAAATTGCGGATTTTTTTCAACTCACCGTCTTCAAACTCCAACAGCTGTTGAAACTTGCGCGGCCCAAAGTTGTAAATCCATTCCTCGATCAGTACTTCTTCGAACTGGTCTATCTCCAATGCACCGTAGGGATGCCGCAAGCGGCTGCCGCGGATTGCTCGGCGCTGTTCGACCGAATCGGGTTCCCCGCATTTTTCCAACACTTCCGATTTATAGTCGCCCACTTGGACCAGTTTATGTCCACAGCGCAGCGCAAGCGCATCGCCGGCAAATGCCAGCATGCCCAATGCCAACAGTATCCCTCTGATTGGCGAACCTGCCATTATGGGCTTACCGTATAACTTTGCGAGTAGCTGCCGCCCTTACTGCAAACATTCCGGCTGGTGGGCGATTCACAAGACACATCGGTAAATTCGGCTTTTAACTCGCCGGCCTTATCCGGCACAAAGTAGAAGCGGAAATTCGGGTCGGCGCTGATCGCAATATCGATTTTGGCGTTAAGCACGGGTTTGCCGTTAAACGTCACTTTCAGTTGATCGATGAAGTGCGATTTTCTGATAAATCGGGTCATTTGATCCATCTGCATACCCGTGAGGTTGGGATGGCTGATCATCAATTGGGTCAGGGCAGGTTGACCGCTTTGAATGCTGTCGTCGAGCCTAAACTTAACCTTGCCCAGCCGCTTCATGGCTTCATCCAGATCAGCGCCGATCGGTGCCGAGCAGCCGCCACTGGCTTTCACGAATTTTTTGGTCATGCTGAACTTGCCGTCATTGGTTTCGGCCACCGCGCGAATGTCGCTATAGGTATTGACGCGCACGCGCAACGCTAAATCGGCTTTGCCACTTTCCGGAAAGAACTCGAATTCACCGACAAATGGAAACGGGTTTTTATCGACAAACAACCAGATTTTTTTGATGTATTTATCCTTGCTTTGTGCAAACTTGCCGGTGACTTTAACCGGTACAATCGCCGGATCTTCCGCCCGATAAGGAGCATCCAACTCGATAACCGCATTGGATTCTTCGATATTTTTACCGGCGAAAAACTGGCTTTTCAAAACCGTGTTCCAGGTAATGTCATCGCCTTCCGCGGCGGCGGTCGCGGGCAAAATCATTAAAGCCAACAGATAAATAAGGTTGTAAGGTTTATGCATGCTTTTACTCTCCACTATTTAATCTTCCCATTCCAGCTCGGCAAATGCGATAGTCACATTTTTGCGGTGGAATTGTTCAAATAATTGCCAATTCTTTTTAGCAGGCAAGCCGACGCTATTCACGGCCTGCTCCAAGGTTTTGCTTTGCTTGATCATGGCTCTCACTTCAGTTGCCAATCCAGTCAAATAGGCTTTTTGCGCTTGTAGGCTTACCGGCCAATCTTTAACCAAATGACCGTGGCCGGGCACCACTAATTTGTAGTGATTTTTCTCCAAGCGCTCCATCTCCGATAACCAGCCTTTGATGCTGCCGTCTATCACCGGGATATGCTCTAAAAACAACAGATCGGCTAGCCACATAGTATCGGTGGACTTGTCGTAAACGCTCAAATCGTTATCGGTATGCGCGCTCGGATGGGCGGTCAGGAGCAGTTCGCGATTACCCAGGTTCAAAGTCATTGTGTCTTTTACTTCTATATCGGGCGGAATAATATTGTCTTGATTGACCTGAATATCCAGCAATTCCGCTGCACGACCGAGGTAATGGTCGCCGCGCGTCGCCATGGCGCGCGCCAGCTTATGATGGCCGACAAACTGCACGCCCGGTCCCTTAAAGGCGATATTGCCGTAGATATGATCGGGATGCACATGGGTATTGATCACATAACAAACCGGTTTAGCGGTAACTTGCTTGATGGTATTGCGTAGCGCGACTCCCTGTTGCGGACTGCCGCCGCTATCGACGACCGCCACGCAGCGCTCACCAACAATAAAGCCGATATTGGCAATCTCGCCGTGATTATCTCGATCCGGCCAATGGTGTGCAGAGGTATGCAGATAGATGCCCGGCGCCACTTGACTGAAAGACAGCGGCGGCAAAGCCATACTGCTGTAACTGGTCAATAGGCCTATTAACAACAACACAAACTTCATTCAGTTGGCTCCTATGCGGCGATGCGTTTGAAAAACTCGGTTTCGGAGATAATATCTTGGTTATTTTCAACCCTATCCAGATAGACCAATCCCAATAGATGATCGAATTCGTGTTGGAATACTCGGGCGGGAAAATCCTGCAACGCTAAGCTGTAGATTTCGCCTTGCTGATCTTGATATTGCACTACGATAGCCTGGTAACGCGGCACCAGGGCCCGGATACCCGGTACGCTTAAACAGCCTTCCCAATCTTTATGTAAAGTGCTGTCAACAATTTCGAAACTTGGATTGACCATCAGAATCGGCGGCATTTCCGGAGCATGCGGATAACGGGCTGTTGGCCGGGAAGCGATGATCAAAATTTGCCGGGAAGCACCCAATTGCGGGGCAGCTATGCCGACACCATTGGCCTCCAGCATAGTCTCATGCATGATTTCAATCAGTTTGTGGAACTCCGGACAGGTAAAGTCGTCAACTGGCTGCGCCTGCTGGCGCAAAACCTCGGCTCCCAGTTGTGCAATCGGTTTTTTTGAAGTCATGGTTTTGCTGGATAGCGCATTGGTAGGTTGCGGAAATGAGTCGTTTCGGGCGAAAGTATACTGCCGATTGGCAGAATCTTCCTGCCTTTACTTTACAAGGCTTTTTTGTGATATTAACAACAGGCCAGTTGCCGGAAATGCAGGGTTCCGGTGGCAAACCACTTATTAGAACAATTCGTTTTTTCCACAGGAGATAGTATGAAGAAAATCAACAAAACCCCGTTCGCCATCGCAATCGGCGCATCTCTGCTGCCAACGCTGGCGGGCAATTTTGCTCAAGCCGATAGCAATCCGTTTGCGTTGTCTGAGTTGAGCTCAGGCTATATGCTGACTGCCGAAGCCAAACCTGAAGCCGGTGCCGATAAAATGAAAGACGGCTCTTGCGGAGAAGGGAAATGCGGCGCGTCTATGATGAAAAAAAGCACTGACAGCAAAGCTGCTACCGAAGGCAAGTGCGCTGGTAACAAACCGGCTGCTCCAGCTGCGGACAAAGCTGCTGAAGGCAAAAAAATGGAAGGAAACTGCGGCGCGAACATGAAATAAGCGCCGATGACGCCGGCTTTATCTAAATAGGAAAGCCGGCGTTTCTTACGCTAAACCGAAAAGCTCTCCCCGCAACCGCAGGTACCTTTTACATTGGGGTTGTTGAACTTAAAGGCCTCGTTAAAACCTTCTTTGGCATAATCCAACTCAATGCCGCTCAATTTATCCAGATCAGCCTGTTTCACCAGCACTTTTACATCGTATTGGTCGAAAATCACTTCGTCGGCTTCGGCCTGATCGGCATAATCGAGCACGTAGGCGTACCCCGAGCATCCCGAGGTTTTAACGCCTAATCTCAAACCTAGGCCAGTTCCGCGTTTTTGTAACTGCTTTTGGATTTGCCTCGCGGCACTTTCGGTAACGGTAATAGCCATTGCTAATTCTCCTAGTTAATTTGCTATCAATGCTTTTAACACATCGACGAATTGATCGATTTCGGTTTCTTGATTGTCTTTACCCAAACTCACGCGGATCGCTGATTTAGCCAAAGAGGCGTCCGCCCCCATAGCCGTCAACACCGGGCTGATCTCGCCGGACGACGCTGAGCAGGCGGAGCCGCTGGAAACCGCGATATTGCGCTGATCCAACCGCATTAACAACATTTCGCCGCTAATGCCGGGGATACCAAACTGCACGGTATTCGGCAATCGTTTGGCGTGTTCGGCAAATATCGCCAAGCCCGGAATGGTGCGTAGAGCTTGCTCCAAACGCATTCTCAGCGCAAGCATGCGAGCTTCCCTTGCGTTCATTTCCGTCTTAGCCAATTCCGCTGCTTTGCCAAAACCCACTATTGCCGCCACATTTTCCGTGCCGGCCCGTGAGCCATGCTCCTGATCGCCTCCGCGCAGCCAGGGCTTTAAAACAAAATCTTCTGAAACTACCAACGCCCCGCAGCCTTTTGGCCCGTATATTTTGTGACTGGATAAACTCATCAATTTAACGCCTAGCTTTTTGAACGAAAATGATGTTTTACCCAAGCCCTGGACGGCATCGGTATGCAGGTTGACACCTCGCTCAGCCAAACGTTCGGCGATGTCAGCAATGTCTTGAATAACTCCGGTTTCATTGTTGGCCAACATCACCGAGGCCATGTCGCCGGCTTGCCAATTGGCTTTATCCAACGCGAGTAATGGCACTATTCCAGCGCCATCCACCTCAAGCGTTTGCACGTCGCGAAAACACCGCCGGTAGTGTGCGGCGTTTTCGAAAATGGAGGGATGTTCGATTGCAGAAATCGCCAGCCCGTGGTCGCGGGCGTTGGCTAGCGCCAATGCATTTGCTTCAGTCCCGCCGCTGGTAAATACAATCTGCGCTCCTGGTGCATCGATCAGCCCCAAGATTTGCTCCCTGGCGGTGTCGATGGCGCTACGGGCTATGCGGCCAAGCTTATAAAGACTGGATGGATTGCCATACATGCCGTGCAAGTAAGGCAACATCGCTTCCACCACTCGCTCGTCACAGCGGGTGGTGGCGTTATGATCCAGATAGATCATTACGCGATGCGTTTTTCCTGCCTGGGTTGCATTTCGATTACATGCTCGACTTGTTTGCTCTGTCTTTTTGCCACGTCACTGACAAAATCGCGCTCCAGCAATTGCCCGAGACTGATTTCTTTTAAGTAAGCGCGAATTTGCTCGCTCAAGCCCATCCACAAATCGTGTGTCAGGCAAGGTTCGTCGTTGTGGCAATTGGCCTTGCCACCGCATTTGGTTGAATCGACAGGTTCGTCGACTGCCTCGATAATGTCGGCGATGTTGATATCTCGGGCGCTACGGCTGAGCGTATAACCGCCACCAGGTCCTCGTACACCTTTGACCATGCCGGCCTTGCGTAAACGAGCAAACAATTGTTCAAGATAAGACAAGGAAATGGTTTGCCGAGTCGCAATGTCAGTCAAAGTCACCGGGTTGGATTGGCTGTGAAAAGCCAAATCCAGCATCGCGGTGACCGCGTAACGCCCTTTTGTGGTAAGCCGCATTTCAAACCCCTTACAAACTAATGAAAATAATGCTGACTATAAATAAACCCAGTAATTTGGTCAAGTATTCAATCGTAACTGGTTCTTGAGGTATTAAACACAGACAATCTGTAACGCATATTTTTGAATTCTGAGGACAGATCAAGCGTTTTACAGCTTGAACTCGTTGGGAATTTGCGGGGTAGAAATCTCGCGACTCTGCAAGAAGCTCAAGGCAAACGCTAATCAGTTTGAGTCACGCAGATGACAAGCGCTGGAGGGTTTGTTGTTAGAAAATACCTGATTATGTTATTGCTTATCCTTTATCTCACAATCATCCAATGCCGACATGGCCTGACGCTGGCAATCGATGCCGGCATCGTTTAGCACGTGTTGCATATCGGCTATTTGCTTATCGAGCTGATGGATATGATCAAGCATCAGATTGATGGCATTCGCGATGGGGTCCGGCATATCACCAGTCGCCCCGTATGCGTCGAAACCGATTTTCTGGGCCATTGCGTCGCGTCGCGCTTTTTCTTGCTTGGCTTTCGCATCGACGATATGGGCCGGAATCCCGACTACCGTGACACCAACGGGCACCGATTTCACCACCACCGAATTTGAACCGACTCTGGCGCCATCACCAATTTCAATCGGTCCCAGCACTTTGGCGCCGGCGCCTATTACCACGCCGTTGCCCAATGTCGGATGGCGCTTGCCCTTGTTCCAACTGGTACCGCCCAAGGTCACACCATGATATAGCGTGCAATCGTCGCCTATCACCGCTGTTTCGCCGATTACCACACCCATACCATGATCGATAAAAAACCGCCGGCCGATTTGCGCGCCGGGATGAATTTCGATGCCGGTCAGCCAGCGGCCCAAAAACGATAAATAACGGCCCGCCCACCTAAAACCACGTAACCACAGCCAATGACTGAAATGGTGAATCAGTACGGCGTGGAAACCAGGATAGGTCGTTATTACTTCAAAAGCCGATTGTGCGGCCGGATCTCGGGCAAATACGCAGTTTATATCTTCTTTAAGTCTGGCCAGCATGGCGTTATTCGGCATTGTGATTTTGCGAGAAGCGCAGAATGCCTCTCAGGATATCCAGCTCCTTGGTATCGAGCTGGGTCCGATTAAAGATTCGCCGCAAGCGACGCATGATTGATTTAGAACGCTCCGGGTGTAGAAAACCTATATCCGCCATAGTCTGCTGGAGATGCACATAGAAGGCTTCCATTTGTTCGGCTGTCGCCAGAGGTTCTTCACCCATATCGCCCACCGTACTGACCATTTCCTGGCCGGATGCGACGAATAGCTCGTAGCACACAACTTGCACTGCCGCCGCCAAGTTCAGCGAGCTATATTCTGCATTGCACGGAATCCGCAACAAATAATGGCATAAGTCCAATTCATGGTTTTTTAAGCCCGAATTCTCACGGCCGAACACCAAGGCTATATTTTGCTTCGGTAATGCACCTACCCATTTTTCGGCGGTTTGCCTGGCAGTCAAACTTGGCCAGCTGATGGTCCTATCGCGCGCACTGGAACCCAATACAATCCGGCAGTCGGCGATAGCATCTGGCAAGGAATCGAAGACAGTTGCGGCTCTTAGCACATCGTCGGCCCCGGAAGCTCTGGCCGTGGCGTCAGCATGCGGGAAAAATTTTGGAGATACCAATCGGAGTTGATCCATCCGCATATTTTTCATAGCTCTAGCCACCGCACCGATGTTGCCGGGATGGGAAGTCTCCACTAAAACCACTTTAAAATGTGATAGCAATGCCCGGCCTCTGCGGCTAAAAAAGCAGCGATTCTAGCAAAATTTGCTATGCTATCCGAGTTTTCTAACTGCTCATTTCCAATTCGATCTATGCACCCGATGCTTAATATTGCCGTCCGCGCAGCGCGGAATGCCGGCGACCTAATCCAACGCTCTTCACAAAATATCGAGAAACTCACCATCGATCAAAAAAGCCGTAACGACTACGCCTCCGAAGTTGATCGGGCTGCCGAGCAGGAAATTATCAAAGTCATCCGTGCCGCGTTTCCCGACCATGGCATTCTGGCCGAAGAAAGCGGCGAGCATAAAGGTAACGATTACACCTGGATTGTCGACCCTCTGGATGGCACCACTAATTTTTTACACGGCTTTCCACAATATGCCGTGTCTATAGCGCTAAAAAACAAAAACAAACTGGAATTGGGTGTGATTTATGACCCCAGCCGCGACGAGCTCTTCACTGCCGAACGCGGCGGCGGGGCGATGTTGAATAATCGCAAAATCCGGGTAACCAAACAAAGCAGTATGCGCGGTGCCCTTATTGGCACTGGTTTTCCGTTTAAAACCATGGAAAACATAGAGCCCTATCTAGGTATGTTCAAAGCGGTCTGCGCAGATTCTGCCGGTATCCGCCGCGCCGGAGCCGCCGCGCTGGATATGGCTTATGTGGCCTGCGGTCGTCTGGATGCGTATTGGGAAATCGGCGTGAAGGAATGGGATATTGCCGCCGGAGTGTTGCTGGTGCAGGAAGCCGGCGGTGTTGCCACGGATTTTTCCTTTAACGACAAATACTTACAGTCCGGTAACATTATCGTTGGCAACCCCAAGATGCACCAGTTGATGTACCATGCTATCGAGCCGCATGTGCCGGCGCGTTTAAAATAAAGCGCAATTTGGCATTTAGCCTAGAATTGTTATCGTCTTGTCTTTTCTTTTATACTTACCGGCTAATCAAATTATAAGAGGCCATCATGGAAAAACCCTTTATCCTGCACATGCTGACTACAGCCAAGAACTTAAGCCCGTTCGACGTCAATATGGCGATGGACGCCGGCTGGATTTCAGCAATCCCCTACATCAACGTTGAACCCAGCGAAGTCAGGGGCTTGGTCCAAGATGCTATTTTTTCGCGCAGTCCGAAAGGCCTGTTGCGCACCGCTATTTTTATCGGTGGCCGGGAGACCAAGCAAGCAATGGATATGTTGAAAATGGCCAAGAATTCCATGGTCCCGCCTTTCGAAGTATCAGTATTCGCAGATCCTAGCGGCGCATTCACTACGGCAGCCGGCATGGTCGCAGCAGTTGAAAAAGAACTGGCTGAAAAATTCGACACCACGCTGGAAGGTAAAAACGTGATCGCCTTGGGCGGTACCGGTCCGGTCGGTCAAGCGGCTGCGGTGATTGCCGCTCAAGCGGGCGCTAAAGTCCGAATCATCGGTAGGCAACTCGATAAAGCCGAGCGCACCGCAGAGCTATGCAGCGAAGAATTTGGCGATGGCAAAATTACAGTGCTGGCAGGCGCCGACGCCGATAAGACCGAATATATGAAAACCGCCGATGTGGTTTTTGCAACGGGTGCGGCGGGCATTGAATTGCTCAGCACAGAATTAATCTCCCAAGCTGCGCAATTGAAAGTAGCGGCCGATGTAAACGCGGTACCTCCAGCCGGTATTGCCGGTGTGGATGCGTTCGATAACGGCAAACCGTTAGCCGGATCCACCAGTGGCGCGGTAGGCATAGGCGCTCTGGCGATAGGCAACATCAAATACCAAGCGCAAAGCCGTTTGCTGAAAAGAATGCTGGAAAGCGATCAACCGCTATTCTTACATTTCGAACACGCTTTCGAAGTCGCTCGCGAATTCATCAAATCGTCTAAGTAATTAGCTAAGCTCCCCAAAGTCTGCCTATCACAGAGGGTAAGGTAAAAATGGCAAAACGCAGCATACTTCACATGTTCGACCCGATGCCAAACAACAGTCCGTTTGACATTAACATGGCACTCGACGCAGGCTTTGATGTGCTGATGCCGTATTCCAACGTCAAATTGGAGACCATTCACAATTTGACCCAAGATGCGATTTTTTCGCGTAGTCCGTCGGCCAGCAAAAAAACCGCGATCTTTATCGGCGGCAGGGATATGGGCATGGCTATCGACATGTTGCAAGCCACCAAGCCGGCCATGGTGCCGCCATTTGAGGTTTCAGTATTTGCCGATCCCAGCGGAGCTTGTACCACAGCGGCTGCTTTGGTGGCTTGCGTGGAAAAAGCGCTGAAAGAACATCATGGCAAGGAATTGAAGGGTAGCAAGGCGGTTGTGTTCGGCGGCACCGGCCCGGTCGGTATCGCCACCGGCGTGATAGCGTCCTTGCAAGGTGCAGAAACAATCTTGGTGGATCATCTATCGATCGATTCCGCAAAGGATGCTGCCAAACAATACAACCGGCGCTTTGGCGCTAGCATGACTGGAGGGGTTGCCCATAATGACGAAGAAAAAGCAGCGTTAATAGCCGATGCAGACTTAGTATTCTGCACGGCAAAGGCCGGTATCCGCGTCATCAATGCCGCCGTCCTGGCGCAAGCCAAGCAGTTGAAAGTAGCCGGTGATGTTAATGCCGTACCGCCATCAGGTATAGAAGGCATAGAGTTAAACGATTTATCGGCACCATTAACCTTGGCAAATCAATCGACTAATGCCGTCGGTGTCGGCGCGCTGGCGATAGGTAATGTTAAATACCAGTTACAACACGAATTGTTGAAAATGATGCTGGAAGCTGAGAAACCGGTATTTCTGGATTTTCGGGAAGCTTTTA
This sequence comes from Methylomonas sp. 11b, assembly GCF_000515215.1. Classification (NCBI taxonomy): domain Bacteria; kingdom Pseudomonadati; phylum Pseudomonadota; class Gammaproteobacteria; order Methylococcales; family Methylococcaceae; genus Methylomonas; species Methylomonas sp. 11b. The sequence goes on from NZ_KI911557.1 coordinate 4,702,974, forward strand.
CCAAAGCCCGCACCTTGGTCTAAGTATTTCAGGGATGTGCGTTAGCCGAACACGCATCCCTGCTATTTAAAGGGCATCCAAATAATTAAATTTGACCGCCAGCCTGGTTAATTCCACATCGTTTTTTATATTCAACTTGCGATACAAGCGATAGCGATAGGTATTGATGGTCTTGTCGCTCAGTTGCAAGGCTTCCGACATTTCCTGAATACTCCTGCCGCGCAAAATCAGGCGCACCACTTCAGCCTCACGTTGGGAAAGCTGTAAAAAAGGCGAAACATCCGCGCCTGGCAAAAACTGAAAAGCCAAATTACTGGCCACATCCTGGCACAAATAGCGCTTACCGGAAATTACCGATTTAATCGCCGCCACCATTTCGCTGACCGGCGAAGCCTTGGATACAAAGCCGACCACACCTAGTTTCAGCAACTGTTGCGGTATGGGGCCGTCGTTGTGCACCGACAAAGCAATGATTTTAATCGACGGCCGTGATTGCAATATGCGGCGGCACGCTTCAAATCCGCCTATGCCAGGCATATTAATATCCATCAAAATGACATCGGGCGGCTCTTGCTCGACAATCCGCAAAGCTTCCTCGCCACAATTACAAACGGCGACCACTACAATATCCTTTTCAGCTGCCAGCAAAGCTTCTATGCCGCTTCTGACAAGCTCATGATCATCAACCAGCAGTACTTTAATCATAACTTCCTTTTTCTGGGTCTTTTATCTGGTCAAGTTTCCCAAATTTCATCAACAACAGCAACGCTAAAAGTTATTAGGATAGACCCAAATAGCGTCGTTGATTCGTGGTTTTGGCGTTTAGCCGTTAAAATAGCGGTTTTGATAAAACAACCTCAGGGCCAATATGCGCACTTCCCAATTTCCTCTTAGTACCGTCAAAGAAATACCGGCCGACGCCGAAATAGCCAGTCATAAACTCATGATACGCGCCGGCTTGATCCGTAAACTTGCCGCCGGCGTCTACACCTGGCTGCCGCTGGGTTTGCGAGTGTTGCGTAAAGTTGAGCATATTGTCCGTACGGAAATGAATAAAGCGGGTGCTTTGGAAGTACTGATGCCGGCCTTGCAACCTGCGGAGCTATGGCAAGAAACCGGTCGTTGGGAAAAATACGGACCGGAGTTGGCGCGACTGAAAGACCGTCACGACCGCGAATTTTGTCTGGGTCCAACGCACGAGGAAATTATCACCGATCTCGCTCGTTATGAATTGAAAAGCTACAAACAGTTGCCTATTACTTATTACCAAATTCAGAGCAAATTCCGCGACGAAATCCGTCCGCGTTTCGGTGTGATGCGTTCGCGCGAGTTCATCATGAAAGACGCTTACTCCTTCCATCTCGATCAGGAATCGCTACAAGCGACCTACGACGTGATGTATCAAGCTTACACCAATATTTTTAACCGCTTTGGTTTGAAATTCCGGGCAGTGATAGCCGACTCCGGCTCAATTGGCGGCGCGGTTTCCCATGAATTCCACGTACTTGCCGAATCCGGCGAAGACGCAATTGCCTTTTCCACCGTCAGCGATTATGCCGCGAATGTCGAAAAAGCCGAAGCTGTCATGCCGGACGGGACACGCGCCGAGCCGACCCAAAGCAAAACTTTGGTGGATACGCCAAATCAGCACAGCATCGAAGACGTCAGCGGATTTTTTAAGGTTGATGCCAAGCAATGCCTGAAAACCTTGATCGTCAGGGGCGAGGACGACAGCTTGGTTGCGCTGTTACTGCGTGGCGATCACGAATTAAACCCGATTAAAGCCGAAAAAATCGACGGTGTCCTGTCGCCACTGCAATTTGCCAGCGATGAAGAAATTCTCGGCGCCTGCCACTGCAAACCCGGTTCGATAGGTCCTATCGGTTTACGCATCAAGATAGTTGCCGACCGCAGCGTGACTTTGATGTCCGACTTTATTTGCGGCGCCAACCAAGACGGCAAACATTATCAAGGTGTCAATTGGCAGCGCGACTTAGAGTTGCCGGAGCACATTGCAGATTTGCGCATGGTGGTGGAAGGCGATCCGAGTCCCGACGGCAAAGGGCAAATTACCATTGCCAGAGGCATTGAAGTGGGCCATATTTTTCAGCTGGGCACTAAATACAGCGAAGCGATGAACGCCGCTATTGTTAACGAAGCCGGCAAAAACCAAATCATGATCATGGGCTGCTATGGCATTGGTATCTCGCGGGTGGTCGCGGCGGCTATCGAACAAGGTCACGATGAACGCGGCATTATCTGGCCTAACGAACTAGCACCGTTTCAAGTGGCTATTTGCCCAATGAATATGCATAAGTCGGATCGCTTGATCGATACGGTCGAGAAAATCTATAAAGATTTAACGGATGCGGGTATCGAAGTGTTACTAGACGACAGAAAGGTTCGAGCGGGATTCATGTTCTCGGATATGGAGCTGATCGGCATTCCACACCGGATTGTAATCGGCGACCGCGGCCTGGATAGCGGCACCGTCGAATATCAAGGACGGATGGATAAAGAAAGCCAAAATGTTGAGTTCGGCAATCTAGTCAGTTTTATAAAGGAAAAACTTGCTTAGTGTCGATTAGATTAATCAGACGAAAAAGGGCGCAAATTGCGCCCTTTTTATTGACTGCACTAGACGCTTGTTAGCGTACCAGAGTAAACATGGATTTTACCGCGCCGCATTTAGGGCAGCCCCAATCTTCCGGTACATCTTCCCAGCGAGTACCAGGTGCGACGCCGTTGCGTGGATCGCCCAATTGCTCGTCGTAAATGTGGCCGCAGGTTTTGCATTTGTATTTTCTATACTCTGCCATGGATTGATTCCTCGAATTGTAATCACGGTTTAAAGAAAGCCCGGCGATTGTAGCCGATGCTCTGCGCACAAAAAACCACGAAGATTTGGAGGGGATTGTTCGGATTACCTTAAAGATGTCTGGTCGGGCTTAGTCAGTCAATTCTCAAGGTTACCTAATTGCATGATATTCATAAATAAATATCATTTTTACCTTGTTAAATATTTGGCCGATTCAGGGCGAGCGCCATGATGGGATGGTATTCACTCTGTCGTATTTGCAATGATCTTATGAATTCGCTTGGTGCTAATGCCGATGATCACCAGAATAAACGGAATTGAGACGCCTTCCACCAACTCGGCATCAACATGCCATCCTAAGCTGTGCAATGCTTCGGCGATTTTGCCGATTAGGCTCGCAGCATAATAGGTGATGGCTACCATCGAAATGCCTTCCACCATTTGTTGCATGCGCAACTGCATTTTTGCCCGCAGGGCCATGGACGATAGCAAGCCCTGGTTTTGCCGCTCGATAATAATGTCGACTTTGGTGCGTAACAACTGGCTGGCATTGCTCACGCGTTCGGAGACTAGAGTAAAACGGTGCGATACGGAATTGCAGGTATGCATCGCCGGTTCCAAACGCCGTTTCATAAATTCGCCCAAGGTTTGAATGCCCTGAATCCGCACTTCGCGCAAGTCTTCCAGGCGTTGGCCGACCAATTGGTAGTAAGCGCTGGCTGCGGCAAAGCGAAATTGATGGGTGGAAATATGGTTCTCCACTTCAGCCGCCAACGCCGTTAACTCATCCAGTAGTTTGGCGTCATCGTTATCCGGTTGGGTCATCGAATTAGTGATGGTATACAGCTGCCGATCAGCCTTTTTTAATTCCGGATAAAGTTTACGCGCGATAGGGAACGCTAACAGCGCCATCACGCGGTAAACTTCGATATCGAACAAACGATGCAATAAGCGTCCGGCCTGCGCGGTTCTCAAGTTTTGATTGACCACCAAAAATCGGCTAAAGCCATCGACATGAATCCGAAAATCGGTAAATACGGCTGCCGCTCCGCCAGTTACTTTTGAGCCGACGATCGGGTTGCCGGCAAAGTAGGTGGTTAGTGGCGATAAATCCATTTCGTCTTGGTAATTAACGTCTGCTGCTGAGACGACGCTGGCATGAGCGGCAACGATCACTTTTCCGCTGATCTGCGATAACCAATCGACTGGGACTTTTTTTAAAGCAGGGTCTGCAAACGGCTCCGCGGCGGTGTCGTAGGCATAAAAGCTGTAGGTACTGAATTCGCCGTGTTGCTCCCAACTCATCTGAAACGCATCGAAGCTGGCGCTAAAGTGGTCCGCATCCAGGTCGGGCGGTGCAGTTCCAAACCGTTCGCAGAGTGCTTTCAAATGCCGACGTTCTTGCATTTTCTCGTCGCTTGTTAGCGATAACGCCAAGTAACTGGCCCTGACTGGCAAGCTGAGAATAGACGAGGCCCTAGCATGGACTTCGTTGTGCAAGATAAACCGTTGCGGATGATTTTCCGGGATCTGAAATAGAGTAGTCACAAGTAAATTGGGTAGCATCAAGGGTTAGCGTTTATCGCTTTTACCGATGAATATAACGTAGAGAAGGGTAGGTTGCTACTGCCCAAGCGGATGCGGGCAACGGGCGATAAAAAATCCGAGTATCAGAAATGTGTGACGCCCTTATTCAGGTGTGTTGATGAAATGGTTTGCGCCAAGCAAGTTATTGATTTTAAATGGATGTCGATATTGGCAAGCCCATTGGCTCTGGCGCAGGCCGTTTTTTGACAGTGATGTTTCTCGGGTTTGAGTAATCGGTTGCGGCTTTTAGGTCCGCCGTTGAGTATTACTCCAGTTTGGTAAATTTGCTCACAAAGCTGATTTGGCAGTTTTGACCTGTTATCCCGGATGCAAAACTCCTTTGGTGGCGTAAATAAGAGTCGTACATGGCGCAGCCATCGTGCGAATGAAAGTTTATGAAGGGGTCGTAGCCTTTTTGGGAAAAAAAGGAATGACAGAGCTGCTGAGACAGTGTCAGTTGATTTTGGGCTTTAATGAGCTTTTCCATGTCGTTCTCCAATGATTTGCAGTCGAGATACCATACGCTTTCTAGCAAAATGCTTCTGTGATACGCGGTTCGTAGTAAAAAATATTTTGTGTTTTTATTAAAAAAATGGCGAGAAAACAGCCTGAGTCACAAAGCTGGTGTTTTCGTTTTATGGGGGTAGTTTGTCCCTCGCAAGTTTTAGCGGCTTAATTTTCAAGTCAGCTTTTACAGTACTTTGCGGACAGCAACTGATTATTTCGATAGGGCGCGGCTTGGCAGGCTTCGCATATCAAAACGGTGACATTGTTTGGGTTTGTCCGCAGTTGTCAGGCTATTTCTGGTGCTTTTATTGCTGTCCGGAAAATTCTAAAAGCGCGAATAGTAAGCGGAGAAAGTGAGGTTTCAAGCTGAATTGAGTGGCAGTTTGGTGTGGGTTGAATGTCTGCAAGCTTCTCCTGTGTAAGCAATCCTTGTGGCAAAATGTCGGCAAAAGCAAATTTGAAATGTGACAGAGTGCTATAATTACAAAACACCGATAGGCATTAGCCTTCGGAATCATCACTATCCGAATGATGTTTAATCAGGAGATTATGGATGCTGAGACATAATTTAGAAAATCAAGACAATAAGCAAGACGACGTAGAGCTGTCTCGACGCAGCTTCTTTGGGCGTCTGGCTGTTGGTGCGGTTTTATCTATTGCGATGCCCGGCGTAGTGCATGCTGCGAAAAGCGTAGCGGTAAAAGCGGATAAAAACCATCGATTGGCGAAGTCGGCAAGGAGCGCAGTGCGTTTGCCTAAACATGGAGTCATTCAGGCGACCAAGGCTGTTCGTCAACCTGCCAAACTAAGCAAAAGCGCTGGCGGAAACAACCTTAAATCTGTTGTCGGCGAGCATGGGCACCTGCATACCGCCCATGCGGAACGCCACTCCCTGCATGAGTCTCGCGTGCGAGATATTTACACAGGCAAAAAGCAACACGTAAACACGGCGTCATACCATGCCAATCGTCATGGTAATCAGGGCGGTAGAGTACATTCTATTATTCAGCCGGCGCCAAGAGAACCATTCATGGAATCTAGCCAAGATTCGTTGTTCTTGGCTGATCACGGTCGCTTGGCGACACATCGGGCGTTGGCGTTTCAAAATCCGCATACTGGGGACAAATTAAGTCTGACGTATTTTGAAAGAGGCCGTTATCTTACTGATGCGTTGGATGAAATCAGCTTTTTGTTGCGCGATTATCGCACCGACGATGTACATCCTATCGATCCGGAATTACTGGATCAGTTGCACGATTTGAAACAAATTTTGGGTTTAAATCAACCGTTTGATGTTATTTGCGGTTATCGTTCGCCATTGACCAACGCCAAACTGCATGCCGAGAACTCCGGCGTTGCGAATAACAGCTTCCACATGCAAGGCCGGGCTGTGGATATTCGTATCGAGCGCTTCGATCTTCGGCGTATTCATAGTGCGGCGCTGGCTATGCATCGTGGCGGAGTCGGATATTACCCTGAGTCAAACTTTATTCACCTTGATACCGGAACCTTCAGAACCTGGAAGTTATAGAGTCGTTCGCTCATAAAAAAAGCGCCATTTGCGGCGCTTTTTTTATGTCTGCTCGATTTTGCCGCTTATGGATTGGCGCCGACGTCCGGGCTTTTACTCATCACCAATTGATTATTCGCTGTCGAACTAGCTGTAGTTGGAGCATGGATTTTGTCCAGTGCCTTTTTCAGTTGTTGGTCCTGGCCGTAAACGTCCGGGTAAAAACGTAACTGGTTTTGATGATCGACAAATGTCGTGCCGTAATAAAACAGTACCGGTACGGCGCGTTTTAGCGTTACGTGGCGGGTTTTAGGGGCCGACATTGCTTGCTTGATGGTTTCTTTGTCCCAGCCGGCCTGATCGCCCAGGACGAATTGGGCTAATTGTTCCGGCGCCGATACCCGCACGCAGCCGTGGCTTAAATCGCGACGTGGGCGGTTAAATGCGGCATGGCCGGGGGTGTCGTGTAAATACACGTCCGCCGTATTTGGAAATACGAACTTAACCCGTCCTAACGGATTTTTCTTGCCCGGGCGCTGCCGCGCGCGCAAATAGCTGCCGCCGCCTTTCTCTTCACTGTTTTGGTGTCTTACCAGTTCTATTTCCTGGCTAGCTAAATAGCCTTGGTTATTTGCTGCTTTTGGCAGTATTTCTTTTTCATAAATAGTTTTTGGAATGTTCCAGTAAGGCATAAATTCCAGATATTTCATTTCTTCCCACAGTACCGGCGTTTGGTTGCTCTGGGACTTGCCTACTACTACTTTCATGTTCAGCGGGTTAGGGTCGTCAACTGAATTAAACGCCCACAACTCAAATGCCGGGATATTAACCACAATCATCGGTCCGTCGGTGGTATCCGGAATCCAGCGCGCGCGCTCCATGGCCAGCGCGATCTGGGCGATTTTTTCGCTCGAAGATTGATTGAATAATGCGGCAGTGGCCGAGCCAATCACGCCATCTGCCGTTAAACCTTGTTGTTGCTGAACTTTTTTGACGGTGGCAACCAAATCGCTGTCGTAAGTTTTACTATCGGCGGCGCTATTGTCCAGTAAGCCCATGTCCCGCAGTCGTTGGCGCAAATGCACGATATGCGGATGCTTATCGCCTGGACGTAGCATTTTGCCGGGCTTGAATTCCTGAGGTCCCGTTTGATTTCCCAACTGCTGCAAACGCGTGAAAATTTGTTTGAGTTGTTGGTATTGCTTAGTTTTAGGCTCAAATTGACCGACTACCTCGGTCAATGTTTGTGATGCCAAGTGTTGTTTCAACAAGCCGGCCAAATCCAAAGCGGGTTTGGGAGCGATGTGTACCGGATACTCAACATCGCGCGGATCCACTTGGCCTTGCCGCAAATCGTGCAGATAACGTACCAAGGACACGGTCAAAGCCACATCGTAACCCGCAACGGCAGCGTTATCAGGATTCGGGCCACTGATCAGTTGTTTCAGGCGGTCAACGTCATAATTGGCAGGATTCAACGCATCGTTGGATGCATTGTTTAATATGCTCAACAAATCGTTAAAGTTTTTTTCCGAGCGATTTGCCGTAAACCAGATCGGTTGAAATTGAGTATTAAGATAGATTTGGCTAACAAGCTCGCTAACGCGGCTAAAATCGGCGCGTAACAACAGCGGATGTCGTTTACTAAGCAGAATGGCGCCAATTGGGTTGTCGGCAGGAATAGGATTAACGATTTCGGAAACGCTATTTATCGAAGGCAGACTGGTTTCCTGCACTGTAGCGGGCATATCTGCGCTCCACACCTGCTCTGTTCCAGCATAATAAATACAGGCCGCCAACGCTAACCGAGCATACCTATGGCGCGAATCTTTCAGGGCGTGCGATTGAGTTGTCATGGTTACACGAATAGGGTTCGAATTGGGTGTTTATCGTATGCTTTACGGTTAAGACAGGCCGCAAAGCTAAGCAATATAATGTTAGTCTAATTGTACCCTGTTATGACAACAATTGACGCGAAAAGCTTGCCAAAGCTTTGTAATTTGGGGTATCAGGGAAAGGGCGAAGTTGTTAACCGAGTTCCCTAAATTTCCTCGTCATTCCTCTTTAGCTTTCAAAAGACAGTTTATCGGCAAATGCCGCTTGCCAGTCGTGGCTGAATTTCGCAACGGCAGTGTCGGTAGCTGGAGTGGTCAAGATTTGCTGGGCAATGTCCAGCGGCAAGGTTACCGCGCCCACGCCGAGTTTTAACACCTGCAAAACCTGATTGACGTTTTTGAAGCTGGCAACCAAAAGTTTGCTGGGCAATTGGTAGTGGTCGATTAAGGCTTGCAAATCGCTGACTACAGCAATCCCGTCAAAGCCTTGATTGTCGATGCGGTTGAGATAGGGCGCCAGGTAATCGGCGCCATGCAGCGCCGCAAGCATCCCTTGCTGGACGTTATAAATCGCAGTAGCCAATAGCGGGATATTATCTTTTTTCAGTTGTTTGATAGCACTTAAACCAGCATTATGCGCAGGTATTTTGACAATGATGTCGAACGGTAACTCGTGGAGTTTGTGCGCTTCCGCGATGATACCGTCAACCGAGTTATTAAGCACTTGTACATGAAACCGCGCTTCTGGGCCGATGATGTCTGTCAGTATCGGTAACAGTTCATGTAGACCGATTCCGCCGGTCGCCATAATCGATGGATTGGTGGTAACGCCCGCCAAGGGTAAAGCTGGGCAAAGGTTTTTGATGCCGGCTACATCGGCGCTATCTAAATATATTTCTAACATCGAACAAGGATTGTGATTTTGCGGATAAAGGCGGCCAGTATAACCAGTGCTGTTAGATAGCTTTAGAAAATCACCTCGGTAAAGCGTGCGTTCGGCGTCAGTACTTGCAGTTTTGCCAGTTGATCCAGCGCGATTTTCCCAGTGGGGCTATGCTCCAACAATAGAAATTCGTGTCTTTCTTCGGCCACTACATTTAATGCCCGACCCTCGACGATTCTTTTGTCTTTTAATGTCAATCTAACCCGATAGCCGTACAGACAGGCAATTTCGATATAGTCGTGCAAATCGCAAGCGATCCGGCATTCGCTCATGGCAGTCTCCCCTTGAGTTTTTTGCTGATCGATCTTACCCTCGGTGTCTTTGATTGCCAATCATGTGGGGCAAATTACCTTGGATACCGTTTCATCTTCCAGACGCTTAGCGTCTATCGACGTCTTGCGCGGCCTGGTCATGGTATTGATGACACTGGATCATACCCGCGATTTTTTCAGTGCCAGTCATTTCAGCCCTACCGATCTGGATAAGACTTCAGTGGCCTTGTTTCTGACCCGCTGGATCACGCATTTCTGCGCGCCGGTGTTCGTGTTTTTGGCCGGCACCAGCGCATATCTGTGGCAGAGTCGCCGGGGAGCGGATGCGCCGTTGAGCCGATTTTTGCTGGAGCGTGGTCTGTTACTGCTGGTTTTGACCTGCACCGTGGAAGCCTGGTCGTGGAATTTTCGCGCCGATCTGCGGCACATCGATGGCGGCGTGTTGTGGGCGATTGCTTGGTCGATGATCGCGCTGGCCGGGCTGGCAAAGTTGCCGTTGGGTTGGTGTGTGGCGTTGGGTGCGACCATGATAGTGGGGCATAACGCTTTCGATGCACTCAAGCCTGTCGACTTGGGAAGTTTCGGGCCCTGGTGGGCAGTGCTACACACTGGGGACGATGTGCCGTTCGGTGACGGCTGGCTACTTAATCCCTATTATCCGTTGATTCCATGGATAGGCGTGATGGCCGTGGGCTTCGGATTTGGAAAGTTATTGACTAACGACGTCTGGCACACGCGGCGTAGGCTTTTTAACTTGGGCCTAACATTGATAGGCGCATTCTTGGTACTGCGTTTCAGCAATCTGTACGGCGACCCCAAGCCTTGGCAAAACTATCCGGACCCGGTGTTTACCGTATTGTCGTTTATCAACTGCCATAAATACCCGCCGTCCTTGTTGTATCTGCTAATGACCTTGGGGCCGGCGTTGCTGATCTTGGCGCTGGCCGAGGGCAAGGCAGCCGAACGCTTCGGTTTTTTACAAGTATTCGGCAGGACCCCGCTGTTCTTTTATCTGCTGCACTTGTACCTGATTCATGGTCTGGCAGTATGGGTGGCGGCAATCACGGACGGACCGGTGGCGGCAATAATCGGCGGAGGTATTTGGTCGCCGGACTTACCGCAAGACTACGGCTATGGTTTGCCGGTGGTTTATGGCATTTGGCTATTTGTGGTGCTAACGCTGTTTCCCATCTGCCAGGGCTTTGAAACCTTAAAGGCTCGCAAGCCGCATTGGCGCTGGCTCAAATACCTGTAAATCGTATGGAGTGTTTTCCTTGGTAGCCGGCGCGCAACCAGCGGCGGCAGCTTTACTTTTAAATGTGAATGCAATAGTTTGCAAGCGACTTTACTGTCGCAATTAATCCCTTTTGGAGGTCAGTATGAAACGCACTATCGGCTGGATTATTCCTACTTTTCTGGCAACAGCGGCTTGGCAGGTGCAGGCTGACGAATCGGAGGCTAGTAGGGGACTTAACGTCGCTTTTACGGATTGCACCGAGTTCGTGGGCGTTGCGCCTGTTGCAGAAAGTAAAGCACGGGCTCTGGTACCTAGCCAATACCAACTTGTCGTGGATGACGCCGGAGCAAAATTGGTGGTGCGCATTGCCCATTGTCAAGGTGTGGCAGTGAATAATCGCCCAGCCCAAGCCGGTACGGTGGCCCACCTTGGCATCATGCTGTATTCGCCGGACGGTACCGGAACCGATCCCAATACCGCCATCAATAATTACACCCTGACTTATGCGAGCAACGTGCCGGCCTTGGTTAACGGTTTGCGTAAACAAGGCGTGCCTGCACAATGGGACGGCAATTTGACCTATGAAGTGACGCCGACAAGCGCAACAAACGAGTTTTACGCAGCGGTTTCTCCCGATGCTCCTGATGCTGTCACTTGGTTTTTACATGGCAATGTTGCCGAGCCGGAGATAGCCAGTCCGTTTCTGGCAAATTGGTGGTCTTATTCCAAGAAAGGCGAAGTGAAGATGGCAACCAATATCGAGCAAATTTATTTCGACTTTAGTTCTACTGTGTCTTTCTTTACAGCTAGAGCTAGCATTATCGGCGACTTGCTCGGCGGCAATAGCATTGCCAATTTTCCTTTGAGTTTTCGCGGCAAGTTTGCCAGCGCGCAAATGACGGTGACCCGTGCGCGCTAAAATTTTAAACAGCCATTAAGCAGGCTTAGCTTCCTTGGTCTGCTTTTGTTTATTTAACTGAGTTAAAAAAAGCTTTGATAATTCCAGCCGGGACGAGGCGGTGGTGGTTGGTGAGCGAAGGGCATAATAAACCTCTGTGATGCATTTATTAGGGATAAAAGATGCTCCCGCAGATTCAGCAACGATGCGCTCTATTGCTTTAATCGAATCTACGGGAGCACAAACTAGGAAATATTGAAACTAATACACTGCGAGGGAGAATCTACCAGCGAAAAGCCGACAAGCAAGAGCGGGTAAAATTTTACTGCGATGAAATAGAGTCCAACTGTGTCTCGCCGTTTTGTCCGTAAATCTACTGACGTCACGGCGAAGTGTCCTAGGTTTGCACGCTCACCAACACCAATCTGTGATGGTGCGGTGGGCATGAATTGACGGTCATTTAAGCGGCTGCGAAGCCGTCTACCTGCTCGCGGGGTATTTGCAGGCCTATTAATTTTTCAACTAAGCGCAAGGCCTGATATTCGTCTTGCGATACCAGCGAAACCGCCTGGCCGTTTTGTCCGGCGCGGCCGGTTCTGCCGATGCGATGCACATAATCGGCGGACGAGCGCGGTAATTCAAAATTCACTACGTGCGGCAATTGGGCAATATCGATGCCGCGTGCCGCCACGTCAGTGGCAACCAACACGCGAATGTCGCCGGCTTTGAAGCCTGCCAAAGCGCTGGTTCTGGCGCCCTGGCTTTTATTGCCGTGAATCGCGGCAGCCTTGATATTGGCGATGTTCAGTTTTTCGGTGAGTTTGTTGGCGCCGTGCTTGGTACTGGTAAACACCAATACTTGCTGCCAGTCTTTAGTTTTCACCAGATGGGTCAACAAGGCGGTTTTCGCGGTTTTACTGACGGTATAAACCCGTTGATCGATCAGGTCGGCGGCAGCGTTTTCGACGGCCACTTCAATTTTGACCGGATTAACCAGCAAATCGCCGGTTAACTTGCGAATATCGGCGGAAAAAGTCGCGGAAAACAACAGGTTTTGGCGTTTTTTCGGCAGCATGGCCAGGATTTTGCGAATGTCTTTGATAAAGCCCATGTCCAACATGCGGTCAGCTTCGTCCAGCACCAACATTTCCACTTTATCCAGTTTTACGGCGTTTTGACTGACCAAATCCAGCAGACGACCCGGCGTTGCGGTCAGAATGTCCACGCCGCCGCGCAAGCGCATCATTTGTGGATTGATCTTCACGCCGCCGAATACGACTTCGGATTTTAAGCGCGGTTGTTGATGCGCGCCGTATTTGGCAACGGATTCGGCAACTTGCGCGGCCAACTCTCGTGTGGGCGTCAAGATCAGTGCGCGCACGGGCCGATTGCGGCCATAGTCGGTTTGCGCCAAACGGTGCAAGATCGGCAAGGTAAAGCCGGCGGTTTTGCCGGTGCCGGTTTGCGCGGCGGCAAGTAAATCGCGCCCGGTTAACACGGCGGGTATGGCTTTACTTTGAATGGGGGTAGGGGTGGTGTAGCCGGAATCGGCAATAGCTTTTATTAAAGCCTCGGATAAACCGAGATTGGAAAATGGCATTAAGGTCTCAATGGGGAAAATAAGGGGAGAAATCTGTGTTCGGCAGTACTGCTGTCGCGATGTCCGCCCGGGGACTAAGGGAATTACATATTGAAGATGAACTTTCAGCCGGCAGTCTATCACGGTTACCGGTTTAAGGTTAGGAAACCCGCGTTAGCCTGATTTAACGGCTGCTCGCGGCAGTGAAATTGATGCGCAAAAGCCGTGTTCAAATAGCCAAATTGGCCAGATCGAGTACTATACCGCCGATTTTTTCCGCGGCGCCCAAATGGTTGGCAATACGTATGTCGATTTGCGGATGTGTGTCGCGAATCCTTTGCACGTGTTCGGGAACATCGATGCTGACGTGGCGTCCCGCTGACAGGAAATAAGGCATCACGACAATCTGCCGCGCGCCCTGGGCTATTTGTTGGCGTAAGCCTTGCTCTATAGTCGGTTCGGCGATCTCCAGAAAAGCACAGTCTATTGCCGCGAAGCGGGTAGTCATCAGCCGCAGTTTTTCTATCAGCTCGCGAATCTCAAGGTTGGAATCCTCCCGACGGCTGCCGTGCGCCACCACTAACAAATGTGTCACCGGAATGCCTTATTCGATGTCTATATGGATTTCGTTGCGGCGTAAGGCGGGTAGAGTCCAAGGTGGATCGTATGCCGCCGAACGCGGGGCGGTTAGGGGCGTGAGCTGCTGTTGTTCGATCCAGGCCAGCAATAGTTGGCTTTTTTCGTGAATTTTTTCCAGGTTAAGACTGCCGGAATAGCGCAACACCGCGACTTTTTTCGCGGGTAAGACTTTGATAGTCACTTGGGGATCGATTGGAGTCGGTAATGTTTCGAGACTATAGCCCGCCGGCATCACGAAAGCCATCGTCCATTTGTTACCGACTGCCTGCTGCAACACAGGCGCGGTCATCGCGATTTGTTCGCCGGCATTTTCGCGAAACACCGGGGCGGTCATGGCCATCTGCTGTTTTTGCTGATTGCCGCCAAAAATATAGCCGGCCAAGCGATTGAAACCGATATTGCCGGCTTGCGCGTAATCGGCGTCAATGACGGTTTCGGCGATTAATAAGGGCGGATACTGCCTGATTTGCACGTCCCCCTGTTCGGAGAGCAATTGGTATTGCGGTTCGGCGCTGCTTCTAATGCCCATTACCGTGCATCCGGTCAAAATCAGGCTGCCGATTAGGGCTAAGGGGTTTTTCATATAAACGAGTCTCGTCAAAGAGGGTCATGTTTTTTCATGTCCGGAGCGAATGCTGCAACTTGCATCTTGGCAGCGTTTGGCGCCTAACAAGGTACCGAAACGTAAACGGTGCCGGGCAAACCATGCATACAGACGGTCAAACAGCGGTTTTAGCAGGGGCCAGCGGGTGGGAGCCATCAGCCATCCCAAGCCGACAGCGCTGTAAGCAGCGTAAAACACCGGCATCCCCTTGATCAGGCGGCCATCGGCGCACACACCATGGATTTCCGCCATCAATTCGTCCAGCGATTTGTCATAGTGAGCTGGATTGAAATCCTCGGCATGAATATCTTGCAAAGCCAGTTTGTTTTGCTTGTTTCGCGACTGTAACCAGGTCACTTCCTTCCGGCAAATCGGGCAGCGGCCATCGTAAAGCAGAGTGAATTCGTATTCGTTATTCATTGGGCGGTTCTGGGAAGTGGTGCTAGCGGGCTTGTCGCTGGGACTGGCGGCTTAATAGCCCTGCAAGTCTGTATTGGTTTGCTTTGTAATTTCACAATGTTTGCGTATTCCCTAGCTTCGGATTCCGCAAAAAAAAGTCCCCTCGCGATGCGGGGCTCGCGCAGTCGGCGAGATACTCGCGTCGAAGGGGATTGCGGGCTATGGAGCACCCCTCTGAGGACGGAACGTGTGTCAGGAATCAAAAAACTTAACACTCCGCAATCTACCAGCAGATGTGGTGGAAGCAAGGAGGCGAATGCTAAAAAAGTAGGGTGATCACGTCACATTTTCCCTTTCTGGGCGGCAGTGGTGAAAACGATGTGGATAGGCGATTCCAGCAATAGTTCCCGTTATATTGTTTATTAAAAGGGAATTATGAATAACTTAAATGGCTAATTGTAAATTTTCGACAGGGGATTATAGTGAAGTCGTACTTTAAATTGACTGCAAACGGTTGAGGCGGATCAGATGTACGTTCCAGGTACTCTTAGGAAAGACAGTATTGCCGGTATTCAGTTTGCTACCGGTATTTGGAACTTTTCGATGGGTGAGTTTGTTACATCTACGTTGTCGTTCGCTGCTGCGACTATTTCCAGTATTTTGCTTTTTGTTGGACCCGCTAGTGCTTTATGTTTTATGTGTGACCTCCCTCGTAAGCAGTGACTCCGGCACTGCACACTCTATAGCCTCTATCGTTGTATTCGGTAGAGGCTTTTTTTATCTACATGACGGGCTATTTGCTCCGGACGTGGTAAATCGCGTAGCCGGCAAAAAACATGGTTAAAAGGTAAATTGTCACTGTGATCATTTGGTACTCCTGGTTATCTTTATTGTTGTGCGCCATTTATAACAGAAATCCGGGCACATAATCCGGTAATTGCTTTGGCGACAGTTTTCGCATGTTAGTGTTGTCGCCGATGATCGTGGTTTTCCACAAAAACTGTGGATAAGTTTGTTGGTATGCTGATAAAAGTAAGCGCAAGTCGCTGTATTCAAGCAGGCGCTCGCAAATTGGCTAATAATTGACCACGGTTACTTGATTGATCACGTTCTCAGCACCGGAAATCCATAGCCGCAATAGCCGTTTGTCGGCCACGGTGACGGAAATTTTTCTAAGCCCTTAGCCGCTCTTCGCCTAGAATGTCCAATCTGCATGGCAAACTTTCAGGACATTTTATGCAAATTCTCGGTGTGGATATTGGCGGTTCGGGTATCAAAGGTGCGATTGTTGATACCTTGACGGGCGAACTGGTTTCCGAACGGCATCGGATCGATACGCCGCAACCCGCAACACCGGAGGCGGTAGCAGCGGTGCTGGCGCAATTGGTATTGCATTTTGGTTGGACCGGGCCCATCGGCTGCGGTTTTCCGGCAGCGATTCAACAGGGCGTGGTGCGCACGGCGGCGAATATTTCCAAGGCCTTTATTGGCACCAATATCGATAAATTGTTTTCAGAAGCCACCAACTGCGAGTGTCACAACTTAAACGATGCAGACGCCGCCGGTATCGCGGAAATGCATTTTGGCGAGGGTGCGGGCCAAGTGGGTGTAGTCTTGTTGATTACCATCGGCACCGGCCTGGGGACCGCGCTGTTTACCGATGGCAATCTGCTACCCAATACGGAACTGGGTCATGTGTATCTGGAAAACGGTCTGGAGGCCGAGCGCTTTGCATCCGATGCCGCCCGTAAATTGCAAGATTTGGGTTGGAAAGCTTGGGGCAATCGCTTCAACGTTTATTTGAGTACGATGGAAAAACTGTTCTGGCCCGATCTGATCATTTTGGGCGGTGGTGCGAGTAAAAAATTCGATAAATTTAAAGAGCAGATAGCCATAAAAACCCCGGTGAAGCCGGCGGCTTTTTTGAACCAGGCCGGTATTGTCGGCGCGGCGCTGTATGCCAAATCCAAAGTTGTCTGAGCAATGGCGCTTGAGTCGATAAACCTTATGCGCAGAAACGGCAAAACCCGGGCTTTTTCAAGTAGCCGTTAATATTTCCATCGTTGATAAATTCTGTTCCCAAGTCACCTTGACTATCGAATTACCTGCGGTAACCTGCTTATCATGAGGTTGCCGGTGGTGAAAAATTCAATTTTTTCCGTGAGAGCAATCAGACAAGATAGTCGGCAGCCTCATATTTTCCATATGTAGTAAAACTAATTTTCTGACTTGTTGCCTTGCAAGCTTGCCGGAGATTAGCGCAAATCATGGGTGGTGCTGGTGACGCAAGCCTCTAGGTCGGGAGATAGCTAGAGGCCCGTCATCAGTATCATTCCTGGTATTTTCAGTACCCCATAACAACTAAAGCGACTAGTCACCAGGGCTTTAGATTGTTTAGAGGCGAAGCGCCTTTACTGCCCAACCCTGCCCGTGTACCATGCTGCGAACTATCGCGCCGAAGTTGTTGATGGATGTGCCGGCGCCGTTATTAACCGCCGACTGACGCGAGAAATCTCATGACAACGCTCAATATCAACGGTAAAAGCCGCAAGATAAATCTGCCCGCTGACACGCCACTGCTTTGGGCGCTGCGCGACCAATTAGGATTGACCGGCACGAAGTACGGCTGCGGGATGGCGTTGTGCGGCGCCTGCACGGTACATGTGGATGGCGAACCGACCCGCGCCTGTGTCACGCCTATTTCGGCTGCGGCGGGCAAAAAAATTGTCACTATCGAAGCTATAGAGCAGGATCAGACCGGTAAAAAGGTCCAGGATGCCTGGCTGAGTTTAGGTGTACCGCAGTGCGGCTATTGCCAGGCCGGGCAAGTCATGAGTGCTACCGCACTGCTTAAACAGCATCCGCAACCCAGCGATGCCGATATCGATAAAGCCATGAGCGGCAATCTATGCCGTTGCGGTACCTATCCGCGGATTCGCGCCGCGATCAAGCAGGCCGCCGGTTTGCCGGAGGTGCAATCATGAAAAACTCAGCAGAATTTCTGCAAGCCGATATCGAGCAAAGCGATACCGACGACGGGTATTTGATCGACAACATCAGCCGCCGGACCTTTATCAAGCAGTTCGCCTTGAGCGGCTTTGTGTTGGCCATTGGCCTGCCTACTTTGCACAGAGCGGACGAAGCCGCCGCGCCAGCTGCTGCCGGCAAGTTCGGTGCCGATGCGATGCCGCACGGTTGGGTCGATAATCCTTTGGTTTTTGTGGCCATCGCCGCCGATGGCGCGGTAAGCATCATCTGCCACCGTTCCGAGATGGGGCAGGGGGTACGTACCAGTTTGCCGATGGTGGTGGCCGATGAGCTGGAAGCCGATTGGTCCAGGGTAAATGTTGTGCAAGCGCCTGGTGACGAAAAGCGTTTCGGCAATCAAGACACCGACGGTTCGCGCAGCATGCGCCACTTTTTCATGCCGATGCGCCGAGTCGGGGCGGCTGCCAGACAAATGCTGGAAGCTGCCGCCGCAGCGCGCTGGCGCGTGCCGATAACGGAAGTCCGCGCCGAGCAACACCATATACTGCACATCGCCAGCGGCAAAACCTTGGGCTACGGCGAGTTAGCCAAAGCGGCGGCAAAGTTGCCGGTGCCAGACCGCGACAGCTTGCGTTTGAAGAATTCGACGGAATTTCGTTACATCGGCAAAGGCCGGCAAGGCGTTTACGACGGCCCGGATATTGTGTCCGGACGCGCTATGTATGGCATCGATACCCAACTGAAAGGTCTGCTATACGCCGTCGTGGCGCGGCCGCCGGTGTTGGGCGGCAAGCTTTCAAAATATGACGCTAGTGCCGCGCTTAAAGTGCCGGGAGTCATAAAAATTGTCGAATTGCCTAGCAGTCCGCTTCCTGCCGAATTCAATCCGTTAGGTGGTATCGCGGTGATTGCAAGCAACACCTGGGCGGCGATCCAGGGCCGCAATGCTTTAAAAATCGAGTGGGACAGTGGGGAACATGCCAGCTACGATTCGCTAGCCTACAAAGCCGAACTGGAAGCCGCCGTCCGCCAGCCGGGTAAGTTGGTGCGCCAACAAGGCGATGTCTATGCCGCATTGCAAGGGGCAGCCAAGCGCCTGGAAGCGGAATATTATTTGCCGCATCTGGCCCAAGCACCGATGGAACCGCCGGCGGCGACGGCCCGCATCATCAAGGGACATTGCGAAATCTGGACGTGTACCCAGGCGCCGCAGTTGACCCGGGATAAAGTCGCTAAATGGCTGAAATTGCCGGAAGACAAAGTAACCGTCAACGTCACGCTGTTGGGTGGCGGTTTCGGGCGTAAATCCAAACCCGACTACGTCATTGAAGCGGCATTGTTATCGCAGGCTATGCGAGGCAAGCCGGTGAAAGTGACCTGGACCCGCGAAGACGATCTGCATCACTCCTATTTCCACACGGTGTCACTAGAGCGCTTGGAAGCAGGCTTGGATGCGCAGGGCAAGCCGGTAGCCTGGCTGCATAGAACCGCTGCGCCGAGCATTTCCTCCACCTTTGGGCCGGATAGCAAGCAACAAATGCCGGTGGAATTGGGCATGGGTGTGATCAATGTGCCGTTTGCAATCGACAACCTGCGCATCGAAAACCCACCGGCAGCGGCGCATACTCGTATCGGCTGGTTTCGCTCGGTGTCCAATATTCCGCATGCGTTTGCCGTGCAGTCTTTTGTGGCTGAATTGGCGGCGGCAGCCGGACGCGATCATCGCGATTTTCTGTTGGAGATCATCGGCCCGGCCCGGCGGATCGATCCGACCAGTTTAAATGACACCTGGAACCACGGCGAATCGCCCGCGCTTTACCCCGTCGATACCGGCCGTCTGCGCCGCGTAATCGAAACGGTGACCCGCGAGGCCGGCTGGGGGCGTCAGCTGGCCAAGGGGCAGGGCTTGGGTTTGGCCGCGCATTATAGTTTCGTGACCTATGTCGCTGTGGTTGTGGAAGTAGCGGTCGATGAGACCGGCAAGTTGAGCGTCCCCAGAGTCGATGTGGCGGTGGATTGCGGTCCGCAAGTCAATCCTGAGCGGATTCGTGCGCAGATCGAGGGGGCTTGCATCATGGGTGTGAGTTTGGCGACGCTGGGCGAAATCAGCTTTAAAAACGGCGCAGTGCAGCAAGACAATTTTCATGCGTACCAGCTCACGCGCATCGACGACGCGCCGCGCGAAATCAAAGTGCATCTATTGCCGTCTGCAGAATTTGATACACCTTTGGGCGGTGTTGGCGAACCGGGAGTGCCGCCGATTGCACCGGCCCTGTGCAACGCTATTTTTGCGGCCACGGGTCAGCGGATTCGGCAATTACCGATACGGGATCAGCTTTTGAAAGACTGAGGGCTTATGTGCAAGGCAGCGAGCTCAATTGGCTGGCCGCGGCCTTTTAAAGCTTTGGTAAAACCGGTCGATAACCGGATGCCAGCCGAAACATGGCCGGTACTATTCAATCAAGAGGAGATATACCATGTCATCCGTCTCGGGAGTGGGTTTAACGCCGTATTTCCCTATCACCAATCAACCGAAACAGCCCGCAGCGAATCAGCAGGCCGCAACACCGCCAGTGCAAGCTATGGTGAAAGATGCTGATGGCGATAATGACGCTAGAAAAGGCAGCAAGATCGATACCTATGCCTGATAGCGTTAGCGGTTCCAAGCAGTAAGAAAAAGCCGGGTAACACCGGCTTTTTCTTTTTGGGTTGTTCGAGATGTTGAATTACGGAGTCTGTAAAAAACGCTGCTTGGCCTCGTTTTCTTCGCGGGCCGCGTCTATCTCGCGAATGACGCTGCGCAGGTCGGCCGGTTTAGCGTTATCTTCGAAGTGGCCGGTCAAATTGGTTTCAGGATGCAAGTCGCCGCTTTGATACAGTTTCCACATTTCCTTACCAAAGTTAGTCTTCAACAACTCCGGTGCGAACTGGCCGAAATAAGCGGCCATATTGGTGACATCCCGTTCCAGCATCGCTCGGGCGTTATTATTGCCGGCGGCATCGACGGCTTGCGGTAAATCGATAATCACCGGCCCGTCGCGACCGACCAGCACGTTGTATTCGGACAAATCGCCATGTACCAGGCCGTCGCAGAGCATGCGCACGATCTGGCCGATCAGAAACGCATGGTATTCGCGCGCCAGCTCCGCCGGCATTTCCAGATCGTTGAGTCTAGGCGCCGGGTGGCCGTCGGCATCGGCGACCAGTTCCATCAGCAAGACGCCGTCGATGAAATTATAGGGTTTGGGGACGCGGACGCCGGCAGCCGCCAGGCGGTATAAAGCTGTCACTTCAGCATTTTGCCAAGCCGACTCCTGCTCTTTGCGGCCGTAGCTGCTGCCTTTTTCCATCGCCCGGGCACGACGGCTATTTCGCACTTTGCGGCCTTCTTGATACAGCACGCTTTGCTTGAAACTGCGCTGGTCGGCCTCCTTGTAAACTTTGGCGCAGCAAATTTCTCCGCCGCAGCGCACTACATAGACAGCCGCCTCTTTGCCGCTTTTCAACGAGCCAAGGACCTCGTCGACCAGGCCGCTATCGATTAATGGTTCGAGTCTTTTCGGTGTTTTCATACTGCCTATTATGCCGCGCTCGCACGAATATCGCGCAAAACTTCCGCCAAATGATCCATTCTGGAGGCGAGAACAATCCTTTCGGCCCCTCCGGCTCAAATCGATAACCGGCGATTCGTAAAGCCGGGCAACTGAGTCGCCATTGATTTCTCGGCGGTTCCAACCTTAGGTTAAACAGGATTTGTCGGGCCTGCGTAGCGTGTGCTTGTGCGCTTGGATTTTATTTTGGTGTTGGCGAATAGGTCGCTTTTTGACATTTTGCTGTTACATTAGCGCTTTTATAAAACGACTCGGCAAGCACCGCTCTCTCATATCATGGCAGATTCAAAACATATCATCATCGTTGGCGCCGGCCCCGGCGGCTTGTGCGCCGGCATGTTATTAAGTCATCGCGGCTTTAAAGTATCCATATTTGATAAGCATGCCAACGTCGGCGGCCGCAATAGGGCCATTACGATGGATGGTTTTACCTTCGATACCGGCCCGACCTTTTTATTGATGAAGGGCGTACTGGATGAGATGTTTGAATTATGCGGCCGGCGTAGCGAAGACTACATGCAGTTCATGCCGCTCAGCCCTATGTATCGTTTGCTGTATGACGATCGCGAAATTAATGTCTATTCGGACAGGGAAAACATGCGCGCGGAACTGGAGCGAGTATTCGACGAAGGCAGCGCCGGCTATGAGCGCTTCATGGATAACGAACGCAGCCGTTTTAATCGCTTGTATCCGTGCATTACTCGCGATTACTCGAATTGGTCTTCGTTCTTCTCGTTGGATCTGATCAAAGCTATACCCTGGCTGGCGTTTCCGAAAAGCGTGTTCAACAACCTGGGCCAGTATTTTGATAAGGAAAAAATGCGCCTGGCGTTTTGCTTTCAGTCGAAGTATCTGGGCATGTCCCCTTGGGAGTGTCCGGCGCTGTTTACCATGTTGCCGTACCTGGAGCATGAATACGGTATTTACCACGTCGCTGGTGGTTTGAATAAGATTGCCACGGCGATGGCGCAGGTGGTGACCGAGTCCGGCGGCGAGATTCATCTCAACGCCGAAATCGCCTCGTTGATCGTCGAAGACGGCGCGACCAAGGGGGTGAGATTGCAAAACGGCGAGGAAGTACGCGGCGATGAAGTGATCGTCAATGCCGATTTTGCCCATGCCATGACGCATTTGCTGGAACCGGGTACCTTGCGGAAATACGATCATCAACAGCTGGAAAAGCGCGAATATTCCTGCTCGACGTTCATGCTGTATCTGGGCCTGGACAAGCAGTACGATTTGCCGCACCACACGATCGTGTTTGCTAAGGATTACCGTACCAATATCAACAATATCTTCAGCAATAAAACCTTGACTGAGGATTTCTCGTTTTACGTGCAAAACGCTTCGGTTACCGATGCTAGCCTGGCTCCTGCCGGCAAGTCAGCGTTATACGTGTTGGTGCCGATGCCCAATAACGACAGCGGCGTCGATTGGCAAGCCCATTGCGCCGATGTGCGCGAACAAGTGCTGGATACCCTGGGCGCGCGTCTTGGTTTAACCGACATTCGTGAACATATCGAATGCGAAAAAATCATCACCCCCGGCACGTGGGAAAGCGACGAGCACGTCTATAAGGGCGCAACTTTCAGCCTGTCTCACAAGTTCAGCCAGATGCTGTACTGGCGGCCGCATAACCGCTTCGAAGAGTTGGACAACTGCTATCTGGTTGGCGGCGGTACCCATCCCGGTAGCGGATTGCCGACGATTTATGAGTCGGCGCGGATTTCTTCGAATCTGATTTCTCGCAAGCACCGGGTGCAATTCAAGGAAATCCAGCAAAGTGCCTGGCTGAAAAAAGCCAAGGCCTAATCCAATGTCGACCATACAGGCCGTTTCGCCGGTCGAAGGCCGGGTGTTGGGTGATTTTCCGGTTAGCGATCAGGCGGTTATTCAAAAGCAGATGCTTGCCGCCCGAGCCGCAGCGCACATTTGGGCCAAGCGACCGGTCGCCGAGCGGGCCAAAATCTTAGCTAAGCTGGTGCCCTTATTGATGGCCCAGCTGGACTCGATTTGCGAGTTAATCAGCCAGACTACCGGCAAGGTCCACACAGAAGCCTTGCTGGGCGAGATATATCCCGTTTTGGATTTGACCCGCTACTACCAAAAACACGCCGCCAACATCTTATCGTATCGAGGTATCCCTACCTCGCCGTTTGCGTTTCCCGGCGCCACCGCCGGTATCGAACGTCGGCCATTTGGCGTGGTGGTGGTCATCTCACCCTGGAATTATCCGTTTCAACTCTCGGTCGGGCCGATGCTGACTGCGTTGTTTGCCGGCAATGCGGTGATCCTGAAACCCTCCGAATTAAGTTTGCCGGTCGGCCAGCTAATTATTGATCTGTTCAAACAAATGGATTTACCGGAAGGCTTGGTGCAATGGCTGGTCGGTGACGGTGAAACCGGTGCGCAGCTGATAGATGCCGGCCCGGATTTGGTGTTTTTCACCGGCGGTCTAAATGGCGGCAAAGCCGTGATGCAACGGGCCGCGCAGCATCCGATTCCGGTATTACTGGAACTAGGCGGCAAGGACCCGATGCTGGTATTCAACGACGCACAAATGCAGCGCGCTGCTGACGCGGCCTTGTACGGTGCATTTTGTAATAGCGGTCAAGTCTGCGTTTCAGTAGAACGTTTGTATGTGCAGAAAGACTGTCACGACGAATTTTTAAGCTTGTTGCAGCAAGGTGTATCGCAACTGCGAGTCGGCCACAACCCACAAGGCGACTTGGGTGCGATGACTACCGAACGGCAGTTTGCCACGGTCGACGCGCACTATCAGGACGCCATCGCCCAAGGCGCGCAAGCCTCCGGTCCACTGGAAAGGCAGGGCAATTACCTTAAGCCGGTCGTGCTGTGGAACGTGCATCACGGCATGCGGGTTATGCGTGAGGAAAGCTTCGGGCCGCTGCTCCCGGTGATGGCCTTTAGCGATGAAGCCGAGGCAATCCGATTGGCGAATGATAGCGAATTTGGCTTGAATGCCAGCGTGTGGAGCCAGGATATCGCTAAAGCCGAGCGGGTCGCCGGCCAACTGCAAGTGGGCAACTGGGCGATCAACGATGTGATAAAAAATATCGGTCATCCCGGCTTGCCGTTCGGCGGCGTGAAAAAAAGCGGTTTCGGCCGTTATCACGGTGCGGAAGGTTTGCGCAGTTTTACTTATCCGGTGGCCGGTATGACCAGCCGCAGCCATTTGCCTAAGGAACCGAACTGGTTTCCGTATTCCGAACAACGCTACCGGGACTTTAAAGGCTATATGGACTTTGTTTATGGCGAAGGTTCGCTTACAGAACGCATCAAACGCAACTGGCCGGCTCTGCAAGCTTTTCGGGAATATTCAGCCTTCGATTTAACACAACGCTGGCAAAATCTTAAATTACTGTTGTCATGGAAACGGGACTACTGATGAAACAAAACAATACTAAACGCGTCGTCGTCATCGGCGCCGGTCTGGGCGGTTTGTCTGCAGCAATTTCACTGGCCAGCGAAGGCTTTGCGGTGGAAATGGTCGAGAAGAACGACAAGGTCGGTGGCAAACTCAACATCATGACTAAAGACGGCTTTACCTTTGATTTAGGGCCGTCGATTCTGACCATGCCGCATATCTTCGAGGCCCTGTTTACGAAGGTCGGTAAAAAAATGGCCGATTATGTCGGTATCGAAAAAGTCGAACCGCACTGGCGCAATTTCTTTGAAGACGGTACCACCATCGATTTATGTGAAGACGAAGAAAATCAACGCCGCGAGTTGGACAAACTGGGCCCGAATACTGCCGCCGAATTCGCTAGCTTCATGGCCTATTCCAGAAAGCTGGGTACCGAAACCGAAGCCGGCTATTTTGCCAAGGGCCTGGATACATTCTGGGAGTTACTGAAGTTTTACGGCCCTATTCGCGCCTTGAATTTCGATGTGTTCCGCTCGATGGATCAGGGCGTGCGACGCTTTATTTCTGATCCCAAACTGGTCGATATCCTCAATTACTTCATTAAATACGTCGGCTCTTCGCCCTACGATTCGCCGGCCTTGATGAATCTGATGCCCTACATCCAATACGAATACGGCTTGTGGTACGTAAAGGGCGGCATGTACGGTTTGGCGCAAGCCATGGAAAAACTGGCGATGGAGTTGGGTGTGAAGATCCGCTTGAACAGCGAAGTCGAGGAGATTCAATATCAAGCGGGTCGTGCGACCGGGATTAAGCTGCAGGGCGGTGAGGTGTTGGCGGCGGATATCGTAGTGTCGAATATGGAAGTGATTCCAGCAATGGATAAGCTACTGCAAAGTTCGCCGGCGGAACTTAAAAAAATGCAGCGCTTCGAGCCCACCTGTTCTGGCTTGGTGTTGCATTTGGGCGTGAATCGCCTGTATCCGCAATTGGCGCACCACAATTTCTTTTATTCCGATCATCCGCGCGAGCATTTCGATGCAGTGTTTCGTAGCGGCAAATTGTCCGACGATCCGACTATTTACCTAGTCGCGCCATGTAAAACCGATCCGAGCCAGGCGCCGGAAGGCTGCGAGATCATCAAAATTCTGCCGCACATCCCGCATATCAACCCCGACAAACCCCTGACCGCTGACGATTATTGGGCGCTGCGCGAGCGGGTATTGGCTAAACTGGAGCGGATGGGCTTGACCGATCTGCGCAAACATATCGTCACCGAGGAATACTGGACGCCGCTGGATATTCAGGCCAAATACTATTCCAACCTGGGCTCGATTTACGGCGTGGTGGCGGACCGCTGGAAAAATCTGGGCTTTAAGGCGCCGCAGCGCAGCCATCAGCTTTCCAATTTGTATTTCGTTGGTGGTAGTGTCAATCCCGGCGGTGGTATGCCGATGGTGGCATTGTCCGGGCAGTTGGTGCGGGATAAGATTTTGGCGGACTTGGGGCAGGCATAGCCCAAGGCAGACAAAAAAATCCGGATATGCATAAGCCCATTAAATTTAAGCCTACACTTAAGCGGCGTTTGCATGGCTTAGGTTTTCGGCGTTTCCAAGTCCGGTATAAACGCATCCGCGCCGGAAACGCGCTATTTTTAGGGCTTCCGGCTTATTTTTGTCTGCCTACTGTTAGCTAGATTTTTTATGCTGCTTTTTTTTCGGAATATTCCGGCACCGACCCGGCCCAACGAATTGTATTTTTACGTGGCGATGGCGGTCAGTGAAGATTTAATAGATCAAGCCAAGCAAGTAATAACGGTCGATGTGATGGTGATTCGGGACAAGCGCAGCAATCAGCTGGAGCATCATGGCCTGGTGTCGGTGAATTCCGATGAAGCCGGCATTCGCGCTATCAAGAATCTGAACGGCTTGTTGTTTAACGGCTGCGAGGTTTTGGTCCGAGTTTACAAGCAGCGTGACGTCAAAAATGACCGGCGCCGGAATGGTTTGCCGGTGCCGCAGGAGATTGTCGACAAACGCATCCAGGACCGGCGCCGCGGCGCTAGCGTGGAAATTTATGTCGATTTTTCCAATGTGTTCTATCCCATCACGCTTTAAAGGCGCTTTGCAGTTTTGGCATTAGACCGCTAAAGCCAGACGCGTACGCAGTTCCGGCCATTTTCCTTAGCGGTGTATAGCGCTTTATCAGCTTTGGTCAATACGCAATCCGCCGTACCGCTATCGGCATGCATTAAGGCAATCCCGATACTGACGGTTATCGGAATCGTATGCTTATCTATAAACAACGGTGTATCGGCCAGCACCTTACGTAAGCGTTCGGCAATTATCATGGCTGGTTCGGCGTCGGTCTCAGGCATGAATATCGCGAACTCCTCGCCGCCAATCCGGCCCACGACATCGATCTCGCGTAATTCCGCGCGCATAATCCCGGCAAAGTGTTGCAACATTGCGTCGCCGGTGGGGTGTCCGTAACCGTCGTTAATCTGCTTGAAATGATCCAGGTCCAGCATTAATACTGCTACTCGGTGATTACTGCGCTTTACTCTGGCAAATTCGTTTTCCAGACGGGCCATAAAGTGCCGGCGATTTAAAAAACCGGTCAAGCCGTCGGTTGTTGCCAATTCCCACAGCTCGGTTTGCATCCTTTTGCGTTCGCTAACATCCTGTTTAACGCCGACGAAATGGCGTATGCAGCCTTGCTGGTCCTTGACGGGGGAAATCACCAGCTCTTCGTCATACAGTTCGCCATTTTTGCGCCGGTTGACGATTTCGCCGCGCCAGGTGTTTCCAGCTAGTATGGTCTCCCATAAAGCCTGATAAAAAGCCGGATCTTGCTTGCCGGATTTAACCAACTCGTTGGGCCGCATGCCTATGGCTTCTTGGCGACTAAAGCCGGTCAGCGTTTCAAAGGCTTTATTGGCCCATTCGATGCGGGCGTCAATATCGGTAATCACTACCCCGTGTTCCACTGTTTCCAGGGCCGACACCAGCAAGTGGTCGCGCAACTCCGACGCCTTACGTAAGCTGATATCCTGATGGATACCGACCGCGCGAATCGGTTGGCCATGAAAATCCCACTCCAGCACGCGGCCGGTATCGTGCACCCAAACCCAATGGCCTTGCTTGTGCAGTAAGCGATGTTCAGCAGAGTAAAGCTCGGTTTCGCCGCGCAAATGCGGCTCCAGAGAGGTTGTGATTAAATGCCAATCATCCGGATGCACCAAGCGTTTCCAAATGTCGATATCGGATCCCACTTCGTCAAGCGTGTACCCCAGCATCGAGGCCCATAGGTCGTTGAAAATCACTTTCCCGCTGGGAATATGCCAATCCCATAAGCCCAAGCTTGCGCTCTGTAAGGCCATACCCATCCGTTGCTCGGACTCGTGAAGCCGCTTTTCCAAGCTTATCCGCGTCAGCGCGTAGCGTATTGCCCTGACCAGGCTGTCGGTGTCTATGCTGCTTTTGATCAGATAATCCTGCGCGCCGCAGTCCAGAGCCTTCAGAGAAAACTCGGTATCGTCGTGCCCGGTCAGCACGATAATCGGCAGTACTCGGGTCGCTTTGCGGATGCGTCTGACGGTATCCAGGCCGCGCGAATCCGGTAGGCTTAAATCCACCAGCACCACGTCGATTTTTTGTTGGGCAATGATTTGTTCGCCATCCGCCAAATTCTCGCGCCAGATCAATTCGAAACGCAGATTAGGCGAGGCGCGCAAATATTGCCGAACCAGGCTGGCATCGCCCGGTTCGTCTTCGATTAATAAAACGCAGCAATTTGTCGCTTCGGTCATAATTATTGCTTGCTTGGTAAGCGCACTACATTGAACCAATAGCCTTCGATTTGCCGAACCGCCGCGATAAATTGTTCGACATCCACCGGTTTGGTAATGTAGCTATTGGCGCCTAGTTGATAGGTTGCGACCACGTCGCGCTCAATATCGGAAGTGGTCAGGACAATAGCCGGGATGCTGGAAAAGTCCGGTTCCGACTTGATTTTAGCCAGAAATTCGCGGCCGTTCATGCGCGGCATATTCAGATCCAGCAGGATCAAATCCGGGCGCGGCACGTCGGCATAGTCGGCGCCTTGCCGCCGCAAAAACGCCAGCGCCTCGACACCGTCCCAGACATGATGCAGATTGCAACGCACTCGGTTTTCCTTGAAGCTCATTTTCACCAGATGGGCGTCGGCGGGTTCGTCTTCCACCAGTAACAGATCGAACAGCGGCGTTGCTTTATCCGTCATGCTTATTTCCTTCGATATTGGGTAGCTCGAACACCACTGCCGTACCGTTCTGCGCTGTACTTTCAATCCAAATTTTGCCGCGACAACTGCTGACGATGCGGCGGGCTATCGACAGACCAATGCCGGTACCGGCCTCGTTGTCGCGATAATGCAGGCGCTCAAAGATTTCGAAGACGCGTT
This sequence comes from Methylomonas sp. 11b, assembly GCF_000515215.1. Lineage (NCBI taxonomy): Bacteria > Pseudomonadati > Pseudomonadota > Gammaproteobacteria > Methylococcales > Methylococcaceae > Methylomonas > Methylomonas sp. 11b. The sequence goes on from NZ_KI911557.1 coordinate 4,732,232, forward strand.
GCCGGTATTCCGCATCTATCCCATCGCCGTTATCGCGCACATAATAACGATTTACGTCCAGATCGGATACGCCGCCAATTTCGATCCGTAAGGGGTGTTCAGAATTGGCCGGCCGGCCGTGCTTGAGTGCATTGTCCAAAAGCAATCTAAATAGCTCGGCCATGCGGGGGTGATCGATGTAGGCATGCGGTAGTTCGCCGACGCTGACACTTGCGCTTGCACTCTCTATCTTGTTCGCTAATGCTTGGATAGCCGCTTCGGCAGCAGCTTTGGCGTCCACCTGAGTCATTTTGTCGCGGGATTGATCGGCGGTCACGTAAAGTTGAATGTCACGTACCAGACCGATTAATCGCTGGGCGTCGTGTTCCAGATAATCCAGGCAACTATTAATGTCTTCGTTGCCTAAGGCCTCCGGATACGCCTTCAATGAGTTGCGTAAGCGTTGAGTAAAGCTGCCGAAGCGGCGAGTCGGCTCCATCAAGTGATGGGCGGAAATTTCCGCGAAACGGCTCAGATCGGCGTTGCTGGATTCCAGAGCCATGCTGATTTGTCTACGCTCGGTAATATCGATGCAAGAGCCGATATAACCGACGAATTCGCCGTGGTCGTCGTAACGGGGAATACCGGTGTCGAACAACCAGCGATATTCGCCATCGTGGCGTCTCATACGATATTCCATGCTGAACGGTTGGTGTTTTTCAAAGTGTTGGGTGTAGTGGTTTAGACAAAACTCCAGATCATCCGGATGTACCGTTTCTGACCAGTCATTACTTAGTTCTTGTTCAATACTGCGCCCGGTAAAGTCTAACCAGACTTTGTTAAACCAGTAATAGTGCTTGGCTGTGTCCGATAGCCAAATCATCACCGGCGCCGAGTCCGCCATGGCCCGGAACCGGCTTTCACTCTCGCGCAATTCGGCGGTCATGTTTTCTGCCAGGGCCATTGCCCGGCTGCGGCTGTTCACCAACTGCCAGGTTAGCAAACTTAGCAGCAGGCTGAGGCTCACGCTGCTGCCGGCGATAATTAATGGCTTGTCTTGATCGACCCGCGCTTGAAAATTCGGTTCGGCATGAATCAATAAGGTCCATGGGTGGCAAGCCAAAACAATCTGTTGTTTGGAGGTCAATAGTGGTTGAATGTTTGCCGGCGGTGCCGAGCCGTACATGCGGCTTTCTTCGTTTAATGCTTCCCCGTCGAATATTTCCAATCCCAAATCGCTTTCTAGTTCGCCGCCAATCCCGGTCATTAAGTCCTTGGTGCGGAATGGCGCGTAAACCCAACCCAATAGATTGGCGCGGCGCTGCTCCAGCGTGTCGTGCGGTACGTCTTTTTTATACACCGGCAGGTACATTAAAAAGCCGGCTTGCACGTCTTGTTCGGTTTCCTGTATTAACTTAACTTTTCCGGTAACACCCAGGCTGTTGTTATCGCGGGCATAGCTTAATGCCAGGTTGCGGGTGGGTTCGGAGAACATGTCGTAACTGAAGGCGCGAAGATTCCGGCCGGAAAACGGTTCGAGATAAATAATCGATGTGTAAAAATCCCGCTCGCCGATAGGATGGATGTCGTAATCGGCGAAGCCCTGTTTGCGCAACTCGGCAACATGCCGGTCTTTCTCGGTTTTAGGTATCCACAGCGAAAATCCTACGCCCTGGATGCCGGGAAAGCGTTGATCGAGGTTCAGTGCGGAGACATATTCCCGATATTCGTGGCGTTGCACCAGTCCTGATGCCGCAAATAATCCCCTGGCGCCGTATAACATTTGCTCGTAAGCGACCAGCCGTTGCTCGATACTTTGCACCAATTGCCGGACGCGGAAATCGAAATAGAGCCGCCGCTCGTGTTCCAAGTCCTCGATCGCAATCAGCCAAGCCTGGTAGCTGGTCAACAGTGTAATTAGCAGGACTGCTACCGTTAGCCAGTGGCTGTAATACCTAGGTTTGCTCAGGCTTGAGCGTGGTTGGGCGCCAACCGAGGTTTCTGGGTGATTATTCATGTCGGCTGACTGGCGGTAGCGGGGGTATAGCCCAAGGGAATTTCAAAAGTAAAACATGAGCCCTGGCCTTCGCCGGCTGAATCCACCCAAATTTTGCCGTTGTGATGTTCGATTATGCGTCGGCACAAAGCCAGGCCCATACCGGTGCCTTCGAAACGCGTGCGTGCTTGTAGGCGGCTGAAGAACTGAAACAGCCGATCAAATTGTCCAGGGTCTATACCGATACCGTTGTCGCGCACGCTGAGCCGCCAAAAGCCGTCACTGACTTCGGAGTTAACGTCGATAACGGGAGCTTGGTATTCTTGGCGATAGTGCAGGGCATTAACCAGCAGGTTTTGCAGCAAGCGGCTCAGTTCGTCGCGGCTGGCATACAGAATAGGCCAGTCGCCTTGGCAACGGATATTGGCTTGGCACTGTGCCGCCAGGGGTTCGACGAATTGCAACACTTCATCGCGGACCGCATCGCTGGCAATCCAGGATTTCTCTTGGGTTTTACGGCCGACGCGCGAATACTCCAGCAGCGAGACGATCATCGCGTCCATGCGCTTGGCGCCTTCCAAGGCAAAATTCAGATTTTGCCGCGCGTCTTCGTCCAGCGATTCAGGCAGATTGCGTTGCAAAAACTGCAAATGGCCGGAGACCATGCGCAAGGGTTGCCGCATGTCGTGGGATACGCTATAAGCGAACTGCTCCAGATCAACGTTGGAGCGCAACAAGGCATCGTGGCTTTGCCTTAATTCCTGCTCGATCTGTTTATGCTTGTCGATATCGACGTGCGTACCCAGCATCCGTTGCGGTTTGCCTTCCGGTGTGTGCGCTACCACCATGCCCTTGGCGAGTATCCACTTATAGCGTCCGTCCTTGCAGCGCATGCGAAACTCCACCCAATACAATTTATTCTTGCCGTCGAAGTAGTCAGACAGGATCTGCAGCACCCGCTCCGTGTCTTCCGGATGTAGGCTGTTCCGCCAGGCGTCGAAGTTATTGGCGAATTCTTCGGGTTCATAACCTATCATCGACTTCCAGCGCGGCGAGAAAAATACCTCGCCGCTGACGATGTCCCAATCCCATACGCCTTCGTCGGCACCTTCCAGGGCAAATTTCCAGCGATATTCGCTGTCCGCCAGCCGAATATTTTGTTCGCGGACTCGGCGCCGTTCCGCCGCCAGATAACGGTTCATCGAGAATAAACTCAAACTGAGCAACACCACCAGGAATACGCCGGCGCTGATTGCCAGCACCGGTGTGGGGTAACGTTGCCAAATATCCGTCAACGTGAATAGCGGAACGGCGTCGAAGGGCTTGGCACGCAAGTGCCGCAGTAATTGTTCTACCGAATTGTAATCGGCCGGTATGGTAAAGCCATCAATCCCTGGAATAAGGTCGGGGCCCATCATAAACAAAGTACCGGCGACTTTTTTGGCCAGCTCGCGGTCTACGCTCGGCAAGGCTACAAACGGCCACTCCGGATAAAGTTGCGTCGATAACAGTGCGAAGTTCGCGGATATTTGCAAATTGAGGATTTTGATCCGCCCTAAGTCGAGCTGGCCTCTGGTGGCCAAATCCTCCAGAACGCCGCTGCGGATGAACCCTATATCGGCTTGCCCTGACAATACCGCTTCCATTACTGCATCGTGCGGCATCCCGGTCAGCAGCAATTTTGAGGTTTTGGTAAGGTCTATTCCGGCTTGGGCGGCTTCGTAAGCTTGCATCTGGAATCCGCCCAAGGAATCTTGGCTGGTAATCGCGATTTTTTTGCCGCGCAGATCGCTTAGCGCGTTTATATCCCCGCGTTCGGCCAGCGCGAAGATCACGCCGCCGAACACATCTTGGGAGCGGCCGTTCTCGTGTCTGAGCAATGTTGCCAGCGGTGCTGAAAAACCATGCTGATAGCTGATGTGGACATAGTGGCCGGGATTGGTCAGCACAAAGTCCAATTGTTTACTGTTTACACCGGCTTCCAGTTCGTCGTAGTTCAAAGCTTCGATGATGAATTCGCGCTCAGGTATGGCTTGGTGCAAGACTTTACTCAGTGCTTGCCATTGTTCCAGGGTTTGCGGCTTGGGCCGATAGGCTAATACGCCGATTCGCACCGGTACGTCGGCCAGCGCTGCAAAGCTGGCTAGCAAGCAGCAGCCCAGTAGCAGAAATTTAATGCGGTTAATCAAAGCGTTTTTAGTCATTGATAAGTGGTTATGGCTTATTTATTAACCCGGCCCCTAATGCTGCTAGTCTGAGTGCCCTTTAGGGTGCTGAGGCAGTTGAAGGGCGCACCAGCCAGGGCTTCGGCGAGCTCAGCCAAATAGGGCCGGGTTAATCGCTAAAACCCAATGCTGAGCCATTCAGTGTCCCAAACATTCTCTAATGCTTAGGCGGGTTGCCTTACGCGCCGGCCAGAAAGCAGCGATCCAAGCTACCGTAAGTACAATCAGCAGCCAATACAGAATTGCCCATAAGTCGAAGCGGAAATCCAGTTGTATGCCAAGCATAGTTCGTCCGAGTGTTTTGGCTAGCGGCTCGGCGGCCAAATAAGCCAACGGAATACTCAGCAACCAAGCTATGCCGCCATGCAGCAGACCTTCCAGTAAGAACATGCGGAACACTTTTTGGGAGGGGGCGCCGATGGCGCGCAATACGCCAATTTCGCGAATGCGCTGCAATACGCTAATTGCCAACGTGCCTGACAGACCAATACCGCCGACTGCCGCAATCATGCAGGCAAGGCCCAGCAGGGTGTTCAACACGGGCTTGAACTGGTTGCGGGTAAACTGGCGTTGTTCCAGTTTGGCGAGCGTGGTGTAAACATCCAGTTGTATGCCATGCTCCTGAAACTGTTGTTGCAAGTTGCGTAGATAGTCGGCCTCCTGATGTAGGTCTGCAACCGGCGTATTGAGCAACGCAAACGATGCCAATTCCCGGTTTTGGGTAATCTGCCGGAGGGTTTCCAGCGGCGCATAGGCCGGTTCTACCGTATAGCTGTTGCCGGCCAACCAACGATAGATGCCTATCACTTGCCATCTCTCGTGATCGGCTCCGAGCGCGACGTCCAGCATATCGCCGGCTCGGATACCGTTCAGCTCTGCCGTATCCGCACTCAGCACCAGCACGCGCTGGCCGGCGTCACCGGTTTGCAACCAGCGCCCGGATTCGATCAGCGGTTGATACATGCTTGAGTTTTTTGGCAATGCGAGCAGTTGTAGGCCCAGGCTGCCCTTTTGCTGTAAAGCTTGGCCCTCCTTGGCAATTTGCAAGCTTGAGCGTTGCCAGAATTCAATTTGTCCCGTGCCGGCTACTGCGGCGGCAATATCGCGAATTGTTTGCTCGGATTGGTCTTGGGTAAAGCCCAGCCTCACGGCATAACGGCTGCGGGCCATTTCCCGGTCCAGCGTTAAATTCAACGAGGCGATCAAACTGGTTAGCACTAAAAACATCACGCCGGCACAGATCAATACGCTTTGCGTTAAGACCAGCCTGGCTTTACGGCGGAACAAATTCCCTAAAGCTGCGGCGGATAAAGTCGGTAGAAAGCGCGCGCCGAACTTCTCTATTAGCAGATCGAAACGGTTGTAGCCAAAATCCGCGCCCACGCCATAACTGGCGATTGCCGCACGCACCGTCATTGCCGCACCGCGCAGAATTGGCGGCAACCCTGCCAGCAACGGTGCCAGCAGGCCACCGAGCAGCATGTAAGCAACGGCGGGCACGGAAATTACGAACGCGCCGCAGTCGATATTGAATAAACCCAGTAGTCGGCAAGCGCTGAAATAAGCGGCGGCTAGGGCAGGCGGTATGGCCAAAATGATCGCCACCAACGATAAAAATAGGATTTCCAGTAGATACAGTTTGGCAATCGTTATGGTTTTGGCGCCCAGCGCTTTCATGACGCCGATCTGATCGGTTTGCTGGGTAATGTGAGCGGATACGGTGTTTAAAATCAATACGCTAGCCAGGGTTAACGAGACTAAGGCCATGATTTGCAGCACGCCGTTGATCCCGGCTAAAAACGGCCGGCCCCAATGTTGTTGCGGGTCTTGCAACAAGGTAACGTTGACGCCGATATGCCGCTCGCTCAGCAGGCTACGAATTTGCCCGGCAACGTTACGGGCGGATTCGCTGCTGTAAGGTTCGGCGATTTGCACCAATAACTGCCGAAAACTGTGTGCCGGAATCCCGAACTGGGCAGCATGGGCTACGCTGGCAAAAAAATGCACCTGGCCGCCGAATTTGGGCGGTTTAACAAACGGATGACGGACGATGCCGCCGATAGGCAAGGTTTGCGGCCCTAGGGCGGTTTCGAATTCGATGTTGCCGCTTTGTATGCCACTGGACAGTGCAGAAAGGTTTTCAATCGCTATCTGCTCTGCGTTTGGCCAATTACCGGATTGCAGGGCGGTTTTGTCGAAATGCTGGTCTTCATAATCGGGGCGAATAACCAGCGTGCCCAGACGCCAGTCGGTTTCGCCGGGCTGCCGGAAATGCACGCTCAGCGGTGTCATGGTGTCGACGCCGGCCACGCCGGGTATGGCTTTGACTTGCTCCAGTAGGCTTATTTCGGCATCCTGACGCAAAATCAGACTGATATGCGAGGGTTGCGATTGCCGATGCGCGGCATCCATCTTGTCCAGCAGCAAATCGATCATGCCGAACAAGGTGCCGACGCAGCAAACGCCCGCCGCGATGCTGACAATGGCTAGGGCAGTGCGGCTTTTAGTTAGCCACAAGTCGGCCCAAACCTTATACCAGAGCGTATTCAAACTAGGTTTACCGGCTTGCTGTCGGCGTGGAGCCGCCCGCAACGGATTTCGAGTTTGCGGCTGGCGGCGTCGGCCAGGGTTTCGTTGTGGGTGACCATCACCAGGGTTTTGCCTTGATCGCGCAGGTGCGCGAACAAATCAAACACGGAATCGGCGGTAGCCGCATCCAGATTGCCCGTCGGTTCGTCGGCGACGATCAGCGGCGGATCGTTGGCTAGGGCGCGGGCTATCGCCGCCCGTTGTTGCTGCCCGCCGGAAACCTGGCTGGGCAAGCGCTCCGCTGTATCGGCCAGACCAACCAGTTCCAATAAATACATAGCCCGGTCGCGGCGCTGCTGCTTGTTTAATGAGCCGAGAAAGTCCATCGGTAGCACGATGTTTTGCAGGAGATTCAGGGCTGGCAGTAACTGAAAGAACTGAAACACAATGCCGATATTAGCCCCGCGCCAGATGCTTAATTTTTCGTTGCTAAGTTTTTCTAACTCGGTGTCGTTGACGATGACTTGGCCTCGGCTGGGATGGTCTATGCCGGTCAGCAGATTTAACAAGGTAGATTTGCCATTGCCGGACGGGCCGACGATCGCTACAAATTCGCCGGGGTAAATGTCCAGATTGATGTCGTGCAAGACGGTTTGCAGCGTGCCGGCTTGCGGGTAATCCTTGTAAACCTGTTTCAGTTCTATGATCTTTTTCATAACAGCCGGCAAATTGCGGTATGGTACACGAGGCGCGGGCATCCTGGCATACCCGTTATTTCACGGACACTTCGCCGGAGAGCGATAAATGACATCGGTACGCATTTTGTGGCTAATGCTGTGCTTAATTTGGATGGTGGCGGAAATTCGTTTGGCTCGCCGCACGGCGGTGCATACAGGGTCGATTTTGAGTACCGAACGGCGTTCGCAACGTGTATTGTGGATCAGTATCTTGGTCAGTCTGGGGCTGGCCTTATGGTTTAAAAATCTGGCCTGGGCGCCGATCACACTTGAGTATTTGCCTAGACAAGCAATAGCAATAGTGTTGTTTACCGCCGGACTTTATCTGCGTTACACGGCGGTGATGCAATTGGGGCGATTTTTTACGACGAATGTAGCGATACAACACGAGCATCGTCTGATAAAGGAAGGTCCGTATCGCTGGTTGCGGCATCCGGCCTACACCGGCTTGTTGATAGCCTTGTTTGCCGCCGGTGTGGCGATGGGGGATTTTGTCGCTTTGGCGACCTTGCTTGTACCAACGATTTGGGCGTTTACCCGGCGCATAGAAATTGAAGAGCGGATGCTGTTGGTAGAGTTCGGCAGCGTTTATGCAGATTTTTGCGCATCCACTTGGCGGCTGTTGCCCTGGGTATACTGAATGTCGGTAGGTCAGGGTGCGCGATAGCGTTCCCTGACTTATTCGGAGCCGCTGGACTTCGATAAGTCACGTAACCGCTGTCGCGGCAACGTGACCCACAGTTACAAAAGCAAAGCGCTAGCCGGCCAATTCATCCAGATATTTTTCCACATCCAAAGCTGCCATACAGCCGGCACCGGCCGAGGTGATGGCTTGTTTATAATGCGAGTCCATCACGTCGCCAGCCGCGAATACACCAGGTACACTGGTCGCGGTGGCGTTGCCGTGAATGCCGCTGTTCACCACAATATAACCGTGCTCCATTTTCAATTGACCGGTAAAAATATCGGTATTCGGTGTGTGGCCGATGGCGATGAACACGCCATGCACATCCAGGTCTTTGGTCGAGCCATCTTGGCTGTTTTTGATGCGCAGACCGGTAACGCCCATCTCGTCGCCCAATACTTCGTCGAGCTCATGATTCCATTCAATGCGCACGTTGCCGGATTTTGATTTTTCGATCAGTTTATCCGACAAGATTTTCTCGGAACGGAATTTGTCGCGTCTGTGCACCACGATCACCTCGGAGGCGATGTTGGACAAGTACAAGGCTTCCTCCACAGCAGTATTACCGCCGCCGATCACCGCGACCGGTTTATTGCGGTAAAAGAAGCCGTCGCAAGTGGCGCAGGCGGAAACGCCTTTACCTTTGAAAGCTTCTTCGGAGTCCAGTCCCAAATATTTGGCCGACGCGCCGGTGGCGATGATCAAGGCATCGCAGGTGTAGACGCCGGCGTCGCCGGTCAAGGTAAACGGCTTTTGCGACAGATCGGCGGTATGAATATGGTCGAAAATGATTTCGGTGTTGAAGCGTTCTGCGTGTAGACGCATCCGTTCCATCAAATCCGGGCCTTGCAAGCCTTCCACGTCGCCGGGCCAGTTGTCCACTTCAGTGGTGGTGGTCAATTGGCCGCCTTGTTGCATGCCGGTGATCATCACCGGATTCAGATTGGCGCGCGCGGCGTAAACGGCTGCGGTGTAACCGGCCGGGCCGGAACCTAGGATTAAAAGTTTGCAATGTTTTGCGGCAGCCATTATGTCGAGTCTCCATGCGGGTTAGGGTAGCAAAATTATAAGGGCATTCCCCCCGCGATAAAACCGATTTACCAACTGGTTTTTAAAGGCGTGGCCGGTAAAGCTAATGTGAAATCGATTTACATCATCTATAATCATGTTTTGTGACGCTTTTATTGTGAGCCGACAATTATGGTTGCTGTTGTGGAAGAGAAAGCCGCGCGAGGCTATCGCGAAATCGCATTACTGGGATTTTCGAGTTGTGCGTTGTTTTTTTTAATTGCCCTAGTCACTTTTAACTCCAACGATCCGGGTTGGAGCCATAGCACATCGTATCAATCCATCAGCAATGCCTGCGGTTTGTTTGGCGCTTGGCTGGCGGATTTTGTCCTGAGTTTCCTGGGCTTGATGGCTTACCTGATTCCCATCATGATTTTCTGGTATGGCTACATCTTGTTTCAAGGCTCGCGCCAGGCCGGCGGGCAGTGGGCGCTGGCATCGCGCTCGGCAGGTTTTCTGGCTACAACAGTTTCCGGTTCGGCGATTCTGTTTTTGCATCTGCATTTTCTGCGCACCAAAGTAGATTTACCTGAGAGTCCGGGCGGCATTCTGGGGCGGGAGATCGGCGATGCCTTGGTGCATTTGTTAGGCAACTCCGGCTCTACCTTATTGTTACTTGCGATTTTCATGACCGGTGTCACCTTGTTTACCGGCTTGTCCTGGCTGACGATGATGGCCTTTATCGGTAAATGCGCCATGACTGCCTGTTCGGTGGTGGGCAGGCAGGCGGTAGAGGTGCCAGAGCGTTACCGCGCAGACAAATCGGTGCGACCTGAGTCTGCAAAAGAAGCCAAGAAACCACGTAGTCAGCAACCTGAAGTTAAAACCGAAGAACGCGCGAAAAAACCGCAGATTCAAGTACTGGAAACCGCACAACCTTCCCCTGCCGCCGCGGTTAGACCTTTGCGCAGAAAAGACAGCAAGCCTGTCGACGATATGGAACCCGGCGCCTATATCAACGCCTTGCCAACCTTGTCTTTACTTGATAAGCGCGAAATCAAGGTTAAACGTTACTCCAAATTAGAGTTGGAAGAAATTTCCCGGCAGGTGGAAGACGTGCTGCAGGATTACGGTATCGCCGCCGAGGTGGAAGCGGTTTTGCCTGGTCCGGTTATCACGCGTTTTGAATTGCGTTTAGCGGCCGGCGTGAAAGTGAGCCGTATCAGTAGTTTGGCCAAGGACTTGGCGCGAGGTCTGTCGGTGACCAGTGTGCGTATCGTCGAGATCATCGAAGGCAAGTCCGTCATCGGTTTGGAGATTCCCAATCAGGAACGGGAAATGGTTTCGCTACGCGATTTGTTGGTGTCCGACGAGTTCGAGCGCGCAAAATCCAAGCTCAGCATTGCCATGGGCAAGGATATTTCCGGTACGCCGGTGGTGGCCGATTTGGGCAAAATGCCGCATGCGCTGGTGGCTGGTACCACGGGTTCCGGTAAATCGGTAGCGATCAATACCATGATTCTCAGCTTGCTTTACAAATCCAAGCCGGAAGACGTGCGGATGATCATGATCGACCCGAAGATGCTGGAACTGTCTGTGTACGAAGGCATTCCGCATTTGCTGACGCCAGTTGTTACGGACATGAAGGACGCACAGAATGCTTTGCGTTGGGCCGTGGCGGAAATGGAGCGTCGTTACAAATTGATGTCCAAAGTCGGGGTGCGGAATCTGGCCGGTTATAACCAGGCGGTCAGAGAAGCGGACGCTGCTGGTCAGCCGATTCGCGATCCTTTGTTCCGTCCCGAAACCCCTGTGGCCTTGGAAGATTATCCGCTATTGGACACGCTACCCAGCATTGTCATCGTCATTGACGAGTTGGCCGACATGATGATGGTGGTTGGTAAAAAGGTTGAAGAACTGATTGCGCGTTTGGCGCAAAAAGCTCGTGCAGCAGGTATCCATTTAGTGTTGGCGACGCAAAGACCTTCCGTGGATGTCTTGACCGGTTTGATTAAAGCCAATGTACCTACTCGAATTTCTTTCCAGGTATCGTCGCGCATCGACTCCCGGACTATTATCGACCAAGGCGGTGCGGAAGCCTTGCTGGGTAACGGCGACATGCTGTTCTTGCCGTCCGGCACCAGTATCCCGTTGCGTGCTCACGGGGCGTTTGTGGATGATCATGAAGTGCATCGCGTGGTCGAGTTTTTGAAAAAAACCGGTCCGACCAATTATCTGGACGAAATCACCCAGGAACGTACCGATAGCGGCGAAGTCGCCGGCTTGGATAGCGAAGACAGCGAATCCGATGCGCTGTACGATGAAGCGGTGGCGTTTGTGACCGAATCCCGTAAAGCCTCAATTTCCAGCGTGCAACGCCGTTTCAAAATCGGTTACAACCGCGCTGCCCGAATTATCGAAGATATGGAAAATGCCGGCGTCGTTAGCATGCCGGAAACCAACGGTTCTCGCGAGGTGTTGGCACCACCTCCTCGCTAATTGCGATGAATATCGTCGTTATTGGCTTACTGGTGATCGCTCTCATCTCCGGGATTGGCGGTTGGTGGTTTAGCGCAAAGCAGACCTTGGAAACGCCGGTCAGAATCATGATGTTCATCGGTTACTTTTGGCTGCTGGCTTTCGTCCAATTTTTGCTTATTGCCTTGAGTTACGCCGGCTGGCAACATTTTACGAATTGATTTTTCTCTCATGGACCTAATCCCCGAGCTGATCGGTTATCTGGCGGCGACCTTGACGACTGCCTCTTTTCTGCCGCAAGCGATTATGACCTTCAAAACTCGCGATACTGACTCCTTATCGCTAGGCATGTACAGCATGTTTACCTTGGGGGTGTTGCTGTGGTTAATTTATGGTATTTTTCTGGCGAACGTAGCCATCATCGTTGCCAACGCTATTACGTTTTTGCTGGCAGCGGCTATTCTGTGCTTTAAGATTCACAATCTACTGCGTAAATGAGAATGCCGGGTCAACCACAATGCCTTCCAGTGTTTCCAGCAATATCGAAATAAAAGCCGACACTTCCGCCGCCAATGATAGCAGCGCTTTCATTGAGAAAATTCGCCCGGATACCGGTATTTCGGAGCCTGTCTACAAGCAATTGCAAAGACGCATTACCGATATGATTCAGTCCGGCGAGCTCGGTGATGGTATTAGTTTGCCATCCGAGCGGGCTTTAGCGGAAGCGCTGGATCTCAGTCGCACTACGGTGCGGCGTTGTTACGAAGAATTGCGGGCTCAGGATTGTATTGCTACTCATGGCCGCGCCGGCGTCACAGTCAAAGCGCCACCTTCGCGGATCAATCCGGAGATGGGTAAGTTGAAAGGCTTCACTGAGGAAATGCGCGAGCTGGGAATTACCCCGTCCACGCAGATTCTCGAGCACAAGATTGTCGTCGATAGAACTATCGCGTCCATTTTTAATCGTCCCGCCTCTACTCGATTTCTACGTTTGGTAAGGGTGCGCTTGGGAGACGGTATGCCGCTGTCGCGCGAACTGGCTTGGTATGATTTAACTGTAGCGCCGGCTTTAGCTGATTGGGACGGCGAAGGATCTGCTTATCAGTACCTGGAGACCCACTGCGACTTGGGCTTGGTCCATGCTGAGCAATCCATAGAAGCAGTGCTGAGCGATGAAGTGGAAGCCGCCGTATTCGGTTTTGACCAGCCGGGTCCCTGCTTATTGTTGAAACGTAAAACTTATGCCGACAACGGCCAGATCGTGGAATATGTCGAAGGCACGTTTCGCGGCGACGCCTATACCTACCGGGTCAATCTGAAAATCCGGCCGAGTTAGCCTGCTTTCGGCCTTGGATTGGTTTGCATAAAGTTATCAATCTCGGCTTGGCTCGGCAAGCACCCCAATACGCCATGATGCTTGGCAACCAAGGCGCCGCAGGCGCAGGCTCTGCTTAAAGCCTCAGTTAAGCTCAAATTATTCAGTAAAGCAGTCGCCAGACCCGCGCTGAACGCGTCGCCAGCGCCGGTGGCGTCCAGTGCGGCAACAGGCCAAGCCGGTTGATATACGACGTTATCTTTCGTTAAGGCCACGCATCCCGCTTCACCTAACGTTACCACCAGCAGTTCCCCGGACCACGCAATGTGTTCCGACCACGTGGATAAGCTATTTAGCCACTGTTCCACACTAATTTCATTTTCGCCTCGGCCGAATAATGAAGCGGCTTCGGTTTCGTTTACCACCAAAATATCGGTTAGCTTTAACAAGCCAGGATCAGGTTGGCGCCAGGGTGACGGATTTAACATGGTGCGGATGCCGCGCTGACGTGCGATCTCAAAGGCTTTGCGGATCGGCGCTTCCGGGATTTCGAACTGGGCGTAAATCAAATCTAGGTCGGGAAGCGCGGCCAAGTTCTGTTCGATATGTTCTGCACTTAGCAGGGCGTTGGCACCTGGATAAACGGCCAAAAAATTCTCGCCGTTTGGGCCAATAAAACCGACACCAAAACCGGATTGCGGTCCCGTTCTTAGAAGCCAGCGGTCGTCCACTCCTTCATCCTTAAGTAATGTAATCACATTGTCCGCAACAGCATCCATTCCCAGCGGCAATAGCATTGCCACCTCAGCGCCAAGCCGATGCGTGGCTAAACCGACATTCAAACCCTTACCGCCGTGCTCCTTAAGTAAGCCGGTAGCTTGCATGGATTCGCCCGAACAGGGCAGGTGCTCAACATGCAGGCAGTGGGCATGGACATAGCTGGCTAAAACTAGGATGGACACGCAAACTCCAATTCTCGGAAAAAATCTGTGAAATAGTACCGAAATAAATCCAAGAATTTACGATTGACGCAAATATTTCTATCTGGTATTTCTATGGTACCCAAATTGAATACCAAAAAAGAGAGCCATCATGAAACGTCAATACATCATAGCTGGGCTATTACTTTGCAGCTCACCCACGCTACATGCTTATACAACATTCGCTAGCGCAGGCGCTAAAGTAGGGGGGCATTCGTATCCCGATCCATCGCCGTACACGGTATTGCCGTTTGCAGATGGTCAAACCGATTCTCATACAAACGCAGTGTCACACGCTTATGGTTCGGTTTACGATCAAGGGTTCGATGCCAACACCGAATCAGGCTATTCCTATAGAAGACAAGCAATAGCTTCAGCCGACGCTAGTCCAGGCATATTAAAAGCCTACGCCAGTGCCGGTTATTTTTTAGATGGCCCACATCCAAATAATTTGGGTGTGGTTGGAGTTGCCAATGCCGAATTCACGGATACTTTCTCTATTTTTTCGAGTAAATTATTCGTCGACATTAATATCGAATATCACTTAAGCGGCAGTTTGCAGGGGTTAGCAAAAGTCAAAGGCGGCTTAAAAATATCTTCGTACGATGACACGTTTAACATTAACGCGAGTGAGGCTTTGGCCTCCCCCCTGCAGTTTAATTGCTCATCAAACATTAACTCGTGTACCGGCAAAGCCACTGTTTCAGTACCTGCCAATTGGGATATATCGATTTCCGGTTTTTTGGAAGTTCTTGCTGCAGCCAACACCGATGAAAGCCATAAATACGGCGATGCTCTTGCCAATTACGGCAATACTGCCCGGATATTTATTAGCCCGGTAGATACGAGACAACGCATAGTCAGTAGCAGTGGTTTTGATTACTCCCCTGTACCACTTCCAGCTTCCGTTTGGCTATTTGGCAGCGGCATTCTGGGTTTGCTTTTCCGGCCGAGAAAGCCTTTATGGCGGTAACGCCAGGTTAAAATTTTTCAACCTATCTTCCCAGAGGTTCGCATGAATCGATTTACAATTTTACTGCCGTTATTTACCGTAATGGCTTATATGCCGGCGGCCAACGCCTACACCACATCCTTGACCGTGATAGCCAGCGCCAATGCCGCCTACGGTAGTCAATCCTATGATGCTGATTCCAATGTCGTGAATAATATCGATGGCCCGTCCGCGGACTCCGTCAATGCGTTTTATAAAGTACCCAATAACGGTGGGCCGGGCAGTCTCTCGGAGATTTATCGTTCGTCCGCTAGCGGTTTTGTGAGTCCGGGTGTATTGAAAGCCAGCGCCAGCGCCAGCGCGACGGCCTATGCCGCCAATGTCGCCAGTGGTAGCAGTAAAGTGTCGTTTGCCGATAACTTCAAGTTGGTGGGGCCCAGCGGTCGAAACATCGATCTGACCTTGACTTACTTAGTGTCAGGAGCGCTATCGGGAACCGCCGCCGCTAGCGGTACCGTTCAACTTAGTACGGGTGACAGGATCTCTTTCACGGAAAACGGCTATACGCCGCGTAGTTTCAGTTGCTCATGGATGGCGTCATGTACCGGGGTGGCGACATTTTCGGTGCCGGTCAATACCTTGATTTCGTTGGACGCCTTTCTAGAAGTCGGAGCGGGTGCCAGCAGCTATTTCAAACCAACCCTGACCGAGTCCTCGGCCAATTTTGGGAACACCGGTTTGGTGTATCTCGGTATTGCCGACAGCCGTTATCAGTTGCAGAGCGGCAGCGGTTTTAGCTACGCCCCCGTGCCATTACCCGCCGCGTTTTGGAGCTTTGCTGCCGGTCTGTGTGCATTTGGTTTTTCTAATTTGCGCAAGCGGGTAATAGGCTAGTTCAATACCCGATTGCCGCTACTCAAGCACGGCAAAAGTATTCGAAACCGAATCCTTTGCCGTTCCGGAACGCTCTATGATCGGCAGCGGTGCCGTAATCCCGCTTCTGCCTCTCGGCCGCTGATAAGTTGTTACAATGCTCGCTCAATTTAAATACGCTGCTGATACATGGGCCAGAGAAGCATCATCAATGAAAACCAGAGATAGAAGACACGGTGTCGTGCTAGTGCACACGGGTGAAGGTAAAGGTAAGTCCTCAAGTGCGTTTGGCATGGTGTTCCGCGCCGCCGGCTGGGGTATGAAAGTCTGCGTGATCCAATTCATCAAAGGCCAATGGCAAACCGGTGAGCAAAGGGCCGCGACGCGTTTCGAAGAAATAGAATGGCATGCCTTGGGCGACGGTTTTACCTGGGACACCAAGAACCCGGAACAGGACATCAAGACCAGTCGGGAAATTTGGGAGTTTAGTAAGCAAAAAATCCTCTCCGAAGAATTCGATCTAGTGATCCTGGACGAAATCAATTATTGCTGCGGCTACGGCTGGATCAGCGGCCAGGAAATCGCCGATTTCATCAAAAACGACAAACCCGCCTGGCTGCATTTGGTGATGACCGGCAGGAATGCGGCGCCGGAAGTCATTGAGGCTGCCGACACGGTCACCGAGATGACCAGAATCAAGCACGCTTATGCCGCCGGCATCAAGGCCGAGCAGGGCGTGGAATTTTAAGCTGAAAAAAAGCCGGGCTTCTGGCAAAATTGACGGTTTTTAATCTAGGCTCAAGACCACTATGCAACAAGCAAAAAAACTTATCGAACAGTACTATCAAGCATTCAACAGCGGCGACATGGATACCTTTCTGAGCTTGTTGACCGATGATGTGGTACATGACATTAACCAAGGCGACCGCGAGCAAGGCAAGACCGCTTTCGCAGAGTTCATGAAAAAAATGAATCACCACTATAAAGAACAGTTGGTGGACATGGTGATTATGGCCAACGAAGAAGGCACGCGCGGCGCGGCCGAGTTTGTGGTGTTGGGCGAATACCTGAACACCGACGAAGGCCTACCGGAAGCCAATGGCCAAACCTATCGCTTGCCGGCCGGCGCGTTTTTCGATATCCGCGACGGCAAAGTAGCGCGCATCACCAACTACTACAATTTGGGCGATTGGATTGCGCAGGTTGATCCGCAGTAAGGCTTTTGTCAGGCGCATTGCCGATACCGGTCAATTGGCATAGAATCCGAAGGGTGACAATTCGGATTCGCCGAAAAAATAACTACAAAACAGAGGAGAGCAACAATGGGTGAAACACAGAAATTGATGATCGCTGTCGTGGGGGTGTTTGTAGCCGGTTTTATCATGGTGGGCGTCAGCAAGGATCAATCCAACGAGGAAAAAGAGGCAGCCGCGCAAATTCGCACGCTGGTGGCTATGCAGGAGATGGCTACCCAAAAATGTCCTAAATTGATCGAAAACAAAACCGGAACTCAGGTTTATTTCCCGTCCAAAACCGATACGGACAAAACCACCTACGTAACGATGGAATGGATAGGCGAGAAAGACTCCAACTTCAAAACCGCATCATGCACCTTGCATTTGGCATTGGGCGGCGTCTCGAAGCTGGTTATTGACGACAAGGTTTTGATTGACAAGAAATTTTAATTAGAGGCGGCGTTTTGCGCGATAGCTGGAAACGTCGTCTTGTCTCCAATCGGATCGGTTAGCGGTGAAAGATATCGTTAGCCGATTTGTCAGTGTTTTTCTGAACATCGACGCCGGGTGTGGTCGTCGTCATTCGCAAACTAACCGTAGCAACCGAACAGGCAAAACGGTAGGCTGTTCGCCAATCCTGTTTGCAGGTAAAACAGTTAACGCATCTATTGACGGATGCTCGGTTTGCCGGTGATCGTAAAGTCAGGAAAGGCGTAATCGATCAGATGCTCAAGTCGGGTTTTATGGTTTCGGGGCGGAAGCAGGGATATGACGTTTCCCGGATGTTTCAGACTAAAAACACAAGAATAATAATTAACTAGAGGTGAAAAGATGGCGGATACGACCATCCTAAAGGGTGTTTTAAAAACCTGGAAAGACGATAGAGGTTTTGGCTTTATTCAGCCGGATAATGGCGACAAAGATATTTTTGTCCATATTTCTTCGTTAAAAGGCATGGCCCGCCGTCCTGTGCGCGGCGATGTGATGTTCTATGAAGTTGCCCGCGATACCGGCGGTAAATTAAAAGCCGTCAATGCTCGCATCGAAGGCGTGGCTTACGAACAAAAAACCGCGAAACCTAAAATCTGGTTGTGGCTGCTGGCGTTGGTACTTGGTTTGGTAAGTGCGGCGGTAGCGGCTTATTTTTTATAGCGTGCCGAACAGCTGTCATTGGTAGCAGATACTATTGACCGAGATTTTTTAACCAAAAAGAGTAAAACATGGACTGGCTACACTATTTGACCGATATTCTGCTGCACATCGATAAACATTTGGCCAATATCATCAGCGACTACGGCACGCTGACCTATGCCATTTTGTTTTTGGTGATTTTTGTCGAGACCGGTTTCGTGGTGATGCCGTTTTTGCCCGGCGATTCCCTGTTGTTTGCCGCCGGTGCGTTCGTGGCAATGGATGCTTTCAATCTGCCGATATTGCTCGGTGTCTTGGGAGCTGCGGCGGTGCTGGGCGATACCGTCAACTATTGGATAGGCCGCAGCATTGGTCAGAGCGCCTATTCGCTGAGCTGGGTAAACCGCGAACACCTTGATCGCGCCCAAGCGTTTTACGATACCTATGGCGGCAAAACCATCGTGCTGGCGCGTTTTGTACCGATTGTGCGCACCTTTGCGCCGTTCGTGGCCGGGATAGGCAAAATGCCTTACAGCACTTTCATTCTGTATAACATTGTCGGCGGAGTGGCATGGGTGTTGATCTGCGTGTTTGCCGGCTATTTCTTCGGCAATATTCCGCTGGTGAAGAAAAACTTCGAGTTGGTAGTGTTGGGCATCGTGCTGATTTCGATCTTGCCGATCGTGCTGGAAGTTTGGAAAGCCCGTAAACAAGCCAAGCAATAAGGGCGCATGATGGTAGAAATGAACGATTCGCAAAAGTGGTTTGTACTGGCCTTTATATTGGCGTTCGGCGGTCTGTTGTATGTGTTGGCGCCAGTGCTGATGCCTTTTGCCTTCGCGGCGATTCTCGCCTACTTGGGCGATCCAGTCGTGGATAGGCTGGAAACTTTGCAATTCCGAGGCTGGCGTTTAAATCGGACGCTGGCGGTCGTGGTGGTTTTTTCCGGTATCATTTTTTCGATAGCGGCGCTGCTGATCGTCATTATCCCGGCCCTGGAGTATCAGATCGGTGAATTCATCGACAAACTGCCGTCGTATCTAAACTGGATAAACAAATCGGTCGTGCCGGGTTTACAAAAATATCTGGGACGGACGATTAGACCGTTGCGCGAAGATCAGTTAATCAATCTGATCAGGAGTCATTGGCAAGATGGCGGCGGCGTTGCTGAAAACCTGATTCAATCGGTCTCCCATTCCGGTGCCGTCATCGTCGGCTGGGTGATGAATCTGGTATTGATTCCGGTAATCACCTTCTATTTGCTGCGCGATTGGGACGACTTGGTGGCGCGGATTCATGATTTGTTTCCACGTCGCTTTGCCGGCACCGTCGCCAAACTCGCTAGCGAAGCCGACGATGTGCTTGGCGCGTTCATGCGCGGCCAGTTTTATGTGATGCTGGCGTTGGGCATTATTTATAGTGTCGGCTTGTGGTTGGTGGATCTGGAGTTGGCCTTGGTGATAGGCATGCTGGCGGGTTTGGTCAGTTTCGTGCCGTATATGGGCGCCATTACCGGCATCGTGTTTGCGTGCATCGCCGCGCTGCTGCAATTTCAGGATGCTGTGCATTTGTTGCCGGTTTTGATGGTTTTTGCGGTAGGGCAGAGCATGGAAGGCATGTTGTTGACGCCTTGGCTGGTCGGAAACAAAATTGGTTTGCATCCGGTAGCGGTGATGTTTGCCGTGCTGGCAGGCGGTCAGCTGTTCGGGTTTTTAGGCGTATTGTTGGCCTTGCCGGTGGCCTCGGTGATTATGGTGCTGTTGCGGCATATCCATGAGCGCTATACCTTCAGCGGTTTTTACAGCAAGGGTTAGTGTTCGCCATGCGCATTGCGTCGTTATTCGCGGCATTATTGCTAATCTCGACGCCGGTGTTTGCGACTGATAGCAGCAGAGAGCAGGACTTCGCGACGGCCATACAGCAACAATTGTCCATGGGGCAGGCGATTTGGTTAAAATCCGCCGGCAACACTTTTCTGGCGCTCTACACCGACGCGGAAAAGACCGACAATAGTCGGGTGGCAATCATACTGCACGAAATGGGCGAGCATCCCGATGCCAAGCCCTTGATTCATCGCTTGAGAACCACATTACCGATGCATAATTGGGCTACGCTTGCCGTACAGATGCCTATCAGGGAAAGCGGTGCGCAGTCTGATGACTATTACCCGCTGTTCGACGAGGCACGTGAGCGCATTGATGCGGCTGTGGAGCATCTCCTAAAAAACGGTGCGAAACATATCGCGATTATCGGCTATGGCATGGGGGCGTTGATGGCCGCGTATCGGCTCGGCGATAAACCCAATGATGTGACGGCCCTGGTATCGATTAGTTTGCCGGTGCCGCAAACGACCGCAACGCAGGCGCAAAGCCTCGATTTGATTAAAAAAGTGCAATTGCCTTTTTTGGATGTGTATGCCGAGTTCGATTTACCGGCAGTGCTCGATAGCGCCCGGCAACGGCGCATGGCCGGCAAGGATAATCCGGTGTATCGGCAGATAAGAATGGATGGCGAGGATCACGGCTATCAACAAGATTACGATTTGCTTGTAAAGCGCGTATATAGTTGGCTGACCACGACGGTCAGCGAAGATTAATAATTATTACAAAGGGTGTAACACATGCTTTTATCCGAGGAATTGGTCGCGGAAATTAAATTTTTATCCTTGTTCAATCTGGAGTCCGTACAAGAAGGTGTCAAGGTGCATGGAAATGCCGATCCGGTGTTGATCGGTGCGGCGCAACGCCTGTTCGACAAAGGTTTGGTTACCCAGCATGACGGCGGTTATCTGACCGACCTGGGTATAGAAGTGGCGGAACACGCCCAACGGATGTTGACGATTTTGCAGTCTAACTAACGACGATTCAAAGGCCCAACTCGAACAACCATTTCAAGGACACGTAAAATATCAGGACTATGACCAAGCTATAGCCGATAAAGCGGACGGGTTTGTTCAGGTTGTGGCGTAAAAAGCCATGGTATTCGCCTTGGGCCATTAACTGCCGGTACAACGCGCGTTGGTTTAGGGCGCGTTGTTGCTGGTATTGGTCGAATAATTGTCTGGCTTTATCGACGTCATCGCGTTGATAAAGCCAGATAGCTGGCATGGAAATACCCCAGTTGCCTGCCGAGGTTTCATAAAATTCAATGTCGTTGTCGGCCAGTAACTGCCGAACATCGTCTGCTTCGTCCGTGGGTACGCCTCTTAGCGAGAAAAATAAAATCGTCATAGCCAGCCGTATGGTGTGAGAAGCGCAGATTATAAATCAATAAGCATTCATCGAGAGCCGAGCACTATCTTCAGAATGAATCATCCGAACCCATTTCCACTGCCTGCTCAAACCTCTGTTGTTTTGCTGGAGGATACTGGAGCGAATTCAAATGCGGATAGTTTGCAGGGCGTGTTGCGCGCGCAGGATTTTCGCTGTGCGGTGGCGTCG
This sequence comes from Methylomonas sp. 11b, assembly GCF_000515215.1. Taxonomy (NCBI): domain Bacteria; kingdom Pseudomonadati; phylum Pseudomonadota; class Gammaproteobacteria; order Methylococcales; family Methylococcaceae; genus Methylomonas; species Methylomonas sp. 11b. The sequence goes on from NZ_KI911557.1 coordinate 4,753,795, forward strand.
ACTGCGGAAGAGGTGATTGAACTGCTGACAAGCGCGCCGGTGGATTTACTGATTATTGCCTGTCGCGATTGGCCCTGGCGACAGGTAGCGGATATGCGCGATGCGGCCGATTCCTACTTACCTATCATATTGATTGCCGATGATTTGACCGACACGCTACTGGATCATTGCGCGGCGGTTGAGATTGACGCAGTAATTTGTCGACCGGTCAATCAGCATTTATTACTGTTAAAAATTCGCTCGTCCTTAAAACTGCGGATGTTGTATCAGCACGAGCACGCGCAAAAAACGCAGTTGCTCGACTATTGGCAGACATCCGACCTGGAACATGAAGTCGCGGCGAAACTGTTCAACGATGTGTTAAAAGCCGACTTTCTGGAAACCGAAGCCGTGGCCGTCGTGATGTCGCCCATGGCCTTGTTTAACGGCGATTTGGTTTTGGTTGCCAAAACTCCGGAGAATCATTTGCATGTGCTTTTGGGCGATTTTACCGGCCACGGTTTGTCGGCATCGATAGCCGCCACGCCGTTGGCCGATATTTTCTATGGCATGACGCGTAAAGGTTTCGATATCAACGAAATCGTTGCCGAGATTAACGCCAAACTTTATCGGATGTTGCCGGCTAACCGTTTTCTGGCGGCGACGGTGGTGGCGCTGTATCCCGAGTCGTCTTCGATGAAAAGCATTACCTGCGGGTTGCCCGAGCATTTTTTAGTCAATCATGCCGACAACAGCTTTTTGGCGATACATTCCCTGAATATTCCGCTGGGTATTCAGCCGGCGATTGATATTGAAGAACAACTGCATCGGGTCAGCGAGAACCAGCGTTTGTATCTGCTCACAGACGGTATTTTTGAGGCGGAAAACGCCGAAGGCGAGCTTTTCGGCGGGGAACGTATCCTCAACGCTATCCGGCAAAGTAAATTCGACGACATCAGAAACTTGCAGGCCAGCCTTGAGGCGCATACCGGCGGTGCTGTTCAGAAAGATGACAATACCTTGGTTATTGTGAGCTGTGCGGTCGATAGCGTGCCCTGGGGACGCCGAGAAGTGCGGCTACCCAGGCAGCGTATCGCCGCGACGACCTGGAAGCAGGTCATGGAGTTTGACATCGATAGTTTGCGACTTATCAATCCGGTGCCGGTAATGGTCAACACCGTGATGGAAATACAGGGTTTACAGAATTATCGCCAGGATATTTTCATGATAGTCAGCGAATTGTTCGCGAATGCGTTAGACCATGGCGTGCTGGGTCTGGATTCCGATTTGAAGAGCAGTCCGGAAGGTTTCATGCGCTTTTATGCGATGAAGGACGAGCGCTTGCAACAGCTCCGGCGCGGCAGAATCCGTTTATCGTTTATACATCAAGCGACCGAGTCGGGCGGTCGCCTAGTCGTTAAAGTCCTTGATAGCGGCAACGGCTTTGATTGGCAGCGACGCAATAGCGTACGAAAGGGAGACGAGGCCTACTGCGGACGCGGAATTGTAATGTTGGAGACTTTATGTAGCAGCTTGGTTTACCACGGTTGCGGCAATCGAGTAACCGCCGTTTTCGATTGGCAACATTGATGGGCTTAGCGTTGGCAATTGCCGCAATAGTAGCTGGCGCGTTGCCCTATTTTGAGTTGCTGAATCAGTTCCTCGCAGCGCAGACAGGCTTGTCCGCCGCGACCGTAAACATTTAGGGATTGCTTAAAATACCCTGGTTTGCCCTCGGCATTGCTAAAGTCGCGCAACGTGGTGCCGCCTTTATCGATGGCTTGTTGCAATACGGTTTTGATCGCCGTCACCAACGCTTCGCACGCCGGCGTATCCAGTTCTCCGGCGGGACGAACAGGCTTTACGCCCGCCAAGAATAAAGCTTCACTGGCATAAATATTCCCCACCCCCACCACGACATGGCTATCCATAATCAAGGATTTGATCGGCACCGCGCGGTTTGCCGCCCGCTGCCGCAGATAGTTTGCATCGAATGCCGTTGATAAGGGTTCAGGCCCCAACGTTGCCAGCAAGGGATGTAACATCGCGTCCTCGGCAGTCCATAAGGCCGCGCCGAAACGGCGCTGATCGTTAAAGCGCAATATTGTGTCGTCGGCAAAAATGAAGTCGATATGGTCGTGCTTGCGCACAGTTTGCTCGGGAGTGGTGATCCGCAAATTCCCCGACATGCCCAGATGCAGAATCAGCGTACCACGCGCAGTGGCTAGCAATAAATATTTGCCGCGCCGTTCGACGCTTTCCAGGCGTTGGCCCGGCAAATCGGTGGTCAGCGCCTCAGGCACCGGCCAACGCAACTGGGGGTGACGGACAATGACGGCTTTAAAGGTTTTTCCGGCAACATGCGGCTCTATGCCGCGCCGAGTGGTTTCAACCTCTGGAAGTTCCGGCATGTTGGCGTCAGATTTGGGTGAGTAGAAACTTGGCTTCGTCCTGGATTTTTTTGCGGGAGAACAATAACTTCCAACGGCTGCCGCCGCACTGCCGCCACAGTAAAGTGGCGCGAATGCCTGCCAACAGCAAAGCGCGTATTTTGTTTACAGTACTTTGATTACCCAGATATTGCTGGTCGCCTTGTACCATGATGCGTGGCTGCAGGGTACTGATCGTGCTGTGATAGACATCAGCTAAATTGGCCAGCACATTTTCATGCAGTATGCCGAAATGTTCGGCTTGAGCCTGGGCCTTACTGACCCCGGCCTGTATGGTTTTTTGCATATCCGGCTGCTTGATCAGCTGTTTTTGCAAATAGACGATCTGCGCGGCGTAACGGGCTTGCTCCGGGCTGGCCAGCACCCGGCTGCCGAGTTGGGTCGTGAGCTGTTGTAAGCCATGTTCGACACCGATCAAGCCGCCGTAGACATCGACCACGCTGTCTGCGTCAATTTTCAGCAGACTGGCGATGCTGGCTTCCAGCGCCGCGTTTGGGCAAGTGCCGGTGCCGGCAAGCTGATGCACCAAGGAGCAGGCCTGGGCGATGCCGGCCAGGGCGATGGTTTGGTTACTGAGCGTGTTCAGGGACATATTACTTACAAGCTGTAGTCAAACAATCGGCTTTAACCGGGTGGCCGTCTTTGATCCATGACTGGATACCATTGGATAAATGATAGACATTTTTCATGCCTAGTTGCTCGGTGAGGATTTTGCCGATCTTGCCGCTGCGATTCCCGGATCGACAGACCAAAATAACGGGTTGGTCCGGCGACGATTTCAGTTTTTCCAGGTTGACTAACCATTTTTCCTGGTCGAAGTGGCCGTTGCTGTCAAACGATTCCAGTTTCTGGCTTTGGGCGATGACACCGGTGGCTTGCCATTCCGGCGCGGTACGTACATCTACGACCAGCGCATTTTGGTTTTGCTGCATGCTTAGCAGTTGTTCCGCCGTGACCACGCCTAGTTCGGTGGCGTAAAGATGGGCCGCGAACAGACAGCCCAGCCAGAATAAAGTCAGTCTCAATTTCATGATGATGTCGGTAGGGTAGATGGCTCAAGCTGCCAAGAAAGGTAAAATGCGCGTCGCCCACCAATCTATGCTCTCCAGATAGATGTTGGCAATACGCTCGGGATTTATATCACGAAAGGTGCTAAGGCCCGGCTCCCAGCGCTCGTAGGCGATGCAGAATTGTAACGCTTCGCCGGCGTTGCCGCGATATTTCAAAATGGCATCGTCGACATCTTCCGCCAGCGGCAATTGTTCCAATACTTTGGTCGCCGGCATGTCCAGCAAGCTGTCCAAACCCGACAGCATACCAATTAAAAAATAATGCTCCTGATCGTCTTTAAGTTCTCGCGCTATCAATTCGCACATTTTGGCGCGGATCAGCACGTTTTGCAGCACCGAGGACGGTTTGCCGGACATAGACGATAAGGCCAGAATATTGACCCAGCGTTTGATCTCGACCAGTCCTAGACAGGCAATCGCATGCTGTATGGATTCTATTTTTTGCGGGAGGCTAAAAAATGCGGAATTTAAATAATGCAGCAATTTAAAACTCATCCCGACGTCTTGCGAGATAATCTTGCCGATTTCCGCAAAGCTGGCATCCGCCTTGTTCACGGTGGATAGTAATTGGATGGCGGCGGTCTGGCTGACGCCTAGCCGCTTGCCCTCAACGATATTGGGTTTGCTGAAGAAAAACCCTTGAAACAGCTCGCAGCCCCATTCGCGCAAGGTTTCAAATTCCTGATGCGTTTCGACTTTTTCCGCCAGCAATTTGAGTTTATAGGGTTTTAGCTGTTCAATCAGTTGCCGGGTGCCTTCCAGGCCGTCGGCCATCACATCCAGCTTGATAATGTCGGCAAACTCCAGCAAGGGTAGCCACTCCGGTGACAAGACGAAGTCGTCCAGCGCTATGGTGTAGCCCAGTTGCGATAATTCTTTCAGGTTGGCGACGATGTTGTCATCGATAGCCACGCTTTCCAGTACTTCAATGACGATGCGCTCTTTGGGCAAATGCAGCGGCGTTTTGTCGAGTATGTTTTGCGTGGTGAAATTAATGAAGGCTTTGTGCGGGCCGACCAGTTCGTTCAGGCCGATTTCCAACAGCGTATCGGTGATGACTTGATTAGTGGCGTTGGCGGCACCATCTTTCAAACTGAGATCGAAATCCTTGCCTCTGAATAAAATCTCGTAGGCGAAAGTGTCCAGATGGCGGTCCAGGATTTGCTGTCTGCCAATCAGAAAATCTGTCATTTATTTACGGGCTCCCGATCATTGCACTATCATGAGAATAGGTCGCGCCTTATACCATGTTCAAATAGTTTAAGTCGAGAATGGCCGGCCAGTCTTAATTTCAATCATATGGAGATTTATATGTCCGAATCAGCGTCATTGACAGTAAGCGGTATGAAATGCGGCGGTTGCGAGAGCAGCATCGTCAGTAAAGTATCGGCCATTGCCGGCGTAGTAACGGTGCAGGCTTCGCACAAAGACAAGCGGGTTGAAGTCGAATTTGATCCGGCCCAAACCGACTTAGATGAAATCGAAGACGTTATCACCGACGCCGGTTTCAAGGTCGAATAAAGCCCGCATCGGCGGTCGTCCGCTTTTGGGCGCAGATCAAAACGGTATTTCTCGGGAATCCTCATTATGACTTTAGAGCAATCGACTAATCAGCAACAGGAAATACGCCTTTCCATACTCGGCATGCGTTGCGCCGGTTGCGTCAGCGCGGTGGAAACAGCCTTGCAATCGGTGCCGGGGGTCGAGTCCGTTGCCGTTAATTTTGCCGATCATTCCGCCACTGTCGGCGGCAATCCGGACCATCAAGCCATGAAGCAGGCCTTGAAATCCGCCGGCTACGATGCGGCGGTGATGGAAGGTTTGGAAGACCCGAGCGAAGAGGAAAAGCAGGAAGAAGAGCGTTATCGCGATTTGCTGCGCAAGGCAGGCGTGGCCGGTGTATTGGGCCTGCCCTTAATGGCGGGCGCGCATCTGGACTTGTTTCCGGCGATGGGTAGCGCCGCCGGCACGGTGTTTTGGTCCGAAGTGGCCTTGCTGACGCTGGCGGTGATGTTTTATTCCGGCGGACATTTTTTTCATAGCGCGCTTAAATTGCTGCTGGTCAAGCAGGCCAATATGGATACTTTGATCGCGCTGGGTACAGGCTCGGCGTGGTTGTATTCTTGTATTGTCATCGATTATTCCAGTCAATTGCCTTCGCTTTCCGCTCATGCTTACTTCGAGGCCTCGGCGGTGATCTTGGCGTTCATCAATCTGGGCAGTGCCTTGGAAACGCGAGCACGAGGTAAAACCTCGGCAGCGATACGCGCGCTGATCGGTTTGCAACCCCGCACCGCTCGGGTAGTGCGAGAGGGGCAAGAGATTGACATTCCTATCGAGCAAGTCGGTCTGGGCGAAACTTTGCGGGTTAGACCCGGTGAAAAAATCGCCGTGGACGGTGTGGTACTCGAAGGCCACTCGACTATCGACGAATCCATGCTGACCGGCGAATCGATGCCGGTTGAGAAAGTGGAGGGTGCCGGTGTCGCCGCCGGCACCATCAATCAGCAAGGCAGTTTTTTATTTAGCGCGACCCGCATTGGCCGCGATACCGCTTTGGCGCAAATCATTCAAAGCGTACGGCAAGCCCAGAACAGCAAGCCGGCGATTGCCAAACTGGCCGACAAGATTTCCGCCGTGTTTGTGCCGACAGTCGTGATTATCTCAGTACTGACCTTTTTAATTTGGTTAAGCTTTGGTCCCGACCCGGCCATGGGTTATGCGTTTGTGACATCGATGACGGTGTTGGTAATTGCTTGTCCGTGCGCGCTGGGTTTGGCGACGCCGATTTCGGTGATGGTCGCGGTCGGTCGCGCCGCGCAAATGGGCATATTGATCCGTAAGGGCGAAGCCTTGCAAAGCGCCGGCAAGCTGACTTGTCTGATTTTGGATAAGACCGGTACCGTAACTGCCGGTAAACCCAGTCTGGCAGAGGTGATGGCTTTTGGCGATTACGACGAAGCCCGGGTGTTGCAGTATGCCGCCAGTCTGGAATCCGGTTCCGAACATCCTTTAGCGGCGGCGATACTGACGGCTGCTGAGCAAAAACAGTTAACGCTGGACAAGGTCAGAAAATTTCAGGCAGTGGCCGGTCACGGTATCGTCGGCCGCATTGCCGATCAGCAATGTTTGTTCGGCAATGCCGCGTTGCTGGCGGAATACGGTATCGATGAGAGCAGTCATCTCGACAAAATGGCCGAACTGGCAGGAAAAGGCCAGACGCCGATGTTCTTGGCAGTGGAAAACGCGGTGGTTGGCATTGTGTCGGTGGCCGACCCGATTAAAGCCGATTCTGCCGCAGCGGTGCAGCAATTGCGGCAGCGCGGTATACGCGTACTGATGGTGACAGGCGATAACGAAATCACGGCGCGAGCTATCGCCGCGCAGGCCGGTATCAGCGAAGTCCGTGCGCAAGTGTTGCCGCAAGATAAAGCGGCCGTGGTCAAGGCCTTGCAGCAGCAAGGCGAAATTGTCGGTATGGTGGGTGACGGTATCAACGATGCGCCGGCTCTGGCGCAAGCCGATGTCGGTTTTGCGATTGGGACAGGTACCGACGTGGCTATCGAAAGTGCCGATATTGTGTTGCTGCAAGGTTCTTTATTAAAGGTCTCCGAGGCGATGGCGCTTTCGAAGTTGACGGTCGCTAACATCAAGCAAAACCTGTTAGGCGCGTTTTTCTACAACACCATCGGCATTCCGGTGGCGGCGGGTTTGCTGTATCCACTGTTTGGCATATTGCTGAACCCTATGATTGCCGGTGCGGCGATGGCTATGTCGTCGGTAACGGTAGTCAGCAACGCCAACCGTTTGCGCTGGATTAAACTGGATATTTGAGCAGGCGCGAGAAATGAATAGCGTTCCTCAATCCTCCGCGCAATCGTTCAGTGTCGCCGACTATCTAGGATGGCCTGACGACGAGCGCTGGGAGTTAATCGACGGCGTTCCTTACAATATGAGTCCGGCCCCAAGTATCAAGCATCAAACTGTTGCGGGACGTGTTTTTAGCCGGATGGAACAGTTTTTAAAAGGTAAGCCTTGCAAACCGTTCATCGCACCCGTGGACGTGATTCTTTCCGAGCATGACGTCGTGCAACCGGATTTATTAGTGGTCTGCAACCCGGATAAGATCGGCGAAAAAGCCATACACGGTGCGCCGGATTTGGTGGTAGAAGTTTTATCCCCCAGTACGGCACTGAAGGATATGCGTGAAAAAAAAGCGCTCTATGAACGTGCCGGTGTGAGGGAATATGTGGTGATCGATCCGTTGGAAAATTACGTGCAACGTTTTTTTCTGGGCGCGGACGGCCGCTATGCCAATGCCGACGTATTCGGTGTCGACGAAGATTTGCCCCTTTTGAGCTTGCCTGAGTTGATTCTGCCCTTGGCGGAGGTATTTGAGTTGTAACGACACGCTATTCGCTTCGACGCCGAAGCAAATAGCGTGGTTGACTGCTTACAGCTTGAACTGTGAAATCGTGGTATGCAAATTACCGGCGATTTTTTGCAAATGATGGGCTTCTTGCGCGGTTTGTTCCGCGTCCCTCGAGTTGTTGATGGTGACGTCATTAATCGAGTTAATGTTTTGATTAATGTGCTCGACCACGATTTTTTGTTCTTTCACCGCGTCGGAAATATGCGTATTCATCGTGGAAATTTGCGCCACCATGCTTGAGATATTATCCAGCAGCTCGCCGGTGCTTTCGATGACTTCAACGGTCTCCTTGGCCTGATTCCGGCTTTCCGACATGGCTTTTACCGCTTCCCGCGAGCCTTGCTGCAAGCGCTCTATCATTGCTTGAATTTCATGCGTGGAATCCTGGGTCCGGCTGGCCAGCGTGCGCACTTCGTCCGCCACTACCGCAAAGCCGCGACCTTGTTCGCCGGCTCTGGCGGCCTCTATGGCGGCATTTAGCGCCAATAAATTGGTCTGGTCGGCGATGCTCTGAATCACATCCAGCACCGAGCTGACATTCACGCAATTTTGTTCGACATTACCGATCACCGTGCTGGCCCTGTCGATATTGTTCGACAGCGCGTGAATGGATTGCACGGTATTGGTTACCACCGCCTTGCCGTTGTTGGCGGCGACGCTGCTTCTCTGCGCAGTTTGTGCGGCGTTGGCGGTGTTGTTAGACACTTCTGTGACTGTGGCGGACAATTCCGTCACTGTTGCTGCGACCTGGTCGGTACCCATTTGCTGTTTCAGAATATCCTCTTGCACCCGCTCGGACATTTGGCTCAAGCGGTTCGACGCGGTGTTTAACTGATCGGACTCCATCGCCACTTGCCGCATCAAACTGTGTAACACGCTTAAAAATTCGTTGAACTGGGTGACGATAATGCCCACTTCGTCGCTGCCTTCGTGCGGAATGCGCCGGGTCAAATCGCCGCCGCCTTGTCTTAGCAGATATAACGATTTTTGTAGGGCGGTCAATGGCGGCTCTATTTTGAAATAAAGCATGCTTAAACAGACCATCACGAACAATAGCAACACGATGGAAAAAGCAATTCGCGATAGGCTGTAATCGTGCAAGGACGAACTTAATTGCTCTTTGGCGAGGGTCAGTTCCCGGTCAAGTTGCTCGGTAGTCCTGTTTAATTCGCCGGTTAGGCGGACAGCCGTATCGTCAAGCCCCGTGTTCGGTGCTTTCATGGTTGCCGTGCCGGCCTCATTGCCCAGATTGATATAGTCCCAGCCCATTTTTACGCCGGCATCATGCATGTCCTGGATTTGCTGTCTTAAGCTTGCCAGTTGCGTTTGCAAATTGGGGTAAGACTGAGCCGCCTTATCGATATTCTCGAATGCCGCGTCCAAATTCTGCTTGGCTTCCGCAAAGCCGCCATCACTGTGCGTGGCGCCGACGTCGGTAAGAAATTGCTGAATCTGCACCACATGAAAACGCACATGAGACAAATAGTCCGAGGTGTTTTGTTTTTGAGTCGCTGCCTGCAAGTTTTCGTCTATGGATTGAAAAGCGTGCCATAGCGAAAGGACGAACAATAGATTGGCAAAAGCCAAGGCTGATGCAATTAAGATCAGTGAAGATTTGATCGAGGTATTTTTAAACATGGGATTTGATGACAATTATTTTTCTAGTTTCTCTAAATCAGTCACCAACGCCGCCATTGCCGCGACGGCATGGTGTTGGGCTTCTGACAGTGCGTCGCCATTGTTTAAGGCGTACAAGCCGATTTGCCGGTTGAGTTCGGCAATTAAGCGGGTGCGATGGTCCCGGCGGCTGCGGAGCTTGGCAACCATATTCGAGAACGATAGCGCCAAATCTTGTAGCTGATCGTGTTCCCGCAAGTGCGTGACAGTATCGAGTTTGCCGTCGCCGACCTCTTGGCACAGGGTTTCGAAGCGGTATAAAGGGCCGGCGATTTTGTGCGAGGCGTACAGAACGGTACTCACCGCAATGCCGCCGGCAACCAAAATGGCCACCAAGTTGCCGATTAAAATCGATACGCCCAGTCGCTCCGCGGCGTTGACGATATTGGCATGCGCCGATTGCGATTGGGCTTGCAAATCGCCGCCGGTCATCCAATAAATCAGTAGCGCCGAACACAATCCGGCGAGCAATATCAGCGCAAAAGCGCCGAGGATGAAACGGCCTTGGAAGTCCTTTTTGATAAAAATTTGGCGACGTTTGGTAACGGTATTGTTCATTTTCAGGAACCTTAGTTGACGTTATGACAAGTTAAACAGAGCTCGCCGTCGCTGTTGTTGCGGCGGAGTAAAAAGCTTTTTTTCAGCCTTTCGGCGTTCATCAGTTTATCCATGAAGCTGTGGCTGGCTTGCGGCCGGTCGCTATCCAGCTTGCCGTGCGTGTAGTGACAGGTCAGACAGGTAATGTCGTTTTCCTCGTTAAGCGGCAAGTCGGCGGGTACCGGAAAGTCGATATTCAAGCCCACCTTGTGGCCTTGGTTGGGATTATGGCACGAGGAACACATGGCCACGCCGTCCTTGCTAAAGGTGGCTTGGTCGGCCGTTATGTTTTTGCTGTGTAAAATGCCGTCCTCTTTGAGCTCAGGCGTCGTCGTGTGGCAATTACTGCACCCCGCTTGCGGCGATTGCTTGGAAATAATGTGCGGATTGTCGTCGGCGGTATGTGCGCCGCTGACGAATAACAGCAAAAGTGCGCCGGTGCCGCCGGCCAATAAGCATTTGTATAGGAGCTTGTTCATGATTAAAAAGACATGACGATTTGGGCTATGCCCAGTTTTCTGTCGAAATAACGCTCTGCGGTTTCCGTGCCCAACGAATCGTTGTATTCAAATTTGACCCGCAAATGATCGCTAAATTTATAGTTAAAGCCCAAGCTAAGCATGGAAATGTCGTTGATTGCCACGGTGCTGCCATCGAAGTCCAGGCCAAGGTCTTGCGAAGGCTGCCAGCGGCTGTAGCGGGCGAACGCTACTATCGGCTGTTTGCTCAGGCTTTCCAAATCCAAGGTCAGCGTGGAGTGATAGCCCAGTTGGTGGCCCTTGCCGAAAGGGCTGGTGTTTGGATCGGGGATGATGATCGGCAATGGATTGCCGTCCGCATCTTGTTCCAAAAACACCTGTTGATGCGCATTCAGCAGCATGAATTCGTTTTGTAAACGCCACATGCCGTAGCCGATACTCAGGTCCGCGCCGTAAACGGTATTGCGGATCCGGTTTTCGCCATCGAACTCGCTGAGGTGGGAAACGCCGATTTCAATGCCTTCAGGATTGGCATTGTGGATCTTGTAGGTGTTTTGTCCCAAAGCCAGACCCACCCGGCCGCCGACGGTATGGCCGTCGTTGGCATACAGCGCGTCGGTCCAGAACACCGAATAGTTGAACATATCCCAGGCGCCGTAGGAACGAATACCGTCGGCATTGTAACCGCCCAATTGCATGCGAGAGGTGGTCAACGGCGCGGTAATAGTGATGCGGTCCTTGTTGGCGAAATTTTGGTAGTCGTTACCGAACGGTAAGTCGAAACGGCCGGCCTGGATGTGAAAACCCTTGTTATTGAAAATCCGGCCACGCGGCGGAATACGATCATTGAACGAATGATAGTCGACCAGCGCGACGGCGATGCCGGCCATCGTGCTGCCGCCACTCAGCGCGCCGGGGCCGCTATTACCGCAGAATACCGCGCCGGGCGCGCCATAGTCGGCGTTGGATGAATTGCCGCACAGTACTAACGCCGAGCTGGCACCAAAGTGGTCGTCATGCACATAGTCGAGATCCAATTCCACCGAGCCGACGCTGAAGGTTTGGTCGGTAGAGTTGCCGGTTTTGGCGTTGATGTCGAAAAAGCCGCTCATTTGCAGGCCGTTGGCTTCGGCAGCTTCTTTCAAAGCAGCAATTTTTTTGTCCAGCGCTTTCAGTTTGGTATCCACTGTCGGCTCGGGCTTAGCATTGGCAGCGGTTTTTACCGGTGCAGGTGCCGGCGTCGGTTCGCCGGCCGGAGCTACTGTTGGGTTTGTCGACACCGCGACCGAATTGTTTCTTTCCTGCTCCAGTTGTTTGATGCGGGCTTCCAGCTGTTCGATTTTCTGGTCTTTTTCCTTCAGCACGCCTTGCACAATCTGTCGAATATGTTCGTCTTCCGCAGCGGTTGCATGCGCGTTGGCTTGGGCTGCCAGGCTGAGCAGGGCGATAGCTATTCGCTGGTTTTTTGGGTGCATATCTGTCTCTGAGTGTAAGCTTAGGACTACGTTTGTTTCAGAATCGTCGTAATGAGGCAAGGTTAGTTGCTTTTGTCGGCATTACAAGTTGGTGCATAGGGCTGGGTTTATTCACCCAGCCCTGTTTATCCCTGGTGCCCCGTTCGGGCTGAGATTCTATGGTTTTCGTCAAGCTGCATTGTTGAGGCAAGCAATTTTCTGAGCGTCAAATCGGGCATCGGCTTGTTGCCAAAGCGAGAATGCGATGCGTAATAATTTTCTGGCGATAATCACTAGCGCCTGAGTTGCCGAGAACTCTCTGGCTCTTAACTCTTGGTAATAGGGTTTCCACACAGCCGTTTTGGCGGCTGCCTGGGCGCAGTTGTATAACAGCCGTCTCAGTTCACCCGGTCCCCGTTTGGATACGCGTCGGCGGCCCCGCTTTTGGCCTGAGTCACAGGCTCGGGGATCCAGCCCGACAAAGGCTACTACGGCATCGCTGCGGCTTAACGGGACCCGATCAAACAAGACAGCCAGCTGTGTTGAGGTTTGCCGGCCAATACCCGGTATGCTCTCAAGACGTCGGGCCTCGGCTTTCAGTGCAGGCTGCAAAGTTAATAAGTCATCCAGTTGCTGATCGATATGCTTGAGCAATCCGTCCAAGGCGGCCACGGTATCAATGAGTGGCGCTTCAAGTTCCTTCACGCTTCGCAAGGCTTTTTGCAGGGCTTGACGATGCTTGACGACCGTCGCACGGCGCCGTTGCAGTAAAGCCACTTGGTGCTGCATCGCCGAAGCAGGTTGATAGGGACGTAAATGACCCCGTTCAGCGGTGATAAATCGCCGGATCATTTGGGCGTCCACTCGATCCGTCTTGCCCCGTCTGCCCAAACCCAGGGCATAATGGCGCATATCCCGTGGGTTCAGCACATAGACGACCATGCCCATCAATACCGCTTGCTCTGCCATGAGTTGATGATAATCGCTGGTGGCTTCCAGGCCAATATAACTCCCGGTCGGTAACGTCTTCAGCCAGGCATCGATGGCCTCTGCCGTATTGGCAAGCGTCAACAAACCCTGCTCTGAATCTATCACCAGTTCATCTTTTGCTACATCGATACCGATCAACATTTCGCTTGTCATACGTCCTCCACCTGTTGAAAAATAAGAGAGTCGGGGTGGTGCGTCTGCCGAGTAAGCTTGTGCACAAATCGGCGGTCTAACCGCTAGATTCTTCATCGACTCTGGAAGACGCGATGGGATGATTTCTCAGTGAGGTCTGTCTTAGCAGATGCTTGTCGATGTCCCTCCATCCCGACAACCAAAGTCTCCCCGATTCTCTTAACCTTTACCATACAAGCTCGTCGAAGCCTCTTATGGTTGGCCTTTCGATAGACTCAGTACCCGCAAGGGCATAAAGGCGGATGGTATTTAAGGGCCGGGTTAATAATTCGCCGATCCGTTTGCGAATGACGGTGCGGCTTATTCAACACAGAATCTAATGTTACAATGAACGGTTTTATGCCCGGCGCGCGTCTGTCAAAGGCTGGGGAACCGCGAATCAAGCTTAGGTCGTTTATGAATAAACTGAAATGTGCCGTGATAGGTGCCGGATATTTAGGAAAATTTCATGCGGAAAAATACGCATCGTTAAAGGATTGCGAATTGGTGGCGGTGGTTGACATCAATGCCGAGGCGGCGCAACAAGTCGCCGAAAAAACCGGCTCTCAAGCTTTGACGGATTACCATGAATTACTCGGCAAAGTCGATGCGGTTAGTGTTGTGGTGCCCACCAGCTACCATCACAGCGTATCCAAAGACTTTCTGAACGCCGGTACGCACGTCTTGGTAGAAAAGCCGATCACCGTTACCGTGGAAGAAGCCGATGAACTGATCGCGATTGCCAAGGTAAAAAACGTCATTCTCCAGGTCGGGCATTTGGAGCGATTCAATCCGGCCGTGCGCGGTTTGGAGAAAATGGAAGATAAGCCTCTGTTCATCGAGTCGCATCGTTTGTCGCCGTTCAACCCGCGCGCCAACGACGTTAGCGTGGTGCTGGATTTGATGATTCACGATATCGACATCATCATGGCCCTGGTCGATTCGGAAGTGGAAAAAATCGACGCCAGCGGCACGGCGGTGCTGACTCAAGGCACCGACATCGCCAATGCCCGCATCACCTTTAAAAACGGCTGTGTGGCCAATGTGACCGCCAGCCGGATAAGTATGAAAATGGAACGCAAGATGCGCATGTTCCGCCCCAGTTCCTATATTTCCGTGGATTTTCAGAACCGGGTTTTGATTAAACACAGAACCGGCGAGAAGGAAATGTTCCCCGGCATCCCGGAAATCGTTACCGAGGAATCGGTATTTGAAAGCGGCGACGCCTTACTCGATGAAATTAAACATTTTGTCAATTGCATCAAGACCGGCGAGAATCCGCTGGTTCCCGGCGAAGCGGGCCGTAAAGCCCTGGCTACCGCGATAGAAATCACTAAATTCTTAATCCATCGATAAAAAGGGCTGTCACTATGATCCCCATGGTCAATCTGCAAGCGCAGTATGCGGAAATTCAAGATGAAATCGTCGGCGGTTTCAGCGAAACCCTTAATAATTGCGCGTTTATCCTGGGGCCGAATGTACAGGCTTTTGAGAAAGAAGCCGCTGCCTATCTGGGTGTTAAACATGCCATCGGCTGCGCCTCGGGTACCGATGCTTTGCATTTAGCCTTATTGGCGGAAGGCATAGGCGCCGGCGACGAAGTCATTACCAGCGCATTTACCTTTATCGCCACCGCCGAAGCAATCAAATATGTTGGTGCCAAACCGGTGTTCGTCGATATCGATCCCGGTACTTTCAATATCACCCCGGCCAATATCGAAAAAGCCATTACCGCCAAAACTAAGGCTGTGATGCCGGTGCATTTATTCGGCCAGCCCGCCGATTTGCCGGCCATCAAAGCCATTTGCGACAAACATGGTTTGAAACTGATAGAAGACTGCGCGCAATCCTTCGGCGCGACGGTTTACAACAAGCAAACCGGCAGTTTCGGCAACGCGGCCGGTTTTAGTTTCTTTCCCAGTAAAAACCTGGGCTGTTTCGGCGACGGCGGTTTGGTGACCACCGATTCCGACGCGACGGCCGCCAAGATCAAGCAATACCGCAATCACGGCTCCGACGTGCGCTATTACCACGACGTGATAGGTTACAACAGCCGGCTGGACGAGCTACAGGCTGTGGTCTTGCGCGCCAAATTAAAACGCATCGACCGCTATAACGCCGCTCGTCGCCATGCCGCGCATTTGTATTCCGAACTGATGGCGGATTTGCCGCTGACGACGCCCTACGAAGACGGCATTGGTATGCATGTCTATCATCAATACACCTTGTTGTCTGACCGCCGAGACGAGGTGATGAAGGCCTTGCAAGAGCATAAAATTGGCTGCGCGGTGTATTATCCGGTGCCGCTGCATCAACAAAATGTCTTCAAGGAGGAATGTGCCGGCTTGGCTTTGCCGGTCACTGAGTCGGTAGCCGCGCGCTGTTTTTCTTTGCCGATTTGTTCCAATCTGAGCGACGATACCGTCAAGCAAATTGTCGGTGTGATACGCGGCGTTTTCCAAGCTTAACATCTAAAAATGTAGGGTGGGTTAGCGGCAGCGTAACCCACCGCTAGGTCAACGGTTGCTGGCGGATTCCGCTGTTGCTAATCCGCCCCACGATAATTGCAAATGACCCATTTCCTCAAGTCTTACACGGTACTGTTTAGCGCCGGCGAATCCTCCGGCGACCAACACGCCGCCAATATGTTTCTGGAGCTAAAACAGCGTTGTCCGGCGCTTCGCGGCCTTGGCATGGGCTCCAGCAAAATGCGCCAGGCCGGTATCGACGTGCGTTACGATTCGGCGGGTATTGGCGTAATCGGCTTGGTGGAGATTCTGAAGCACTACGGCGAGATCCGCCGCGCATTGAATTTACTGAAACAAATTATTCGCGATGAAAAGCCGGATTTACTGGTGTGCGTCGATTACAAAGAGTTCAACTTGAAGCTGGCGCGCTTTGCGAAAAGCCAAGGCGTGAAAGTGCTGTTTTACGTCAGCCCGCAAGTTTGGGCGTGGCGGCCGGGCAGGGTAGTGACTTACGGCAAGGCCATCGACATGATGGCGGTGATCTTTCCATTCGAAACTCAATATTACGAAGCCGAAAACGTACCGGTGCGTTATGTGGGCCATCCTTCCGTCGATAAAGTCCATCCGCAACGCAGTCGATCAGAAGATTTCGAGTTGTTCGGCCTGGATCCCAATCGGCCTGTCGTCGGCATACTACCGGGCAGCCGCGGCAACGAAATCAAGCGCATCTTGCCGGTGATGCTGGCTGCGACGGCCATATTGTCGGCACAGCGGCCGGAATTGCAGTTTGTCTTGCCGCAGGCCGATTCGATCAGCGATGCGGAATTGGCTGAGCATCTGGGAAACACTTCGCTACCGGTTAAGGTGATCAAACATCAGCCCTATGATGTCATCCAATGTTGTGAGGCGGTGATGACCACCTCCGGCACCGCCTCGTTGGAAATTGCCTTACTCGGCGTGCCGATGGTCATCGTATACCGGCTGGCTGCCTTCAGTTATTGGCTGGGCAAACGCTTGGTGAAAATTCCGTTTATCGGGCTGCCGAATATCATCGCCGGCAAGGCCATCGTCAAGGAATTGATCCAAGAAGAACTGACCGCAGAGAATTTGGCGGCGGAGATTCTGCAACTGTTGGGCGACGGGGATTATCGCCTGCGCTGTCTCTCTGAGTTGCAGGCCGTCAAACACCAGCTTGGCGATGGTGGCGGCTCAAAAAACATGGCCGAACTGGCTTTGGAGATGTTGAGCGGGCCAATAACCGCTCAAGGCCGGTAAATCATCCGGGCTGCTCTGCTGGCAAGCAGCCGGATCTTGAAAATTGACAGACCTTATTAAACCGGGCTCCGACTGTCGCGTTGGTCGTAAAATGCGGCGACAAAGGCATCGAAGGTTTGATTTTCTATAGCGTCTCGCAAACCTTGCATCAATTCCAGGTAGTAGTGCAAATTGTGGATGGTGTTGAGCCTGGAGCCCAACATTTCCTTGCATTTGTCCAAGTGCTTTAGATACGAACGCGAGTAGTTTCGGCAGGTGTAACAATTGCAATCCTCGTCCAGTGGCCGGGTATCGAATTGGTATTGCTGGTTTCTTATTTTGATCACGCCGTGGCGGGTGAATAAATGGCCGTTGCGGGCGTTGCGGGTCGGCATCACGCAATCGAACATATCGATGCCGCGCCTCACGCCTTCCACGAGATCTTCCGGGGTGCCGACGCCCATCAGATAGCGGGGTTTATCCACCGGCATTTTCAGATGAATCGCATCCAGCGTCGCCAGCATTTCGTGTTTGGGTTCGCCTACCGACAGGCCGCCGATGGCATAGCCGTCAAAGCCGATGTCGGTCAAGCCGGCGATGGATTCTTCGCGCAATTGCGGATACATACCGCCTTGCACAATGCCGAACAGGGCGGAGGAGTTACCTTCGTGTGCGCGCTTGCTGCGTTCCGCCCAACGCAGGGACAAGCGCATGGAGTCAGCGGCTTCTTGATAGGTGGCCGGGTATGGGGTACATTCGTCAAAAATCATCACGATATCCGACCCTAGATCGCGTTGCACCTGCATCGACTCTTCCGGGCCCATGAATATTTTGCTGCCATTGACCGGCGATTTAAATGTGACGCCTTGTTCGCTGATTTTGCGCAATGCGCCTAAACTAAATACTTGAAAACCGCCGGAGTCGGTCAGAATAGGCTTTTGCCAACGCATGAAATCGTGCAGATCGCCGTGGGCTTTCATCACTTCCATGCCGGGCCGCAGCAACAAATGAAAGGTGTTGCCCAGTATGATTTGCGCGCCCAACTCGTTTAAATCTTCCGGGGTTAAAGACTTTACCGTGCCGTAGGTGCCGACCGGCATAAAGATCGGCGTTTCCACCACGCCGCGGGCAAAAGTCAGCTGGCCGCGGCGGGCGTGACCGTCGGTGGCTTTGAGTTTGAATTCCATGCAAATCCGGCAAATGAAAAAAGGCGGAATTATCGGTCCTTTTCGTTCCGCAAGCCAGAGAAGTTGTCGTTTTGAGTTCAATAAGCGAGAGTGGCGGCTTTTGTCCCCTGAGAAAACTTGTTGGTGCCGGATTGTGTTATAAGTTTGAGGCACTTGCCGCAGCTTTTCTATCGAAATACCTAATGTTCGGTAATTCCGTTTATTATCGGGATATTGTTCATTTCATTATATAAGCTAGCAAAATTGATGAATTTTCTTCAGGCCATAAAAACAATAATCGGCCATTCTCGGGAGAGCTATGTTGGATACTAAAAGCAAAACCATTTTGGTAGTCGATGATTCTCCGGAAAATCTCACCGTCATCAGCGAATTACTGCAACCGCAATACCGCGTGCGCGTCGCTACCTCCGGGCAAAGAGCGTTGCAGATGGTCGCCAACCCGCCTTACCCCGATTTGATTCTGCTTGACGTGATGATGCCGGGCATGGACGGTTACCAAGTATTCGAGCATCTGCGCGCCGATCCCATTACGCGTACGATTCCGGTGATATTCGTCACAGCGATGGACAGTATGGAGTCCGAGTTGCATGGATTGGATGTCGGCGCGGTCGACTACATCACCAAACCCGTTCTGCCGCCCATCGTTTTAGCGCGCATCCGCACCCAGCTGGAGTTAAAGCAGGCCAGAGATTGGCTGCGCGATGAAAACACCTACCTGGAAATGGAAATAGCTAAACGGATGAGCGAAAACGAGCTGATTCAAAAAGTCAGCATTCGCGCCTTAGCGCATCTGGCGGAAATTCGCGATCCAGAAACCGGCAACCACATCCTGCGCACCCAAGGCTACGTTCAGCATTTGGCCCTGGCCTTGCAGAGCCATCCGCGCTTTTTCGCGACATTGACCGATCATTACATCGAATTGCTGACGCGCTCCGCGCCCTTACATGATATTGGCAAAGTCGGCATACCGGACGCAATCCTGCAAAAACCTGGCAAATTAACCGGCGAGGAATGGGCGGTGATGAAGACCCACGCCAAATTGGGCAGCGACGCGATAGAAATGGCGGAACGTGATGCCACGCGCTCGGTGGAGTTTTTGATTTTGGCTAAGGAAATTGCACATTGGCACCATGAAAAGTGGGACGGTAGCGGCTATCCGGAGGCGTTGGCCGGCGATGCCATTCCGGTTTCCGCGAGGATTATGGCGCTGGCCGATGTATTCGATGCCTTGATTTCCCGACGTGTTTACAAAGAGCCTATGGCTTTCGCTGAAGTCAAGACTATTATTGCTGAAGGACGTGGTCGCCACTTTGATCCGGATATGGCCGATGCCTTTTTAGCCGATTTCGATGCCTTCTGTGATATTGCCCAACGCCATCTCGATTCCATCGCGGAGTAAATGATTTATGACCCAAAACGCTCGCATATTGTTGGTTGAAGACGAGGAAATTATCGCCATCATTATTCGGGATTTATTGGTCGCCGAAGGTTTTCTGGTGACGGTCTGTGCCAATGGCTGCATTGCCTGGGAAACCTTACAGCACGACCGGACCGGCTACGATTTGGTGCTGTTGGATAGGGGATTGCCGGGGATGAACGGCATGGAACTGCTGCGATTGATCAAGGGTGACCGGGCCCTGGCTGCCATTCCGGTGATTATACAGACCGCCCGCAGCGACAAGAAAAGCATCCAGGAAGGGCTTAGTCAGGGGGCTTATTACTATCTGACCAAACCGATTCAACCGGAAATATTGATCGCCGTGATCAATGCCGCACTGCAACAACGTCGTGAGTTGCAGGAGATGTCCGAAACAGTCAATCGCGCCGGACGTCCGTTGACGCTAGTCCATTCCGCCGTGTTTCGTTTTCGCGATCTCGATGAAGCAAAGATGTTGAGTCATTGTTTGGCCCAATCCTGCCCGGAGCCCGAGCGCGTAATCCAGGGTTTGCAGGAGTTGATGGTCAATGCGGTTGAACATGGTAACTTGGGCGTTTCCTATGCGGAAAAAGGCGAGCTGATGCTGGCGGGAGTCTGGCTGGAGGAAATTCAACGACGTTTGACACTCCCGGAATTTAGCCGACGCTTTGTATCCGTTCATTTCCAGCGTCTGCCGGATAAGCTGGTGTTTACTATTCAAGACCAGGGTGATGGTTTTGATTGGCAGGACTTCCTGGACTTTTCCCCGGAACGGGTGTTCGATTTGCATGGCCGCGGCATCGCGATGGCCAGATTGATGAGCTTTGATCGTCTGGAATATCAAGGTAACGGCAATACGGTAACGGCTGTGGTTAACGGCGTATCTTCTTTGTACGGCTTAGACAATTAATTCGACTTTGCAAGCCCATGCTGTCGAATAACGATCAGTCAAACTCAGCGCAGGTCAGCCGCAAAAGCGTCTTAGCCGTCGTGCTGGTATATGCCATTTTCGCCGCCAGCTGGATTTTGGTATCGGATCAATTGGTACACCACTTTTTCAAAGATCCGGACCAGCTGACGCTAGCCAGCATGCTGAAAGGCTGGGTTTATGTACTGGTGACTTCTTTATTGCTTTACGGTTTGATGCGGCGCTGGTTTGGCCGAAGCCGCGAACCGCAAACCGTTCCCCCCGCTCCGCGAAGTCATTTGTTGTCGCTAGGCTTATTGATAGCCGTCATCCTGGCTTTGATGGCGGCGAGCGTGACTCTGACCATCGAGCAACACACCCAAGAAGAGTTCGGCAGGCTGCAGGCGGTCGCCGGCCTCAAGTCCAGGCAAATCAGCGACTGGCTGAATGAACGGCGCGGCGACGCGGATTTTATCCAAACCAGCGAATTTATCATCGACCTGTATCAACGCTGGCAGATGGATGGCGATATGCAAAGCGCCGAACGCCTGCAAAACCGTTTGGAACAATTTCGCAAAAGCAGGGGAATCTCGGCCATCAGCCTGCTTAAACCTGAAGGCGAGCGTTTATGGCGTTCCGCGAAAGCCCCCGCCACGCTCTTGCCTGGGCAGCTAAAGGTTGCAGAGCTGTCGACAAAAACTCGGCAAATCCAATTAGTTAATCCTTACAAAGATGACGGCGGACGTGTCCTGCTGGATTTGGTTGTGCCGCTGACAGCCCAGCATCAGGTAGCGCCGCCGCTGATTGTTTTACATCTTGATCTTAGCGAGTGGCTGTTTCCGGTTCTGGAGAGTTGGCCGGTCGCTAGCGGTACCGGCGAAACCTTGTTGTTTCGGCGTGAGGGCGATGAAATTCTCTATCTGAATCCGCTGCGCTTTCGTCCGGACGCTGCGGCGTCGTTTCGGCTGCCAATCAACACTGCAAATTTATTGGCCGGCAAGGCGCTGCGCAGTCAGGCTAGCCTCGATAACATCCTGGAAGCCAAGGACTACCGCAATGTCTCCGTCATAGGCCTGGTACAGGCCATAAGCGGCACGGACTGGTTGTTACTGACCAAGCTGGATAAGGCCGAAATCTATACCAAGGCCAGTAGCGAAGTAGTGTGGATCGTGTGCGTAGGTAGTTTGACCATTTTTATAGTCTGCGCCGGTTTTTATCTGTTGCGGCAGAGTCAGAGTCTGGCTTTGGCCACGGCGGTGCAGAAGGCGCAAGCGGAGCGTTTGCGGGCCCTCGATTTATTAGGCGCCATATCCGATTTGTCCGTGGACGCGATATACGCCAAGGATCTACAGGGTCGTTACATCCTGTTTAATACCGCCGCCGCCAATTTTGTCGGCAAGCCGGTAGAGGAAGTACTTGGTCAGGACGATAGCGCCATATTTCCACAGCAACAAGCCGAGCACTTAAAAGAGTTTGGCCGCCGGGTGATGGCGGAAAATATAACTCTGACGGAAGAAGAAGCCCTGGATACGCAATTCGGACAGCGGATTTTCCTGGCTACCAAAGGGCCACTGTGCGATGAACACGGTAAAGTAATAGGGATGTTCGGTATCTCACGGGACATTACCGAACGCAAGCGGGCCGAGCTTGAATTACGCGAGAGCGAGGCGCGCTTTCGCGGTTTGGTGGAACAGTCGTTGGCGGGCATTTATATTATTCAAGACGGGCGTTTCGTTTACGTCAATCCGGGTTTTGCCGCGATCTTCGGCTATCAGCGGGCTGAGGATATTATCGACGGCAAAACAGTGGCTGATCTGGTCTGTCCGCAGGACAGGCAGATGGTGTTGGAAAATTTGCGCCGACGCATTGATGGCGAGATTGAAGACATTAACTACCGCTTCGAAGGCTTACATCGCAACGGCCACTGCATTGACGTTGAAGTACATGGCCGCAGTTTCGATTACAAAAACCGGCCGGCGGTGATTGGTTTTATTCTTGATGTCAGCGCCCGTAAAGCCGCCGAAGACCAGCTCAATCTCCAAGCCGCGGAATTAAAGGCGCGTAATGATGAATTGGAGCGGTTTAATCGGGCCATGGTCGGCCGCGAGCTGGATATGGTTAATTTAAAGCAGCAGGTCAATCAGCTGGCTGCGGAGCTGGGCCGCCAGCCCCCTTATGCATTAGCGTTTCTATCAGCCCAACCTGAAAATACTGTTGGTCATGATTCTGCTGAAGCTCACGCCGAATCTGGCTTGGACCCTCTCAAACCGAACGCAATATCAGTAAACAATGGCGCCGGGTTGATTGGCGGCGATACATCGGCTGCGGAAGAAGACCGTTTATGAGTACCCCCGAGCCGCCATTCGGCGATTTTTCCGATTTGGTGCGCTCCCGTTACCGGAACAGCCTTAGACTCGCCTATGTGTCGGCGGTGATTCTGGTATTGGTTGCGCTGGCAATTCGCCTGTATTTGCCGGCATCCTTTGGCCAGCGTCCGCTGTTGCTGTTGTTTTTATTTCCGGTGATCGTGAGCGCCTTTTTAGGCGGTTTGTGGCCTGGATTATTGGCTACATTGCTGTCGGCCAGTGTTAGTAATTTCCAACTGTTGCCTCCCTATCGCAGCTTAGCGATTGCCGGCCTTTACGATGTTGTGCAATGGACGTTATTGATCGCAAATGGGATTTTAATCAGCCTGCTTAGCGAATTCTTGCTTCGGATTCGGCAACGCGAAAACGCGCACTGGCAACAATTGCTGGAAACGCGGGACCAGCTGCGGTTTAGCCAAACCTTATTCCAGACCACATTCGAACAGGCGGCGATAGGCATTTGTCTATTGGCGCCGGACGGGCGCTGGCTGAAGGTTAACCGCCAGTTTTGCGAATTAGTCGGATATAGCCAGGACGAGTTGCTAACCAGCAATTTTTCGGACATTGCCTATCGGGAGGATTGTGACGCTCTGTTGCGGCTGCCGACGGACGAAGTGGATGGTTTTTCCGGAGACAAGCGCGTTATTCGCAAGAACGGCAGTATCGTCTGGGTTAAATTAAACGCTTCCGCTACGCGCAAACCGGATGGTAGCCCTGAGTGCTATATCTTGATCATGGAAGACATTGAGCAGCGTGAACAAGCATTGCTAGCGTTACACGAAAGCGAGACGGCCTTGAAAATTGCCCAGCGTTTAGCCGCCTTGGGCAGCTGGGCCTGGGACTTGCGCACCGGCGAATTGAAGTGGTCGGAGCAGATTTACAGTCTATTCTGTCGGGATCCTCATTTACCGCCCGCCGATTATGAAGAGGTTGCCCGGTATTTTAAGCCCGAGAGCTGGCAGCGCTTGCAGGCTGCCGTAGCTCAGGCCTGTAACGACGGAGTACCTTACGAATGCGAAGCGGAATTGCAGAACGGTGGCGAGTTGCATCGCTGGGTTGTGGCCCGCGGCGAGCCGGTCAGCGATGAGCAGGCTAACATCGTGGCTTTGCATGGCACCGTGCAGGATATTACCCCGCGTAAACAGGCCGAGCTTGCGCTGCAAGACGCGCAGCGGGTGGCGCTGGAAAAGCAAGGCGAGGCCAGGCTCGCCGCGCTCAATTTGATGGAGGATGCGCTTACGGCCCGCAAAGCGCTTGAAGTGGCTAATGCGTCGCTACGCGAAAGCGAAGAATTCAAGCGGGCTATTTTGGATTCGGTGAGTGCCAACATCGCGGTATTAAACCGCGATGGCATCATAGTCTCTGTGAATCGACCCTGGCAGCAGTTTGCTGAGGATGATGCCCTGGCGTGCGGCCAATCCGCTGATGTATGCGGCATAGGCACTAATTATTTGCGGATTTGCCAGCAGGCGTCGGGCCCGTATAGGCAGGGATCGTTGGCGGTATTCACCGGATTGTCGGCTGTTTTGGAAGGCCGGCTTCCTCGTTTTAGGTATGAATATGCCTGCCATTCCGCGCAGAAGCAGCGCTGGTTTGCCATGGTCGTCACGCCTTTGGAAACTGCGGAAGGCGGAGCGGTGGTTTCTCACACCAATATCACCGAGCGCAAATTGGCGGAAATGGCCTTGGTTGAAAGTGAGGAGCGCTTACGTCTGGCCCAAAGTAGTGCCAGCATTGGTATCTGGGATTGGCACATTGCGAGCGGCAAAGTGCAATGGACTGTCGAACTTGAGGCCATGTTTGGCTATGCACCAGGGACTTTTCCGGGTAATTATCAGGCCTTCAGCCAAGTTGTGTATCCAGGGGACCTGCCTGAATTGGAGCGTCGGCGAGATGCGGCCCTCGTGGCTCATCAGTCTTTTGATTTTGATTTTCGGGTTCAACCGGAGCCGGGGCAGATCAGATGGCTCAACTGTAAGGGTGGCGCTAATTATGACGATAGGGGCCGGCCGCAACGCGTGTTTGGTATTTGCATCGATATTACCGAGCGTAAAAATACCGAAAGCGAACTTAAACTCTGGGCGCAAGCGTTCGAAAATGCCGAATTCGGCTTGGCGATTGCGGACGCGCAGACTAATTTGTTTTTGGCGGTGAATCCGGTCTTTGCCGGGGAGCGCGGCTACACTGCGGAAGAACTGATCGGCAAACCGGTAGCGATGGTTTATCCGGCTGATTTAATCGATCAGGTACAACACCGTATCTCTAGCCTGGACACCTCCTGTCATGGCGTGTTCGAGACCGAACATCAACGTAAGGACGGCAGCCGTTTTCCGGTAATGATAGACGTAACCATCATTAAATCCGGCGACGGCAAGCCGTTGAGACGAGTGGCCTACGCCTTGGACATTAGCGAGCGCAAGGCCTCCGAGCTAGCTTTGCGCGAGCAAACGGATGCGCTACAGCGCTTCAATCGGGCCATGGTCGGCCGCGAAATGGATATGATCGCGCTAAAGCAACAGATCAACGCGTTGTCACGGCAGCTTGGGCAAGAACAACCTTATCCTTTGGAATTTCTCGATCACCCTCTGAAAGCGCTGCAACCGGGTGCTCTGCCATGAAACGTGCCTGTTTGATTCTGTCTGTATTACTGCCTTTTCTGGCCTTGGCTGTGCAATGGTTATTGTGGCCCTGGATTAGTCCGTTCGTTTGGTTCCTGTTTTTCCCCACGGTATTTTTCAGCGCCCGGCTTGGCGGCTTCAAAGGCGGGTTGGTCAGCACCTTTTTAAGCACCGGTTTTGTCTGGTATTTCTTTATCCCGCCGCAGTTGAGTTGGGAAATGGACAAGCCGGCGAATTTCTATTCGGTTGGTATGTTTCTGATAATGGGTTATTTATTCAGCGATACCCAGGAACGTCTGCGCCGCGCACAACAAAATACCGAAGCCGCCTTGGTGGAAACCAGTGCCGCGAAGGAAGAAATTACTCAGCTATATCAAAAATCCCTGGAGCTGGATCGTCTCAAGACTGAGTTTTTTGCCAATATCAGTCATGAGCTGCGTACGCCGTTGACCTTGATTATCAGCCCATTAACCCGGAGATTGGCTTTGGATAGCCTGTCTGCGGCGGAACGCAGCGAAGATGAATTAATCCTGCGCAATGCCCGTTTATTGTATCGCCAAGTCAGCGACTTACTGGATGTTGCCAAGCTGGAAGCGGGTCACATGTCGGTCGATTATGCGCACATCGATATTGCCGAGCTAACGCGTACGGTGGTGTCGCAGTTCGATTCGCTTGCCAAGGAAAAAAACATAAGCTTCGACATAGATGCGTCGACACCGTTACCAGCCGAAGCGGACGGCGAAAAGGTACAGCGCGTTTTACTTAATCTGCTGGCGAATGCCTTCAAGTTCACGCCCGATGGCGGAAATATCCGGGTAACTTTGCGCAATGATGCGGACATCGCCGTTATTGAAGTACAAGATAATGGTCCAGGTATACCTTTAGAAATGCGTGAAGTGGTGTTCGAACGTTTTCGGCAAGTCGAGGGCGGCGCACAACGGCGCTTTGGCGGCACGGGTTTGGGATTGGCCATCGTTAAGGAATTCACCGAATTGCATCGCGGCTCGGTCACGTTAAACCAGGCACCGGGCGGGGGAGCATTATTCTGTGTCAGCTTACCATTACAAGCGCCGCCAGGCTCATTGGTCAGAGCCGCAGCCACCCCGCTGGACCCAAATTTCAATTTGCAAGGCGCTGTTGAAAATCCTCGGCCTTCCATGCAAGCAAGCGCCGACGCGCCTGTAGGCGCAGCTAACACAGCGTTAGTGCTGGTCGTTGAAGACAATGTCGACATGAACGCGTTTATTGTCGATGCGTTAAAGCCGTACTACCGGGTTGCCAGCGCTTACGACGGCCGTGAAGGCTTGGCTGCGGCAAGAAGTTTGCAGCCGGACTTGATCTTGTGCGATTTGATGATGCCGTTAATGAGCGGGGACCAGATGGTTATCGAGCTGCGTCGGCAATCGATTCTGCTGGATGTACCTATTGTGATGTTGACCGCTAAAGCCGACGATGGGCAACGGGTGCGGATGCTCAACGAAGGCGTGCAGGATTATCTGACCAAACCGTTTATGGTGGAGGAATTGCTGGCGCGGATTCATGGTTTGCTCAAGGTGCGCGAGCGTAACGCCGCCAGCCTGAACGAAAGCGAGGCACGCTTCGAAGCTACTTTTGAACAGGCGGCGGTGGGCATTGCACTGGTTGCACCGGACGGCCGCTGGTTGCGGGTTAACCGTAAACTCTGCGAAATCGTCGCTTACAGCCATGATGAGCTATCTAAGCTTAGCTTCCAGGACATCACGCATCCTGACGATCTGGATACCGATTTAGCCTATCTCAGGCAACTGCTGGCTGGCGAAATTTCAACGTACTCGATGGAAAAACGTTACATCCGCAAAGGCGGCGAGTTGCTCTGGATTAATCTGACGGTGGCGCTGGTGCGCAACGCAGATGCTAGCCCGAATTATTTTATTTCGGTTATTGAAGACATTGCGGATAGAAAGCTTGCCGAGGAAGAAATTCGCCGGCTTAACAACGATTTGGAACAACGTGTTGCTAGCCGAACCGCCGAACTGAGCGCCGCGAACCGGGAATTGGACAGCTTTGCCTACGCGGTTTCGCACGATTTGCGCGCCCCGTTGCGGGCCATGAGCGGTTTTAGTCAGGCGCTAGCCGAGGACTACGGCGATCAGTTACCGGACGAAGCGCAAGTTTTTCTGAAACAGATAGAAATCGCCAGCAACAAGATGAGCGAATTGATCGACGGGCTGTTGCAGCTTTCGCGTACCACTCGGGGTGTTTTGGAACTTGACCGGATAGACCTCAGTGCGTTGGCTGAAAGAGTGTTGGCTGATCTGCAACGTGAACAGCCCGAACGCAGGGTTATGACGCAGGTGCAAGCCGGGATGGCAGTTAGCGGCGATAGGCGTATGATCGAGGCGCTGATTCGCAACCTCTTGGAGAATGCCTGGAAATACACCGCCAACACGACGCAAGCCAGTATACGGTTTTATACCGAACAGGTTGGTGGGGCAACGCGTTTTTGCATTGCCGATAATGGCGCGGGATTTGATATGGCCCATGCCGGCCGCTTATTTCAACCGTTCCAGCGTCTGCATCGTCAGGAAGAGTTTCCGGGCATAGGTATCGGTCTGGCTACCGTGCAGCGTATCGTGTTTCGCCATGGCGGTACTATCGAGGCCAGTGGCGCGCCTGGTGAGGGCGCGGTTTTTTGTTTTACTTTACCGGAATTGATGGCCGATTCCACCGCGGATATCCAGGAGATAGCATGAGCAACGCCAAAACCATATTGTTGGTGGAAGACAATCCTCAAGACGAAATGCTGACTTTGCGGGCGCTGCGCAAGGTTAATCTGGCAAATCAGGTGGATATAGTGCGAGATGGCCAGCAGGCTCTGGATTTTTTGTTCAAAACCGGCGAGTTTGCCGATCGCGAAGGGGCGGATCTGCCGACAGTGATGCTATTGGATATTGGTTTGCCCAGGCTGTCGGGCCTTGAGGTTTTGGAAAGGATACGTGCCGATAGTCGTACGGCTTTATTGCCGGTAGTGATTTTGACCTCGTCGGATGAAGAGCGTGATCGGATTCAATGCTATCAGATCGGTGCCAACAGCTTTGTGCGTAAACCGGTGGATTTTGGCGAGTTTGCCGAGACCGTGGCACGCTTGGGCGTGTATTGGTTAGCCACCAATGAACCTCCGAGATGAATTTGATTTGTGCATGAATCCCGTATTGAAGTTACTGATCATTGAAGACGTGCAGGAAGATTTCCTGTTGCTGGAACGTCACTTGCGCCGGCACGGCTTGGCGGCGGATTGCCGGCGAATAGATAGCAACGCGGCGCTGGCGCTTGCCTTACAGGAAGATTGGGATTTGGTGCTGTCGGATTACAACGTGCCTGGGATGGAGATTCGCGGTACCTTGCAATTCATTCAAGCCCACAGTAAGGATTTACCGGTTATCCTGGTGTCCGGCAGCGTGGGAGAGGAAACTGCGATGGAGTTGTTGCGGCTGGGTATGGTCGATTTCGTATTCAAGGATAATCTGCTTCGCTTGCTGCCATCCATACGCCGGGCTGTCGAGGAACGTGAACAGCGGGGGATAAGGCGCGCGGCGGAAGAGGCGTTGCGGCAAAGTCAGGAGCAGGCGCTGTTAGAGCAACATCAGGCGCAGCTGGCGGCCTTGAATTTGATGGAAGATGCCATCGCCGCCCGCCAACGCGCGGAAGCGGCTGCGGAAGCCTTGCGCGAAAGCGAACGGCGTTTAATGATGGCGCAGGAAGGCGCGCATGTCGGGATTTGGGATTGGGATATTGTTAAGGATCACTGTTACTGGTCGCCGGAATGCGAGCGTTTGTACGATGTAGAGCCCGGCGGTTTGCGTTCTAACGCCGATTGGCGAGCACGTGTGCATCCGGACGATCTGCATTTGATAGACGATCAGTGGGAAAGCCGCATTTTGCGCGGCGAGCCGTTCGAGGTCGAGTTTCGCTTTATCCTGCAATCAGGCGACATCCGCTGGCTGAGCAGCAAAGGCCGCGCGCAATACGACGCCGACGGCAAACCGTTAAGGCTGTTTGGCATTAATCTGGATATTAGCGAGCGCAAACGAGCCGAACAGCAATTGCGCAAACTGGCGCAGGCGGTGGAGCAAAGCCCGGCCAGTATTATCATTACCAATCTGATCGGCGAAATTGAATACGTTAACGAGGCGTTTTTGCAGGTCAGCGGCTACCAGCGCGACGAGGTCATCGGCCGCAATCCACGCCTGTTGCAATCGAAAAAAACCCCACCGGAAAGTTATAGGGCGTTGTGGACCGCGCTCGGTCAAGGTCAGACTTGGAAAGGCGAATTCATCAATAGACGTAAGGACGGCAGCGAATATGTGGAATTTGCCATTATCGTGCCCATCCGCCAAGCCGATGGCAGCGTTACCCATTTTGTAGCGGTACAGGAAGACATCACCGAGAAGAAACGCGTGGCGCTGGAGCTGGATCAGTATCGGCATCACCTCGAAGATTTGGTTGCCAGCCGCACGGCCGAACTGGAAGCGGCGAAAGTGTTGGCGGATGCCGCCAATCAAGCCAAGAGCGCCTTTTTGGCCAATATGAGCCACGAGATTCGTACGCCCATGAATGCCATCATCGGCTTGACGTATTTGCTGCGGCAAAGCAGTCCCAATCCGGAACAAAGCGAGCGTCTGGACAAAATCGACGGCGCCGCTCAGCATCTGCTGTCCATCATTAACGATGTGCTGGATTTATCGAAGATCGAAGCCGGGCGGCTGGAACTGGAGCAAACCGATTTTTCCCTGGCGACGGTGCTGGACCACATTCGCTCCATTATTGCCGAGCAGGCGCGGGCCAAGGCGTTGAGCATAGAGGTGGAGGGGGAGGGCGTCCCGCCATGGCTGCGCGGGGACCCGATGCGTCTGCGGCAGGCCATGCTCAACTACGCCACTAATGCCGTGAAGTTTACCGAACGCGGTTCGATTCGGTTGCGGGCGATGGTACAGGAGGAAACCGCTGCGGGTTTGCTGCTGCGCTTCGAGGTGAGCGATTCTGGAATCGGGATTGAAGCGAAACAACAAGCCAGTTTATTTCAGGCTTTCACCCAGGCCGATGTGTCTACCACTCGCAAATATGGCGGGACCGGCCTCGGCTTGGCGATTACCCGTCGTCTGGCGAATATGATGGGCGGCGATGCGGGCGTCGATAGCGTATTGGGTCAAGGTAGTTGCTTTTGGTTTACCGCTCTGGTGCAGCGCGGGCATGGCGTCATGCCTTTACAGCCCAGTGAAAAACCCGCGGACGCGGAAATGACATTACGCCGAGATTATGCCGGCGCGCGTCTGCTTTTAGTCGAAGACAATCCGATTAATCGGGAAGTCGCGCTCGAGTTGTTGCATGGTGTCGGTTTGGCAGTGGACACCGCCGAGAACGGGCGAATCGCTCTCGAAAAAATCGGTAAGAACGCTTACGATCTGGTGTTGATGGATGTGCAGATGCCGGAAATGGACGGTCTGGAAGCTACGCGGGCGATACGCGCACAGCCGGGTTTTAGCCGGTTGCCGATTTTGGCGATGACAGCCGCTGCGTTTGAGGAAGACCGGCATATTTCGCTCGCTGCCGGTATGAACGATTTTGTGGCGAAACCGGTAATTCCGGAAGACCTTTACGCGGCCTTGTTGCGCTGGTTGTCGCCGCGTCCCTCTTCGCGTCCGGTCAGATCCGATAAAGCAGAAGCACGGCGGTTTTCGCCGAAAACAGTGGTAACTGACGATACTGTGCCATCTGCCTTAATGTCCATCGGCGGCCTGGACACCAGGCAAGGGCTTGCAGTGGTGAAGGGCGACGTGGATAAGTATCAACGTCTGTTGAGCATGTTTGCCGATGCCCATAATAAAGACTTGAAACAAGTCCAGACCTACTTGGTCGATGGCAAATCTGATGAAGCAAAACGCATCAGTCACTGCTTAAAAGGTGTTGCCGGTACGCTGGGTGCCAAACAGGTCGCCGATTTGGCGGCTAAGTTGGAACGGGCGATTGCCGAGAGCAGGGATTTGGCGGTCTGCATGGAGTTAGCGGCTTTGTGCGATAGCGAATTGACGAATCTGGTCCGCGCTATCCTGGCTTTACCTGCGCAATCGGCGACTAGTGAAGTGGGCGAGGCGATTATCGATGCGGAAAATACGCGTCAAGTCGTTGCCGCGATCGCAAGCTTGCTGGCAATTGGCGATGCGCAAGCCAGCCGCCTGGCGCGCGAATATGCGGTGTTGTTGCGGGCGAAATTGGGGGTTGCGTATCCGGATTTTGCCAGGCAGATCGAGGCTTTCGACTATCAAGCGGCATTATTAACTTTACAGGCCGTGGATTAGCCAATGATGCGGTTAGTAAACGCTGAACGATGGGCGATGATTAGCGCCTTTCGGTTTTGAACCGGTAGCGGCGGATACAAAAAAGCCGCGGCGTCAGGAGACACTGCGGCTATCGGTAAGCATAAGGCCAAGCCGATTTAGGACATTTGCGATTGCAGATAATTCGGCAAACCAATCATATCTATCAAGCCCAATTGTTTTTCCAGCCAGTGAGCATGATCTTCCTCGGTGTCGTCCAACATCACTTCCAGAATTTCCCGGGTTTGGTAATCGCGTACGGTTTCGCAATAGGCAATGACTTTGCGCAAATGCGCAACCACTTTATATTCGACCGCCAGATCGTTTTTCAGCATCTCCGGGACGTTGGTCCCGACCGCTAGCGGTTCGCGTTTGGATAAATCCGGTGTGCCTTCCAGAAACAAAATCCGCTTGATCAAGGCATCGGCATGGTTGGTTTCGTCTTGAACCTCGTGATTGATGCGTTCGTATAATTTGTTGAAGCCCCAGTTTTCATACATCCGGGAATGAATAAAATACTGGTCTATAGCGGTCAGTTCGCCTGCCAGCAATTCGTTTAAGTGAGCTATGACTTGTTTGTCGCCTTGCATATGCCGCCTCCCGGATAAATTTGATAACGCCCTTGGCTATGGTAATACAAAATGCCGCCCGGTTCTTGGTTTGCGTGGATGCCCGCTGTGCCTTTAAATGATTTTGTCATGCAATAGCGCCCGGCTAATAACGATACGGCTTAACGCCGAAATTGCCCCACCTGGCCATGCAAGTCAGTCGTCTGTTGGTTCAGCTTATTGCTGGCGGTATACGCCGTAGCGCCGCTATCTACCCGCTCGACGATTACTTCGCCTATGGTAGTTAAGTTTTTATCCGGATTTTACGTGACATGGCTTTGTTCCTTAACCGCTTGGGTAATGTGTTTGTCCATGTCGCTGATGCGATTAACCGAGTCGTTGATGACAAACAACGCCTTGTTCGACAGCTCAGGATGCACGGTATTTAAGGGCCGGGTTAATAAATCAATGCAGTTTGATGGCGTTCCCGCTGAGCAGCGGAGCAAAAGCCTTGTTTAGATCGGTGGCAAGTGCCGTTGGCTCGCCATTTACGATGAAGACCAAGCGGCCGCGGTGGTCGTCGGCTGCTCTCGGGGGTAACGGGGCAGGCGGGTACAGTCGATTGCTGGCCGCTTGAATGACCATGGGTTCGGTTTGTTCAGCAAGATAAACCACGCCTTTGATGCGGAGTAAATGTTGCGGATGGCGAGTCAGTAGTTCTTGCAGGATGGCTTGCAGTTGTTGCCAGGGCAGAATTTGTTCGAGATGCAGCGATATACTGCGAAAGTTATGTGCAGGTAACGAGCCGTCATCAGGCAAGCGGCGCAACGTCGGGCCTGCATTAGTCAGCAGGCTACTAGCCGCGCGAACGTCTCCTGTCATGAGTATGGGCGTGGCCGGTGCCAGAACTCGCAAGCGTTTTGCCAACACGGCTTGCTGGTCGGCATTGCTCAAGTCGGCATGGGTCAGCAATAAGGTATCGGCCCAAGCCACCTGCGCGCGGGCTTCGGCAAAACTATCCAGTTGTGCAGTAGCCGACGGTATGGCCAGGGTAGTGATGACGTTCTGCAAATGATAGCGGCTTGCCAGCCAGCGCTCGCGCAACAGAGTATCCAGAATCGGTTCCGGGCTGGCGATGCCGCTGGCCTCGATAATCATTCGTTCGAAGGGTTTGGTCTGGGCCTGATCCCACGCCATCCACAGGTTTTTTAAAGTGGGTGCCAGCGTGCCTTTAATCTGGCAGCACAAACAGCCGCCGGCCAGAGTCGTCAACGGCATACCGGTTGGTTGCAGCAAATCCTGATCGACGGGGGTGGCGCCGAATTCGTTGATGATTACTGCGGTTTTGGGATGTTCCTCGAGCAGACGATTCAGCAGCGTGGTCTTGCCACTGCCGAGGAAGCCGGTGAGGACGATAACGGGGATTTTGCGCGGATCGTTCTTTTTCAAGTGGTAGCCGTTTCCTCAATGAAAGGCCATGCTTATTGGGCCCAATCGAATGTAAGTGTGTTTTACCCATTCGGATGGGGCATACCTGGAATGACGAATTATGCCTGTTTTATAAGCCGGAACGCCAACGTCAATCAGCAACTGGCTTGCCTCATTGCTCAGAAACCGATTCAGCGACTTTGTCTAAAGGCCTACCCGACATGAAGTCAAGGCCTCTAACATATCCTCCTTAGGTAAGTTGCGACCGATAAAGACCATGCTCGACTCCCGCGTTTCATCCGCTTGCCAAGGGTTGCCGAACGTCTCGGTCATCAGCATATGTACGCCTTGATAAATCACTTTTTGCTCGCAACCAGCAATGTTAAGAATGCCTTTGTAGCGGAGTAAGTCGTTGCCGTAGTCGCGGATCAGGATGTTCAGGAATGCCAGAATCCGCGCAGCATCAAGGGGTTGGTCGGTTTGGTAGATCATTGAGCTGATGTCGTCTTCGTGCTCGTGGCTGAGGTCTTCCAGAAAGTCCGGTTCGATTTTCAAAATGTCATCCAGATTAAAACCATCAATATCCAGAATATCGTGCAGTTCGGTTTGGCCGAAATGCACATGTTTGATCGGTGCTCTGGGGTTCATAGCCCGGAGGCGAGTTTCCAGGTCTAAAACAATTTCCGGTTTCTGAAGGTCGGTTTTGGACAGCAGGATGCGATCAGCAAAGCCGACTTGCTCTTGCGCTTCGTGGTGTTCTTCCAGTTGTTGATGGGCATGCACGGCGTCAACCACGGTGATGATGGCGTCCAACTGGTAGTTGTCGGCAATGTTTTCGTCGATGAAAAAGGTTTGTGCAACCGGAGCCGGGTCGGCCAAACCAGTGGTTTCAATGATGACCCGTTCAAATTGGAGCTCTCCCGATTCTCGACCGTCGCTGAGTTCCCCGAGGATACGCACCAAGTCGCCACGCACGGTACAACAAATACAGCCATTATTCATGGTCACAATTTGTTCGTCGGCTTGCACTAACAACTCGTTATCGATACCGGCTTCGCCGAATTCGTTTTCGATCACTGCAATCCGTTTGCCGTGGTTTTCACTGAGAATTCGGTTCAATAAAGTGGTTTTGCCGGCGCCGAGAAAGCCGGTGAGAATGGTCACCGGCACGGCGGCGTTGCGTTTGAGGTTGGCGTTCATGAAATCTCCGTCAGGCTGGGGCTTTAACACGCTGTATTTGCGTGTAAGCCGAGTGATTATGGAGTGGGTCGAAATTTTAGATAAATTTGATCAGCAATGCCCGGCCCTCACAGCATGTCCAGTGTCAGTACCAAGCGCCGCGGCTGCACCGCCGTTGGCGTAGGGGAACGATGCACAAAACCCTGGCCTTCGTTACCTTCCCAGGCTTCGCCTTTCATCAAGCCGACGGCGTAGGCGGGCATCTGCCGAATCGCAGTTTGGTCGGTGATCAAGCCGGACTGCGCATCATCCAGGCCGCAACTGCCCATTCCCAATTTTCTTCGATCCAGCGCATATTCCGGCAGCCATTCGGTGCCGATGCCGCCGTAACTGCAAATCATCCGGGCAGGCACTCTATCCACATGAAAGCGGGGACACATGGCAGTTTGCAAAGTTCGCAGGCGCAAGCCGGCTTGTTTGAGTCCGAACAGTTCGCAGAACGCCGACGTTAATAGTTCGATATCTTCCAGCCATGTGTTATAGCCATCGAGCTGGCTGGCTTGTGGCCACAGGTTTGTAAAGTTGAAGTGTGTCGGATTGACCGGCTGACTGAGTCCCAAGGCGCCGAATTGCTTCAAGGCTTGATAGATAAACTGTTCAATCCTGGCTGGCAACGGTCGTTCTATTAAGCAAAAGTTCACGCCGTCCTCGTAGATGCGCGTCAAATCCACAAAGTTTGTTGAGACGACGGTTCGGGTCGATGGCCGATACGACAAGGGCTGGAAGGAAGTTGGTCTTGTGAGCGGTGACAGGGATGATTGACGAAAGGGTATGCGAGCAAACACAAAAAACTCCTTAACTAGCGATCAGGAACTGTTCGAAAAATACAATGAATTGCATGAACACAATTCCGAAACCAAAAGCGGCGGTTTGTCCGCTCAGGCAGGGAAAATTGCAAGGTTCGTGTAATGCCGGAATCAGATCGGAGGTGGCGATATAAATAAAACCGCCGGCAGCGATGGGTAATAACAGCGACAAGGACGATTCTGCCAACTGGCTGAGTAATAAGGTAAAGATCGCTCCCGGCAAAACGGTCAGCGAGCAATAAAAGTTGTAGAGTACGGCTTGTTTGGGTGAATAGCCGCCGCGCAGCAGGGCGCCGACATCCCCGAGTTCCTGCGGGATTTCGTGGGCAATAATGGCCAAGGTGGTGGTCAATCCCAGGGCCGGATCGGCCAGAAAGCTGCCGGCGATCAAGATGCCGTCGACGAAGTTGTGCATGGCATCGCCGATCAGATTCATTTTAGCCAATGGCATAACCTCTCCGCCCGTTGGCGTGGTGTCGACGTTATGATCGTGCCGCCAGCGCACCAGTTTTTCCAACACAAAGAAGCCGAATACACCAATCAACACCGTCAGGCAGACGTCGCTGACGCTGCCGTGGCGGTCTATGGCATCGGGTATCAAATGAATGAAAGCATCACCTAAGAGTACTCCGACTGCTAGTGCGACCAGATAGGGCACTACCCGATTCAAGACGTCGGGTTTCAGCCATAATGCAAATACGCTGGACAACGAGCAAATGCTGACGGCGAGACAGGCCGCAATGGCGCCGGCAATAGTACTGATAGCGATAGTCATGTGCGATAGGGTGCCTTAGATTTGAGCGAGTGGTATTCGTGCTGAGAGCTGTAAATAAATCGGGCTAATTTGTCCGGCAAAGCATGGGTGGCGAAATGCGTCAGCATGAA
Organism: Methylomonas sp. 11b; assembly: GCF_000515215.1. NCBI lineage: Bacteria > Pseudomonadati > Pseudomonadota > Gammaproteobacteria > Methylococcales > Methylococcaceae > Methylomonas > Methylomonas sp. 11b. The sequence continues at coordinate 4,790,570 of NZ_KI911557.1, forward strand.
GCCCAACACACTTAAAAAGAGTTTTGATAGCACGCGTTTTGCGGGCGGTCTGTCAATCAAGGGCAAGACAATTGCCAGAATAAGCAACCATTCAATACCGATGATATGCAGATAGCCGTCGATACTAGCCATCGGCAAACCATTGTGGAAATTCATCATGATAGTGTCGCCAAACCGCCGGACCGGCTGCAAGTTCGGCGTCAGTTAACAGGCATTCGTCCAACTCGCGGCGCACTTTGTCGATGTCGACATTTTGACCGATGAATACCAGTTCTTGGCGGCAGTCGCCGTAGGGTTCGGCCCATTGCGACTGGATATCCGGCAGATAGTCTTGCGGCCATCCCTGGCGCGGCACTGCCGCCCACCAGCGACCGGCCAAACCATGGTGCATCACGCCGCCGGCCTGTGACCAGCTGCCGGCGTGATCCGGGCGCGACGCCAGCCAGAAGAAGCCTTTGGAACGGAGCAATGTGCCGTTATCCCATTCGCCGGCGTGCAGATGATCATAGAACCGCTGCGGATGGAAGGGGCGACGGGCGGCGTAAACGAAGCTGCCTATGCCGTATTCTTCGGTTTCCGGTGTATGTTCGCCCCGTAATTCCTTTAGCCAGCCCGGGGCTTGCTCGGCCTTTTCGAAATCGAACAATCCGGTGTCGAGGACTTTATGCAAATCCACCTGTCCCATCACCATAGGCACGATTTCCGCGTCGGGGTTAAGACTGTGCAACAAGGCTTTTAGATTGCCGATCTCGTCGCTGGCGATCAGATCGATTTTGGAAATCAGAATGATATTGGCAAATTCGATTTGATCGACCAGTAAATCGGCGACGTTACGTTCGTCATCTTCGCCCAGTGACTCGCCGGTTTCTTTTAAGCTCAAGGCTTCCAGGTAATTGCGCATAAAGTTGACCGCGTCCACTACGGTGACCAGCGTATCCAGGCGGGCATGGTCGGATAAGCTCGTCCCGGCTTCATCGCGAAACGTGAAGGTCTCCGCAATCGGCAGCGGCTCGGCAATGCCGGTGGATTCGATTACCAAGTAATCGAAACGGCCTTCCTTGGCCAAATTGCCGACCTCGATCAGCAAGTCCTCGCGTAGCGTGCAGCAAATGCACCCATTGCTCATTTCGACCAGTTTTTCCTGGCCACGATTCAGTTGTACTTGGTTTTTGACCATCGCCGCATCGATATTCACCTCGCTCATGTCGTTAACAATCACGGCTATCCTTAAATTCTCCCGATTGTTGAGGATGTGGTTCAACAAGGTGGTTTTACCCGCACCGAGGAAGCCGGATAGCACGGTGACAGGGAGTTGATTAGCTGGGGCGTGTCTAAGAGTCATGGTGATTCTGATGTTATATTGTAGCGTTATGGCGGTCAAAAAAAGGCGCTGTTGGTAAGGACAGCGCCGATTTCAGCGGTTCTAATAACTGACTCTAAAACCTACTTCCGCGCCGCGTCCTGCTTCCGGGGCAAAATTTCGCAAGTACGATGTCGAGTTGCGGATGTTTTGATCCAGCAGGTTATTACCTTTGGCGAATATCATGAGCTTGGCGTCTTTATAGGCCTTGATTTGATAGTTGGCGCCTACATTCAGCAAGAAATAGCCGGCAGTGGAGGTTTCGAAATCGCCGGCATGGGGCTGAGATTCTGCTCGGGTGAAGCGCAGATAAGTGGACAATTTCTCCCGGTTGAAATCCAGTTGCAGGCCGTAGCGTAACGGTGGCATGCGCGGTACGTCGCTACCGTTGAGAAATTCGCCGCGGGTGTAATCGCTGAATAGGGTCATCTCCAACAAGCCGACATGGTTTTCCATCATAGGCACGATCAGTTTGGCTTCATAACCCTTGAAGATAGCGTCGTGTTGTCCGCTGGTGACCAAAGGCACACAATCCGCTACGCAAGGATTGCCGTCTTGATCGACGAATTCGCCGCTGCGTTGCTGGAAAATATAATCGCTAGCCCAGTTGTGGAATAAGTCGAATTCGGCGCGTAACCAGTCGGTTTTGAAGCGGTAGCCCAAGTCCAGGTTGTAGGAGGTTTCTTCTCGCAAACCCAGGTCGCCTCTGTCGTAACTGCGGGTGGCGTCGTGGTAACCGTCGGACAACAGTTCCTGGACCTGCGGGGCACGCGAGGAGCGAGTCACTGCCAGATTCAAACTGTTGCGATTATCCAGTTTCCATACAGCGGAAGCCGAGGCGCTGACCGGGGTATAGCTGAGATTGGCAAAACCGTCCGGGCGAATATCGGTTTGTTCGACGCGGGTGCCCAGCTGATAAGTCACCGCGCCAAGGTCGAAAGATTCCACAGCGAAGACACCGTAACTGACAATGTCCGAGCGTGGCACGATGCTGTCGCCGGTGAGTTTTTCGATCGCATTAAAGTCGCTGGCCTGGGCTTGAAAACCCACCACGCCGCGCAGCGGTCCCAGATCCTGGTGAGCCAATTCCATGCGGCCTTCGTAGGACTGGTTGGTGTAATAAGCACCGGGTTCGCCGTTGGCGATTTCGGTGTGTTGGTAATCGGTGTATCCAAGCCGGGTCCGCAGGCTTTTCGCGAAGCGGAATGGATTGTTCAGTTCGCTCTTAAAATCGTACTTGGTTTGCCGCATCGCGATGCGCACGGTTTCGTCGCCGGTACCGTCAGGAGCGATGGCGTAATTGTTGTTTAGGTTATTGATGGATACCCCGGCGAAGCCAGGCGCGCCGATCCAGGACAAGCCGGCCGAACCGCTGATCGCTTCGGCGCCGGTGTTGTTCAGATAGCCTTTGGGGTTATCGACAATCTCCAAGCTGGGATCGGTGATGGCCACTTTGGCGGTGTCTATGCCGCTGCCGCCGATGTCCAGATTGTTGCGATGCCGATAAAAGCCGTCCAGGTGATACGCGATGTTGTCCTTGCCGCCTTCGACTTTCATGGTGGTACTGGTTTCGTCGGAGGTGGAATCGAAACGTTGCTCGAGCGCGGCACCTACCAGTTTGTCGAACTGGCGGCCGGGGATGCGGTTGTCGATGACGTTAACCACGCCGCCCATCGCACCGCTGCCATACAGTAGTGTAGCCGGGCCGCGCAGGACTTCTATTCGTTCGGCCAATAGCGGTTCCACGCTGGTGGCGTGGTCCGGGCTGATTGCCGAGACATCATTGCTGCCGATACCGTTGCTCAAGACCCGCACTCTGGGGCCGGCTTGACCTCGGATAACCGGGGTACCGACGCCGGGGCCAAAGGATTGGCTGCTGATGCCCAGTTCGTTTTTTAAAGTATCGCCGATGCTGTGGCCGGTTTTCATCCGTAAATCGTCATCGCTCAGCACGGTGACCGGTACCGCGCTGTCCGACTTTTTGTCTTGTAGCGGTGCTGTGACAATTATTTCGTCCATTGCTTGTATCGCAGGTTCTTCGGCCATCAAAACCGGCGATGGCAGCATTAAAATCAGGGCAGCGGTTTTTTTCATGAGAAGTAACGCAGTCAGGAATGATGTGCAAAGATGTTATATTATAACAGCCGTGGATGCAATATTATCTCGTTAGTTTTTACATCGTCTTCTTGTGGCTTATTGGGTGATTTAAGTTTGATTCGTTGTGAAAACAACAAACCTGACAGCAATAATCCCGAAGGGCGATATGGATCGCTCTCGAATCATATGGTTGAAATGTTACGGAAATGTTTCTGTGCGCCTCGAAAGGAAATACTTATTCCAGGCGGTGTTGATAACGCAGAGCAATTTGCGCCTGCGCCCTGCTAATTTAGGGTGTGCGGCTGTTCCAGACATTGCTGGGCCTGGATTGCAATTTCCAATTCCTCGTTCGTGGCAATCACCAATATCGCCACTCCGGAGTTGGCTGGATTGATGCTGTCGCATGGTCTCACCGGTTTTCGGTTTTTTTCCTGGTCTATCGCAATCCCAAAGAGGGTCATATCAAGGCAGACTTGTTCGCGCAGCCAGGCATCGTTCTCGCCGATGCCGCCGGTAAATACCAAGGCATCGACTCGGCCCAGCACCGCAAAATAAGCGCCGACGTATTTTTTAATGCGATAGGCGTACATCGCTAAAGCCAGCTTTGCCTGTTCGTCGCCGGCTTCGGCCATCCGGTGTATCGCCCGCATATCGTTTTCGCCGCAAATACCCTTGCAGCCGCTTTCTTTATTTAACAAGGTTTCAATGGCGTCTTTGGACATATTCAGCGTGCGGCTCAGATAAAAATGGATTGCCGGATCGATGTCGCCGCAGCGGCTGCCCATCATCAAACCCTCCAGCGGTGTCATGCCCATCGATGTATCGATGCTCCGGCCGTTTTGGATCGCTGTGACGCTGGCGCCGTTGCCGAGATGCAGCGTGATTAGATTGGTCGCCGACACCGATTTGCCGAGATACTGCGCAGCTTGCTCGGCAACATAACGGTGCGAAGTGCCGTGGAAACCGTAGCGTCTTATCCCATGTTCCGCATAAAGATGGTCGGGAAGGGGATAGCGGTAGGCATAATCCGGTAGGGTTTGATGAAATGCCGTATCGAATACCGCGACTTGTGGCGTCTCGCCCATTTGCCGGATGGCTTCTTCGATTCCCAACAGATTGGCGGGGTTATGCAACGGTGCCAGCGGAATCACCTCGGCAATGTGCTGCATGACTTGCGTATCGATTAACGCCGGTTCGCGAAAATGTTCGCCGCCATGCACGACTCGATGACCAATGCAGGCCAACTCCCGACGGTCCTTCAACACGCCGCAAGCTGCCAGCGTTTCGAACAGCAACTGCAAGGCTTGTTGATGGTTGCGGCAGCTGATTTCGTCGTGTGTCCGGTCATTATTCGCCAGCGCATAACTATGGCTAGCGGCATCTTCGCCGATGCGTTCGATGATACCTGCGATCAATACCGAGCGATCAGACATCTCGAATAAGCTGTATTTGACCGATGAGCTGCCGGCGTTAAGCACCAGAATTTTCATGAATATCTCGAAAGTGTGAGGCGATTAATGGGCAAGTTTCGCCGGTGGCGGCGGGGTATATTGGCGATCCAGATCATGGTCGATTTTAGTGGTCAGGCTTTCCACGGCTTTGATGGTCAGACTGGCGTTGGGGCCCTTGGATTCGGAAATGTAGTCGCCGATCAACTTGCCATCGGCTACCTTGACCAAGCGCCCCATCAGATAAGCGAATAAAAAGCTGGGTTTGTGTAGCCGTCCAACCAAAATGTAATCGGCTTGAAATTGCTTGCCCAGTTGCGCGGCGGCATCGGCATGGTCGAATAAATAGCCGACGCCACTGTTGGCGGCTTGCTGTACCTGGTCCGGTATGGCTACGATTACATAGCCGGCGCGCTTTAACTCTTGCTCCAGCAGCGGTTTGATTGACGCGGTTCTTTGCAATTCAGCGGGGACGCCGGGCGCCAGAGTTAGGTCTTTCAATTCAAAATCCAGCACGGCGATGCGGGTTTGCGCCAGTGAGTTAAAGCTCAGCATGCAGAACAGCAAACTGCTTAATAGGGTTTTTTGCATCATGTTTTGTCGGCTTCCTGGGCTTGAATCGCGGTGATGACGACTGTGTTGACGATGTCTGTTACTGTGCAGCCGCGGCTTAAATCATTGACTGGTTTGTTCAAGCCTTGCAGGATAGGGCCGACGGCGATTGCGCCGGAGGAACGCTGCACCGCTTTATAAGTGTTGTTGCCGGTATTGAGGTCCGGAAAAATTAATACGGTGGCGCGGCCGGCGACTTGGCTGTCGGGTAGTTTGGTTTTAGCGACGCTGGCGTCCACGGCGGCATCGTATTGCATCGGGCCTTCCAGCAGGAGGTCCGGACGCAGACTTTGGGCGATTTTGACGGCGTCTCTGACTTTATCCACCGCCTCGCCTTTGCCGGATTCGCCGGTGGAGTAGGACAGCATCGCAACCCGCGGCTCAATGTTGAACATTCGTGCGGTTTCGGCGGCGTTAATGGCGATGTCGGCCAATTGCGCGGCGTTGGGATTGGGGATCACTGCGCAATCGCCGTAAACCAATACGCGATCTTCCAGGCACATAAAAAACACGCTGGAAACAATTGACGCGCCGGGCCTGGTTTTGATGATTTCGAAGGCTGGACGAATGGTATGTTGCGTCGAATGCACCGCACCGGAGACCATGCCGTCAGCGTAATCGAGATGTATCATCAATGTCCCGAAATAACTGGGATCGGCCATTAGGTCGAAGGCGGTATCGTAAACGATGCACCGGTGTTTACGGGCTTGGTAATAGGTTTCCGCGAACAACGGCCGCAGATCCGATTTAATCGGGTCGATGATGTTGACATTGTCCATCTTCAAGGCCATGGCCTGAATTTTCTGGCGGATCTCGGCTTCGTTACCCAGTAGGGTGATTTTCACCACATCGCGCAGCAGCAAAATCTCCGCCGCGCGCAGGATGCGTTCTTCGTTACCTTCCGGTAGCACGATATGTTGCTTCCTGGCTTTAGCGCGCTGCAATAAATCGTACTCGAACATCAGCGGCGTAATTTTATGCGAAACCTTACTGCACAGACGCAGCCGCAGTTCCACCATATTGATGTTGCTTTCGATTAATCCCAGTGCAGTGGCGATTTTGCGATCATCTTGAGAATGCAGGCGGGCGGTGACCTGACTGACTTGTAACGCCGTGGTGAAGGTGTCGGAATCGACACCGAGCACTGCGAACGGCGTATCGCCCAGGCCGTCGATCAATTTTTGCACTTGCGGGGCCGGTTGTTGATGGCCGGTTAATAATAAGCCGGCAATCTGCGGATAGTTGCTGGAGTTGTAGGCCATCAGGCTGGCCATGATGATATCCGAGCGGTCGCCCGGCGTAATCACCAAATCGCCGGTTTCCACATAATCCAGAAAGTCCGGCACCAACATCGCCGCGACTTTGTAGTGATACACCTCGCGGCTCATCGTCGCGTTTTCACCGCAAAATACTTTGGCGCCGATGACTTTGGCGATGTTGCCGATGGTGGGTTTTTCCAGGGACGATTCGGCGGGCACCACGTACACCGGGAATTCGCTGGAATGATTTAAGCTGTGGCGCAGGCTGGCAATTTGATTTTGCGCGACACCGATGATGACCGTGGCCAGCAATTCGCAGTCGTGTTCGTGTACGGAATGTTTCAGGCTGGCCAAGCCGTTTAAAATTTGTTCGTCGCTAAGATCTTCGCCCTGCATAACCGGCATCATCAGGCAGCCCAGATTGTTGGCTACATCGGCGTTGAAATCGAATTCGAAAATGGCATTGCCGTGTCGATAGTCGCTGCCGACGCAGAGCACATGATCGCAACGGGCCTTCAAGGCCCGGTATTTGGCCAGAATCGTTTTCAACAGTTCGTCGTATTGTTCGGCGGCCAAAAATTGCCGGGCTTCCGCGCTGGTGCAGCCATACATGGCTTCGTATGGGGTGGGGAGTTGATAGCGGTGGCTAATGAATTGAATCAAATCGTCTTTGTCGGTATCGCCTTGAATAATCGGCCGAAAAAAACCGATATTGTCCGCGTAGCCGGATAACATTTCGATGATCGCCAGCATGATCAAGGATTTACCGTTACCCTCGTCGACGCCGGCAATATAGATGTCTTGCGAAATAACGGGTTCGCTTTGCGGATGGGACTGAGTCGGATTCATGATCGATGACTTATGTATTAATGGGAAAGTCTAACCGAGGATGTTGCCACATGGCGCGCCGCTTGGCGACTGTATATTTAATTTATTCGGGCACCGCGCAGAGGTTAGGCGCATGCAAATAGTCTTTGGCTATCATAGGTTTGGATTTATAAAATAATGTAATATCAAAATAATTATTGATTAATCTGCAAGCTCGGCTTTAATGGCTATACTACTAGCCGGGCGCAGGGATTACTTGAACAACAGAGATGGCGAAATTTACCGTTTATTTTAAAGACAATGCAATCCATACAGGTGTTTTTGATTCTGGTGTAGTGCATATTGGTCGTGATGAAACCAATGACCTAGTGGTTGATAGTCTTGCCGTCGCGCCCGCGCATGCCGTTGCCGTGATTAAAGACGGCACTTGCGTACTCAAGCAATTGAACGAAAAATTTCCGCTGTTGGTAAACGATCAGCACACCAAAGAATGGAGCCTGCAAAACAACGACATCATCAACATCGGCAAACACTATATCGTCTACAACACTACCGATGAATTTTCGGAAAAAGTCCTGGTATCCACGCCTGCCGACTTTGGCGATGCGGATGTGCGGGCGTTAAATGAGAAGCTGGAAGAAGCCGTAAAATCGCCCGAAGCCAATTTGCAAGTATTAAACGGCATGCATATCGGTCGAATTCTGCGCTTGAAGAAAGCCATGACGCGCCTGGGCCACGAAGGTGCAGGGGTTATTGTGATAGCTAGGCGTAAGGACGGTTATTTCCTTTCCGCCCTGCAAGGGCATGAGGGCCTGGCGATTAACGACGAGCCCTTGGGCGACCGCACCGTGCAGTTGCAACGCAACGATGTGATTGTCGTTGACAGTACCTCAATGCAATTTTTCTTGGATTAAGCGTATGACATTTGAAAAAAACGATGATAAACGCCGTTTTCACAGGATTTTTTACCATACAGGGGCTGTTTTAACCGGTTCGGGTCAAACCTATCCTTGCAAAATTATCGATCTGTCCTTGCGCGGTTGTCTGTTGGATTTAGAGCAGCCCTTAGCCGGTCAGGCCGATGCTTTATATTCCTTGAAATTCGATTTATCCGAAGAAATCAGTATTAGTATGGAAGTGGCGGCAACCCATGCCGATGCCAACAGGGTGGGTTTTAAGTGTGTGCATATCGATATAGACAGCATTTCCAACTTACGCCGATTGGTGGAACTCAACCTGGGCGATAGCGAGCTGCTGGAGCGGGAGTTGGCGGCCTTGGGTGATTTGGCTGAACACGCCGATCATTGATCGAGATTGTTGCTTCGATAAAGTCAGCTCAATCCCGCCAGCCAAAGTCTAAAACGCATACCCCATTCTGACGTATAGCCTACCGTCGTAAAGACAATATCGCCGGTGGCGTTAATGAAGAACACAGCTGGTACACCTTTAATCCCGTAACGTTGACCGATACTGCCGCTGTTGTCGTTCACAACCGGCCAGTTAAGTTGTTTGTTGTTTAGATAGTTCTGTAATGCGCTGTCGTCGCCGGAGCGCACCGCTACCGTCAAGCCCGGATAATCCCGCATTATGTTGCTGATGCTGCCCTGCATGCTTCGGCATATCCCGCACCATTCCGCCCAGAAGTACAACACAGCCGGCCCTTTACTTATGCGTGGCATAGGGTTTTCGCCGGTCAGCGTGGTTTGCACGATGAGCGGCGGTGTACCGCTGACTAAATCCTGATTGACCAGAAATTGCCCGGCAAAGATAAATAACGCCGCAAAAATATAAAACCCCAGCTTTTTCAGCATTACAAGCCTTGCATCACGCTGGCGCCGTGTTGTTTAAGCCAGAGCCGGCGTTGCTTAAAATCGGGTAGATGTTCGCCAACCAATTGCCAAAAAGCCGGAGAATGATTTTTGTGTTTGATGTGGCAAAGTTCATGGACTACCACGTATTCCAAAACTGCGGCTGGAGCCAGCAGCAGCAGCCAATTCATATTGATGTCGTTTTTCGGACCGCAGCTGCCCCAACGGCTTTTTTGGGTTTTGATGCGGATGCTGCGCGGAAACAGGGCAAAGCGCGGCGCGTGTAGATCGACCCATTGCTTTACCTGCTGCTTGGCCTGGTTTTTCATCCAGCGCGTCAAAGCTTGTTGAATCAGGGCGGAGTGTTGCTCATCGGTAATTCCAGCCGGTAATTTCACCCAAAACATTTCGTCGTTCAGCAACTCGATGCGGACTGTTTTTGCTTTACCGGTGGTGGTTTTTAGCGGTAAGCGGCGGCCTTGGTAGGGCACATGCGCGCCATCCCTGTACTCGCTCGGCGCTAGCCGTGGCGCGGCGGTTTGCACTCTGCCAGCAACGCGTTTTAGCGCGGCTTCTATCCAGTCTTTTTGGGCATGCACAAAATCCTGAATGCGCCGTTCGGACACTTTGAGCGGTGCCACCACTTCTATTTTGTCGGCGGTGACTACGATGCGGGTGATTTTGGCGCGGCCGCTGCGGCGCAGGCTGTAAAGTAAGGGGGCGGTTTGGCTGTTCAAAAAGGCGATTCCAGCATTCTTAATTTAAGCTCGGTCCACATGCTTAAGCGGTCCGAACCGCCGACATGTTGCCCGGAACCTTTGCTTTTGGCAAGCCATAAGCCGGTACCGTTAAAGCTGTACACGGGCTGTAAGTCGCTGCGCTGTGTAGCCGGGACGATGCTCGGTTTTAGGTTGTCCAGCACCAAGGGTACCGCGCGCGGCGAGTCGAAGTAGGTCAGTACCATATGTGCCTGATTCAGTTCCAAAGCCTTTACGTAGGTAATCCGCAGTTTGCTTTCATCGACGCCCATTTCCACCAAGGTAAAATATTTGGCTATGGAGTAATCTTCGCAATCGCCGGCACCTTTGGCCAGAAACTCCGTGGGTGCTGCCCAGTAATCGGTTTTTTGCCACAGGATAATATCGTCAATAAACTCGACGTTACCGTTGAAAAAGTCGTTGACCCGTTCCAGTTTCGTCGCTTCCGGCCAGCCTTTGCCGTTCTCGATCAAGCTTTGCCAGTCTAAGAAACGTTGCTTGGCTGTCGAGCCGTATTTTTTTTCGACTTTATCCAGCAGGCCCTGATCGATTAATAGGCCGGCTGCCAGCGCAACACCGCAACATAGGCTGAAGAAGAGAACGGCTAATCCGGCAGCGTTAAGTGCGCCCTTATTAACGGCTGGCACCGACGATTCCTATCGCCTTTAAGCGGCGATAATCCTTATCCGACTGCACGTTTTCGGCCAAGATCGAAATATCCAGCAATGTGGAAATTTCTTGCATGGTTTGCACGAACGCGTGCTTTTGCGAGGAACTGTCGATACCGTTGCCGATGTCGCGGGCCAGACGGATAAAGTCTGGTTTCAGGCGTTTGACCAATTCCGCCGACATGGATTGGGTTTCGAAGCGTTTGATCATCACCCGCGCGCCCCAGTGATGCACGGTTTCTATGAAGGCCTGATAGGCGTCTATATCCTTGACGACGGCATAAGCGGATAAGCTGAATACCAGCTTTTTGGCTTCCGCCGGATTTTGTTTGATTAGTTTTTCCAACCAGAGCCGGAAATCGCTGTTTTTGATGGTGCGGGTCGATACGTTGACGGCGATGGCATGTTCGATATGATTATGTCGAATATGCTCCAACGCGATGCGAATGACGCCTTTATCCAGATCGACGATTTTGGCGAATTTTTCGGCAATCGAGATGAATGGACCGATTGCCACCAGGCCGCCCTGTTTATCGTGCACCTGAATGAAAGCCTCTTCCATCAACAGTTCGCCGCTAC